>NZ_FQLF01000005.1:2500-602500 GCF_900120175.1 Oceanicoccus sp. KOV_DT_Chl
CGCGATTACCTCGCTTCATGATCCAAAATCTCGGCTCAGGAATTAGTTTCTATCTTTTCATTTGCATGATTCGATGAGCCACTTATGTTCCTGATAATAATTTACATCATCATCAACACGTAAGCGCCCACACGAATTACTTGATCCAATCTGTTAAAGAGCTTGGTAAACCGCTCGGGTTTTACCGTATCTTGCCAGCGAAGCGCTACGCTTGCTCTGACAAGGGAGGCGAATTATACAGAACCTATTCACCTTGGCAACAACTAAATCGAAAAAATCTAAGAATTTTAACTATTTAGGAACTTTATTGCCGCTCTTGCCCGAACTGTTTTACAACGGTACCTCGACAAGAGAGCGCGCATTATACGGCCAAGTTTAAGACTGTCAACGACAATCTGTAGAATTTTTACAAAAGATTTAAAAGCACCAACATTCGCTTGTTATTTGCTCAAAAAACGAAGGTTTTAGTACGTATAAACACCAATAGAGCCACCTCATAATCAGCACAATTAAAGCTGCTGGCCGCGACAGAACTAAAGGGCTAATCCCACTTAAAAAAATGATCAAGTTGATAGAAGAGCAATCAAGTTAATATTAGCGTTTTAGTATTGGCAACAAAGCGGGAAGTTTAAAAAAACGAGAAGCCAATAACAGCGCGAGCACCACACTATAAATCAACGCCTCGCCAAAGTCAGAGCGCACCAGCCAGACAAAATGCGCGCAGGCGAGGATACCAATCAAATAGACTAATTGATGAAGCGTTTTCCAGCGTGAACCTAATTTCCGCTGCGCCCAGCGATTGGATGTCAGCCCCAGTGGCACCAGCAAACACCAGGCAAGAATACCCAATGTCATATAAGGACGCTCCGTAAACTCTTCAATAAATATTGCCCAACTCCAGCCTAATATATAGGTCAGCACGGCAAGTAAGTGCAAAGAAGCGTAGAACCAGACAAACAAACCCAGCATTCGCCGATAACTCACTAGTCTTGGTTTTTTGAGAAGCTGTCTTAATGGGGTAATAGCCAGTGTCAGCAATAGGAGACGTAGCGCCCACTCACCGGTTTCCAGAACCAGCTCTTTTCCTGCATCCGGACCTAATAACCCCGCTGAGGCTTGATACACAAGACTAGTGATAGGCAGTAACAGAATTACAAATAACAGCGATTTAGTCACGGCCATGCAAAATTTCCAACTAATAAAATTTGCTTAAATCCATCCCTTTGTACAAAGAGGCAACCTGTTCCCCGTAACCATTAAAAGGCTCAGTCAGGATTCGATTCGGGCTAAAAAGTGTTGAAGGTAAGCGACGTTCTGATTTCTGACTCCAGCGCGGGTGATCTACATCCGGGTTTACATTGGCGTAGAATCCATACTCACTAGCCTGCAGCATATTCCAGGTTGTGGCAGGCTCGCGTTCGACAAACCGGATTTTCACTATCGACTTGATACTTTTAAACCCGTATTTCCAAGGTACCACCAATCGCAAGGGAGCGCCGTTTTGGTTAGGTAGCTGCTTGCCATATAAACCCGTGGCCATAAAGCTCAGCGGATTCATGGCTTCATCCATCCGCAAGCCTTCAACATAAGGCCAATCGATACTACTAGTCCGAGAACGTTGGCCGCGCATTTCTTTTGGCCGGTAAAGCGTTTCAAATTGAACATATTTCGCTTTAGCAGTCGGCTGAAATTGCTGAATCATACTGGCTAAAGAAAAACCCACCCAGGGAATAACCATTGACCACGCTTCTACACAGCGCAAGCGATAGACCCGCTCTTCAATATCCAGCTTGGCAAGAATATCTTCAAGGGCATACTCGCCAGGCTTTTCAACGTGACCCTCTACTTTGATAGACCAAGGGTCAGTAGTTAATTCATGGGCATATTTAGCCGGATCACCTTTACCCGTACCAAACTCATAAAAGTTGTTATAACGGGCAACATCTTCGTAAGGCGTTAAAGTTTCATCTGTATAATATCCACTAGCCTTATCTTTGGTCACAGGCTTAAACGACAAATCACGCAAGGCCATATCTGTTTCAGCCAAAGCTTGCTTGCCAATAGTCAGCACTGAGGCTGCCAACAAGGAACGGCCCATAAACTGGCGGCGATTAAGATAAATAGATTCTGGTGTAATCTCTGAGGAAGGGATATCTGCTGGCTTTAGAATCAACACCGGTAACTCCTTATATTATTGCCCTTAAGCAGGCCTTAGTAGTCAGAGCAGTTTTACGCTGAATAATTCCCAACCGATGACTAAAACTTAGCGCAGCTTAGTCCACAATGCAGTAGCCGGGCCAGACAAGGCATAAATCAGAAACACCGCTAATAAAATCCGGGCAGGATCCAACATCACTAAACCAAACAGCAGAACGACCAGAATCATCACCACAAATGGAACTCGTCCACGTAAATCCAGCCCCTTAAAACTGTGGTAAGGCACATTTAAAATCATCAAAAAACCTGCCCCACCGGTTATCAAACCTGCCAACACCGCCATTTCAATCGGCAGCTCCGCGCCCACCCAGCCGGCGTCATGACAAACCCAAACCACACCCGCAACCACCGCTGCGGCCGCAGGACTCGCCAAGCCAGAGAAAAAGTTTTTATCTGCAGTATCAATTTGCGTGTTAAAACGCGCCAAACGCAACGCCGCACAAGCAACGTAAATAAAAGCACAGGCCCAACCAAACTTACCCAATTCCACCAATGCCCAGCTAAACATCACCAGCGCTGGAGCCATCCCGAAAGAGACCATATCCGCCAAGCTATCATACTCAGCACCAAACTTACTTTGGGTGTTAGTTAAACGCGCTACTCGACCATCAAGCCCATCAAGAATCATCGCAACAAAAATAGCGATCGCTGCTACTTCAAATTTACCGTGCATACTGGACACTACGGCATAGAAACCAGAAAACAATGCTGCCGTAGTAAATAAATTAGGTAATAAATAAATACCTCTACGCCGAACCGTTTTACCATCGATAGACTCTTCTTCTTCATGCTCATCTATCAAAATTAATGACTCTAAAGCGGCGGCTGTATCAGATACATTAGATGATGATTCCTTTTTCTCGGAGGAAACATCGCGCAATGGAGGAGTAGACTCGTTCTGTTTATCGCTCATATCAGTTCTTTCAAATCGCCTAGGCTTAAACCGGCAGGGATGCCAATGATAAAGTAAAATCAGTTCCGGTACGACGCTTTTGCGCAATCCCAAAAGGCTTTAACCAAAGGGTTTTCCAAACGCTGCGCCGACGCGGCCAACCCAATCGCGAACGGGGTCAGTGGTGGCTGCACATCTATTACCTCTACTTTATCTTTTAGAGGACTGTTGGCGAGCACCAATTCCGGTACCACGCCAACCCCAAACCCCAAACCGACCATGCTGACGATCGCCTCATGCCCGCTAACCTGAGCGTAAATATCTGGCTTGATACCCCGCCCTCGAAACCAGTGATCCAACCGCGTCCGCGCCAAACCCCGTTCAGACACTATAAAAGGTATCGCCTGCCAGGGGATTGGGCTGTTGGCATCTAAATAGCGACGCAATTGGCTTTCCACCGCACAATGCATTCTTGGGTAAATAAACTGCAAGGGCGAATGGGTTAGTGTCTGAAATTGGAGACGGCTCGATAGCTTGTCAGGCCGGGCGGCAATCGCAATATCGTCATCACCCGCTAATAAATGCCCGATTGCATCCGCCTGGTCGCCGGTACGCAACTTAATTTCTATATCTGGATAGCGCAAACGAAAAGACTCCAGTACGCCCAACAGCACACTATAAGTCGCTGTTACAGAGCAAAACACGCTAATCTCACCTTTCAACCCTTCAGTTTCACGCTTCACTGACTGATGAAACGACTGCCACTGCCCCAGCGCCTGCCGCGCATAACCCTGAAACTGTCGGCCGATTTCCGTTAAACGGACCGTACGGTTATCTCGCTCCAATAAACGCTGCCCCACCTCATCTTCCATTCTACGAATGGTACGACTCACCGCAGAAGCACTTAAATGCATTGCTTCACCGGTCTGGCCGAAATGCAGGGTTTCTGACAAATTGAGAAACAACTGTAAGTCTTTGGTATCCATAACCACTCAAAAAATTTTGTAGGAGGGACAGAGCTGAAGATCTGTCGCTCGACTTTGTATAATAGGATAACCGCAATCCTTATTGCAATTATCGCAACAAAGTATCGCAAATATATCATTTTACGCAACAGCTATTTTTCTATATAGTCCCGCCACTATTTTTTAACCTCCGGCTACGGGGGTTGTGACAACATCAGTGGAGAATCATCATGGGTCAGAATTATTTCAACACCCTTCCCCTGCGCCTGCAGCTGGAAGAACTTGCCAAATGTCGCTTTATGGATCGCGAAGAATTCGCTAATGGTTGCGATTATATTAAAGGCAAAAAAATCGTGATCGTCGGCTGTGGCGCCCAGGGTTTAAACCAAGGTTTAAACCTACGTGATTCAGGCCTTGATGTGTCTTATACACTGCGCGCAGTGGCAATTGAAGAAAAACGTCAATCCTGGAAAAACGCCACTGAAAATGGCTTTGCTGTTGGCACTTATGAAGAGTTAATTCCGCAAGCCGACATCGTGATGAACCTAACGCCTGACAAACAGCACACTGACGTCGTCACTACTATCATGCCTCTAATGAAAAAAGGCGCAACTTTAGATTACGCCCACGGCTTTAACCTGGTTGAAGAAGGCATGCAAATTCGCGACGACATCACTGTCGTTATGTGCTGTCCAAAATGCCCTGGCTCAGAAGTACGTGCCGAATACGTACGCGGCTTTGGCGTTCCTACCCTGATTGCAGTACACCGTGAAAACGATCCAAACGGTGACGGCCTTGAAATCGCCAAGGCACTAGCCAGCGGTACCGGCGGTGATCGTGCCGGGGTATTGGAATCATCACCGATTGCCGAAGTAAAGTCTGACTTAATGGGCGAGCAAACCATTCTTTGCGGCATGCTGCAAACCGGTTCAATCCTGTGTTTTGACAAAATGGTTGAGCAAGGTATTGACGCTGGCTACGCATCAAAGCTGATTCAATACGGCTGGGAAACAGTCACTGAAGGCCTGAAAATGGGCGGCATCACCAACATGATGGATCGCTTGTCCAACCCCGCCAAAGTAAAAGCTTATGATCTCGCCGAAGAACTCAAAGACATCATGCGTCCTTTATATGAAAAACATCAAGACGACATTATGTCTGGTCACTTTTCCAAAACCATGATGGAAGATTGGGCCGCTGACGATAAAAATCTATTGGGCTGGCGTGCAGCCACCGCAGAAACCAATTTTGAAAAAGCAGACAATGGCGCTATGGACATTAGCGAACAGGAATACTATGACCATGGTATTTTAATGGTAGCTATGGTTAAAGCCGGTGTTGAATTAGCCTTTGAAACCATGGTTGCCGCGGGCATTAAAGAAGAGTCTGCCTACTACGAATCACTGCATGAAACACCATTGATTGCCAACACCATAGCCCGCAAAAAGCTGTACGAAATGAATGTCGTTATTTCTGATACTGCCGAATACGGTTGCTACCTGTTTGATCATGCCTGTAAACCCTTGCTAAAAGACTTTATGAGCAAAATCAGCACTGACGTTATCGGTAAAGGCTTAGACCTTAAAGATAACGGCGTGGACAATCAGGAGTTAGTTGCGATCAATGCCGAGCTTCGCAATCACCCGGTTGAAGTGATTGGCACCAAGCTACGTGGTTACATGACAGCGATGCAGAAAATTGTTTAATCACTTACGGCGACTAGAAGACTAGTCGCCAGCCAAAGTAAAAAGGGGCTGATCTTGCGATCAGCCCCTTTTTTAATGGTTAGACTTTATTAAAAATTCTTAAACCTGAACTATGCAGAATGATATCGGTTGGCGGTAAAAAACGTACTCAAATCATTCATTCTAACCCCGTGCTCCTGCATCACTTTATGCGCAGCCCTAGCAACCATTTGCCGAATATAAAACGGCTGACCAACGACGAAATGATGAATAGCATGGGTGCTACCAAAGTTAAAACAGAATAAATGCAATGGTGCAAAAAACCATGGCTTTAGAATTTGGGTTTGCTGAATTAAATTATTAACACCGCCATAATAATGCATGGCGGAGGTCACAAAATTTAGCGACCCAGAGCGAATAAAGTTGGGAGCTACCAAAGCCACCACCAACAAATCAATGATCTGCATACACAACAAAAACCAGTGGGGATAGACGGTCTCGGCGCCCCAAATAAAATCAAAGCCATGGAATAGTAAAAATATATACCAGCAACCAAAATACAAAATCGCTAGCGGGAATGCTGCATGCAAAATACCACGCACCGAAAAATTTTCTATGTCATTTTTCAATGCAGTACGACGGGCAATCATCCCCAACAAACCATCAAACATCACAAGAAAGCGTGTAAAGCCGTAAGCAATACCGTTACCCACTAAACGCTCTTCCAAATCCTTTTTTGTGCCTGAGGTTTTATGATGCAAAAAATGCATATTGCGTCGATACCATGGGTTGACAGTATTGGGGCGCATAAGCCACACCACCAACATCATCAAGTTGTGCATTAACTTGTTCTTACGGAAATATTGGCGATGTATTAAGTCGTGCTCCAACTCATGGGACAGTGAAGCAAAAATTGCCCCGGAAACGATACACAGCCATGCTGAAATAGTACCGGCATAATACAGATAACCACCAGCGATCATCCCCACTAGCGATACCAACATAATGCCAAAACCAATCCAGTCCTGATATTGAAGAATGCTGTATTTATTCCGCAGACGCTGCTCTTCGGCTTTAATAGTGTTAATAATGTGTTGAATACGCTGATCTACGCTAAGCGATACAGCAGGGTCGTTCAATCGCATAAGATCCATTCCTGAAAAGTAAGCTATGAATTATAAAAAACGGCGTGCATTCTAGCAAAATACCCACCTAGCGACACAGTGAAAGTTAATTAAATTTTGACCAAAGGAACCAAATCCTCATATCCAGTGGATAAATAGGCATTTTCTTTAATTTAGGCTGCACGATACCCCCCACACAAGCTTATAGCACCTCATACCATCAAAGCTGAAGCCTACTCAAAGCAGGGATAGTTTGGAAGTTTCGACAGAGCGGTCAACAAAAAGGGCCGCAAATTCCAAGCGGGTGGAATTATGCAGCCCTATTTATTCACTACCAGTGAAGCCAGCGGCTGCCTAAACGCTTAGTACCTTTTCACCACGTGAAATACCCGACACCCCGCTTCGCACGACTTCCATAATAGCCGCATCTCCTACTGACTCCAGAAACGCATCCAGTTTATCGGAAGTGCCACAAATCTGAATGGTGTACACCGTCGGGCCCACATCAATAATCTGGCCACGAAAAATATCCGTGCAGCGCTTTATTTCTGCTCGTTGAGCACCGGTCGCACGTACTTTTACTAACATCAGCTCGCGCTCAATATGTGCACCTTCTGACAAATCAACCAGTTTCACCACATCGATTAAACGATTCAAGTGCTTGGTTATCTGCTCAATCGTCTGATCATCACCTAAGGTGGTTAATGTCAGCCTGGATAGAGTCACATCCTCAGTCGGCGCAACATTGAGGCTCTCAATATTGTAACCACGCTGGGAAAACAAACCCACTACCCGACTTAACGCGCCAGGCTCATTCTCCAATAATACCGAAATAATATGCCGCATTATGTTCGCTCCGTTTTACTCAACCACATATCGCGCATAGAGCCGTTGGGTGCTATTTGCATCGGGTAAACATGTTCATGACGATCGACGTAGACATCCAAAAAGACCAGCCGATCCTTTAATTTAAAGGCCTCATCCATCGCGGCATCCAAATCTTCCAATTTATCGACGCGCATCCCTACGTGCCCATAAGCTTCCGCCAACTTAATAAAATCGGGTAGCGACTCTTCATAGACACTCTCGGAATAACGCCCTGCATACTGCATATCCTGCCACTGCTTCACCATCCCCAGATAACCATTGTTCAGGTTGATGATCTTGATTGGGGCCCCATATTGGGTACAGGTCGATAACTCCTGAATATTCATCTGGATACTACCTTCGCCTGTGACACAGGCAACATCGCTATCAGGGAAGGCCAATTTGACTCCCATCGCAGCAGGTAGACCAAAGCCCATGGTGCCCAGACCACCTGAATTGATCCAGCGACGTGGTTTATCGAAGCGATAGAATTGGGCCGCAAACATTTGGTGTTGACCTACATCAGAAGTGACATAAGCCTCCCCCTTGGTTGCCCGATACAAGGACTCAATAACCTGCTGCGGTTTGATCAAGCCAGATTGGGTATCATAGCGCGGTGCCGTCCAAAGCCCCTGAGCAGCACGCCACTCATCAATCTGTGCCCACCAATTCGCCAACGCCTCCGCATCAGGTAGAGCTGGCTCATCTGCACGCATGTCGCGCAACTGCTGCAGCATATCTTTCAACACACTGTCTAAAGGCCCTACGATAGGAATATCTGCTGTAACCGTCTTTGAAATCGACGCCGGATCAATATCGATATGGATAATTTTCGCCGTAGGACAAAATTTGCTGATTGTGTTGGTAACGCGATCATCAAAACGCACGCCAGCCGCTAAAATCACATCGGAGTGATGCATCGCGTTGTTGGCCTCATAAAAGCCGTGCATCCCCAGCATGCCAATAAACTGGCGATCAGTAGCTGGATAGCCTCCAAGCCCCATCAATGTATTGGTCACGGGGAAGTTCAACTCACGAGCTAACTCAGTCAACAAGCCACTGGCATTACCCTGCACCACACCACCACCGGTGTAAATTACCGGACGCTTAGCCCCAAGCAACAACTGTATAGCCTTCTTAATTTGTCCTGAGTGACCACGGGTCGCAGGGGTATAAGAGCGCAGCTTAATTTTCTCTGGATACTGGTACTCGAACTTCTCAACCGGATTAGTAATATCCTTAGGAATATCAATAACCACAGGCCCTGGGCGTCCAGTTGATGCCAGATAGAAAGCGGTCTTGATAGTCTCAGGTATATCAGCTGCCTTCTTGACTAAAAAGCTGTGTTTGACGATAGGACGAGAAATCCCCACCATATCGGTTTCCTGAAAGGCATCCCCACCAATCAAATGACTTTGCACTTGACCAGAAATCACCACCATCGGAATAGAGTCCATATAAGCGGTCGCGATGCCAGTAATGGCATTGGTCGCTCCAGGCCCTGAGGTGACTAATACCACTCCCGGCTTGCCAGTCGCGCGAGCATAAGCATCAGCCGCGTGCGTCGCCGCCTGTTCATGCCGTACTAAAATGTGGGGGATTTTACTGCGTTGAAACAACGCATCATAAATATGTAAAACCGAGCCGCCCGGGTAACCGAAGATAAACTCAACACCCTCATCTTCCAAAGACTGGGCGACCATTTCGCCGCCAGATAACATTTCCACCGAGTCATACCTCTAGTAAAAGAACCAATGAATGCCCATTAGGGATCATTCACAAGCCTAATCAGTATAAAAAATATGAGATGCAACGACCCAGTACGGTACTTTCAGCCCGACAGCAGAAACTGTGGACGCTAAAAGCAATACCATGTCAGGAGGATGCAAACCTCACAACCAAAACCAGTGTCTCCCTAGACTGGGAACACACCAGGCGATAACGCCATAGACAGTGGCTACTGTCATTGCCAAACCGCTTTACCTCTAGTGTAGAAGAAGCAAAACTGCCTTGGCGGCATTCTCGCAACACAGGTCGTGTGTCTGCAGAGTGAAGGGAGCGTCCCGTAGCCAGTGCCGGTAAGCAAAGGCTCGACGCTGATAACAGTTACCGGTAAGTAACTCCTATCGGCCATCAACTTTCGAGGAGTGCAATTCTGAATGAAGATCACACAATGTCAACTATTTGGCTTCAAAATCTTCACATTGTTAAAATTTTTACGTGTTAACCCGCAAATCTTACTCTTATCCCTTTCTAAAATGAGGTTCTTTGCCATAATTGTGGCTGAACCAACTTTATTGATGATTTAGGAATTACGTTCACCATGAGCTTAACTCAACATTTGCTATTTTTAGTAACCACCCTGTGTCTGCTGGCAGCCCTCTCTTTGCAGGCAGCCCCTAACGGCCTTTATCGCTGGACCGACGCTGATGGCACGGTGCAATACTCTGATTACCCCCCGGAAGGTGTCGAGGCAGAATTTATTAAATACACCGGAGCCAGCTCGCAAGGCAAGTCATCTACCACTGAAAAAAAGACTGAAACAGCGGAAACAGCCGCCAATCAGGGTGCTGAGCCCAGCAAACTGGAAGTGATGCCTGACAAAGACCCGGTTTTATGCAAGCAAGCCCAAGCCAACCTGAAGGCGCTGGAAGGCGCTCGTATCCGTATCACCGAACCCGATGGCAGTAAGCGCTTCCTGACAGAAGAGGAAAAAGAAGGCCAGCGCGAGAACGCACGTAAATTTATCAAGATTAACTGCTAGCAAACATTCCGTTCCCAGCAGTAGCCAGCTATCAAAAAAAGCCCGAATGATTCGGGCTTTGTTAGCTTCTAAATAAGACTCACTAATCCAGTACTAGCTGAATTGTATTTCTCCATCAGCACTCAACCCACTGTGGATGACATCACCAGCAACAAAGCGCCCTTGTAATATTGCCTGCGCCAAAGGGTTTTCCAAATATTGCTGTATCGCACGCTTAAGCGGCCTTGCACCATATACCGGATCGAACCCCATCGTCGCTAACTTATCCATTACTGCATCGCTAATATCCAGCTTTAAATCACGGTCCTGTAAACGCTGCCGCAGATAATCAATTTGTATATCTGCAATACCCCGGATTTGCTGCTGACCCAGCGGATGAAATACCACTGTCTCATCGATGCGGTTAATAAACTCCGGTCTAAAGTGCCCACCAACGACCTCCATGACTGATGCTTTCATCGCTTCATAATTACTTTCACTCGACAATTGCTGGATCAAATCCGAGCCCAGATTCGAAGTCATCACAATAACCGTATTGCGAAAATCTACCGTGCGCCCTTGGCCATCGGTTAAACGACCATCATCCAGTACCTGCAACAGAACATTAAATACATCAGCATGAGCCTTTTCGATCTCATCCAGTAATAACACCGAATATGGGCGCCGACGTACCGCCTCCGTTAGATAGCCACCCTCTTCATAACCAACATAACCTGGAGGTGCGCCGATCAATCGTGCGACCGAATGTTTTTCCATAAACTCAGACATATCAATGCGCACCATCGCATCAGTACTATCAAATAAAAACATCGCCAGCGCTTTGCATAACTCCGTTTTACCGACACCGGTTGGCCCCAAAAACAGGAAGGAACCATTAGGGCGATTTGGATCAGATAAACCCGCTCGGGAACGGCGCACGGCATTGGACACAGACACCACCGCTTCACTCTGCCCGATAACCCTTTCACTTAAGGCCTGTTCCATCTTTAATAACTTATCGCGCTCACCCTCAAGCATTTTTGACACAGGGATACCGGTCCAGCGAGAGACAACTTCCGCAACTTCTTCTTCGGTTACCTTATTGCGCAACAGTGTCATTTCCATCATTTCTGCCTGCCCCGCCATATCCAGAGTTTTTTCCAACTCGGGAATAACACCGTATTGCAGTTCAGACATTTTGGTAAGATCACTCGCACGTCTTGCCGACTCCAAATCCAGACGTGCCTGTTCCAAATCACTTTTAATTTGTTGCGAACCCTGTAAAGCCGCTTTTTCCGCTTTCCATATTTCTTCCAGGTCAGCAAATTCCCTTTCCGCTTTTTCAATATCGGCGCTCAGAATCTCAACCTGCTTTTTAGCCGCGGCATCGGTGTCTTTTTTAACCGCTTCGCGCTGAATTTTTAGCTGAATTAAACGCCGCTCCAAACGATCCATATCTTCCGGCTTGGAATCAATTTCCATCCGAATGCGGCTACCCGCTTCATCAATCAAATCGATGGCTTTATCCGGTAACTGACGGTCAGTGATATAACGCTGGGACAATTTTGCTGCTGCAATAATAGCGGAATCAGTGATATCCACACCATGATGCACTTCATAACGCTCTTTTAATCCACGCAAAATAGCAATGGTATCTTCTTCATTTGGCTCATCGACCAATACTTTTTGAAATCGACGTTCGAGCGCGGCATCTTTTTCCAAATACTTGCGATATTCATCCAGTGTTGTAGCACCCACACAGTGTAATTCACCACGCGCCAGTGCAGGCTTAAGCATATTACCGGCATCCATAGCGCCATCGGACTTGCCAGCTCCCACCATGGTATGTAACTCGTCGATAAATAAAATGATACGACCTTCATGCTTGGCCAATTCATTCAGCACAGCTTTTAAACGTTCTTCAAATTCACCACGAAATTTTGCGCCAGCTAACAGTGAGCCTAAATCCAGCGACAGCACACGCTTGTCTTTTAAACCTTCCGGTACCTCTCCATTAATAATGCGCTGCGCCAAACCTTCTACAATAGCGGTCTTACCAACACCTGGCTCACCAATTAAAACCGGGTTGTTTTTAGTGCGGCGTTGCAATACCTGAATCGTGCGACGAATTTCATCATCACGGCCAATAACCGGATCTAATTTACCCTCTTCAGCTCGCGCGGTTAAATCAACGGTGTATTTATCCAGCGCCTGACGATTTTCCTCAGCGGCAGGATCATTCACCGAATCGCCACCGCGAACGGAAGCTATCGCCGCCATCAAATTTTGTTTATTAAGACCTGCTGCTAGCAATAATTTGCTGGCGATAGTATTTGCATCCAGCATCGCCTGAATGACGATTTCTGACGACACATAAGCATCATTATTTTGCTGTGATATTTTGTCCGCCAGATTCAGTACTCGCCCCAAATCATTGGACATATGCACATCACCATCGCTACCGGTGACCGTAGGAAGTTGGGACAACTCTTGCTGAATAGCTTTGGAAAGTGTCGCGACATTGACCCCGGCCTGGACTAATAACGGCCGCACCGAATTGCTTTTTTGTTCAAGCAAAGCTGATAGCAAATGTACCACATCAATAAAATTATGATCTTTACCCAAAGCCAAAGACTGTGCATCAGACAAAGCGATTTGTAACTGATTAGTCAAACGATCCATACGCATTGGCACTACCTCACTACCCAGTAAATGACGGCTCATCACCGCCAACTATTTGATAAGCATTAGATGAGGCCAAATAAGTGTATTTCAAGTTGTAAATATTGATATAAATCAGGGTTATTGCTGTGCAGCTAATTTGTAAATCAGCGTAGCCATACGACCCGTCGCACCATCACGTCGATAAGAATAAAACTGTTGTTGATCTTTATAGCTACAGTATTGCCCACCATAAATATGTTTCATCCCTGCAGCCTCCAACCTTAAACGGGCCAACTGATAAAGGTCGGCGTAATAATGATTGGATTTGTCAGGATTAACGGTAAACGCTTGTTCAGCGAGGCTTAGCATAGCAGCCGCATCAAGGAACTGCGCCCTCACCTCCGCACCTACCTCAAAATGCTGTGGCCCTATCGCTGGCCCCAGCCAGGCCAGTATATGTTCACGAGACTGGGTAAAGGTCGCCAACGTTTCTTCCAGTACCCCAGCCACCAACCCCCGCCAACCCGCATGCGCCGCCGCTACTTGCTGGCCAGATGTATCACAAAAAAGCACCGGTAAACAATCCGCAGTCATTACTGCACAAGCCAGCCCCGCTTGCCGGGTAAAGCTGGCATCGGCAGTTTTATCCCCGTCCACAGCGGCTATAACCACATCGATACCATGCACTTGATTCAGCCACTGGATCTGCTCCAACCCCCCACAATGCTGTAAAAGCTTCTTTCGATTAGCTGCCACTAGCGACGACTTATCACCCACATGCCGGGCAAGATTAAACTGATCAAACGGTGGGGCGCTCACGCCACCTAGCCGGCTAGTCGTTAATGCAATAACGGAGGGCGGCGCGGCCACTCTGGCGTAATAAAACTTTCAGGCGCTAAACTAATCGTGTTCATGCATGGTCTTCTCGCTCCAGCAGCGCCAGTAGCTCCACCATATCGTCAGCCAAAGGTACTTCCCAACTGACGTCTTCATTGCTTACCGGATGAATTAACGATAAGCGCCTGGCATGCAAGGCTTGCCGACCAAAATCCCGCAAGCCGCTTAACAGCTCTTCACTGGCGCCTTTCGGTATTCTGGGCCTACCCGCATACAACTGATCACCGACTAAAGGATGTTTGATATGCGCCATATGTACCCTGATTTGATGGGTACGACCGGTTTCCAACATGCAGCGGATATGACAATGGCTGGTAAAACGTTGTAGCAGACGATAATGAGTAATGGCTTCTTTACCTCCCAGTTTGACCACCGCCATTTTTTGGCGCTGCTTGGGGTGACGACCAATATCTGCGGTGACACTGCCACCACCGGTCATAGTCCCAAATACCACCGCTTCATACTCACGGCTCACTGTGCGCGCCTGTAATTGATTAACCAGATGATTCTGTGCCTGCAGCGTTTTGGCCACCACCATTAGACCGCTGGTATCTTTATCCAGGCGGTGCACAATACCAGCTCGAGGAACACTGGCTAAGTCCGGCGCATGGGCCAATAGTGCATTTAGCAAGGTGCCACTGGCATGACCAGCAGCGGGATGCACCACTAGCCCTACCGGCTTGTTTATAACCAATAACGCATCATCTTCGTAGATCACTTCTAGCGCAATATCTTCAGCCAGCCATCGCTCTTCATTTTCAACTTCAGCCCGCAATACCAGTTGTTCGCCTGACAGCAACTTATCCCTTGGCTTTTTCACTGCGCCATCGACGGTTAACTCGCCACTTTTAATCCACAATTGCAATCTAGCCCGTGAGTAATCAGGAAATAACTGCGCCGCAACCTGATCCAAACGATTGCCGGAACAGGTCTCAGGTACTTCAGCGGCTAACTCTATTGTTTCTGCCATTGGCAATAATTCCCCATATAATCACTGACACCATCACGCAACAGCGTCTAAATTCTAGCTACGCAAGCATGGCTGTGGTTAAATAGCCGCCTGCACCTTTTGCCTGTCACAAACGGGCTATTGTATATGAATGCTTGGAAACCGTTTAATGAACATCACTGCTAGAGCCCTTTTTATCACTCTATTATTCACAATAGGGCTGATGGGCTGCTCATCTGACGATGATCGCCCTCAAGACATGACCGAAAAAGAGCTGTATCAACAAGCTCAAGAAAACCTGAAAGATGAAAGTTTTCAGTCCGCAGTAAGAAATCTGCAATTACTTGAGGCCCGCTACCCATTCGGCCCTTATGCTGAACAAGCGCAATTGGAAATTATCTTCGCCTATTACCGTAGCTTTGAACCCGAAGCGGCGATCGCAGCCGCCGACCGGTTTGTGCGTTTGCACCCGCAGCACCCTAATGTTGATTATGCTTTCTATATGAAAGGGCTATCAAACTATATTGATGGTGAAGGCTTTTTAGACCGTTTCTTACCTACCGACATGACGCAACGGGACCCCGGTGCAGCGCTACAGTCTTTCGAAGATTTCCGCCAGTTGCTCTACCGCTTTCCCGATAGCCCCTATGCCGCAGATGCTAAAGCACGAATGACTTATCTGCGTGCACGCCTGGCCCGCTATGAAATTAATGTCGCCAACTATTATTTCAAGCGCGGCGCTTATCTCGCAGCAGCCAATCGGGGCCGGTACGTTGTAGAAAACTTTCCACAAACTCCTGCTATACCGGATGCCTTAGCTGTCATGGTGCAAGCTTACAAATTACTAGGGCTGGATGAATTAGCTGAAAAATCACTCACTGTTTTGCACAGCAACTATCCCAAACACCCCTCGCTGGATAAAAACGGGCAGTTCATCGACAAATTTACCCTTGCCGAATCCAAACGCTCCTGGGTGAATGTCGCAACGCTGGGTATATTTGACCATAGCGCGCCACCTAAATTTGATAACCGCGCGGAATATCTGATTCGCTAATAGCTAGAAAAATCGCTACCAACAGGATGTGGGTAGCGAGTAAAAGATCCACCTCCTCACAAACTTGCCAAGGAAGGTCAAATGAACCTGAACTACTTTCTCTTATTCATCATCTATTGCTTGTTCCCATTATTCCTACACGCAGCTGATCAGCCCGCGTTATTGCTTGCTGGAAACTATCATCAAGACATCAAGCTGGAACAGTATTGGGTCAGTGAAAAATATGACGGTATTCGAGCCTATTGGGATGGCAGCCAACTGCTGACGCGACAGGGCAACAAAATTCATGCGCCCGAATGGTTTACCCAAGCGCTGCCTTCACAATCATTGGACGGTGAGCTATGGGCTGGCCGAAATAAATTTCAACAAACCGTTTCTACCGTTCGCAAACAACAAGCAGTCAACGAAGAGTGGCAAACCATTACTTATATGATCTTCGATATGCCCGCGATAAACGACTCTTTTGACGTGCGCCTGGAACAACTGCAAGCGTTATTAACGCATGCACCATCATGGATAATCGCAGCACCACAATGGAAAGTCAGCAGCAACCAACAATTACAACTGCAACTCCAGCAATACTGTGACGCCGGCGCCGAAGGTCTCATGCTGCACCGTGGTAAGGCACGTTACCGCTCAGGTCGCTCACAAGATTTACTGAAATTAAAACCCTATCAGGATGCCGAGGCGGTAGTCATCGGCCACAAGGCAGGGCAGGGCAAATATCTAGGTATGATGGGTTCGCTACTGGTTGAACTGCCATCGGGACTGCAATTTTATTTAGGGACGGGTTTCAGCAACCAACAACGGCGCGTTCCTCCTCCAGTCGGTACTGTTATCAGTTTTAAATATTATGGCAAAACTAACAAAGGTATACCACGCCATGCCAGTTTTTTACGCATTCGATCAGACCAAGGATGGTGACTTGCTCAGCACCGCTATTAGCAATTAACTTTTACACAACATCAAAAAAAAGCATAAAATACCTGAAAGTTTAACCACAAATTGAGACGTTACTAATGGATAGAGCAGCCATTTTAAAAGAAATGCAGGTACTACCGCAGATCGATCCAGCGTTTGAAATTCAGCGACGCATAGAATTTATCAAAACCACACTCACCAATAGCGGTGCTAAAAACCTGATACTCGGTATCAGTGGCGGCATCGACTCCTCAACCACTGGCAGGCTCGCACAATTAGCAGTGGAGCAATTAAACCAGCAGCATGACAGCAATGACTACCAATTTATTGCCGTGCGCCTGCCCTATGATGTCCAGCAAGATGAAGAAGATGCTCAAACGTCTCTTGCTTTTATACAACCCTCCAGACAAATTACCGTCAATGTAAAACCCGGTGCTGATGGCATTCACACTGAAGTACTAAATGCGTTAGCCGAACAGAACCTGCAAAGTCAGGATGCCGTTAGTGATTTTTCGAAAGGTAATGTTAAAGCACGTACCCGCATGGTATTACAATACGATATTGCCGGTATGCTAGGCGGCTTAGTATTAGGCACTGATCACTCTGCTGAAAATATTACCGGGTTTTTCACCAAATGGGGGGATGGTGCCTGTGATTTAGCCCCGCTTTTTGGTCTCAGCAAACGGCAAGTCAGATTGGTGGCAAAAACGTTGGGCGCACCGCAGCAACTAGTCGAAAAAACGCCCACTGCCGACCTGGAGTCACTTAGCCCACAGAAAGCCGATGAAGATGCACTAGGCGTCAGTTATGATCAATTAGATGATTATCTGGAAGGTAAGACCGTTGCACCTGCAGTAGCGGCTCATATTGAATCAATTTATGCTAAAACCCAGCATAAACGCTTGCCAATACCCACTATCTACGATTAATCAGATAGCTGCAGCTTAATTGTTAACGGCATCAATAAAATTAATCTACACTACAGTCTAAATGCTCTGTATAGATAATTTTTAACGAAAAAATAAGCCAAACAGATGCTGAAAATTCGAGTTACTTAGACTATGTCAAGCCCAGAAATTACGCTAGATGGTGACCAGCAACAAAACCTGGCGCTGCTAAAAATCTATACCTCTTATCGCGCCATTCTGTGCATTGCCTTATTAAGTACTTTTTTATTGGCGACTGATAAAATTTTAGTTGGCGGCCTCAACCCTGCCCTATTTGTCTTCGTGACTACGCTATATTTATTACTAAATATAATTGGCCTGATAGTCATCCTGCCAAAACGAACGCCTTTAACTAACCAGCAATTATTTGCCCACTTCTTTGTCGATATCGCTGCTATTACACTTATAGCTGACACCAGTAATGGCGTCGGCAGTGGCATAGGAATTTTGCTTGTTGTTATCATCGCAGCTGCAAGCATAATGCTATCAAAACAACTAGCGGCATTAATCGCCGCTATAGCCAGCATCGCCATTATCGGTGACACCGCGCGACTGGTAAACGCTGGCAGCCTCGATATCGCCAGCTTCTTGCCCGCAGGTATGCTGGGCATGATTTTATTTATCACTTCGCTATTGATTCAAAATCTCGCCAACCGTATACGCGGTGCCCAATTACTAGCAGAACAACGTAGCGAAGATGTTAGCCGGCTACAGTCTCTCAACCAAAATATTGTGCAGCGTATGCGTACCGGAATTTTGGTAATCAATGAAGAAGGCATCATCCAACTTGCGAATGCCGCAGCTAGCGAACTCTTGGCCATCCCTGACCTTGAAAAAATATCTGCCTCCAAAAAACATCTACCACCGCAATTAATGGTGCACTTTAAACAATGGCAAGCGAACAATTACTATCGCAGCCCGGGACTACAAATGCTCGATACCGGACCAGAACTGCATGCAAGCTTTTCAGCCTTTAACTTACAAAGTTCAAACGATAACGATACCTTGGTATTTATTGAAGACAACCGACGTATTGCCCAGCAAGCCCAGCAAATAAAATTAGCTTCTTTGGGAAGACTGACTGCGAGTATCGCGCACGAGATACGTAACCCACTAGGTGCCATTAGTCACGCTGCACAATTACTGGCTGAATCCGAACAATTAGCCGACGCCGACAAACGACTTAGCGATATTATTCAAAATCACTCCAAACGAATGAATAAAGTCATCGAAAATGTACTACAACTATCTCGACGTAGCGCACCCAACCCAGAGCGCGTGATACTCGACCAGTGGTTGACGCAGTTTATTAGTGAGTTTGAAAGTAGCGAACCCGGTGAACACCTGATCAAATTAACGGGAGAAAAAGACTGTGCAGCCACGATAGATTGTAGCCAACTATCACAAGTAGTCACTAACCTAGTCCAAAATGGATTACGTTATAGCCTGCAACAAACCGGAAAAGCCACAGTGCAGCTACACATTCACAGTACGACCGATACTAACTTCCCACAACTGGATATCATTGATGATGGTCCGGGAATCGATAGCAACAGCAAGGAAAAATTATTCGAGCCCTTTTATACTACCGAAGCCAAAGGTAGCGGCTTGGGTCTTTATATTTCGCGCGAACTTTGTGAAGCTAACCAGGCACGTTTAGACTATTTAACTAATGAACAAGGCAAGAGCTGCTTCCGTATCAGCTTCCCACACCCTGACCGACGATTACTGACAGAGTAAAGGATTCACCATTGCATGAGTAAAAACCGCGTATTAATTATTGATGATGAACCAGACATTCGTGAATTATTAGAAATCACTCTATCGAGAATGGGGATGGTTACCGATAGTGCCGATAACGTCAGCAGCGCAATATTACTCCTTAAGCAACAGCACTATGACTTATGTTTGACCGATATGAAACTGCCAGACGGTGAAGGACTGGATGTCATCCACTACATCCAGCAACACTGCCAACAAACACCGGTAGCAATGATCACAGCATTTGGTAATACTGAATTAGCCATCGCTGCACTTAAGGCTGGCGCCTTTGATTTTGTTAATAAACCCATTGATCTTGAGCGCTTACGCAGCTTAATTGATGCCGCATTAAAACTCACCGACACTACTGAGCAAGTGGCCACTAGCGGACAAGTACAACTGTTAGGCAACGCTCCTTCTATTCAATCTTTGCGCAGCCAAATTAGTAAACTGGCTCGTAGCCAAGCTCCAGTTTATATCAGCGGTGAATCTGGTAGCGGCAAAGAAGTCGTTGCCAGACTAATCCATGCTAATGGTCCCAGAGGAAGTCACCCGTTCATTCCGGTAAATTGCGGTGCCATTCCTTCCGAATTAATGGAGAGTGAATTCTTCGGCCATGTCAAAGGCAGCTTTACCGGTGCACTGGAAAACAAAAAGGGGTTATTTGAAGCAGCGCAGGGAGGTACTTTATTCTTGGACGAAGTTGCTGACTTACCTTTACCGATGCAAGTCAAACTATTACGTGCTATTCAGGAAAAAGCTATTCGTAAAGTCGGATCTAATGATGAAGTAGCCATTGATGTACGTATACTTAGCGCAACCCATAAAGATCTAGCTAACGAAGTAGACAAAGAACGTTTTCGCAACGATCTTTTTTACCGTATCAATGTAATTGAGTTAAAAGTCCCCCCTCTTCGAAACCGCCAGCAGGACATTACCCTGCTGGCTGATTTCTCATTGGCGCAGCTAGCAAAAGAGTGGCAATTAGAAAAACCATTACTAAGCCCTGAAGCTATTCAAGCCTTAAACAACTACCCTTTCCCTGGAAATGTTAGGGAGTTGGAAAATACGTTAGAACGTGCTTTTACATTATGTGAAGGAAATACCATTCAAGCGGAAGATTTACAGCTCAGCACCCCACAGCCGGATCCCACAACTAATAACAGCAATTCGACTGTTAAAAGCGGACATACCGACATTGAGTTAGCTTTTGGCAATTTAGATAAGTATTTAGAAAACCTTGAAAAAGAAGCTATTTTATTAGCCTTGGAACAAACCCGCTGGAACAAAACAGCGGCGGCGGAGCTACTCGGCATTTCATTTCGACAAATGCGCCATAGACTAAAAAAACTGAGCATTGATGATTAACTATTTCAGGCAGCAGAAATAATTACAACTCAACCTATAATCCTCAACTCCTTCGGCAAGGAAAAAGTAATGTTCTCAGCCCGACCTCTCATTTCCTCTGGTGGCTGAGCGCCTAATTCACATAATCCATCAATCACTTGCCTAACCAGCACTTCTGGAGCTGACGCCCCGGCTGTAATACCAACAATAGTTTTATTATTTAACCACGCTGGCTGAATATCACTCGCGGAATCAATCAAATAAGATTCTGTTCCCATTCTAGCAGCCAACTCGCTCAGACGATTAGAATTAGAACTATTTGGCGAACCCACCACTAATAGCAAATCACACTCTGCCGCTAATTGTTTAACCGCATCTTGACGATTTTGGGTGGCGTAACAAATATCATCTTTTCGCGGCCCCTGGATGGTGGGAAACTTGGCTCTGAGAGCGTCAATAACTTGCGCCGTATCATCCATCGACAATGTTGTTTGGGTAACATACGTGAGTGTCTTAGGGTTTTTTACCTGCAAGCGAGCAACCTGTTCACAATCTTCGATTAAGTAAATCTCACCACCACCAGAGTGATCATACTGCCCCATGGTACCTTCAACTTCAGGATGCCCCTTGTGCCCAATCAATACACACTCATTACCATCCAATGAAAATTTGGCGACTTCCATATGGACTTTTGTTACCAACGGGCAGGTTGCATCAAAGACTTTTAAACTGCGTCGCTTAGCTTCTTCCTGTACGGCTAGTGACACACCGTGCGCACTAAATATGACAATCTTATCATCAGGGATCTCATCCAACTCATCGACAAAAATAGCCCCGCGATTACGTAAATCATCCACCACAAATTTATTGTGGACCACCTCGTGCCGCACATAAATAGGCGCACCAAACACTTCCAGCGCTCGATTGACAATTTCAATAGCGCGATCAACACCGGCACAGAAACCACGCGGATTGGCTAATTTTATTTGTAGGCTATTTGATTTACTCATTACCAAACTCAACCCTGCTCAACCGCAACAATACTTACTTCAAATTGAATGATTTTACCTGCTAGCGGGTGATTAAAATCAACCACAACTTCATCACCAATGACGGATTTTACCACGCCTGGTAATTCAGACTGCGCAGCATCAGCAAAAGAAATAACCATACCTTCGACCAATTCCATGTCTTCAGCAAAATCTTTGCGCCCAAACCTCTGGATATTATTTGGATTTGGCTGACCAAAGCCTTCCTCCGGCAATACTGAAAACTGTTGCTGCTGCCCAGCGGATAAACCGAGTAACTTTTTTTCAAACCCAGCCAGCAAGCTGCCGTCACCCATTGCAAAACTAACGGCTTTTTTATCAAAATTGGAGTCAATCACAGAGCCATCTTCCAGCTTTAGAGAAAAATTCAGGGTGACTCGACTGGCTTCAGAAATTACGTCAGAGGTGATCATAGTTCAGTTAACTCAAGCTATAAATTTTTAACATTTGTTACGATTTTGACTCGGCATTACTTTTATCAGACTGGTGATTGTCAGGATTCATAAACATATCCAATATCATAAAAGCCGCACCGAGGGTGATCGCCGAATCAGCAATATTAAATGCCGGAAAAAAAGACCCTTGGTAATGCACCGAAATAAAATCCACTACATAACCCAAAGCCACTCGATCCCATAAGTTTCCCACAGCCCCAGCAAGGATAAATGACAAACTAGCCGCCAATACTGGCTGCTTACGCGGCAAACGACATAACCAAACGAATAACACAATACTCACCAGTGAGGAAACAGCAGTAAAAAACCAACGCTGCCAGCCCCCTGCATCCGCTAAAAAGCTAAAGGCTGCTCCCGTGTTATGTTGCAATGTGAGATTAAATACCGGCAAAATCTCTACGGGTATACCGTAATTCAATTGCGTACTGGCCAAGTATTTAGTCCATTGATCAAGCGCAACAATAAACATTGCGATCAATAACCAGCCCACAGCCTGTCGATTTAATGACATCACAATAATCCGCAGAGCTACGCGTAAAAACGCTGCTCACCAGCGCCTTCAACATTATCAACACAGCGCTCACACAATTCTTCATGCGCTGCGTTAGCGCCCACATCTTCACGATGATGCCAGCAACGTGCACACTTGGCATGCTCACTTTGTTTAACAGCTATTTCCAAGCCATCTACCTCAGTGGCAACTGCATCTATTGATTCAGCCAAAGGTTTAACCACCGCAGTTGACGTGATCAAAGCAAAGCGCAATTCGTTATCCAAACGCTGCAACAGTTCGGTCAAATCAGTATTGCAGTACAGTATGACCTCGGCCTCCAGGGAGCCACCAATCACCCCCTGACCCCGCTTACTTTCCAGCTCTTTATTGACAGCAGTTTTCACTGCCATCACCGTTTGCCAGTAAGCGGCATTGAATTCACTTTCTGCAGGCAATGTTGCAAGACCTTGGTACCACTGCGCCAAAAATACCGACTCTTCTTTTTCTCCAGGAATATGCTGCCATAGTTCATCTGCGGTAAAACTGGTGATAGGCGCAATCCACCGTACCAACGCCCGAATAATATGATACAAAGCGGATTGCGCTGAGCGTCTAGCCAGGCAATCTTCGTGGGTGGTGTACTGACGATCTTTAATGACATCAAGATAAAAACCACCCAACTCAACCACACAAAAATTATGTAACTTCTGGTAGATGACATGAAACTGATAAGCTTCATAGGCGGCAATAATATCCTGTTGCAAGCGAGCCGCCGCATCGACAACCCAACGGTCCAGGTGCAACATGTTTTCAGCAGGCACCAGATGCTTTTCAGGCTCAAAGCCACTCATATTGGATAATAAAAAACGAGCAGTATTACGGATGCGTCGATAGGAGTCTGCGGTGCGATTAAAGTTTTCATCACTTACCGTCATTTCATTACGGTAGTCCGTTGCAGCTACCCATAAACGAAGAATATCCGCTCCCAGCGTATTCATCACCGTTTGCGGCGCGATGGTATTACCAATGGACTTTGACATTTTGCGACCATCAGCATCGATGGTAAAACCATGGGTTAATACTTCTTTGTATGGCGCACGGCCATTCATCGCAACCGAGGTTAGCAACGATGACTGAAACCAGCCGCGATGTTGATCTGATCCTTCCATATATAAATCGGCGGGAAACCGTAATTCTTCTCGATCACCTAATACCGAAGCATGGGTTACACCGGAATCAAACCACACATCTAAAGTGTCAGTTACTTTTTCGTAGTTCTCCGCATCAGCGTCTAATAACTCAGCAGCATCTAGTTCAAACCATGCATCAATCCCTTTTTGCTCAACTAACAGCGCTACTTTTTCAACTAGCTGTTGCGAATCCGGATGTAGTTCAGCCGTTTGCTTATGAATAAACAAGGCAATAGGCACTCCCCAAGTACGCTGCCGCGAGACACACCAGTCAGGGCGGTTATTAATCATTGAATCAATTCGAGCGCGCCCCCATGATGGTTTCCACGCAACTTTATCGACTTCTTGCAAGGCTTTTTCCAGCAATCCATTTTGTTGCATGGAAATAAACCACTGCGGCGTAGCCCGAAAAATAATCGGGGTTTTGTGTCGCCAGCAATGCGGGTAGCTATGGTTAAACTCAACGTGGTGCAACAGGCGTTTTTTCTCTGCCAGCAATTCAATCACTACCGCATTGGCTTTAAGTACATGCTGACCAGCAAAAATTTCAGTATCGGGCAGATACACACCATTGGAGCCCACAGGGTTATACACCTCAAGACCATAGCGCTGACCGACATTAAAATCGTCAACACCGTGACCAGGCGCGGTGTGTACTGCACCAGTACCAGCATCAGTAGTTACGTGATCGCCTAACACTACGGGTACATGGCGGTCATAAAATGGATGCTGCAACGCCACAAGCTCTAACACTTCACCTTGGCAGCGACCTATCACGCTATAATTCTCAACACCTAAGCGCGCCATCACTGTTGGGACCAAAGCCTCGGCGAAAATCACATTGCGCTTCACTCCATCACTATCAAACGCAACCAGTACATATTCCAGCTCTGGATTAACACTAACCGCCATGCTGGCCGGTAAGGTCCATGGCGTGGTAGTCCAGATGGCAATGGCGACACCACCCTCTATGGGGTCACTAACACCACAAGCAGAAAGTATTACTGAAGCATCTACCGCTTCATAAGCGACGTCAATTGCCGGTGAGTTTTTATCTTTGTATTCAACCTCGGCTTCAGCCAAAGCCGAACCGCAATCCATGCACCAGTGCACGGGTTTAAAGCCTTTCTGCAAATGACCATTGTCAGCAATTTTGCCCAAAGAACGAATAATATCCGCCTCATTTTTAAAGCTCATAGTCAGATAGGGGTTATCCCAATCACCCAACACACCCAAGCGAATAAAATCTTTCTTCTGCCCATTCACTTGCTTCTGCGCATATTCACGGCATTTGCTGCGAAAAACCGACGGTTCAACTTTAACACCAGCCTTGCCTACCTTCTTTTCTACATTCAACTCAATAGGCAAGCCGTGGCAATCCCAGCCCGGGATATAGGGGGCATCAAATCCATTCATGGTTTTTGATTTCACTATCATGTCTTTAATGATTTTATTGACGGCATGACCGATATGAATATCACCGTTGGCATACGGAGGGCCATCATGCAAAATAAATTGGGGCCGCCCTTTGGATGCTTCACGAATCTTGCCGTAGAGATTACTCTGCTGCCATTGCTTTAACGTCTGAGGTTCGCGCTGCGCCAAATTGGCCTTCATCGGGAAAGCTGTTTTGGGTAAATTTAGTGTTGGTTTGTAATCAGTCATTTTGGTTCTACAGTTCCAAAGTCTTTATAAATGCGTTATCAATCTAGCTGGCCTGCAAGTACTCTCGGCCAGTGGCAATATCCTGATGGATTTGCTGTTTTAACTGTTCGATCGAATCGAACTTTTGTTCATTGCGAATTTTTTTCCGAAAAATAACTTCAATCGTTTTACCGTAAATGTCTTGATTAAAATCCAGCAAATGAACTTCCAAAATAGCCGTTAAACTATCATCAACAGTGGGTCGGGTACCAATATTAGCGACACCGCCTTGCAACTGCTTGTCGATTTTCACTTCAACGGCATACACTCCGGATAAAGGCGCCCGCAAACGGTGTAATTGTAAATTGGCCGTCGGCGCATCCAACTGCCTGCCCAGCTGCTGCCCCACTATCACCCGACCGGTAATACTGAATGGCTTGCCAAGCAACTCCTCAGCCAAGTCAAAATTCGCCTCTTCCAACGCTTTACGAATCCGTGTACTACTAACCCGCTCACCGTGAATAGCCAGTGTCGAGGTTGGCACAACATCAAACCCGTACATAGCGCCTTCACGCTTTAGCAAGTCGAAGTTTCCACCACGGTCGCGACCAAAGCGTAAATCATCACCGACAATAATGTGCTTGGCGGCTAAACCATCCACAAAAACCTTATGGATAAATTCCTTTGCGCCCATTTCCCGGAAACCGGGAGTAAACGGTATCCGCAAAACACGATCGATACCAAGCTGCTCAAAGGCTTTAAACTTTTCACGGAAGCTCATCAACCTTGCCGGCGCTTGCTTGGGAGCGAAGTACTCTCTGGGCAAGGGCTCAAATACCACTACTACTGTCGGTAGTGCCAGCGCCTTACCCTGCTCGATCAGCTGCCGCAAAACCGCCTGATGCCCATGGTGGACACCATCAAAAGCACCAATAGTGGTGACACACCCCTGATGGCGAGGGCGCAAATTATGCAGGCCGCGAATTAACTCCATGAACTCTCAAATAAGGCAGCTAAAATAGCGCGTGATTATAAACTAAATCAATGGCTTGTGCTGCCCGTGTTGCTACTTGAATTAGTGTCTTCAGGGAAATGAACTGGCCTGAAATGTTTGATTTTCGTGCCCAGTAACAACAATGTCGCAAAGTAGGCAGCGGCACCCGCCAAACAAACCCAAAGTATATTGACCCGCGCTGCCACCACAGCCACTCCAGCCAAAGAGCGTGCTCAGGTAAAAACCAAACCAACACCGCTGCCATCGCTGCTGCTGCTGCCAACAAACGCAATACTGTCGTCATAAATTCTGGCAGGGGCGTATAGACCTCTTGCCTGCGTAAGCCACGGTAAAGAAGTCCCGCATTCAAAAACGCGGAAAGCGAGGTCGCCAATGCCAGTCCCACATGCCCTAACTGCCAGTAAAAATGTAACGGAACCACGAAAGCAATATTCAGTACCATATTAGCAATCATTGCGATGATGCCTATTTTTACGGGTGTTTTAGTATCTTGCCGGGAGAAATAGCCTGGCGCCAACACCTTAATCAACATAAAGGCCAGTAAACCAACTGAATAAGCCTGTAAACTGAAACTCGCCATACTCACATCACGAGCGGTCAGCTTTCCGTACTGGAACAGGGTCATTAAAATAGGCTCTGCAAGAATAAACAGTGCGACAGCTGCCGGAACCGCAATTAACAACACCATGCGGATGGCCCAATCCAACGTGGCGCTAAATTCCTCTGCTGAACGGTTTGCCTGTTGCCTCGATAAACTCGGTAAAATCACCGTGCTGATGGCAATCGCAAAAACGCCTAAAGGCAGTTCAACCAGACGATCGGAGTAATACAGCCATGACACACTGCCTTGCGGTAAAAAAGACGCCAGCACCGTATCTAACAATAAGTTGATCTGGCTGACGGACACACCAAAAATAGCGGGTACCATCAGCGTTAATACTCGCCTGACGCCCTCATCCTGCCAATCCCAAACAGGTCGCGGCGACAAACGTAAACCATGCATGAAGGGAAGCTGAAAGGTCAGCTGCAAAAGCCCTGCTGCTAATACTCCCCATGCCAATGCAAACGCTGGCTCATCAAAGTACGGCGCAGCCAATACCGCGGCACTGATCAAACATACGTTTAACAATACCGGGGTAAATGCAGGCACGGCAAAACGACCATAACTATTCAGCACCGCGCCACAAAAACCGGTCAGCGAAATGAGTAATAAATAGGGAAAAGTAACACGGATCATCTCCGAGGTTAGCTGATAACGTAAAGGGTCTTCAGCCAAGTAAAATCCCGGCGCAAACACAACTGCAATCCATGGCGCACACAGCACAGCAACGCCTGTAACCAGTAATAAACTACCTCCTAGCGCGCCTGCTACTCGATTCACCAGATCTTGCACGGCAGCAAAGCTGCGCTGCTCCCGGTATTCAGACAACACCGGCACAAAGGCTTGGGAAAAAGCCCCTTCCGCAAATAAACGGCGCATAAAATTAGGAATTTTAAAGGCTACGAAGAAGGCATCTGCTGCTGCCGTTGCCCCGACAAAATGCGCAATAACCACATCCCTTACTAAACCTAACACCCGAGACAGCATTGTCATCATGCCCACCAATAGGCTTGACCTTAGTAAACTGCCAGCCGGCGCTGGTGATTGCGACGATGCGGGGTTGGAATCAGGTTGCGACAAAATAGGTCTCTGGCATTTTAGGGTGATAGGAAAATCTGATTTATCAAAGGGCTTAATTGTTGCCGATATGGCTAATAGTCTAGCAGCTATTAATTATTATTCGGCGGTCCGTTATAGATTAGGGCGCCACCTCAGCCCAACGGGTTTTCAACTGCTGATAATTCAGTTTTAACCACTGCGCAGCAATCAACGTGTGGGCATTGATCAGCCGCCCCCGCTCCAACTTTTGCCATAAATGTTCAATACTTAATACATGCACTCGAATATCTTCACCTTCGGCCTCCAATCCATGCACACCGCCAGCTGCAGATAAGTCCGCACGGCCAACAAATAAGTAGAAATATTCATTGCTGCCACCGGGGCTGGAATAATATTGACCAATTGGCTCCAGCTGCTGAACAATCACTCCGGCTTCTTCTTCCGACTCTCTAACGGCCACATCCTGTGGTGCATCTTGATGCTCGATTAAGCCGGCCACCAATTCCAGCAACCAGGGCGAGATAGATTCCTGCTCCGCAATGGAACTACCCAACACCCCCACCCGAAACTGCTCAACCAAAGCCACGGCATCAAGTACCGGGTCAAACAGCAACACACCTACTGCATCATGCCGATGGATTAACTCACGATTTAAAGGCTGGCTCCAGCCACCCTGAAAAAGTCGATGACGCAAGTTCAATGTGCGGATTTGAAAAAAACCGTCATAGACCGATTCATCGGCGAGTACGGCTACATCCTTGCGTGAGAAATTATCCATAACCCTCCTTAAAAACGACTGCCAGTATACCAATTGACATCGCTAGCATATTTATCAACTTGATCTTCGACATCCAGAATCAACGCAAACAACGCCATTCGGACTAACACCCCATTATCCGCCTGCCTAAAAATAGCCAAGTTAGGATTATCATTAAGATCATTATCCAACTCATTAGCGCCTTCGCGGGAGTCACGGGGCAAAGGGTGCATAATCACTGTATTCGGCTCACAAAAACGGGTATAAATTGCCTGGTTTAATCGGTAGCGGCCACGGTATAAATTGGCTTCGTCCTTAGTAGCAAAACGCTCTTCCTGAATACGGGTGGAATACGCAATATCAACGTGACCAATACTGCCCTCCATTAAATCCGACTCCACCACGGTGTGGCCAGCTACACGCATTTGCTCAACAATTTCGCCAGGCATTTGTAGCTCTTGCGGTGAAATCAACGTTACACTCACATTTTTGTAAAGCGTTAATAGCTTGCACAGCGAGTGTACCGTTCTGCCATATTTTAAATCACCAATCAGTGCGATGCGCAGGTTATCCAGCTCCCGACCGTGATGGCGTAATTCTTTTTTAATAGTGTATAAATCCAGCAACGCTTGACTGGGGTGTTCATTAGCGCCATCACCGCCATTTATGACTGGTACCCGGCTGGCTTCAGCAAACTCGGACACAGAACCTTCTTGCGGGTGACGCATAACGATGACATCACTATAGCCGCTTAACACTCTGGCGGTATCGTACAGCGATTCGCCTTTGGCTATCGCCGACGACTCAAACCCAATCGTTTCCCGAACATCCCCCCCGAGTAAATTAAACGCGCTACCAAAACTGACCCGGGTTCGGGTACTGGGTTCGAAAAACATCGAACCAAGGATAGCGCCATCCAGCACTCTGGTAACGCGCTTTCGATGGGCAAAAGGCGCCATAAAGTCAGCCACCCTAAAAATATGATCAATATCAGCCCGCTCAAATTGGCCGATGGATAAGATATGGCTGCCGGTGAACTTCAAACTTTTATCCTCTTTATAAAAACGCTGATATTATTTAATTTTTATCACAATTCTACATAGTCATATCTGGGCTTTTAACTCACCTTGTCAATGACTGAAGCAACTTCCTCTACCTCGCCAAACTGCAAGCTAGCCCAGCGCGCATAAAGTGATGAGCTTTTTATTAACTGTTGATGGCTGCCGGTATCAACCAGCTTGCCATGATCCAACACCGCAATTTTGTCGACATTAATGACTGTGGCCAAGCGATGTGCAATCACAATAGATGTTCTATCCTGCATCAAGTGCTCCAAAGCCTGTTGCACTTTATATTCACTCTCTGCATCCAGCGCACTGGTCGCTTCATCTAACAACAGCACTTTAGGGTTTTTCAACACTGCCCGCGCAATCGCTATCCGCTGGCGTTGACCACCAGATAGTCGCACTCCCGACTCGCCAACAAAACTGTCATAACCCTTTGGCAATTTTTGAATAAACTCATCGGCATAGGCTGCGATGGCGGCGTCCTTCACTTCCTGATCTGAAGCATCGGGACGGCCGTAGCGAATATTCTCAAACACTGTACCGCTAAACAGCACCGGCTGCTGGGGAACGATGGCGATATGCTCACGCAATGCTTTTGGGTCAAGCTGTTTTATATCAACGCCGTCGAGTGTAATACGGCCTTGCTGCACATCATAAAAACGCAAAAGCAAATCAACGATGGTCGACTTACCAGCACCGGAACTCCCCACCAAAGCCAAACTAGTGCCCGCTTGCAGCGTCAAGCTAAGTTCGGAAATAGCTGCTACCTCAGTGCGGGAAGGATAGTAAAAACTAATATTTTCAAATTGCAGCTGACCACTAACGGGCTGGGTTAGCTGCCGGGGTTGCTCAGGAGCAGTAATCAGATTATCCGCATGCATTAATTCTAACAACCGCTCAGTAGCACCGGCTGCCCGCTGCAGATCGCTATAGACCTCTGAAATAACGCCGACGGACATCGCCACCATCATCGCGTAAAAAATAAATGCCGCTAACTCACCAGCAGAAATTCTACCGGCAATAACGTCATGGCCACCCACCCATAACATATACGCGATAGCGCCAAATACCAGCGCAATAACAATCGCCGTTAACCATGCACGGTGTTTGATCCGATTCAAGGCCACATCAAAAGCGACTTCAACTTGTGCATTAAAGGTATCGGTATCGCGCTGCTGATGATTAAACGCCTGAACTATTTTTATGTTTTTCAATGACTCGCCCACAAAGCCACCGAACACGGCCACCTTATCCTGCGAGCTGCGAGACAACTTGCGCACATGCCGACCAAAAATAATGATTGGCATAATCACCAGCGGCACACTCAGCAACACTATCGCCGTCAACTTGGGGTTAGTAATGAGCAATAACACAATCCCGCCGATAAAGATCAATACATTACGCAGCGCCATCGATACCGACGAACCAATGACTGTCTGCAATAGCGTAGTGTCGGTGGTAATACGAGACTGGATTTCGCCGCTAAGATTAGTCTCAAAAAAGCCGGGATGCAGTTCAATAACACGGCTATACACCTGCTGGCGCAAATCAGCACTGACTCGCTCACCAATCCAGGACACCAGATAAAAACGAGCGAAAGTACCAATCGCCAATAACAGTACCATCCCCATAAAAATGATGATGGTCTGATCCAAGCCCTCGGCAGCCCCTGCCCCAAAGCCCTGGTCGATCATCATCCGCAACCCCTGCCCCATTGATAAAGTGATGCCAGCAGTAAAGGTCAGCGCAAAAAGAGCACCTAAAACATGTAGACGGTAGGGTTTTAACAGCCCGAACATAGCTGAGAGGACTTTAATATCCTTGCTGATAGGGCGTTGATCTGTCTCGGGATTAGACAATGGCTTTCTCTTATTGATAGTGCGGTTTAAATTGGCGGCTATTATCACCGCTATGGACGCTCGGTAAAAGAGCGATTTGCCCCTGGATTTAGCGTTTCCCTCCTCTCATCAAGCCAACCAGCAACTATCTGTTCATTTTTTCACCGGCACGGCTTAAATACGCACTAATCATCGCTAAGTAATTGAATTTTACAGGAATTAGGCTAAGTATTAATGATGGCTTAATATCCTTCTCAACATCAATATCGCAACACAGGGTCTGGAATAACATTGTGGCAATAGACGAAATCGCATCACTGGTAAAGTTCTGTAGCGCTGAAACCGGTTTAAAAATTTTAAATAGCCAGTCGCTGCGCTGGAGTGCCCCGCACTTATTTAATGACCCCTTTGAACTAAGCCACCTATCACGACCTGACTTTACCCCCGAAAAGTTACTCGCCGGCATGATTAAAGAAGCGATTAACATGCTGTTTGCGCCTTCAGACCCCACTGGCAAAAATAACCGCCTGGTTGCCGCTGTGGCTCGCTGGCGTGAGGAAGAACGTTTCGCGTCTGAAGAAGAGGCCGAGCAGGTACTCAATCAACTATTAAGCCAAATCGCCAATCAACAACAAGAATCTATAGACAAATATCTTGCTGAATGGCAGCGCTATGCGCGCACGCTGCGTATCTGCTGCTTTAGCGACAAGCCAGCCAACATCTACAGCTGGCGCAGCTATGCCGACAACCATGCGGGTATTGCCCTGCGCTTTAGTGCCGGCGACGATACCTCGTTAACCCAACCACGCAAAGTCACCTACAGCACCACCCCCCCTTAGTTACCAGCTTGAAACAACAAGTCGCCGTTACTTATGGCAAAGAAAACGCACCCAGCGCTGATGACTTTATTGACAAAATGCTGAGCAAAGACAAAACCCAAAGCGTAGAAAAAGAATGGCGCTGCTTTATTACTGACACCGCAGAAGGGGACGACAGTCTGTGGTATACCAACAAAAAGTTTTCAACCCCTGAATTAAAAGCCGTGTATTTAGGTATGTCTACCAGTCGACAGGACCGGGATGCAGTCATCGCACTGGTGAAGGAAAAATATAAAAACACTAAAGTATATCAGGCGCAAAACCTGCCAGGCCGTTACGAAATTGATTTTGTGCAAGTAGCTACTCGCTAGTCCAAGGACAACTCAATCAGTTGTTTTTTTTGCAGTCGAGATAATTTTTTTATTGCCGCCTCCCGGCTACTCGCTGCACTGCGATCAATACAACCTTCACGATATACAACGACCCTAGCCGGATCAGTACGAAAAAATTTCGCGCCTTTTTTTCCCTTTGCCACCCTGGAATTCACCGCTAGATGCTCACCAAAACGACGCTCTATATCCGTAGTAATACCGGTATAAAGTTTGCCCGAATAGGTTTCAATGATATATACCCACCACTGTGCCGATGACATTGTCACACCATCTAAGCTAGCAACTGATCACTATAATCCAGCAACTGCTCTAAAATTGCCTGATCACGAGCTGAAGTTGCTTCATCTTCAAGCAGACCATGAACCATTTCCAAAAAAGCCTCCATCGCTATACTGGCGCCACCGTCTGGATCAGTTAATCGTTGATAGCACTGCTCTTGCCATAGCAACTGTTCATCCGGTGATAAGTATTCGGGGTAATTGCGCGCACGATATCGAAACAACATTTCAGCTAAACGGCCATCCTCAAAACAAAAACTATTTTCCATCAATTCCTGTGGTGACGAACTTCGTATTTGCGCCATCACGCTCTTATCATCTTGGCCAAAAAAACCGCCACTATAAAGCATCAAATCCGGGTCAGTGCGTACTGGAAAATCCTGTTGCGCAAATACCTTGGCTAATTTGGCGGTCAAGCCTTGCGCTTGTTTCAATTGTTTATAATGCTGACGCGCTTGCGGTAAATCCAATTGGATACGTGCCGCAACTGCCTCATCTAATAACTGCGAAGTGGCAACCACCGGCGCACGATTAGTATGTATCGTTTTGAGAGGAATACGTTCAACACCTTCAGGTAACTCTGCTGCCGGTGTATATAAACGTTCTGCAATCTGCTCAGCACTTAAACTAATTAATGACTCTGGATTTGCCTGTAAATCATAAACAATCACGCCATTTTTATTCGTCGGATGCATCGCCAAGGGCATGACTAAAGTGGTACAAAAACGTGACGCCGGAAACATAGCGGAAGTATGCAGCACCGGCTTTTGCTCGGCCACATTTAACAACGCCGCAACCTCGCGCTTATTACGCAACTGAAAAACATAATTAAATAACTTTGGCTGTTTCTGTTTAATGAGTTTTGCTAAAGCAATGGTAGCGTGCACATCAGACAACGCATCATGGGCCGCTTCATGCGCAATGCCATTAGCCTGCGTCAAATGCTCCAGCTTAAAGCTGGGACTGCCGTCTTCATGTTGCGGCCAATTAATGCCTTCTGGGCGCAATGCACAACACACCCGCACCATGTCAATAATATCCCAGCGTGAATTGCCATTTTGCCACTCACGCGCGTAAGGGTCGTAAAAATTGCGATACAACGTATAACGACTCACTTCATCATCAAAACGAATACTGTTATAACCCACGGCACAAGTACCCGGCATCGCCAGTTCCGCATGTATCTGGCGAATAAACTCAGCTTCACAGACGCCCTGATCCAAGGCTTGCTGTGGCGTTATACCAGTAATCAAACAGGCCTGTGGGTGCGGTAAAACATCAGCGGCAGGCTTACAAAAAATGACTAGCGGCTCACCAATAATATTAAAATCGGTATCGGTTCGAATCCCGGCAAATTGAGAGGGACGATCTTTAGAGGGATCAGCACCAAAAGTTTCATAATCATGCCAGTAAAAAGTTAAATTAGTCATAATGTTTTTATTCTAATGTTATGCGGGATAATAAAGCTCACTCATTGCTCTGGACCAGTTGTAAATATGTGACCCGGTAATATAGGATTTAAAAATAGTAGAGGCTTTATCAATCTCCAGGTCATCAACTGACACCTGCACTACATTAGCCTCAAGCCCATAGCTCACCAGAAAATACTGCTGATCGACGGTCAACTCCACGCCTCTAGGCGATGGCAAGTCTATCACTTTCAGTAATTTTCGACCGGCAATAGTCCAAAAAGTCACCATACCACCATCGGGATGAGTGACCGCTGCAATACCATTAGCACTATGAATGGCGACACTTAAAGCCTCTCCCTGCATTCGCGCTGTGATAGCTGGGGGCTCTGTCATAGACAAGAGCTCTCCCCTTTGGACGAATACTCACGCCACCCAAGCTATCTGTACCAAGCCCCACTCGTGGCGCCGAAACAATAACCAAATCGCCAGATGGCCAGTATTAAGCTCTGCTCGAGTCAGCTGAACTTTTTCAATCAATTGTTGTGAATTAATGTCGATATAAGCAACCGAAGGAGCATCACCCTGAGTATCACCACCGCCATTCGTGACTACTAAAGTTTTACCACCATCAATTAACTTACACTCATGCGGCTCCTTACCATAGGACGGAAACTCACCGATATAAGCCAAATCGCTACTGCTACGAACACCAATCAGACCATTAAAGCCATCCAATTCCGTTTCAGTGGAAAATAACGTTTTACCATCCAAAGAATAAGCACCATGCCCATAAAAATACTGATTATCAACCTGCGGGATGGCTCGAACGATCTGCCTGGTACCTAAATCATACTCACAAGCGTTGGGCCCCTTTTTCTCAAATATCGCCAAACGATTAAAGTCTGTGGGGTTCCGATGGATACCATGGGGCAAGAAACCCATTGTAGACAAATGTCGATCTTTGTTTGTTATATCTACAATGGACAATACAAATTTAGTATCACCATCCACTGTCAATTTATACTGACCACCGCCCAATATAAGATTAGTCACCGCAGGTCGGAGCGCTGGATTGTCTTCAGCACACGCAGCCACCAGAGCGGCCATAGATGACAGTAAAAAATTACGGCGAGATAAAGGTGACATTACTAATACTTTCATCAAAGAGTTTAACCAAGTCTAGGCGAATTAGCCCGCAGGTAAAACCCAAGTGCACCGAACACTTAAAATACACAGCTAACTATCATCCTGAACAACTTCAATGGTAAAGTGACCCGGTCAAAGGATTTGACTGGCCCGACTTACATAACGCAGAAGGAACTGCCCTATGAACACCTCACCTTATTTTAATACTGGTTTAACATTAATCGAATTAATTTCCACGCTATCTATCAGCATTATTCTGGTAACAGTTGGCACCGGCCCCATGAGTAAATGGTTACAATACCAAACTGAAAGCACAGTCTTTAATACCCTCTTCCACCTAACAACGTATGCACGAACTTTAGCGGTAAAAGAAAACCGCTATCTGACAGTATGTCCGAGCCTTGATCAACGTCAGTGTGGTGGCAACTGGAATAAAACCATTATTGTGTTCACTGATCACAATAAAAGTGAAACTGTTGATAAGAATGAAGATCTCCATATGGTACTGGAAATGCCAGAGAGCACTCCCTGCCTCACCTGGAACGCCAGTGCTAAACGCCAATATTTACAATTTAAACCCTCGGGTGCAGCCAACGGCACCGCAGGCCACTTTAGATTTTGTGAAGAAGCTCACAGTGCGCTGAACAAGAAAGTGGTGATTAGTTTAAACGGTCGCACATCACTAAGAAGCCTATAAACGCTGGGTTCCAAGTTAAAAACGACCATTTATCCGACCGATTAATCCGTCCGTCCAGAGGTACTCGTCATTGACAGAAACTCCACCTAGTATCCAACCTAGCTAGATAGGTAATCAATTTCGCTAATCCAACGACCGGATGACAACGACTAATGGCAACAGTAAAAGATCAACAAGGGTTTAACCTCATAGAGCTGATGGCAGTATTAGTTGTCTTTGCCATTATTATGGGTGCCGGCCTGCCATTCCTGACAGCCACTATTGAAAGGAATGCGGTAAGCAGCCAGGCCCGGGTACTCTATAAAAGTTTAAGCCAAGCTCGCTCTGCAGCGATTAACAACAACGCGGTGGTGACTATTGAGAGAAAAAGTAGCACCGCTAAAGACTGGTCTGAGGGATGGACGGTCTATATCGATGTTGGCGGCGAAGGAAATCAGGCGAGAGACACCGTTAATGATACCTATCTGAATGACTTTAGCGTAGACGATGCACTAATAACCATTCGATCCAATACCGCCGCTAATAACTGGGTCACCTTTGATGCTAACGGCAGGTTAGATGATGACCCTGTCCAAATAGCTGTTTGTGACTCTGATGTTAACAGCGCTATAGAAGGTCAATTAATTAGTGTCAGCCGAGTAGGCCGAGTATCCAGCAATATCATAGCCGCTGCGGATAAACCCACTCAATGCACACCTGCAGGATAAATTTTATGTTGATAAAAACACAATCAAATGGATTCGCACTCATTGAAGTCGTGGTAACCATGTTCGTTATGGCCGTTGGGTTGCTGGGCTTATCGGCACTACAGTCAGTATCTGTGAAAAACGGGCTTGATACCGGTACCCGGTCGCAGGTTATCTGGGTAGTCACCGAGCTCACTGAACGGATAAGAGCCAATCCTGATGCCGATGGCAATAGTTATGTAAAAGCGGCTTTCACTCCAGCTGATTGTGCTGCTCCAACCAAGCGCTGCGCTGACAATAGCGCCGGCGCTGCGGCGACTAACTGCACAGCTAACGAAATGGCCGCCTATGATGTGTGGGACAGTTTTTGCGGCCAATCAGCTGGCACCGGTGTTTTAGCGAATGCGACCGAGTCGCTGGACCTACAATCACTGTCAATCACCTGTAACAGCTGTGGCACTACTGTGAAAGACTCTAACTATACGGTTTCCGTGTCCTGGATATCAGAGTCCATCTCTCAGCAAACTCAAGTTGATCAGGCCTCCAGTAATTTTGATGCGACAGTGCAGCAAACTCGAACCATTTCAATGCCGGTGTATCCATAATGAACAATCCAAAAACCACCTTCCAGCGCCAGCAAGGCTTGTCATTAATTGAATTAATGGTATCTATTGCTATCGCTGCAGCGATGATGTCAGCCGCACTGCAGTTTGTTGTTAGCACCCGCCAAACCTATGAGCTAAATGATGATATCTCACGCATTCAGGAAAATGGACGCATGGCGATGGATATCTTGATGCAGGATGTACGTATGGCAGGTGCCCGCATGCCCAGTGCAGGGGACGGTAAGGTACCAGACTTTTTCTTAATTGATTGCACGGGCATATCACCTTGCGCCAGCAATAACTACACCGTTGGGGCATCACAACCCGATACCAATCTCCTCGCTGATGGCAGTGACCGTCTTTCCGTAGAATATGATCCGCCGGGTGATAATCCACGCCCTGGTACCGACGACACCATTACCACACAGCAAGAAACCTGCTTGGGCACAGCAATAACAGCCACTGAAAATATTATCGCCAATGTATATACCGTTGAAGATCTCGATAACGATGGCATCAGCAGCCTCTATTGTCAGGGTTGGGATACCACTGCAGGAGCGTGGTTAGATGACGCCCCTCAACCGCTGGTGGACGGCATTGATCACATGCAAGTACTTTACGGCGTCGCGGGTGATACTTCTCAGCCAGACAGTGTCACCATGTATATTCCTGCTCAAAAAGTGTTTATTGACAATCCTGACCCAACTCCCGATGTCAATCTTTGGTCTCAGGTTAAATCCGCCAGAATCTCCTTATTAGTAAGCAATGGTATGGTTGCTGGCACTGCAGAAAACAAACAACGGCAATATCGATTACTGGATGGCGATCTGTTAACGGTTACTGATGGCCAGCCACGCAGAATTTATACCGCCACCGTTCAATTTAATAACTCTGAGTTTTAGGAACCTGTCATGCAAAAGTCATTAACGCATAGCTATACCCACTCCCAAGGGGCGATTTTAATTGTCAGTTTAATTTTATTACTGGTAATGACATTAATTGGTGTTGCTTCTATCGACTCCTCCCAATTGCAGTCACAAATGGCAAGTAATAGCTTACACCAGCAAAATCAATACCAACGATCGCTCAATGAAATCCGGGCACAACAATTAGACCTTAATCGTCCCGCCAGGCTTTCCACAGTCACAGCGTCAACAACAACGTTTAACGCCACCAAAGGGATTACTACAAAAAGTGTAGGTATTTCCATAGCAGATAACGAGATGCTTACCGGTGACAGCACCGATGCCTATGATCAATATGCATTTATAGTTTTTTCCGGCGACTCTGTGCCACCACCCGTTACAGCTTGGGAAATTATATCGGCAAAGACTATGAAATTAACATGGTCACAGAAATTCCCGGCAACAGTTCCAAATCAGATCAAACCCAAGGCCTTACACGTATAGCGCCTAAAACGTAAACGACTGAATAGAAATTTTACCGACATAGATACCAGCCACCCCTATTCACTTTTTTGAATACGGGAAATACCTGGCAAGGAGTAAATGATGAATACATTCACATCAACAGGTTCGAAAGTAACAGCAGCCATTTTTATGCTGCTTGCCTCTGCCACAACATGGGCTGACGATACCGAAGTTTATCTGGAGCAATCCGCTCTGGAGGATTATGAAATAAGACCTAATGTCCTTTTTATCATGGATACCTCGGGTAGTATGGGTCTTCCTGTCGACGCCAACAACGGCACTTCATCTGAAGAAGAACGAAACAATTTCAATTCAAATACAACCTATCCCAGCGAAGTCAATTACAGTGGCGGGGCTGGCGATAGCGATTATGTTTACTTGTATTCAAAACCCAACACCTTCGCTGACCAGTACATTTATTTTAATAAAGTGCACAGAACCCAATTTACCTGTAACACCAGCACGCTAAACGACACTACACCCTATGAAACGTCAACCACTAAATATGTCTATGAAACTGGCGGAACGTGGGATAGCGCATCCGTCAACAGCAGAACTTCGGCTCAAATGTGTTTCTATGGCGATGCCAGCTGTGGTTTTGTACCTGAAGAGAATGGTGCCAGAGTCGATTGCCAGGATGAGAAAGATTACATCACTTACGATTCGCGTTATACCGATGGTAGCGCTGATGTTAGCCTTTATGCGGTAAGCGCCAACTACCATAACTATTTACAAAATTATTATCGCTACACCGCACTGCAACAAGTGGTTAGAGATCTGATTGATCAGAATTACGATATCAACTTATCCTTGATGCGCTTTAATAGTGGTTCCGGCGGCTATATCTTTCAGGAGTCACTGCTTGCTGAAGACACCACTGATGCCAGCAATGCCAACCAGCTTACCTTGCGTAATTCCGTTGACGCGCTTTATGAGTTCGATGACAGCACCCCGCTGTCTGAAGTGCTGTGGGAAGGTTACCGGTATATGCGTGGATTGCACGCTGACTGGGGTAACAACAGCGGTACCAACACCCCATCAGCTGCGTACAGTTCAGGCTCGACTTATAACTCCCCTATTGATTACGAGTGCCAGAAAAGTTACCTGATTCTACTGACTGATGGTGCTCCTACTTCGGATGGTGGCAGCAATGCTGATATCCAAAATCACTTTGGTGGAACCTGTAGCGGAAACTGTCTCGATGAATTAGCAGGCATGATCCACTACGACGGCGCGGATGAACGCGACCATTCATCTCTGGATCTAACCCAGCCCATGACCGTTCATACCGTCGGCTTTGGCGCTGCTACCGATGAAGACCTATTAATAGATACTGCTAGAAATGGTGGCGGTGAATATAAACAAGCAGATAGTGCTGCTGAATTATTATTGGCTTTAAAAGAGCTTTTCAAACAAACCGAGTTTGAAAAAGATACTTTCGTAGCACCTGCTGTTGCGGTGAATGCTTACAACGGTCTACAGCATCGGGATGAATTATATTTTGCGTTATTTCAACCAGCCAGCACGCCTCGTTGGACAGGTAATATCAAGAAATATAAATTAAAGAATGGCAAGCTGGTTGATGCAAATAACGCTGAAGCCGTTGACACCAACACTGGCTACTTTAAAAACTCGGCTCTCAGCTACTGGACCACCCAAACCAACTGGGCACCCGGCGTTGACTATGATATCGATGGCGACGACAACGATATTGAACCAGACGGCTCTCAGATCTCGCTAGGGGGCTTTGCCTATGAATTTGCAGCGCCTGCCTCTAGAAACATTTTGACGTATATGGGCTCGGCTCCGACGCTTCCTAGTACTGGCGGCGTATCACTGACAACTCAACTTCCAACACCTATCACGTCAAGCACAGTCGTTACCACCGTAGATTTAGGTCTAGGTGCTAGTGACGCCACTACCGAAGCGATAGCCACCAACGTTGTTGATTTCGCTCGCGGTGGCGCAGTTGGCGAAACAGTGTCCAACCATTTTCTTGCAGATTTTGTTCACAACCAACCTACAGTAGTTACCTACCGAACTATTGATGCGGACAATGATGAATTTGACGACACTTTATTTGCCGCCTCTAATATGGGTTTTTTCCATGCCATTGATGCTGATGATGGCAGCGAAATTTTTAGTTATATACCCAAAGAATTACTTCCTAACCTGACTACTTATTATCAAAATTCAGGCACATTTAGTGACAAAGTCTACGGCCTTGATTCGCCAATGGCGGTATGGAGACACGATGATAATAAAAACGGCAGTATAGTAACCGCTGCCGGTATCGTAGAAACCGATGAGCATGTTTATATTTATCAAGGAATGCGTCGCGGGGGTAAAACACTATACGCACTGGATGTGAGTAACCGAAGTGTCCCTAAACTGCTTTGGCAAGTAACTGGTGGCGGCGGAACTAATGGTACTAGCGGTTTTGATGATCTTGGCCAAACCTGGTCAGTTCCACAGCGTGCCACTATTAAAACCTGGGGCTGCACTCCTCCAGCTGATGACTCTCATGCCTGTGACCGTGAAGTGCTGTTTTTTGGTGGCGGCTATGACACCAAGCATGACACTGCACCAGACAGCAGCGACGATGAAGGTAATGCCATTTTCATGGTTGACGCAACCACCGGCGAACTACTCTGGAGTGCGGGTAAAACTGGCCATACCATTAATTCTACAGACATGACAAACAGCTTTCCGGCCAACGTCACTCCTGCCGATATTACTGGTGATGGTTACATCGACTTCTTGTTTGCCGTTGATGTACTGGGCTCACTCTGGCGTTTCGACTTTGACATTGAAGCCAACTCCGCCAATGATTTTGCCACAGGCGGCGTCATTGCAGAATTGGGCGGAACGGGCTCAGAGCTAAGACGTTTTTATAATGCCCCTGATGTCTCCTACCAGCGCGAAAGAGGCGTTAGCGCCTACCTTTCAATTGCCATAGGTTCCGGGTGGAGAGCACACCCTTTAAATAAGGACGTTAATGACTACCTATTTATGATTTATGACTCACACGCGTTTAATGTACCAACGGACTACACCTATATGGGGTCAGATCCAATCGGCCTTAACCATTTAGCAACGGCCTCCTTAACAAATGGTATTGTTTCGACGCCGGTAAACTCTAGTGGCTGGGCTTTAGCGCTTGACTCCAGTCTGGGTGAAAAAATGCTGACCAAAACCGTCACCTTCGACAATCAGTTACTGTTTTCAACGTTCCTACCGGATGCTTCCCTGAGCTGTGACGGTAAAACAGGCAACGGCCGTTACTACTTCCTGGATGTGCTTAGCGGTCAAAGTGTGCTTTCCAACAACCGTCTGTTTCAGGAACTTGAACATGGTGGTATCCCCCCGAGCCCGCCATTATTTTTTCAACCTCTGATTGTGGCGACAGCTGTGGACCAGACGAAACGCCTGAATCAACCACTAAAAACGACCTCATCGCGTGTATTGGAACAGAGTGCGTTGATGACGATATCGATTTAAAACTGCATAGAACTTACTGGAGAGAAAACTAATGCCCCAAAATGACAAACAAAAAGGGTTCACTTTAGTAGAACTAATGGTAGTAGTCGCGATACTGGGGATTCTGTTTTCTATCGCTATCCCCAGATATCAAACCTATACTATCCGGGCCAATCGACAGGATGCATTTTCTATGCTGACGATGCTCAGGTTTGCCCAAGAAGAATACAAAGCCGATAACGGCACCTACGTAACTGATTTACAGTTACTGGGATATTCTTCAGCAACGCCAGAGTCACCAGATGGCCTATACACAGTTGAGGCAGATCTTTGTGCGAGTGGCACTATCACACAATGCGTCAATTTAATTGCGACACCTGTGAGTACTAAATCCCAGGCCAAAGATGATGACGGTACAGGCAATAATGGCGTAATCACACTCAACACCCGCTCAACCAAAACCGGCGGCTGGAAATAAACCCAGCCCCACTCACAAAAAAGCCGCTGTAGAAAAATGCTACAGCGGCTTTTTTTATGGCACTTTAAAGGCCAGGAATTAAATAACTTCTATCGCCTGCTCTTCAATTTTAGCGGCCCATATCTGTGGCCCGGTTTTATGCACCGACTCACCAAGGTAATCCACCGCCACTGTCACTGGCATATCCTCCAAATCAAATTCGTAGATAGCCTCCATTCCCAACTCTGGAAAACCAACCACAGTTGATGACTTTATTGCCTGCGCCACCAAATAAGCTGCGCCACCCACTGCCATCAAATAAACCGATTCATAATCCTTAATCGCCTCAATGGCGATCGGTCCACGCTCAGCCTTACCAATCATCCCTAGCAAACCGGTTTTCTCTAACATCGTACGGGTAAATTTATCCATCCTGGTAGCCGTTGTTGGTCCGGCTGGGCCAACCACTTCATCGCCAATCGGATCCACTGGACCGACGTAATATATAAACCGGCCAGCCATGGAAACTGGCAACTCCTCACCATTGGCAATCATATCGACCATTTTCTTATGGGCGGCATCACGGCCAGTCAACATTTTCCCACTGAGTAATAACGTGTCACCGGGCAACCAGGTTTTAACATCATCCTTGGTTACCGTATTCAGATTAACACGCTTTACATTCGGTCCCGCTTCGCGAGTCACTTCAGGCCAATCTTCCAGCTTTGGTGGCGTCAGTTTTGCAGCCCCGGATCCGTCCAAAGTAAAATGGGTGTGACGCGTGGCCGCACAATTCGGAATTATCGCCACAGCCTTATTAGCAGCATGGGTCGGATAATCTTTTACTTTGACATCCATTACCGTGGTCAAACCACCCAAGCCCTGAGCGCCAATACCCAGCTTATTTACTTTCTCATGCAACTCTAAACGCAACTCCTCAGCGCGATTACTCGCCCCGCGCTGACGCAATTCATAAATATCAATGGGCTCTAGCAACGCTTCTTTGGCTAACAACATCGCCTTTTCTGCCGTACCACCAATACCAATACCCAACATACCCGGCGGACACCAACCCGCACCCATCTGCGGCACCATATTCAATACCCAATCAACCACCGAATCCGAAGGATTTAGCATGGCAAACTTAGATTTGGCTTCACTGCCGCCGCCTTTGGCAGCCACATGGACTTCTACGGTATCGCCAGCAACAATTTCGTAGTGAATGACACCCGGCGTATTGTCTTTGGTATTGCTGCGGGCACCATCCGGATCATCAAGAATTGAAGCACGTAATACATTATCCGGGTTCATGTAGGCGCGACGGATACCTTCGTTACACATATCGGTGACTGACATATCAGCTTGCCACTGCACATTCATGCCCACTTTAAGGAAGACCGTCACAATCCCGGTATCCTGACAAATGGGACGATGACCTTCAGCGCACATACGCGAATTGATCAGTATTTGTGCCAAGGCATCTTTAGCCGCCGGGTTTTGTTCTCGCTGATAGGCCTTATCCATCGCCTGAATAAAATCAACTGGATGGTAGTAAGAAATAAACTGCAGCGCATCGGCTACACTTTCAATCAAATCGTCTTGGCGGATTACTGTCATCGCAAGAGTGCTCCTTTAGCTAGAAAGCGGTATGGGTAAAGGTATAAAAAAACGGCGAAGATTATACACGATTCAAGCGCAATGACCGCGTTCCAATCTATTGTTATTCAGAAATGACCCAACGGGCTGCCACGCAGCCTGCCAAGCAGCCCGAGAGTGAAATGGTGCATTAATTAACTGGTGAGCCCTGTAACTGACCCACACTTTGCTTCAATACAGTGATATCACTGTTGACCTGACGACGGAAACCATTGATAGACTCCAGCCAGCCCTCGGTTTCTTTCACCCGACGTTCCAATTTCAATATCTCGTTATTGAGTCGATTAGCCTTATCTGCTGTAGATTCCACTGTGCCATTGATATCGCTCAAGGCCTTTTGATTCGCCGCAACCCTCACTTGTAACTGTTCAGCGGCTTTCAACTGCTTACTTAAGCTGGCCACAACAGTTTCATTTTTAGAAAATTGATCTTTGGTAGATTTAATAAACAGCTGATTGGCAGTAATACTTTCCTGCTGCTGCTTAAGTAATTGGCCTTGTTGCGCAAACTGTTCCTTACTTTTTTTCCAGACATTATCCCACAACTTGCGAATTTCTGAGTCTAACTCCCGAATTTTAACCTTCATCGCCACACTAGACTCGCTCATGCTTTCGTCAGTCACACTCAACTGCCGCTCAAGGTCAGTAATCCTGAGTTCATAGTCTTGTAATGAGCGATCAGCCGCTTGCAATTGCTGGTGTAAATAGCCGGCCCATGCCGCCGTAGCCAATAGAGCGAGCACCACAAGGGCTAACATTGTTTTCACCCCGGCAGATGCAGCGCCTCCTTCCACGTCAGGAACCTCACCTAAACTGGCGACTAGAGACCCTTTAGCTTTAGTCCGGGCAAAGGAGGCAATTTCATCGTGGGCGGGAGTAATTTTGGGGCCTTGATGCATGGAGTCGTTATCTTTCTGAGACATATTTTTCACACGTTTTTTAAAACAATTATTAATGAGCTTGAACCATGTTAATTATTGCATGGTCAGATTGGCTTAACACTACCAAACAGAGCAAGCGTTACGCGATATGGCTATAAACATAGCAAATTTTTAGCAACCCGAAGGCTTTATCCGACTAAAAGACTAAGATTTAGTAATTAGGTTTCCATTTGCCAACAAATAGCCTATATAATTAGTACAATTTCAGTAGCTTACTGACATCCCACGTAAAGAAGTTGACGGCATTTCACGCTACTTGCCAGCTTCAGCTGCAGGATTTGATCAGTAACTACTGAATAACAATAAACCGTAAAACTCCACAAGGGTGAACTCATGGAAAACTTTATCAGTCTCGACATTCTATTCCGCTGGCTACACGTAATCTTTGGCATTACCTGGATTGGCCTGCTGTACTACTTCAACTTTATCCAGGGTGAGTACTTCAAAGAAGCTGAAGCCGGCGCTAAATCCGATGCTACTAAAAAGCTGGCACCACGCGCCTTGTGGTGGTTCCGCTGGGGCGCCATGTTTACATTTATTACCGGCGTTGTGCTACTGCTACTTATCCGTAAAACCTGGGGTATAGATGGCTACATCACCATGGGCGCTTTGATGGGTATCTTCATGTTCCTGAATGTGTGGTTAATCATCTGGCCAAACCAAAAAATCGTTACCGGTATTGTCGAAGGTGATGCTAGTGTCGCTGGTCCAAAAGCGCTATTAGCTTCACGTACTAATACCTTATTTTCGTTACCAATGGCTTTAGGCATGATCGGCTCCTCTCACGGCAGCGGCGCAGCTGGCAATATTGTGGATCACGCGACACTACCTTCAATGGACCCCACCACCGGCCTGATGGCAGTACTGGCGCTTATTTTAATTCTGGAAGCAAATGCCATCTTCGGAAAAATCGGACCAATGGCCTCTGTAAAAGGTGTTATCCATTGCTCAATTGCATTAACTGTAGTGTGTTTAGGTCTATTACAATTTGTATAAGACCTACTGCAAGCTCTAACAAAAATAACCGGTCAATACCGGCGGGATAGTGTAAGCAAAATCAGTTTACATTCTCGTTCAAATATTGAGACCCACATAAAAAAACCGCTCCCCCAAAGGGTGGCGGTTTTTTTTATGTGTCATTGGTATGCACAAGCAGGTTTGTTGCTGAGTTAGATCGGAGAAAGGCTAACAAACTGAGTAAGCATTGTTTTTTGAATACAAACATTAAAGGCAAAACTTTTCATAGTCGACTTCAAAAACAGTTAATAATCAATAACACTGTATCCATGGCTTATCAAAAAACATACAACTCTTTACACTAATATTCTTGTTCGAATTAATCTCGTCTTTAATTTCTAGCGTAAAAGAGGGATAAACTATAAATTTGATTAAGGATGTTAAATGACTAAGCAAAGCTCTAAACCTGCCCCAACGCGGACGAGTCTCGTCGAGGTTTCATTTCCAAAAGTTTAGCTTTGCCAGTCCTGGCAGCGAGTGCTTCGGCCTTAAGCGCCTGCACTCCACTAGCGGGTAATCATCGCCCGGGGGCTGGGAATTCAAAGCTTGGCCCCTATAAAAGCCTCAGGGATTACTACGCCGCTTTGGAAGACCGTAATCTTGTGGTGAATATGGGCAAGTACGATAGTTCAAGCTATGAATTTCCGGGCTTGCTTTATCGCTTGGTAGATCAATTTGGCGTGCCACACACGCCCTGTGTCGCTGCTGAGAAGGTAAAAATTGACGGTGAGTGGATCAACGGCAAGTTAATAGCCAACCATACCGCCAATGGCCATACCAATTGTATTGCTTTGGGCATAGAGCCAGATCCAGACTGCCCCATTCGCTCTTTCAAAAAAGCCCGTGAGCATTGCATGAAACTGTACCGGGAGAACAAATTTAAATTTCCCGAAATTCCACCTAAAGTAGTCAGCCGCGAACAAGCTCCTTGTAAAGAAGTGGTCTTAACCGGCGACGATATTGATATCACCAAGTTCCAATTTATCCAGGGCAACCCGGCCGATGCTGGCCGTTATATCAATACCGCGACAGTTATCACCTCTGACCCGGAACTGGGCTATAACCTGGCCATTTACCGTTGCCAGTTGAAGGGCAAAGACCGATTGATGATTAACTCCGAACCCGGTCAAACCGGGTGGAAAATGTTCCAGGCCGCCCAAAAACGCGGCGAAAAAAGCGTTCCTATAGCGTTAGCAATGGGTCAAGATCCGTTAACCTGGACAATTTCCGGGGGACAGATTCCTATTAAACGGACTGATGACCCAATCGATGAATACGCTATCGCCGGCGGTCTTGGTGGCAAGGCAATAGAAGTCATTAAAGGGGAAACCACACCACATTTGGTACCAGCACATGCCGAGATCATCATCGAAGGTGAAGTCATTTTTGATGAGATGGGTCCTGAAGGCCCTTACCATGAGCTGTTTGGTTATACCGGTGAATTCAAAGAGGAGAACTACAGCATGCGTATCACCTCAATTACGCATAGAAAAGACCCATGGGTAGTTAACTCCTTTACGTCCGTTGCCGGTGGCATTTTGACAGCCCCTGACAGCGGCTACATATTGGCAGATTTGCAACGTTTCTTTAAGTACGTTACAGACATCTCTGCTGTTCCTGGGGCTTTAGGGACGTATTGGATCAGCATCAAGAAAACCAAACCGGGTCAGGCTATGAGGATGGCTAAGTTTTTAATGAAAGTCGCACCTATCCTAAAAATTATTGTGGTTGTCGATGACGATGTTGATATTTACCATAGATCCGAAGTACTTGCTGCCATGGCTACTCGTTGGCGCATGGATACAGCTACTGACATCGATATTTACAATGCATTGATTCTTGACCCAGGTTCACTGGACCAAAAAACCAATGTGAAAGCGGTTATTGATGCGACGATACAATACCCGGAAGAAGGAGGTGTTGAAAACTTCCCTGAAAAGAACAGAACTAATTTGAAAGAAGGATCGCCAGGTATATTCGAGAGAATCGACAAGAAGTATGCTGATATTTTATTCCAAACCAGTTGGGGCTAAAAAAAGTCCGGCTGATAAATTCAATATCAAAAAAAAGGCTACTTTGTAGCCTTTTTACTCTCTTTTATCTCTCTATTAGTTTTACGTCTCAGCTTCCTGCATTTTCACTAACTGAAACAAGCAGCCAAAAAAGGCTATGGACATTACAACAATAGTAATCGGGTATTCACCGGGGTTCTGCCAGGGCTCCGGATACAAACCAAAGAACGCGCCCACCTCAACCAGTGAAAAGAGAATGACACACACTGGAATCGCATAACGGAAGGCATAATCTACCTGGCTGAGTTTGAGTAACTTATAGAGGAGATAAACCAACCAAACCAGCATGGCAATATAAAAGGGATTACTAAGGGCTCCTCCCAAAAACAAAAACAGCAGAAATATACCCCATTGCACAAAGACCGTTTCAACGGCTGTAATTCTTGCAACACTGCGCGGCATATCCGGAGTGGGTTTGCCCGGCGACCAACGAAGGCAACGTAGAGTAAAGCGCATAAAGTTACAGCGGGTTTCCTGACTTAACAAACCATAGAGCACTAGCATGGCTAGCATCACCGGCAAGGTCGACATCAATAAAGCATAGCGCCCGCTTAAAGGGAAACCGCCAAAATCGATTGCCCCCATCGAAAATATCTCAGCGAATACGCGCATAGGGCCGTCAACAAAACCGCGCCAAATCAATAAGCCGGCAATAAACCCAATCAAAGTCCCTTTGATGCCGGGGGTATTAATCCGGGTTGCCAATAAAATAACCCCCGCAATCCCCACAAGGATAAACCCAATCAGCATCGAATCATTCATCAATTCGACAATCAGTCTATTTATCGTGCGTGATAGCGCCTGGCCCAAAAAAATAGACACCAGGGCCAGAACGGTTATTAATACACTACGTTTTTGGATCATTATTTTTCGGCCATTGTTTTTCGATCAGTGTGCTTACCAGGGCAAGGTTGCACCATTGTAGTTAATCATTTTATTTCTGGTTTCCATATTAATACTATCAACTACCCGCAGCAGGCCTTCAGCGCTGGCGTCAGCGGGGATACCTATATCTTTGTCGGTGGAAGCTCTAAGCAGGTCGGTTTGTACAATACCTGGCGCGATTAATTGAACAATAATGCCTTCGTCCTTAAGCTCAGAGCGCAGCACTAGCATCCCCATATGGAGTGCTGACTTACTCATTTTATACCAGTAACTCCCCCTCGACGACCACCAATAGCCATGGAACCTAATCCGCTCCCCATAGCGAGAATCTTTTTTTGTTGACCGGCTCTGATATTAGGTAGAAGTGCCTGAGAGACTTTCAATGGTCCAAGCGCGTTAACATTGATGACAAGTTCAAATTCACTTGCATCAAGTACATCGATGTTTTGTTTCTCTTTATTGCCATAGACACCTGCATTATTCAACAATACATCAATCGGCTGGCCTTGAAGTATCTTGGCCATGGCAGCGATAGAATCGGCATTGGTCACATCAAGTTGAACGACAGTAAACTTGTCGTTGCCTTTTGCGAGTTTATTCAGCGCTATCGCCTTTTGTGGCTTACGGGCAGTGGCGATAACATTCCAGCCATTGGCAGCAAACTGTTTAACAAGCTCTAAACCAATACCCCGGTTTGACCCAGTGACCAACACCGTAGGGATATACTCTGCATCAGCGGGGATAACTTTGGCGGGAGGTAGCTTGCTTTTAAGTGGCTCTTTACTTAAGTGAAGGCCTGCGTGACTACCCACAGGAAGCAACGACCCGATCAGAATGGAAACGAATATCACGGGCGATATCAGGCTGCGAAAAGTGCATTTTAACGTGTTATACATAACAGTAGTCCTTGCCGGGGATATGCCGATGTATGTCGAACAAATCCGATAATTATTCTTCGAAAACTCTTCGTATTACGTATCATCTACCTAGCCGGATCTGTTAGGCAGGTATATCAGCGACTGCCACCTCAAGACGGCACAGCTCCAATAGTCTTTTAAGATAAGCAATATGTTGTGCGGGTACAGTGTGCCGCCCCTTCGCGTGGATGCTCAATAGTTAAACGAGACTGTAAACTAATATTGCCTGCGCTATTCCTACCGGCCATTACCGTTTTTTTCGTCCAAATATTTACCTACTGTACAATTCAGTAAGGGCTAGATCTATTGAAGTCACTCATACCCCGTATCTGGGCCTAAAAAAAAGCCCCGACATTACTGTCAGGGCTTTTTATTGTGCTGAGTAACAAAACTCAGGCAGCTAACATAAAGCTTACGCCTTACATCATACCGCCCATACCGCCCATACCGCCCATACCGCCCATATCAGGCATTGCTGGTGCAGCACCCGCATCTACGGGTATATCAGCAATCATTACTTCAGTAGTAATCATCAGACCGGCAATGGAGCCTGCAGCCTGTAGCGCAGTACGCGTTACTTTAGCTGGGTCAAGGATACCCATAGCAATCATATCGCCATACTCACCAGTACCGGCGTTGTAACCGAAGTTACCCTCGCCCTGCATTACCTTATCCAAGACCACTGACGACTCTTCACCAGCGTTATCAACGATTTGACGCAGTGGCGCAGACATTGCGCGACGGGCCAGGTTGATACCAACAGTCTGGTCTTCATTAGCACCGGTCAAGTTTTCAATGGCTTGTAGCGCGCGAACCAATGCCACACCACCACCAGGTACCACACCCTCTTCTACTGCCGCACGAGTTGCATGCAAGGCATCTTCAACACGGGCTTTCTTCTCTTTCATTTCTACTTCAGTAGCAGCGCCAACTTTGATGACTGCAACACCGCCAGCCAATTTAGCAACACGCTCTTGTAATTTTTCACGGTCGTAGTCAGAAGTCGTGTTTTCGATCTGCACACGGATAGCGGCAACACGATCCTGAATAGCAGCAGCATTACCCGCACCATCAACGATCACAGAGTTGTCTTTATCCATAGTGAAGCGCTTGGCAGTACCCAAGTGTTCAAGAGTAGTGTTTTCTAGCTCTAAACCAACCTCTTCAGAAATCACAGTACCGCCAGTCAGAATAGCGATATCTTCTAACATCGCTTTGCGACGATCACCAAAACCAGGTGCTTTACACGCTGACACTTTAACAATACCGCGCATATTGTTAACGACTAATGTGGCTAACGCTTCGCCTTCAACATCTTCAGCAACGATCACTAAAGGACGACCCGCTTTAGCAACTTGCTCTAGTACAGGAAGTAATTCGCGGATATTGGAAATCTTTTTGTCGACTAAAAGGATGTATGGCGACTCTTGCTCAACCGACATATTTTCTGAATTGGTAATGAAGTAAGGCGACAGGTAACCACGGTCAAACTGCATACCTTCTACGACGTCTAATTCATTTTCCAGACCATTACCTTCCTCAACAGTGATAACGCCTTCTTTGCCTACTTTTTCCATTGCTTCAGCAATGATGTCACCTACTTGCACATCGCTATTAGCAGAAATACTACCGACCTGTGCAATCGCTTTACCGTCAGCACATGGCGTAGACATCTTCTGAACTTCAGCAACAGCCGCAGTAACCGCTTGATCAATACCGCGCTTAAGATCCATTGGGTTCATACCAGCAGCCACTGATTTCAGACCTTCGTTAACGATTGCCTGAGCTAATACTGTAGCAGTAGTAGTACCATCACCGGCATCATCAGATGCTCTTGACGCAACGGCTTTAACCATCTGCGCGCCCATGTTCTCAAGCTTGTCTTCCAGCTCGATTTCTTTAGCTACTGATACGCCATCTTTAGTCACAGTAGGTGCACCGAACGCTTTATCCAGTACAACATTACGACCTTTAGGTCCCAGAGTAGTTTTAACTGCGTTAGCCAGAATGTTAACGCCGGATAGCATTTTTTGGCGAGCTTCGTCACCAAATTTTACTTGCTTAGCCATGATCTTTTTCCTTTAACTATAATAAGTAAGATTGAAATTGCCGAGGTCGTTATTGCGCTTATGCAATAACGCCAGCGATGTCTCTTTCTGACATGATGATGTAGTCAGCGCCGTCTTCTTCAATAGTGATTGCACCGTGCATGTGCTGAGCGAAGATAACCTTATCACCTACTTTAACTTGCAAAGCACGTAATTCACCGCTTTCAAGTACAGCACCATCACCTACGGCAACAATTTCACCACGGTTCTGCACTTCTTTAGCTGAGCTAGTTAACACGATGCCGCCTGCCGAGGTAGCTTCCTCTTCATTGCGACGTACGACAACGCGATCGTATAAGGGACGAATGTTCATTTTGGTCGTTCTCCAAAATCTAAGTTAATGGTTATGAATTGTTAAAATATCCGGAACAACCCGGGATGCAACGGTATATGGGGGTAGGAAAAAGGTATATCAAGGGTGCAACAGAGTTTTTTTAGCACTCAATACAAAAGAGTGCTAAAAACAATAATTTGTACAATAAAAACAACAGGTTACTTAATCATCTCGACGATACTCGCCATCCAGCACATCGCCTGAAAGCCGTGAGGAGGAGTCGCTAAAATGCTTTCTGGCAGTAAATGGCTGGTCTGAGGTAGTCCCGCTGCCGGCGGGGCGCTGAAAACCGGCACCTTGCTGGGTAGCCATCAATATGCCACGTTTGACTAATGCCACCACCATTAACTTGCGGGTAGGCGGCAACAAACAAGCAAAACCCAGTAAATCCGTCACGAACCCAGGGGTGAGCAACAGCGCACCACCAATAGCCAACATCAAACCAGAGAGGATTTCTTCAGCGGGGAGCTGACCTTGCTGCATTTTCTGATTAACACGAAGTAAAGTATCCAGGCCCTGCTGCCGCAACAACGCCAAACCGGCAATAGCAGTCAAGAACACCAACGCTATGGTATTCAGTGCGCCAATTCGGGAACCGACTTCAATCAGAACCCACATTTCCAAAATGGGAACAGTGATAAACAATAGGAAAAAATAGCGCATGCCCACAACCTTTAAGTATGTATCTCTACTATGAGGGCTAATGGTGAAATTTCAACAAGCAATTTATTACCGTCAAGGCCGGGTTTGGCAAAAACGCCTATTGCTGTAATAATGCGCGCCTTTAAAAAACTGACAATGACAGCATTTTTCAGAGGTAATTCACCCCATGGATTTAAACGGTAAAGTAATCGCAATCACTGGCGGCGGCCAAGGCTTAGGCCGCTCAATGGCAGTTGTACTCGCAGCCAAAGGTGCCAAACTGGCACTGATAGATCTAAATCAGGAAAAACTCGAAGAGACCGCGGCATTATGTAAAGCCGCTGGTGGCGAAGGCAAAGGCTACATTGCCAACGTCGCCAAAGAAGATGACGTCATTGCAACCTTTGACCAAATTGTTGCTGACTATGGCAACCTCCACGGTGTTATTAACAACGCAGGGATTTTACGCGACGGCATGTTGATAAAAGCCAAAGACGGTGAAATCGTTAAAAAGATGAGTCTTGCTGAATGGCAGGCGGTCATCGATGTCAATTTGACTGGTGTGTTCCTCTGCGGCCGGGAAGCCGCTGAACGGATGATCAAGCTGGGAACTGAAGGCGTCATTATCAATATTTCCAGTATCTCCAAAGCGGGCAATATGGGGCAATCTAATTATTCCGCAGCCAAAGCCGGCGTTGCCGCAATGGCCGTTACCTGGGCCAAAGAATTAGCGCGCTACGGTATTCGCTCGGCAGCTATTGCACCGGGGTTCATCGGTACGGATATGGTTGCCAGCATGAAGCCGGAAGCATTAGAAAAAATGACCGCAGGTATTCCCTTAAAGCGTCTAGGTACGCCTGAAGAAATTGGCCATACGTGTGCTTATATTTTTGAAAATGATTACTTCACGGGCCGTGTCATTGAGATGGACGGCGGCTTGCGAATCTAATCCTCAGGCATCAGCTATCACTGGGTGGTAGCTGATGCGTTTTGCTAGAACGTCCCTTCCGAAATCAATGAATAATCAACAACGAATCTGGCAAGTGGTAAGCCAAATACCTGCTGGCTATGTTGCAAGCTACGGTCAAGTCGCTGCTCAAGCCGGATTGCCTAAAGCCGCCAGATTAGTCGGTAACGTATTACGACAGCTACCCGACGACAGCAAGCTGCCCTGGCACAGGGTAGTCAACGCGCAACGAAAAATATCCTTCCCTCAATTGAGCGATGCCTATCAACACCAAAAGCAGCGGCTCCTTGCTGAAGGCATTTCATTTAATGGTGAAGTTATCGCTAAACAACATTGTTACTGGTAAATCTACCTACAATGGAAACTACCAATCCAATAATAATTTCACTGCAATCGCCATTGTAGTAAACACCAACAAGGGCTTTATGACTGCCGCCCCCTTTTTAATTGCCAAATTAGAACCAAAATAAGCGCCGATCATTTGCGCAACCGCCATCATCAAACCAATACGTAACAACACCTCATCAGCCATTAAAAAAATAATCACCGAAGTACTGTTAGCCGTGACTATCACTAACTTGGCATTAGCGCCTGCACTGCGTAAGTTATAACCATGCAGCATCGAAAACGTTAATAGGGCAATAGCACCAATGCCAGGACCAAAAAAACCGCCATAAAAACCAATAATACCACCCGCCACCCATACAAAATGGCGGTAGTTTAATAACGGCGGATGATCCTCATCATTCAAGCGCGGAGAGAACCAGGTAAATAAAGCCAAGGCAATTAACAAGAAAGGAATGATCTGCATTAACAACGCATTACTGAGCTGTAACAATAGCAAGGTACCCGCCACACTGGCCAGCATCGCACACAGCATAACCGGCAATAACAACTTTACCTCGATAAATCCTTGGCGAAAAAAATTGGCGCTAGAGGAAAGTGTGCCAAACACAGCTTGAAACTTATTAGTAGCCAACGCATTTAACGGCGGAATTCCCAGCCACAACATCACAGGCAAACCAATCAGGCCACCACCACCAGCGATAGCATTGATAAAACCACCGACAAAGCCTGTGGCCAATAACAACAACTGAACCTCTATTGAAAAGTTGATGGCAACCCCTAACCCTATTAATTAAACCCGCGTGAAAACTCGAGTAATCAATTAAAGTGCGTTCTACCTATCCCATGTAAGCCTGATCAATCGCCACTCACCCCGCTCAATTTGCCACTCTCCTTCAAGTTTATAGCCACTCGCCCGATCGGGTAACAAACCAGTGTTTCCGCCAGCCACGATTAAGTTCGCAGCCATTACTGCACGATTGGGGTCATTCGGGTTCAGCTCAACGTTGATATTGGAACTCACTAATTCAATAGCCGGGTATCGAAAAAAATACCCCCGCATTAGCGCCTCTACCTGTTTTTTATCCATGGCTTCATTGGCCACAAATCCCTCGGCCAAATGATCAAGCACATCACTTGCATCCTTGCTTTCTACTGCGGACTCCATAAGCTCAATATTCTGTAATATTTGCTGTTCTGCGGGATCTGTATTACAACTTACCATTAATAGCATAAAATGAAATAATGCGAATAGTCTTAACATAATAGTGAACTCAAGATAAACAAATAACGTTGTATTGTGGATTGTGACGGCAGAAATAAGAACCCAACAATCAGGAGTTGGCAATCAATTTAACCACCACACGCTTAAATAGCAAAATAACCAGCAACTCAGATGAGAAATTGGATGCCAGTTAACGCCTTCATCTTGAAAAGATTATCCAACCTTTGGGTCGCCATTTGCGCCGCCTGGATTATTACAATAATCTTCCAGCAGTTCGCCCATGCAGATACAAACCAGGCGATAGCCATCGATGCGGAATCCAGAATATCACTCAACAAAACAGCTCAGCTACTGCCATATAGCCCGGAATTTAGTGATAGTGAGGCGATGATTACTGCCGAAATTAATGGCATTAACAATTGGGGGAGTGAAAAAAATCGTTCGCTAAATAATATTTTGAATTTTCGACATCAATGGTTTAAAAACCGGATTCACAACCCAAGTAACAAAGCCATTGAGCTATTTATTATTGCTAGTGAAGCAAGCTTACAGAAAGGCGACTTCATAGTTCTTAAAGATAAAACAGTACTGGAACATTGGCAGCTTGGCGTATTTAAACCATTTTCTGAGCGCCCCATTTACCATCGATTCTATTTAATGCCGCTAACTATTCAGGCCGGAGAAACGTTAACGATAATTTGGGGGTTTGATGATGGCCTTTACACCAAACCGATCTTGTTACAAAGCCAGACAGCTTATTGGCAGCATGACAACATAAGCATAATTAGTGATGGCATGTATTTTGGTGCCATCTGTATTATTAGCTTATTGATTTTCCTGCTGTACATTACCAATCGAGATCCATCCTACCTGTTTCTGTACTTCATGGTGTTAGGCAATGCATTTTACAACTATTGCCGGAACGGCTACGCTTTCCAATTTCTATGGCCCGACATTCCCGATATAAATACCAACTGGATGTTAGCAACAGTCAACCTGTCAACGGTTGGCGGTATTTTATTTTACTTATTTTTTCTCGACCTAAAACGATTTAGCTATAACTTACTATACCGTTTCTCACTTTTTTATCTGGCAGTAAATACAATTATTATTTTATTGGCAATATTAGATTTCAAAAGCACCGCATTAAAGCTAGTGATCATTAACACCTTGCTTAGCACGCCATATTTATTAGCCGTGCTAGTACATTCAGCATTACGTAGTTATAGAGGTGACCTCCGGGCTCGTTATTTTACCTTTTCATTACTTATTTACGTTGGCTATCAAACTAGTTTATTAGGTTACGACCTAATTACAGGATCAGTAAATACCAACCCCTGGATTCAAACCCGAAATGGCGAAGTTTTACTCGCAATAGCGCTCTATGTTTCCCTGCTATTAGAAGTACGTAAAACTCAAATCGAAAAACAAGCTGCACTGATTGAGGCCAAGGCGAAAACCAACTTTATCGCCACTATGAGTCATGAATTACGCACGCCACTGAATGGCGTTATCGGGATGGCACAATTACTCAATCAAACTGAGCAAACGTCTATACAAAAGCAATACTCTGACATCATTATTAGCTCAGGCAATGTTTTACTCACATTAATCAATGACATTCTCGACCTAACCAAAATCACTGAAGGAAAACTGATACTTGAAGAAAAAAGTTTTAATCTGGATAGAGTTGTTTCTGAATGCACATCGACTTTTCTGGCGGTAATGATAGAAAAAGGATTACCATTATCCACCTATATTAATCCTCACACCCCTTTAATACTCATCGGCGATGAATATCGCTTGCGACAGGTTATCTTTAACTTATTAAGTAACGCAATGAAGTTTACCGAAAAGGGCCAGATAAACTTAAACATCAGCAGTAATACCACAACTGGAATCCCCGACAAAATTCTACTAACTATAGAAGTTATTGATAGCGGCATTGGGATTGAGGAAAATAACATCCAAAGAATATTTTCAGAGTTCAGCCAAGAGGACGCATCCACTACAAGAAAATTTGGCGGCACAGGATTAGGTTTATCCATTACCAGCGCTATTGTCCACACAATGGGAGGTGATATAAGTGCCACCAGCCAAATCAACAAAGGCAGTACTTTCACCCTGCACATACCATTTTCAGTTGACCAAACCGCAGAACAACAGCGAATTGACGCATTAAAAATTCTGAAAGGTAAAAAATTATTGTTGATATCTGACACTGAAAACTATTTCAACAACCTTGCCGTTAACCTCAAACACCACGGCGCAGAAATCACTGCAACTACAGGTAATTCCACGGCGTCGCTCAATCAGCTAATCAATGAGGGCGACTACCAAGGTCTAATAGTTTTTCACCAGACTGATTTCTGGCAGCTGCTAGCAGGCATCAATATACGGCAATTGCCGCTGATCATTCTGCACCTCAACGATCTAACCCCCAACCCGCTGCTAAACGAATGGCAGGCTAAATTAATAACGCTCCCAATCCCTGCCCCCATTCAAAAAGTCATGACGTCTATTGGCCAGTTATTTCAAGAGGATAAGCTCGTTATCCCGGATACTAATTTAACAACGATTCCCGATATAATCAGCCAGGCCCCGATTTTAATAGCCGAAGATAACGTTACCAATCAATTGGTTGCGATCGGACTACTAAAACATCTTGGCTTGAACGCAACCGTTGCTGAAAATGGCAAAATCGCCGTTGATCTTTATAAAGAGCACCGCTATCCGATTATCTTCATGGACTGCGAAATGCCAATAATGGATGGTTTTACCGCCAGCAAAGAAATTCTTGCGCTGGACGAACCGAAAAAACCCATTATTATCGCCCTAACGGCACATGTAACCGATAAAAGTACCAAGCGCTGCCTTGAAGCTGGCATGACGCAGGTATTGCACAAACCCGTAACATTACAGCAGCTTCACCACTGCTTAAGCAATCTTAGTCTGGAAGAGTAAAACCACTCTTTTATCTGTAACAAAGATAAACCAATAACAACATATCAAGAACCGATTTGGCCTCATTTATAAAGCACTTTAGCGTCTATCAACTGATTTTTTTATGCTTTTATCTGCTTTAAACAGGGGTTAATTCTAAGCCACCTCAAGCTATACTTAACCCCGAGAGCGCTGCCTTTTAACGCGCTTGTTAATGGCAGCAATATAGCATCAGCAACCAAAATACGGCATCAACTGTAGGGCCAAATAAATATGCCCAACCCAAGTTAACAACAAGTAAGGGGTAGACCATGAAGAGACATTTCTATATCAGTGATAATCTTGATGAATTGGAAGCGGTTGAGCATGAGCTTGAAAGCAATGGTGTTGCCACACCACAGATACACGTACTCAGCACCAATGATGCAGATGTTCAGCATCATCACTTACACGAAGTGGAAGCCGTGCTCAAAAAAGATGTCGTGCATTCAATGGAAATGGGGGCAATTTTTGGAGTTATCGCCGCCGCATTAATATTGGCTATCGCTTATGTTGCCGGCTGGACTGAATCAGCTGCAGGTTGGATTCCATTCATCTTTTTATCCATTGTGGTACTCGGTTTTTGCACGTGGGAAGGCGGTCTATTTGGTATCCAGGAACCCCACTACCAGTTCAAACGCTTCCAAGGCGCACTAAAGGATGGCAAGCACGTTTTCTTTGTTGATGTCACTGAGCAGCAAGAAAGCATACTGGCAAAAGTAGTCAGTGCCCACCCAAAACTGGAAGATGCTGGCGAAGGCGAATCCACTCCGGAATGGGTGGTCGAATGGCAGAAAAACTGGAATGGCTTTGTTAAATCCATGCCTTAAACATGTTTCTTTATCCACTAAAAAAGGCTTATCAATATTGATAAGCCTTTTTTATTGATAGTAATCCGTATTAAGACATCAACTCAAACAATAACGTCACCCAGTTTGACCGAAAAAAATCACGCGGGATAAAAATGTCGTTTCTGCCTCAATCGCCATCAAACCAATTAGCACCAATAAACACAGCGGCGGCAATAAAATGGCGTAGATCATCGCTAACCGTTCCCACATCATATGCATGAAAATCGCAATAATTAAACCGGCCTTTAACGTCATGAAAATTAATATAAGACTCCAACGCAAATAACCTTGGAAGTTGAAATAATCCACCATGTAAGACAGAGTGCTGAGCACAAATAGCAGTATCCAAATCTTAAGATAAATGCCTATTGGGTGCTGCTGTCCCAGACTGTCGCTATGTGTTGTATCTGACATAAATCCCCCTGTTCAGCGATTACCAAAGATAGAAGAAGGCAAAAATAAACACCCACACCAAATCTACAAAGTGCCAATACAATCCGGCAATTTCAACAATCTCAAAATTAGTGTGGTCATAATCGCCGCGCTTTACTTTAAACGCGACCACCATCAAATAAATTACCCCTATCGATACATGCAAGCCGTGAAAGCCAGTGATCATAAAAAAACAGGCGCCAAATTGTGCTGCCCCCATGGGGTTACCCCAAGGCCTCACACCTTCTTCAATCAGCTTGCTCCATTCAAATGCCTGCATGCCTACAAAAGAAGCCCCTAATATTGCTGTCGCAGTAATCAGCCAAAAGGCTTTTTGTTTGTTCCGGCGATATCCATAATTCACTGCCATCGCCATGGTGCCACTGCTGGTAATCAGAATGAATGTCATGATCGCGATTAATAACAGCGGCACATGTACACCACCGACCGTTAGTGCAAATACTTCACTGGTTAATGGCCAGTCCACGGTAGTCGACATACGTACCGTCATATAACTGGTGAGGAAACAACTAAAGATAAACGTATCGCTGAGCAAGAAAATCCACATCATGGCCTTGCCCCAAGGCACATTCTTAAAAGCTTCTTTGTCAGCGCTCCAGTCGTTAGTAACGCCTTGCCAACCCTCAGCGCCGGCTGAATCTGGAGTGTCTACTAATGAACTCATCGTACCTACCCCCGTTATTCGTTATTGCTAACCGCAGAAAGTTAAAAACCAGAAACCAGCACGCCAATTAAAAGCCGCATAGGCGCGCTAAAAATTCATAGGTTTCTGGTGAGCTGGTAAGTAAGCCCAGTAACACCAGCCAAAGCCCTAATAAATAATGCCAATACATGGCGCATAAATCCGTACTGAGCTGCAACTGCTTGATATCAATTCCGCGCCAAGCCCTAAAGGTTGTTTTAACCCATGCCACCAAACCACCCAGCAAATGCAATGCATGCAGACCGGTAAATAAATAGAAAAAACTATTGGACGGATTGGTCGCCACGTAATAACCCAGACCCATCAATGTTTGCCAAACCCATAATTGCCCGAGCACAAACACCAAAGAAAATATGCCCGCCAGTATCAGCCCCTCCATGGCCTGTCGTACTTTATTAGCTCTGGCTGCCACTCGCGCCCATTGCAAACAAGCACTCGCCAGCACCAGCATTGCCGTATTAACCCAAAGTTGCCACGGGTTAGCTAAAGGCTTCCAGGGTGCCGATAAATGCTCCCAATCAGATAGCTGCGAACGAATCATAAAAGCGATAATAAATAAAAAAAACAACGAGCTGATCACTGCCATTAATACCCGCAGTCCCATTTTTGCCCGTCGCGCTTCTACTTCGGCAGGATCATCATGCCAGGATTGACCACCACCCCCGGATGCGCCATCAAAGCCCTGATCCTTCATTAGCGTAGCAGCACTCATGACACCACCTCCTTGGTCACAACCACTTCATCATCCGACACATGCTGGGCCACAAAATCTTCTTTTACCCCCGGTACGCTATAGTCATAGGGCCAGCGATGAACAACCGGTAATTTTGCTCCCCAATTGCCATGCACTGGCGGAGTATCCGGGGTATGCCACTCCAATGAGGCGGCACGCCAGGGGTTTGGATCGGCTTTTTTACCTTTAAACGCGCTGTAAAACATATTGTATAAAAACAAAATCTGCGCCACGCCAACAATCAACGCAGAGACCGTGATAAAAGCATTTAAATCATGCGCTGATTGCGGAATAAACTCATAATCAGCCGACTCATAGTACCGGCGAGGCATGCCGAGCACGCCCAAATAATGCATGGGGAAATAAATCGCATAGGTGCCCAAAAAAGTAATCCAGAAATGTATATGGCCAATGGTATCATTCATCATTCGGCCAGTGATTTTTGGAAACCAATGGTAGATGGCGCCGAACACCACCAGAATAGGAGCAACCCCCATTACCATATGAAAGTGCGCTACTACAAAATACGTATCCGACAAGGGCACATCGACAATCACATTACCCAGAAACAAACCGGTAAGACCACCAGCAAGAAAAGTAAAAATAAAAGCGACGGCAAATAACAGCGGCACCGTCATATGAATATCACCCTGCCATAAAGTGAGTACCCAGTTATACACTTTAATCGCAGTAGGTACGGCGATAATCAAAGTGGTAGTAGCAAAAAAGAAACCAAAGTACGGGTTCATGCCACTGACATACATATGGTGAGCCCAGACAATAAAACTCAGCACGCCGATAGCAATAATGGCCCACACCATCATTTTGTAACCAAATACTTTTTTACGCGAATGCACACTCAATAAATCAGAAACAATACCAAAAGCGGGTAACGCCACGATATACACTTCCGGATGGCCAAAAAACCAAAACAAATGTTGAAATAGAATTGGACTGCCACCGTTATAGTCCGTCTGTTGCCCCATCGAAATCATTTCCGGCATAAAAAAACTGGTGCCAATGGTTCTATCTAGCAACATCATAATGCCGCTAACAAATAGCGCGGGGAATGCCAGCAGCGCTAACACCGTTGCCATAAAAATACCCCACACAGACAGCGGCATTCTGAACAAGCTCATGCCATAAGTACGCGCCTGAATGACTGTCGTCACATAATTCAAACCCCCCATAGTGGCTGCCACGATAAAGACAATCAATGACACCAACATCAGGATAATGCCCCACTCCACACCAGGGGTGCCACTACTTATCGCCTGCGGTGGATATAAGGTCCAGCCCGCCCCGGTCGGCCCTCCCGGCACAAAGAAGCTGGCCACTAAAATAATTACCGACAACAAATAAAACCAGTAACTGAGCATATTGACGAAGGGGAACACCATATCTCTGGCACCCACCATCAGGGGAATTAGATAGTTGCCAAAGCCACCCAAAAAAAGTGCCGTAAGCAAATAAATAACCATAATCATGCCGTGCATGGTCATTGCCTGGTAATAAGTGCTGGCATCCATAAATTCCAAACTGCCAGGAAAACCAATTTGCATCCGCATCAATCCGGAAAGCACCAGCGCAATCAAACCGGCAAATATTGCGGTCAGTGAATATTGAATCGCAATGACTTTATGATCCTGACTCCAAATATATTTGGTCCAGTAACTTTGTGGCTCATGTAAGTGTTCCTGCTCTGCGACTTCAGCGTAGGCCATACCCTACTCCTCTAACATTTTCATTCTGTGGCAGCCTCACTCAGGGAGCGAGCGTAAGCCAGTAGTGCATCCAATTGTTGCGGCTCCAGGTTATAGGCCTGCATCACCGGCGGGTAACCGCCAACAATTTTAGCGTTAGGGTCGGTGATAGATTCGGTGATATAAGCAGCATCGACTTCAATGCTAGTGCCATCGACCAGCGTTTCAGTACGACCGAGCATATTTTTCCAAGTGGGTCCAAGCGATTTGCTGCCATCGACACTATGGCAAGCCAAGCAGCCAAGGTTTTGCGCCACCCTGGCGCCGTCTTCCGCTGTTGGCGCTGCTGAACTGTTATCTTCAGCTGTCAGGGATTGCACATAGGCGAGCAAGGCATCCAGCTGCTCATCACTAAACTCGTAGGGAGCCATCACTGGCGAATATCCCTGAGTAATTTTTTCCGCCGGCGCCAATATCGACTCTTTAAAAAATTCTGCATCGACGACAATGGTGGAGCCATCGGTTAAAGTTTCCGTACGGCCAATCAAGCCCTGCCAACCTGGGCCCAAACTTTTGCTGCCATCAATACTATGGCAGGCCAGACAGCCACGGCTTTCTGCCAACTGCTTACCTTGCTCAACAACCCCATCCTGACCACCGCTCGACAGTAAACTATTGGCGAAAGTCGGTTGCTGTCCCAGCCATTGATCGTAGTCGGATTGGCTGACCACCATCACATGGCCGCGCATATTGTAATGAGCGACGCCACAATACTCGGCGCACAACACCTCATACTTACCTAATACGGTCGGCGTAAACCAAAAATAAGAGACTTGTCCCGGCACCATATCCATCTTGGCGCGAAAGTGCGGGACGTAAAAATTGTGCAACACATCTAAAGAGCGCAGCAATACTTTGACCGGGCGATCAATCGGCAAATAAATAATATTGCTATTTATCAGCACGTCGTCCTGCCCATTAGGATCATCAGGATCAATACCATAGGGATTACTGCCGTCGATCCGCTTAACTTCCGCATGCCCCAACTTTTTGTCTTCACCTGGCAAGCGGTAACTCCACATCCACTGCTTGGCCATGACTTCTATTTCATCAGCGCCATCCGGCACATGCACAAAATCGTTATAGACCACCAAACCCGGGGCTAATAATCCGCAGATACCCACGGTGGTAATGCCGGTCAGCCACCATTCCAGTTTTTTATTATCCGGGGTATACGCGGCTTGATGCGTGCCATCACCACGCGGCTTGCGATGACGGTATTTAACGAGGGCATACACAACAAAAAGCGTGATCCCGATAAAGAAAATACCGGTAATGATGACGGTAATAACAATAGTGGTATCAATCGTCCCCCAATTTGAAGCCACCGGAGTCGCTTGCCAGGGGCTGACAAAATTGAAAATGACAGAGCCGACCAGAAGGAGCGCTAAAATGATTGCTAAAGCCATACCCACAATACCCTTGATTAAACAGCGCTATAGACACAGCACTTGAGGTTTAAGGTTTTTGGTACAACACAAACAGCAAAAATGTTGCTAACTTGATACTTTTACTATTTTTGATTTTCAGTCTTTATTAAGCACGGTAATTTATTAAATTGAGTTACAATGCCGTTTTTAATAACTCAGCGAACTTAAAAGATACTTCTTCATTTCTTAATTTTTAATATTATCTGGTAGAGCCCTGTGACAAGCGCTTATCTCTATACCATGCAGCTACAAAGAAAGTAGTGTTTAAGTCTATAGACAATAAGTTCGCTTCGGCACCCCATTTATTAGACAGTTTTATAATATTAGGTATTTTGTTTAGCGTTAGAAGTTAGCCTCGACTTAATTAATCGGTAAAACGTATTTTTCCAAATTCCATGACCAGCAACCAACAAAAATTTGAACTTCACTTTGCCATAGACTCGCGCACGCTTAATGCCGTTGATGCCATTGCCGAGCACATCCCTACCGATAGTCACCCAATCAGCAAGGCCGAGATTAAGCAGGCGATGGCTAAAGGCTGCACTTGGTTAAGCCGCAAAAAAAATACGCTGCGCCTTCACCGAGGCAAAAAACCGCTACAAATACATGACGAAATTCACTTTTATTTTGACCCACAAGTACTGGCCCAACAACCAGTAGCACCACAGCTAATAGCCGATCTGGAAGATTACAGCGTCTGGTTTAAACCTTACGGCGTGTACAGCCAAGGCAGTAAGTGGAGCGACCACTGCACCATTGATCGTCTGGTTTCCTTACAGTTAAATCGCCATGCCGCCATCGTACATCGACTGGATAGAGCCACCAGCGGCCTGATGCTCATTGCCCACAATAAAAAAACGGCCGCTGCACTGTCGCAACTGTTTGCACAGCGAACTATCGATAAAAACTATATTGCTATTGTGGCGGGTGAATTCCCCAGCAGTGAAAAACCGGTCCGTATTGAAACCGAAATTGATGGTAAGCAAGCCGTTAGTGAGGTCGCTATGCGCAGCTATGACGCAGAACAACAGCAAAGCAAAGTATTCATCAAAATTGAAACCGGACGCAAGCACCAGGTGCGTCGCCATCTAAGTGAACTGGGTTTTCCTATCATTGGCGATCGCCTCTATGGCACGGCCAAAACTGAAGACGAGAATTTAAAATTATGCTGCCAGTCGCTGGCTTTTATTTGCCCTATCAGTGGCGAGCCTAAACACTTTCAGTTGCAACAAGCCATGCAAGTACAATTTAGCAGCCACCCCTTAACGAATACGCGTGGCCAATAACGGCGCGACCACTTCAATAAACGCTGCGACTCGCCGGTTGTTTTGAATGTCAGTATGGTTAAATACCCACAAGCCAATTTCCAATTCATCGATTACTTCACTAATTTGCACTAGCGATTTTTCTTGCTTCGCCAGAAAACACCAGAGCTGACCAACACCGACACCATGGGTTACCGCCTCACGTAATGCATGCCAGGAATTGACTCGCAAACTAATGATCGCCTCTTCGGCTACATAACGCTGCATCCACTGCGCGGCATGGCTATGCGCCAGGTCTCGCCCCCAACCTACCCATTGCTGTTCGCTGTAAGGCAAAGTCTTTTTATGTTTCTTTAGATAGGATTTAGCGGCATAAATGGCGCGCTGAAGTTCACCAACGCTGATGCCGGTTAAATAATCCGGCAGCTGATGTCCTACGCCGATACCCACATCCGCCTTGCGTTGATTGATGCTCGCCATGGGATCAACCGTATTCAACAACTCAACCGTCACATGCGGATACAATGTTGAAAACTGAGCCAGTTCAGGAATAAATTCAGGCCCTAAGCCCAATGGCGCAGCCACCCGCAAGCTGCCAGCCACATCGCCACCCGTCGCTGAAATCCGCTGCTCCAAACCATCCACTTGCTGTTGTAAATGACGAGCACTGGCAATCGCCTCTTCACCGGCACTGGTTAACTGCAAACCGCCAGCCGACTGTTCCAGTAACGGTGTCGCCAATTGTTTTTCCAGCGTCGCAATACGACGGGCGACCGTTGTCCGATTCACCCCCAACTCCCGCGCGGCATTTGAAAAGCTGCCGCTCTGTACCGTAGCCAGGAGATATTTTAGATCATTCCAATTTAGCATTGCTGCATATTTGCACACCCATGGTGCAAAGTAAATCGTGTGATTTTAATTTTGGCTACAGTATATTGATGACCGCTTTCGCGTTATATGCAGTTATGAAAGATGTATAAAAACCTCACTATTAATCGCTACGGAGCAAGCAATGGCAAACACCTTACCGCAACAAAACCCGCGACTACAGGATAAGGTCGCTATTGTGACCGGAGCCGGTCAAGGCGTTGGCTTAGGTATAGCCCGCCGTTTACATAACGATGGTGCGACGGTAGTGATTGCCGAGTTCCAACAGCAGACGGGCCAGCAAGTAGCAAGCGAATTGACCCGCAGCACGTTTATCCACACCGATATCACCCAGCGCGACCAAGTGATCGCCATGGTGGAACACACTCTCGAACGCTATGGCCGTATCGACATTCTGGTTAACAATGCCTACCCCACCACTACAGCCCCTGCCAAACTGGAAAATCGGGAAGACCAGGATTTTGAAGCGGCCATGACCGGCGGTTTTATGTCGGCGTGGTGGGCAATGAAGGCCGCCTTCCCCACCATGCAAGCGCAGCACTGGGGCCGCATCATTAACCTGTGTTCGCTAAACGGGGTCAACGCGCACCCTTACACCGCCGAATATAACTCTGCCAAAGAAGGCTTGCGCGCCCTGTCCAGAACCGCCGCCCGCGAATGGGGTAAACACGGCATCTGCGTTAACATTTTATGCCCTGCGGCCAAAACACCGGCCTATGAATTATTTGAAAAAGTGGCGCCGGATAATATCGCCGACATGCTCAAACAAAACCCTATGGGCTATATGGGTGACCCCGAAGCCGATATCGGCGGCGTGGCTGCCTTTCTCGCCTCGGAAGATGCGCGCTATGTTACCGGCAACACCTTGTTTGCCGATGGTGGCAGCCACATCAATGGCGTGAGCTGGGAACCCCCGGTCGCTTAATCCTATTGCGAGGAATTCATTTTGAGTGAGTCCATTGAAAAACGTTTGGATCGATTGGAATCCATCGAGGAAATTCGGCAACTGGTCGCCAAATATTCACTGTCGTTGGATATGCGCGATCTGGATGCCCACGTCAATTTATTTGCCGAAGACATTCGCGTTAGTCGCGAACAGGTCGGCCGCCAACATTTAAAACAATGGCTGGATGACACCCTGCGCTTACAATTTACCGGCACCTCTCATCACACCGGTAATCACATTATCGAATTCGATGATGCCGATAATGCTCACGGCGTGGTTTACTCCAAAAACGAACACGAAACCCCTAGCGCCAATGGCGATGAGTGGGTGATTATGCAAATGCTGTACTGGGATAATTACCAGCGCATTAATGGCCGCTGGTATTTCCGCCGCCGCTTTCCCTGCTACTGGTATGCTACCGATTTGAACAAACCACCGGTGGGCGACGACAAAATGCGCTGGCCCGACCGCGATCACTATACCGGTGCCTGGCATGAGATTTTTCCCAGCTGGCAGCGCTTTTGGGATAAGCCACCAACCGATCAACAGCCAGAAGTAGCCGCGCCGGCACCCTTGGGGCAATTCCTCAACACTATGCGCGGGGATGGCCCGTTTCCTAAAATTCGCATTCGCTAATATTTAACACGACTGGAAAACTATGAGCACTTTATTCGACCCTATAAAACTCGGCCAACTGCAACTGCAAAACCGCATCGTCATGGCACCTATGACCCGCTCCCGCGCCGACGAAAAAGATATGCCAACCGAACTCCACGTCGAATATTATCGACAGCGGGCCAGCGCCGGTTTAATTATTAGTGAAGGCACCCACCCCAGCAAAAATGGTAAGGGCTATTGCCGCACGCCGGGTATTTTTTCCGCTGACCACGCCAATGCCTGGAAAAAAGTAACCGACGCCGTACACACTGCTGGCGGAAAAATAGTGTGCCAGATTATGCACTGCGGTCGCATCGGCCACCCCGACAATAAAGCCCCCGATGCAGAAACTGTTGCGCCGTCGGCTATTCGCGCCAACGATAAAATATTTGTCGGCGACGGCATGAAACCCATGGCCGAGCCGCGCGCATTGACGACTGAAGAAATCGCCGACGTCATCAACGAATATCGACAGGCAACTATTTATGCCATGGACGCGGGCTTTGATGGTGTAGAGCTGCATTGCACCAGCGGCTATTTACCGGCGCAATTTTTATCCACCGGCACCAACCAACGCGGCGATCAATACGGTGGCTCGCTGGAAAACCGGTTGCGCTTTGTCACTGAAGTACTGGACACGATGATCAGCGTTGCTGGTGCCGGCAGAGTGGGCATGCGCATCTGTCCCGGTAACCCCTTTAATGATTTACACGACAACGATCCCGAGCAAACCTTTGCTGCCCTGTTAGATAAAGTATCGCCAAAACAGTTAGCGTACTTGCATGTCATCCGGATGCCACAAGGACCGGTAGACAACTTGAAACTGGCGCGCCAGCATTTCAACGGGCCGCTGATTGTGAACGACAGTTACAGCGCCAATGAAGCGCAACAAGTGATCGCCAATGAGCAAGCAGCAGCCGTGTCTTTTGGCCGCGACTTTATTGCCAACCCCGATTTACCCAAGCGCATCCAAAATAAAGTTGCACTACAAACCATGGACCCCAGCACTTTATACACACCGGGCGCCAAAGGTTATACCGACTATCCAGAAGCTAAACAGTAACGAAACCAACATGACTGAAACTGAAAAATTACAGCAGCTCATCGGCCACCGGCTTGGTCCTTATAAAAGTTTCAATCCGGTTAACCGTGCGCAAATTTGGCAGTGGTGCGCGGCGATGGGCGATCACAACCCGCTCTACCTCAATGATGACTACCGCCCAAAAACCGAATTTAGCCAAGCCGTCGCACCTCCGGCGATGATGCAAATGTGGACCATGCGCGACTTTAATGACTGCTACGCCCCCGGCTCTACCAGCGACCGTCCCTATCAAGTTTTTGATGATATGACAGCGTTGGGTTATCCCGGTAATGTCGCCGTGAGCTATGACATTCATTTCAAACGACTACTAACCGAAGGGGAACGTCCGCTACACCACACCACCGTGGTTACCATCAGCGACAAAAAATCAACAGCCTTAGGTGACGGTTTTTTTGTCACGGAAAAAGTCGAATACAGCACCGAACAAGATCAAACTTTTGCCGAAGCGCTTATTACTTACTTTCAATACCAACCCAAAAACGATCACAACAGCTCGGTAACTAACACACTCACTGAGCGGAAAGAAGAATCCGCTGTTGAAAATCAGTGGCAACCCGACTTTAAAGATATTCACAGCAAGCAGCTCAACATTGGCGATACCTTGCCTGAACTGGCTATTACCATTGACCATCGGCTGATCGTCGGCGGCGCCATTGCCAGCCAGGATTTTATTCCGGTGCATCACAACCTCCCCGCCGCACAAGCCGCAGGCATGCCCGATATCTTTATGAATATACTGACCACCAGCGGCCTCTGTACCCGCTACCTGACTGACTGGGCCGGGCCCGCCAGTCGCTTGCAACATCTAAGCTTTAATTTATTGGCCCCAAACCATCCCGGCGACTGCATGACTATGCAGGGTCAGATAAAAAATATTGAAGCACCCAAAGTCACCGTCGACTTTGCGGGTAAAAACAGTCTGGGCTTTCATGTCACCGGCAGCGCCACACTGTTGTTAAGCGCCTAACACTTAATACGAGGTTTTAAAGATGAGTCACCAACGTTTTGCAGGAAAAGTCGCCATAGTCACCGGCGCCAGCATGGGTATCGGCCGCGCCACAGCGATTCAGTTAGCCGATGAAGGCGCTATCGTTATTGGCTGCGCGCGCAGAAAACCGAAGCTGGATGAACTGGTCGATTTAATTAGCGAACGCGGCGGTCATTTTACCAGCGTCGGTTTGGACGTTGGCGATACTGATGCCTTCGCCAAACTCATTCATGATACTGCCACCCAACATGGTCGTTTGGATGTGCTTATCAACAACGCCCCTTCAGTGATCGGTGGCATGGTCGTCAATCAAACACTGGCGGACTGGCGAGCGAATTATGGTATCGGCGTCGATTCCGTGTTTATCGGCGTACAAGCCGCCATGCGCATTATGATTCCACAGCGTAGCGGCTCCATTATCAATATATCTTCAGTCAGTAGCCTGCGCGCTGGCATTGCCTCCGGCGCTTACGGCGGCGCTAAAGCCGCACTCAATCAATTCAGCCAATGCGCCGCGATGGAAGCAGCGCCCCACAATGTCCGCATCAATGTCGTCGCCCCAGGCGCTGTCGACACCCCGGGCTGAATGCGGCAACCGGTAAAAATGATGCCGTAAAAAAAATCATGTGTGATGCGATTCCGATGCAGCGGGCCGCCACTCCGGAAGAAGTAGCACACGCTATTTGTTTTCTCGCTTCAGAAGATGCCTCGTTTATTACCGGCGTCATTCTGCCCGTCGATGGCGGTAAAACCCCACAACTGTATGTTCCTGCTTTTGACATTACCAATCTGGATAATCAGGCAGCAGACCGATAAATTTATTACTTTTTGTTTGAGGAAATACCATGAGTTTACTCGCCAATAAAATCGCTCTCGTCACCGGCTCCGGAATGGGTATAGGTCGCGCCATTGCCATTGCCTACGCCCGTGAAGGTGCCAGCGTGGTCGTGGCCGATTTCAATAGTGACGCCGGCCAGGAAACGGTTGCCCTGATTCAAGCGCAAAACGGTAACGCTATCTTTGTGCAAAGCGATGTCAGCAAAGAAGAACAAGTCGCCGCCACCATCAAAGCCGCCATCGATCACTACGGCCGTTTGGATATTGCCTGCAACAGTGCCGCCGTTAGCCGAGGTTCAGGCCCCATTCACGAATACGACCGCGAAGTCTTCGACCACACGTTAGAAATGTGCCTCACCAATACCTGGCTGTGTATGAAGTATGAAATCCCCGCCATGCTAGCCAATGGCGGCGGTGCCATCGTCAACATATCCTCCAACGCCTCACTCAAAGGCCAAGCCTTTAACACCGCCTACGCCGCCGCCAAATCCGGCGTCAATATTCTCACCAAAAGTTCCGCCGCGGAATATGGCAGCCAGGGCATTCGTATCAATGCCGTCTCACCAGGCGTCATTCGCACACCCGGCATAGAAAAATATTTTGAAGAGCAACCAAAAATAGCGGAAGGGCTAAAACGTGCTGCGGTGATGAATCGATTGGGGGAACCGGAAGAAATTGCTGAGGCAGTAGTTTTTCTTTCCTCAGAACGGGCGTCGTTTATTACTGGACAGATTTTGTCGGTGGATGGTGGCGGCTCAATAAAATAAGGGCTTAGCCACCATTACTGTATGATTTATACAGTATCAGTAAAAATCAGAAAAAACGGCCTCCTTCCCTAGAAGTTGGATTATAAGTGCTCAATATTTTTATACTAAGGATATCAATGTGTTAGAGTTGCCAGTTTGTAAATGTTCGGCAACTTATACCGACTCATCCTATGTAAGTGATTATCGACTACTTATATAGGACGCGTCGGTTGAATTATTCAAGATTGCAGGTAAGATGCTTTCACAATAAAAATCAAAAGCTTAGGGATGAAATATTAATGCCGATGGAAAGACTTATACTGACCAGTCAGCAATTACCTCTGTTTTTACAACTTATACCGACTGGTCTGTGTAAATATACATATACCGACTGGTCGATATAATAAGCGTTATTTTCCAATGAATTATTGCTCTATTTTTTTACGGTAGGTTTAGACACATGAATAAAAACCTTTTTTTTTTACCGCCAGCCTAGCCTTTTGTGGAGCTGCTTCCGCTGACGATATGACAGTGGGCAACTGCATGGTAACTGGCGTTACGCAAATATCTGCCGATGCAGTGATACAGGCACTGCCTGGCTGTACTTCAGAGCGGACTGATGAAGCTGACGCGGTACAGACGGCGGCAGGGTTGGAACGCGCATTACGAAACAATGGTGCATTTGCGGCCAAGGTGTATCCAAGCTGGGATGAGCCAACTCAGCGCATCACGCTCACAGTTATAGAAGGACGACTGGCCGCTGACGGCATTGTGCTGGGCAGTTCCAGCCCGCGTGTTGACGATAAGATTATTATGAGTCAGCTGCAAAATATTCTTGTGCCGGGCAGTACACTCACCGCCAGAAAATACGAACGCGCAATTTTGCTGACCAATGATCTGCCCGGCGTGGGTGGCTCCGAAAGCGTGTTGTTCCCTGCCGATACGGTGGGTGAGGCGAAATTTGAATTACATCCTGCAGAAGGCAAGCTTGTTGATGGCCATGCGTATTACGACAACTTTGGCAGCAGCTATACCGGCCGTAATCGCTTCGGCGCAAGCCTCGACATTAATAGCCCGTTCCATGCGGGTGAAAAGTTCAGTGTCGGTGCCAATGCCACGGATGAAGGATCCGTTTTTGGTTATCTCGATGGCAGTATGCCGCTTTTCGTGTCGGGCTTGCGGGCGGGATTTACTGTGGATTCATTGGATTACAAAACCAATGAACCGAATAATCTACGTGGAACTTCGGATCATATTTCGGCGTATTTGACTTACCCTTTTATTCGCTCTCGGCAACTGAATCTGCAGGGTGAGCTGCGCTATGGGCGGGAAAGCATGGAAGACAAGACCGATCTTTCCACCGTGACCGATCGCGTGGTCGATGCCAGTTCATTCAAACTGAGCGGCGACTATGCCGATGGACTATGGGGCGGCGGCCTCAACACAATGGAGCTTGATCTGGTTTTTGGCAATCTTGATTTGAGCGGTTATGCCCCCTACGAACTGGAGGATGCACAAACGGCAAAAACTGAAGGCCAGTTTGCACGTTTTAGCTGGACACTTTCTCGTCTGCAACATCTAACGGGCAACTGGCAGAGCCTGCTTGAGTTTGCTGGGCAAGCGGCATCCAAGCGCCTTGATGGCAGCCAAGCCATTGCTTTTGGTGGAGCACATGATTTCCCTGGTTACTACAGTGGCGAAGTGCTCGGTGATGAAGGTCGGCGCCTGCACTGGGATTTGCGTTATAACGTGCCGAATCCCTGGCTTGGTGGGCAGCAACAATGGTCAGTTTTTTATGGCTATGGATGGATTCAGACCCATGCAAAAGACATTGTCGGCGGCCTGATTGTGCCCGGCATTGACGAAGAAAGTTATACTTTGCAATCCGCAGGGCTGGGATTTAGCCAGATTTTTTCCACATTTCAGGTGCAGGCAGCAGTAGGGTGGCGAATCAATAATGAAATTCCCGATGCGCTGCTCGATGGCAGCCCCAACGACAAACTGCACGGTTGGATTCAACTGGTTTACAACTTTTAGGAGTTTAAGGCATGAATAAGAATATTTTAGCTGTCAGTGCAGGCTTATTGGTCGCGGCATCGTTATTGCCAATATGCGCACAAGCTTGCGTCACCAAGTCAGGCAAAGATTGCACCAGCACTGTTGCAAATAAAGTTGACCATAAAGTGAAGCTAGGCAAAGTGGCGCCGGCTGCCAATGTGGGGGCGGTAGCACACACATCAGCGCCCGTTGGCATCGGGCAGGTCGCAACCACAGATCTACAGGTTAGCCCTTCAACACAAGAAATTTTTTATATCATGCCTCAGGTGATTAAACTTGATGGTACCCCTGTCCCACCACACTTGATACCTAACAATATTATTAAAAGTTCGAGTGGCATAGTAAATCCTGATGGTTCGTTAACCCAGCATGCCATTGATATGGGCTGGCAGACCATTACCGTCAAAGTGCCGGGGCAGATAGTGGTGCCTACACCCACAGCCGTGCCGTCGCCACGGGCGCCAGCATTGGCTCCTGCACAGTCATCCATCAACGGACATATGCAGGTTTTTTATCATCAGTTAAGCCCCGAGAAACCTAAAAAACTGAATAAGCCCGGTGCGCATCGAGAAATTGTCGCTTCCTATTCGGTGGAGCAAATGCGCAGCCGAGGGCTTATCAATCAGACTGGAAGGTTAACGCTACAAGCCAGGCAACAAGGTTTTGCTACCACTATCACCCCATTGCCTGGGGTGCAGTATTACCGCACTCACAACGGACAGCAAATTCCTTTAACGCCACAGCAGACCCAGGCCTTGATTCAAGCCGGCCCGATTGGTATAGATGGCGCACTGAACCAAGCAGCCATAGATCATGGGTATTCTATGGTGATTAACAGGCCTGCGGAGCCTCTGCCTCAGCAGCTGGCCGCGCTGGGGCAGGCACCACCGCAGACGGCGCCGCCACAGTTGGCTCCGGGCGTGACACCGGCGCAGCCAACGATACTTGGTAATGTGGCAGTGGTATATGAGCAAAGAGGGATTGATAAAAATCAAAAGCTGCTCAAACAAGGCCACGACACTCATATGGTGACCGGTTCTTATACCCTGCGACAGATGATTGACAGGGGATGGGCAATGCCTTCTGGCACGTTAACCGATGCGGGGAGGCAGAATGCAATCACTCGCACTGTAACGCCGTTGCCGAGTGTTCAGTACTACGCGCGTAGACCGAATGGACAGCTGATTGCACTTACGCCGCAACAAACTCGTCAATTACTCGGAACCCCGTCGGTTAATCCTGATGGTACGTTGACTCAACAGGGTATTGATCATGGGTTTTCCGTGGCGGTGCAGACGCAACCCAACCTCGCCCCACAACAAGTGGTCGCGCCGGGCCAAGCAGCTCCGAATAAAGCACCAACACCACAGCAAGTGGCAGCACCCAACCTAGCCCCACAACAAGTGGTTGCGCCGGGCCAAGCCGCTCCGGATAAAGTACCAACACCACAACAAGTGGCAGCACCCAACCTAGCCCCACAACAAGTGGTTGCGCCGGCCAAGCAGCACCGGATAAAGTGCCCACGCCACAACCAGTAACGACACCGAATCTTCTACCAACTCCTCTGTTATCTGGGAACCTGAGCAATAGCAAGGCTGCTCAGCATACTAACGGTCCTGTTGAGGTGTATCACCCATTGCATGGTGCCACCTATGATTATGCCGATGCTATACAAACAGGGGATCCAGCCTTCCATTTGGTTGTTGTCGGGTTTAAGGAACCAAAAAACCAGTAACCGTGACGCAAAAAAAAATAACAAGCGGCTACTGGGGACTGCATTACGTTGCTCTTCATGCAGCGCCGGAGCCGAGCGTTATGCGTTTCCATAAAGTATGAATTTCTCGAAATTTGAAACAAAGATGTACCTGTTTTTGGCCGAGTCCATGGGCTCAGAAGCGACCCTATCCGCATGTGAATTCGAGGGCGGGAAATAATACTGGACAGGCACTGACCAATACTGACCAGTAATAATAATACTGGACAGGCACTGACCAATAATAAAAAACTGACCTCCATTCTCATCTAAAAAAACACCGAATTTCTACACCAAGTAGTTAACCCGGTCAGAAATCACAGGACAAACACAGCCCCAACCAAAAATCCCTGTTTTTCAGCAGCCGTTATCCCTGAGCCATAACGCTCATCAATATCAATAGTGACCTGGTTGGGAGATTAGGCGGTGTTTTTAACGCGTTGCCGTTTTTTAGCAAAGCGTTTGTGATAGATTTTCTCAAAGGCCGTGGCATTGATCAACCAGGTTTTCGGCTCTATGCCTAACCGTTCGAGTATCGGTGGCAAGTGCAGGGCAATAGCCCCGCGCTTGTCATCGCAGATGGCTCTGCCGGTAAAATCAACTAAGGTCAGGTAATCATCCATAAAATAATACTGGACAGGCACTGACCAATAATAAAAAACTGACCTCCATTCTCATCTAAAAAAACACCGAATTTCTACACCAAGTAGCTAACCCGGTCAGAAATCACAGGACAAACACAGCCCCAACCACAAATCCCTGTTTTTCAGCAGCCGTTATCCCTGAGCCATAACGCTCATCAATATCAATAGTGACCTAGTTGGGAGATTAGGCGGTGTTTTTAACGCGTTGCCGTTTTTTAGCAAAACGTTTGTGATAGATTTTCTCAAAGGCCGTGGCATTGATCAGCCAGGTTTTCCGCTCTATGCCTAACCGTTCGAGTATCGGTGGCAGGTCTAGAGCAATAACCCCTCGCTTGTCATCGCAGATGGCTCTGCCGGTAAAATCAACTAAGGTCAGGTAATCATCCAGGCTGAAGAGTAAGCCCTGTTGTGTGTTGAGGGTGATATTGCCCTCAAATGACAGCAGTGGTTTGAGGGGAACATTAAAGGTATTGAGCTGCTGTGAGGCGAGCAGCTCGCTAATGGATTCTGCGAGGTTTAGCGATGGGCTGATTCGCTCTTTAATACTGGTATGCTCTGATTCCTCTGGAGTGGGCGCCATTGCTGCGCGTATTGGGTTGAGATCCACATAGGCCATACAACTCAGCAGTGCTTCTTGCGTTAACAAAGCTTGCGAGTGGTAACGGGCTTCCCAGAAGTGGCCTCGGCAACCATCCTCTTTATTGGCCATGCGTAATAATACTGGACAGGCACTGACCAATAATTAAAAAACTGACTTCCATTCTCATCTAAAAAAGGTCAATAATAATACTGGACAGGCACTGACCAATAATTAAAAAACTGACTTCCATTCTCATCTAAAAAAAATACCGGATTTCTACACCAAGTAGTTAACCCGGTCAGAGATCACAGGACAAACACAGCCCCAACCACAAATCCCTGTTTTTCAGCAGCCGTTATCCCTGAGCCATAACGCTCATCAATATCAATAGTGACCTAGTTGGGAGATTAGGCGGTGTTTTTAACGCGTTGCCGTTTTTTAGCAAAACGTTTGTGATAGATTTTCTCAAAGGCCGTGGCATTGATCAGCCAGGTTTTCCGCTCTATGCCTAACCGTTCGAGTATCGGTGGCAAGTGCAGGGCAATAGCCCCGCGCTTGTCATCGCAGATGGCTCTGCCGGTAAAATCAACTAAGGTCAGGTAATCATCCAGGCTGAAGAGTAAGCCCTGTTGTGTATTGAGGGTGATATTGCCCTCAAATGGCAGCAGCGGTTTGAGGGGAACATTAAAGGTATTGAGCTGCTGTGAGGCGAGCAGCTCGCTAATGGATTCTGCGAGGTTTAGCGATGGGCTGATTCGCTCTTTAATACTGGTATGCTCTGATTCCTCTGGGGTGGGCGCCATTGCTGCGCGTATTGGGTTGAGATCCACATAGGTCATACAACTCAGCAGTGCTTCTTGCGTTAACAAAGCTTGCGAGTGGTAACGGGCTTCCCAGAAGTGGCCTCGGCAACCATCCTCTTTATTGGCCATGCGGGCGATGGGCTCGTTAAGGCATTTCATAAACCAGCTAATATCCCCTAACCGCTGGCGATAGGTGTGAATAATCTCGTTCACTGTCTGTCGTTCCGCGTCATCAAGCCATACCCCCTTGCTGTATTGTTGAATCAGCAAAGGTCCTTTAAATAGACTGGTCCAGCGTTCCACGACTTCCTGATGGGTCCAATCATCCACCCCTTCAGGAGAAAGCTTAACGACCAGATGCAAGTGATTGGACATCACCGCATAAGCAGCAATATCAATGGCAAATATCGAACTGAGTAAATGAATCCGCTGTTCGATAAAGAGCCTGCGGTGGGAGTAATCCGCTCCTGTGGCATGATCAACCCCGCACAGAAACGAGCGGCGCACACAGCGGGAAGTAATATGATAGAAGGGCGTGTCATCGACACAGATGAGTGATTTTCTGGGAAGTGTCATCGTAATTCCTTTTACGAAGTATGTGCGCTGACGTTAAAGCGGTGTTATTGTTTTGTCAATGTTGAGTGCCTGTCCTTGTGATTTTTGTGATTTTTTGCCTTTGGCTCTTATCAATATTCCATTACTGTTTATTTACTGGCTAGTTGGTATAGTGCCATAAACCAAGGAAATATATTGGTTAACCGAGTAAAAACTACTGAGCCCGATTCAAAGAGTCAATCGCTTTTACTCTGAACCCCGAACTCACTCTTACTCCTGCTATGCACAGCAGGTAGTAACATTTACAAAAAGGAGAATGAAAATGGCTACACGATATATTTTGAGTTGTGATGGCGGTGGTATACGCGGGGCTGCTTCAGCTGCTTTTTTAGAAAAGCTGGAATCTGAGCTAGGCATCAATCTGGCAGAGAAGTTTGATTTCTTTGCAGGCACTTCCACGGGAGCGATCATTGTTGCCGGTATTGGAGGTAAAGGCTGGACGGCAAAAAAAGTGGCTGAACTGTACAATTATGAGAATGCAAACAAAATTTTTGATAAGTCGATTTGGGATAAAATGCTAGGTGCTATTCAAACAGAGCCCAAATATGACGGCAAAGGTAAAAGAAGACTACTCAATAAAAAACTCGGCGTAACTAAACTAGCCAACGCTAAAAAGCCTATTTTAATTAGCACCTATGATGTAGAGAAACGTAGGTCCAGAATTCTAAAATCTTACTCCTCTAGCAGCTTTAAACCAGGAAACATCACTCTCGCAGCAGCAGCTGATGCCTCTAGTGCGGCGCCCACTTATTTCCCTACCGTAAACGTTGAAAAAATGTGGCTAATTGATGGTGGCGTTGTTGCCAACAATCCGGCCATGTGCGCTTATGCAGAAGCCGTTAAACGGTTCCCCGGCGATGAGATCAAAATACTCTCTGTTGGAACCGGTTACCGCACCAGGAAAATCGACGGCAAAGAATCCCAGGGTTACGGCTCTATTGAGTGGATGAGACACGACTTACTTGGCGTTGTCATGGATGAGTCAGTTGTTGAGTATCAGATAAACGTAATTCTGGGAGACAAATATATCCGGGCCAACTCTGAACTGATTGGCATAAAAGACGAAATGGATGACACTAGCAATCAAAACCTTGATGCGCTCAAAAAATTAGGCGAATCCTGGTTCAACAATAATCGAGAAACAATCGGAAATTTTTTTAAAGAATGAGTAGTTCGGGGTCAGAGTAAAAACTACTGATAAAAACCTAAAGAATCATTAGTTTTTACTCTGACCCCGAACTCTTTTACTGCTACTATGGCCGCGCTTGGGTTCTTTACAGCAACCAATGTCATCGTAGAAATACTCTCTATAATATGGGATGGTCTATATTACTTATTAAAGAGCTGAGTGCGGCAATAGAAATGAAACCTTATGAATAATTTTCCAAAATATATTCCTCCCTTTTGGATGCTGCCCTGCTTGCTAATTATGCTGGCTTTGCATTATTTATTTCCCATCTATTTATATTTACCAACGCCTTGGCATTATCTTGGCTTTGTTCCTTTGCTGCTCAGCCTTGTACTTACTGGAGCTGCCGCAAAATTACTGGCTAAATCAGGAACAACCATCTCACCCTCGGGATCGCCTGAAAAATTAGTCACTACCGGCCTTTATCAGTTTACCCGCAACCCTATGTATCTTGGCATGACATTAATTGTATTAGGCTTTGCCATGCTCCTAGGTTCGCTTTCTGCTTTGTTGCCGGTGGTCCTTTATATGCTAATTATAGAAAAACTATTTATCTGCAGCGAAGAACAGCGTTTACTGGAAGCTTTTGGTGAAGATTACAGAGTCTTCAAAAGTCAGGTTAGGCGCTGGCTTTAGCTGATGCTCAATTCAAATAAGATTAGTTCGGGGTCAGAGTAAAAATTACTGCCTTTTTGGAGTAGACTCAGCAGTTTTTACTCTGACCCCGAACTCACAACTATTGTACGACCGCCTTGTTAGCCCTCTAGCTTTATCCCCATCCGCTGTGCTCGTTGTCGCCATAATTTTCGCGCCTCGGTTTGCATGCTCACCGTATTATCTTTTTCATCAACTATCTCCAAGCCCAGCAGCGTTTCCAGCATATCCTCCAAGGTAACAATACCTTCAACACCACCATATTCATCTACGACCATCAGCATATGCACACGTAATTCCAGTAATTTGTTGAAGGCTACTGAAATCGTGGTGCTGCCGGGAATAGCTGTTAGGTTTCTACGATAGTTGAGTAATTGTTTTTCGCCATTACCACGCGCCTTGGCGAGCAACAGGTCACTTCTAAAGACGAAACCGGTAATATTTTCCTGTTCATTTTGATAGACGGGAATACGAGAAAAAGGCACCCGATTATGTTTATGAAAAAAGCCTTCAACGGTTTCAGTTTCCGGAAGTGAGAAAACCATGGTGCGCGGTGTCATGGCCGCAGTAACTCCGGTCTCGCGCAACAATAATAAGTTTTTTAATATCTGTGATTCCTGTTCAGCAAGCTGCCCTTCCTCGCTGCTAATGTCAGCCATCACGGCGAATTCCTGACGGCTAAACCCCAGCATGGTCGGCCCATGAGGTAATTTACCAATTAACCACTCAGAAAACTTCACAAAAGGGTACAGCACAATCACCAGATAATTCAGCAAATAGGCGGTAAGAGGTGCCAATTGACGCCAGTAATGGGCTCCCAGGGTTTTAGGAATAATCTCCGAAAAGATTAATATCAACAGGGTTAATACCGCTGAAATAATGCCAACGTAACCGCTGCCAAACACCGCTGCAGCTTGTGCACCGGCGCCAGCTGCACCAATCGTGTGGGCAATAGTATTTAAGGTGAGAATAGCCGCCAACGGTTTGTTGATATCCGCTTTCATCTGCTTTAGCAGCCGCCCTGCTTTCTTTTGCTGCTGTTCCAGCAACGCAATATAAACGTTGCTGACACTCAGCAGCACAGCCTCGGCAATGGAGCACAGAAAAAAAAAAATAACGCAATGAAAATATAACTAATCAATAACCACATAATATACTGAGTTGCTTAAGTTCAATGTAATAATGGCCCAGCCATCAATTTCTGGAAAACAATATTGTCAACTTAACAGTGTGTCGCCACTTAATGCAAAAAAAGATGCTAAGGAACAATGGTCAATATTTTTAGACTTATAACTAGGCATCCTTATTACACAACTTATATTAATGCTAAGGCCCCATATAGACCAATGTCTCCTGATGCGGATCCGGTGTATCCACTTTAAAGCGAACGGAACCAAATGGTCGCTCCAATCTTCTGCGGATATGCTTTTGCCGACCGGGTATCAAAAATTCATCAACCGCTTCCTGCGCATCAAAATCTGCCTGGGTAAACCGATCGCGCATACGTAAATAATCTGCCCAAGTCGGAAAATGATACCGCTCTATCCAGAGCGTGGGGTCAGCCATATCACGACTTATCGACCAGTCAAAACCGCCATTGCGTAACCGCGTGCGTTGAATTTCTAACATGGCAAGGTAATAGGCGCGCGCATTGTCTGGGTCAATGGCGTAATCAATTTCAATCACTACCGGCCCGAACGCATGGTAATCGCCAAAGCAACTTCAGGCTCATGCACAATGGGGAGCGATTCGGCACCGGCATTATCGACTTCAGGCAAACGTAGAAAGAGCGCCAGTAACGGCAGCAATAGCATAAACACACCTGAGCCAATAATCGCCAGCTCTAGCGACCAATGATTTGCCACCATCCCCCAAAACCAGGCACCGAAAGCCACACCGCCAGTCAACGCGGAGGAATACAGTGAAAGTGCCCGGGCAGTCACCCAACGAGGGGCTGACAGCTGCACTGAAATATTAAAGAGTGAAATAGTCACCATGCTGGCACCGCCAGTAATAAACATGGCCAAACACGTCAGCGGTAATGAACGGCTTAAACCCACCCCCACTAACGCCAAGCCACCCAGCACTGCCAATATAGATACTGCTTTTTCAGTGCCAAAATAATTGCGGAACGCATTGAGCATTAACGCCCCCGCTACCGCACCAACTCCACCAGCCCCAACAAGATACCAAAAGTACTGGCGTCACCGCCGAGTAAATCCTTGGCGATCAGTGGCGCTAACGCTGTCGCTGTAGCGCCCGCTAAACCAAAAATAAAACAACGGATAAGAATGGTACGCACGGGATGCGAATGAAAGGCATAACGCATACCTGACACCATTGCACGGGTGATACGTTCCGGTGGTAGACGCGACAGTACCACGCCACGATTCCACAAATAGAACGCTAATATCAATGGTAAATACCCTAAAGCGTTGACAGCAAAAGCTGCTTGCGCTCCCGCAGACAACACAATCAAACCACCAATGGCCGGCCCAAAACTGCGAGCCACGTTATAGCTAATTGTACCCAGTGCAATTGCAGCAGGAAGATCCGCCGGCTTTACTTGCTCGCCAATAGAAGACTGCCAGGCAGGGCTATAGAGTGCGACCCCGGTACCAATTAAAAAACAAAAAGTCAGTAACACCCACGGTGTGGTCAATTCTAAAAATGCCAGCACCGATAAGGTTGAACCAAAAAAAGCCGCAATACCCAAACCTAACATTGCCACTCTGCGGCGATCAAACATATCTGCAATGGCCCCGGCAGGAAGCGCGACTAACATGAGCGGCAACATCATTGCTGTCTGCACCAAAGCAACCATGCTGACTGAAGAAGTCAACCGGGTCATTTCCCAGGCGACACCCACCCCCAGAATTAACTGGCCAAAGTTAGACAGGAAGCTGGCCGCCCAAATACGAAAAAAAACCGGTTCACGCAGCGGCGCAAATGCCGTGCCTCTACCAGCTGCAGATTTTGGGTCAGCGGCATTGGCAGGAGTTGGTTCTAACTTTTCGCTCACGATAGCTGCTCTATTCCGGTATTAAGTGACTGTACTGGCGCCTGTTTCTTACACCGACCAGTAAGCGAATACCCTGTGCGATCAGGATAGAGTATTTAAGCATTTTTTTAACACATTAGTCGAAGTAAAATAGCGGACAAGCTACTCATAGCTAGAGAGAGACTGTGTAGGAATAGTGGATGAGTAAAAACCCAGCACCCTTAACAACAATAACAAAGGCGCGGCGCGAACCAACAGCTAATCATTGGCGCTGATAGCGCAATATATGCCCTTTAAAACCCGCCGCAAGTACGGCCTCGTTCACTGGTTTGGATTTGGTATGAATATAGCCACGCGCCACCATATTTTTACTGAATGAAGCATGATTAGCACGCCCTGGGTCGACTAATATAATTTCACAGCTTGCGCTGGCATGCCGATCGATAAAATGGGATAACAACTCAATGTGGTCCGGCTCGTATAAAACATCAGAGCCGATAATGACATCATACTTACCTAAACCATCACTGGAATTATCCCAGCCAGTTCGTAGAAAAGGGATTTTGGCACCATTATTCAAACGCGTGTTTTCAGCTAAAAAAGCGCCTACTTCAGGATGAATATCGGTAGCAGTGATATCCGCATGACGTAAATTCAGCAGTAAACTCGATAACGCCATGCCACAACCCACTTCTAAAATACGCTTGCCGGCAATAGGAAAGTCTGCCATTTCGTGGGCCAGCACTTCCCCTGATAACCACACGACGCCGAATAGTGGCCACTGCGCAGAAGAGATACCCAGCGATTGTGCCTCGCCTAAATCATCGGCATATTGCTGCTTATCCCACAGCGAGCGGACGTGAATATCAAAATTATCAATGGTGATGGTTTGGTAGCGGATACGGACGGCAGGCATAGTGTGGCTCGTTGTGTGACTCACTGTGTGGTGAACACGTAACAAGCCATAATCGAAATCGATTCGCCACGTAAAGAGGCCCCACTATAAGCGCCCGCATTGAAATTTACTAATAAATATTTTGCCTAGAGACCTTCGGCCACTGTATGTCGCTGGCTGCTTAATTAAAGCAATAGCAACAACGCTAAATCGTCGTTTATTTCAATAAATCCATTAGAACTGATCAGGTCTCAACATCGCATCGTGACCACCATCTACAAAAAATACCGAGCCACAGACAAAACTACTCGCTGGCGATAACATAAAACAAATGACATTGGCGATATCAACCGGCTGACCGGAACGACCCACGGGAATGCTTTCATTAAACTCTTTAATGACCGCACCAAGCGTTTCATCGGCCATGACTTTCTCGGTTAACGGCGTTTGCGTGAAACCAGGCGCAACGGCATTCATGCGAATCCCCTCAGCGGCATAGGCTGCGGTATTTCGACGCATCCAGCGAGTCAGTGCGCACTTGGAACCAGCATAGGCGCTATGACCATCCAGTGTATCAATGAGTGATGATGCCCCGGCCTCATCACCGGCCAACAATAAATCTATATAGTTTTCATTCATGCCCGGCATAGACGCCGAGTTAGAAGAAATAAGCACCAGCGCACCACGCTTTTTCGCGATTAAATCTTTTACACCCTCAACCGTGGCGACCACAGCAAAGTAATTCACTTTTGAAATTAATGAATAGGGATTAACGTTTGGCCCCAAACCGGCGCAGGGGATAAAGCCGTCCAAGCCCTCAGCAGCGGCAGCACGAATACCATCAATAGCCGATTGGCGGCCTGCTTCAGTGGACAGATCCGCAATAATATCAGCGTCCTTAATATCAACAACAATAACGGTATTTCCGCCAGCCCGTAATTGCTCTTTTACCGCGGCACCAATACCCGTAGCACCACCCGTCATGGCATAAATTCCCATTATATTCCCCTGCTATTGAATAATATTTAGCTAAGCTGTTCGACAGTGTAAGCGACTAGTTTAATGACCAATTTACGTTAACGCCCTATTTTCAACACCCGGTATATGGCCTTACTGTGAACCCTACGTGTAAAAAAACCGGCCAATACCCGCACCAATGAGCTGACTTTCCGGGCGCTGTCGAAGCGTGCAAGCATAGCTAACGCCATCCCGCTTAGCACTGTGGATAAAGGCCAAACTTAATTAACATCTAAAACTAACGTGCATAAGTCGAGTACTACTCTGTCACTGTGTAAAGTTGATACTCGGGGTTTTGACTGGCGATTATTTTGTCCATTCGCTGTTGGTATTCCGGCTTGAAGTCTTCATGGGTGAAAATCCAGAACTGCCTGACCTGAATAGCAGCAAATACCCGTTCAGCACATTCCGCGGCCGACATCCCGGCGGCAATACCATCAGTAAGAAAACCCATCAGTTGATCATTGGCCTGATCCGACACCGCCGACTTTATTTCCCGCGACTGCCCTGACTGAGCAATATCGGTAGCAATAGGACCGGGACACAAAACAGACACACTGAGCTGCGCGCCGATACTCTGTAATTCATAGTGCAAGGTCTCAGTTAATGCCACCACAGCTTGCTTACTGACGGTATATGGTCCCATTAGCGGTGCCGCTAACAAACCAGCCAAGGAAGACGTATTAACGATATGACCCTCAGTCCCCTGCGCTAACATTCTGGGCACAAAACTGCGGATACCATGGACTACGCCCATTAAATTGATATCCAATATCCAACGCCAGTCGGCTACTGAACGCTCCCAGCTAAAGCCACTGATTAACACTCCGGCGTTATTAAATAACACATCTACTTGGCCGAACCGTTGATAGGCAGCATCGGCCAGCGCATCCAGTGCTTCGGGTTTTGAGACATCGGTTTTCATCACCAGGACATTGGCGCCTTGCGCACTCAATTCCTCACGTAATTCATCCAGGCGCTGCTGGTTAATATCAGCCAGCACCAGCGACATACCTAAACCCGCGCCCTGTTTTGCGAGAGCATACCCAATACCGCTGGCCGCCCCGGTGATTACTGCAACCTTACCCTTAAACTCTTGCATGCTCGTTCCCCGCCATGATTAAAAACTCATCAGGTATACTAACGCGATTAATTTCCTGTACATCGTCAATATGGACTAGCCCCAATTGCTGCAAGCCTAACTCCACATTTTTCTGACCTCGTCAACGCTCATGCCCGCGGCAGCCTCGAGATTATTAGGTCGTTTAAAAATACCACTGCCACCCACCTTCACTTCTTCGGCGCTACGCACTATCCCTTTGGTAAAACCCATGGTGTTACTTAGCTTTAAACATTCACAATCGGTGTACAACCACTCACCTTCTTTAGTAGAAGCCATATAGTCGATATTAATATTGATTGTCGGAGTACCCGTGTATTTACCCTGTGCATGGCCAACAAGCGTAGCAAAGGCGATATCCAACAAAGTCATATACACAGCACCATGAACAATACCCATCGAATTCAGGTGCTTCTTCTCAACCCGCATGCCAATACGCGGACCATCGTCATCAATCAGCATATAAACCGGCGCAAAACAGTCATTAAAACTATTATCAAGCGGCAGTGGTTTAAAACCGGCGGGAGGCTGAAAATCGCTCATCGTATTATTCTCGCTATACTATTTTATTGGTTGAGGGCGTAATGTTGGCTGTTATTAATGGTAGCGACAAGCCGCGCAGAAACAACTTAACAATTGATCATCTTTGCTAGCCAAGCCCGGCAAGGCTGTTTAAGCTAAGCCCATGACAACCTCCTCACTGACCAACATCAACAATTTAAGTGCGCTACTACAGGCACTCTACGCGGGCCCGCTGGAAACCATTCCCTGGCAATATTTTTTGCAAACCATTCGCACAACATTGAATGCCGATGGCGCTATTTTAATTTTGCGCCACCCCTCCGAACATGATTTTGGTGCAATGATCACTGATGGTTTTCCCGAGTTGGGGCAGAAAAAAAATACACTGTACTCTGAAAATTTATACACGCTCGACCCTTTTGTTAACTTACCCGCCGGTAAAGTAGTGACACTGCAAGAACATATTGGCAGTGATGAGCTAAGCAACAGCGCGTTTTACCAACAAGCACTGCAACCTTTTGGGATTTTTCATTTACTGGGTATCGATATTTATGAACCTGGCGGCTTTAAAGCCAGCTTTAGATTAAGCCGCCGAGCTGAACATAAACCATTTGATCAGCAGCAAAAGGATTTTTGTGCACTATTAATTCCGCATCTGCAACAGGCCATAACCATTCACAGCCGCTTAAACGAGCTGGAATCTGAACGCTCGCTGTATGCCAGCGCAGTTGGGCAAATGTCGGTCGCCACCCTCCTGTTGAATGACAAACAACAAGTCATCAAAACCAATGGCATCGCCAAACAATTATTGGCGCAAAAAGATGGGGTGAAGCTGCGTGCGAATAAACTGGAACTGGATAATAACCATGCCAACACCCAACTCCGTGAAATTATAAACAAGGCCCTACAAGAGCAACCATCCTGTAGTCTGGTGCAAGCCATGTCGGTGCCGAGGACAGCGGGCAAATCACCACTCGGCTTAATCATCCGCCCTATCCCTATCAATGAATGGGCAGAGGATCAATCCAATCCCACTATTGCTATTTTTATCAGTGATCCGGAACAAAAATCCCAGGCCTCCCAACACATTTTGTCACAACTGTTTAACCTAACCGCTGCCGAATCACGGCTGGCATTATTGCTGGCCAACGGTTTAAGTTTGGATGAAGCCGTTGCAAAGCAAAACATCAGCCGCAATACCGGCCGGGCACATCTGCGTTCAATCTTTGCCAAAACCGAAGTTAAACAGCAAACTCAATTAGTAAGCTTGATACTAAAAAGCGTGGCAAGCCTGGGCTGAGTGAGTTGACTAGTTTTTACCACCAGCCAAACCGCTAAACTCTCAATTTATACAGACAAATAGAAGCCTCAAGATGGAAGCCAGCCGCATGGCCATAGGCATTTATACCTATATCTAGATAACATTTAATAAACTAGATTTACTAAATGATTAAGTTAAATACTATGAGCTATCGAGACCTACATAAACGCCTTGCCAGTGCGCTATTACTGATTGTCTCTAGCGGTGTTCTAGCCAGCGATAGCAACACAGTGTCTATTGGTGGCTTACCGGATATGGCCACCGCGCCTTATATCTGGGTTGACAGTTGCAACCGTGAATTTCGTGGGGTGCTCCCCCATCTTGCGAATAAAGCACTTTCAGAAGAAGGCTACAGTGTCAGTTATCAACCGCCTATTCCTGTCGATAAAGACGCCTGGCAGAAAGCGATTACCGGGTTACAAACCGGTGGTTACGATATTTCTATTGCCATGTTTGACCCTCCAGCTGCAGGAATTGTAATAGGGAAAGAGCCGATTATTTACCAAAAAACATCGCTGGTAACGCGCAAGGGTGAATCGCTCAACCTGAACAGTGCAGAAGCATTAACGGGTACCCGTGGCATAGTGCTTGATGCCGAAGAATATGGTTCTGGCTATCACCTGCTTACGCAATTAAAAGAAAAAGGCAGTGAAGTATTTAACACCATTAAAGCCATTGAAGGATTTAAAATGCTAGCGGCGGGCACTATCGATTATATTGTGGGTGACCATTATTATTTATTGGGTGTCAGCAAAGTAATGGGCAATTACGGAAATTTATCGATCACTCAACAAGGCCAAGGCAAAGGCCTCTATGTTGGCGCCAGAATCGATGGCCCCTATGCCAATTTACCTGCAGCGCTGGATAAACATTTTATCGAATACCGTAAAAGCGGCTTACTCGATAAGTTCAGCCGCGAATCTTTACTACGCTGGATTCGTGAAGACTGCGAAAATAATTCCGGTGACCAAGCGTTCAATCCGACATAACGACAGCCTGAGCGCCAAGTTATCTCAAGCTGTAGTTTTAGTCTCGCTTATAAGCTGTTATTAACCAGAAAACTAAGCGGCCCCGGACAGTTGTTCTTCCAATTTTTTCCATTCCCAATGCGCTTTCAATGAAGTCAGCATCCCTTCATCGTTTGCCGTATACACCACAATCATATATTGGGTAATCGCCAAATCATCTGTAATTTGATTCTTTAGATACACTAAATTTGCACAGGAATCCCCGGCAGGAATCGAGTGTTGAATTTCAAACTCAACTAAATTGGCAGTAGCCATATGTTTATCATAAAAGGCACTGATGGCTGCCTTACCATTATGGCCTAAGCCAGTGGGATCCATCGGTGAAACACCAACGGGATCCATCACCACGGCATCGTCGGTGAACATCCCCAGCCAACCCTCGCGGTTTTTAGTTAAGGCATACTCTTTTGACTTCATACTCATTTCTTGTGCTTTGTAGCAATTACTCATTTTTATACTCCTCTATGAAAAATTATTGACACTATTTTTATTTTTGCTAAATTTCCCGACCCACTTGATGACCTTGGTGCATAGCCCCTTCGATATAACTGACACCACCACAGTCACCAATTTGCGTGAGCGGTATGGATAAATCACTTAACTGGGATGCTAAATCATGATTCGCTGTCGCACCTACTGCCAAGATAACGCTATCGGTTGATACCACAGCAGCTTCACCCGCCACACTATAAGTAACTGAGCCATCGTTGATTGCCGCCACTGTAACGCCAGCAATCAAATTCACCTGATGCTCTTTCAATGTATGTAAGACGCGCCAACGGCGAACAATCGATAACTCCACACCGAATTTTTCGCCCTCTTCCAGCACCGTCACAATACGGCCACGCTCAACCAGGAACTCGGCCAATTCCACGCCAACCAATCCCCCACCAACAATGACTACTCGCTTACCCAGTGGCATCCATAATTTACTCAATTCACGCATTTTAGCCGCACTATCAGTCACGCTAATTACACTGCCCGCGGTCATCATCGCTCGCTGTGTTATTGACAATTTTTTCTTGGCGATCGCGGGGTCTTCACCAGTCAATAATTTTCGCAACTCATCGCCACTGAAAACGTTTTTTCCTTCCGCACCGGGAATAGCAGGAGCATCTCGCTTAGAGCCGGTGGCGATCACCACCTCGTCCGGACTTAATTGCTTGACCAACTCCTTGTCTACAAGTTGTCCCAACTTTAACTCAATCGGTAATTGCCGCACTTGACGCTCAAGGTATTCCACCAATCTGGCATTTTCTGCATAGGCCAGCGAAGAGAAAAAGACCGTGCCACCCAAACGCTGCGAACGCTCACAGAGCGTTACAATATGGCCTCGCAACGCAGCAACTCTGGCCGCCTCCATTCCGGCAGGCCCACCACCGACGACCAAAATATGCTTTTTCTCTAACGCTGGAGTCAAGACGCGCTCATCTTCAAAGGCTGTTTGCGGGTTAATAGCGCACATCACCGACTTATTAATAAATATCTGGCTAACGCAGGTATAACAGTAAATACAGGGCGTATATCACCGGCACGGCCCGCTGACAATTTGTTCGGTAACTCAGGGTCGGCCAATAATTTGCGCCCCATAGCGACAAAGTCGGCCTTGCCCTCAGCAATAATTTTATCGGCGAGTTCTGGTTCAATCCGCCCCACAGCAATAACGGGTATTGATATCCGCTGCTTGATACCCGCCGCAAAATCAACAAATCCCGCGGGCTTTTGTACCAGCGGAGCATCAGTAAACGCAACACCAATCGCAGGGTTGCCATAAGCACTCACATGAATGGCATCAGCACCTGCGGCCTCGGCAATTTCAGCGGTGCGTTGAGCATCAGCAAACACGATACCGCCTTCCACCCGAAATTCTTTGGCATCAATCCGGCACCACACTGGAAAATCTGCACCCACTTTTTGCTTGACTGCCTGAATCACTTCAACCAATAAGCGCGCACGGTTTTCTAAACTACCGCCATAGTGGTCTTCACGTTTATTGATATTCGGCGATAAAAATTCTGACAGGATATAACCATGACCGGCATGTAACTCCACCGCATCAAAGCCGGCGCGTTTGGCGCGATCAGCCGCCTCGGCAAACTTTTCCACCAACCAATCTATGTCGCTCTGAGTCGCCACTTTATAAGCAACCTTAGCCCCCTCAGCGGTATAGTTAGATACGAAAGCAGCCATCTCGGCAGGCGTTAACGCTTGCATCATATCGCCGCTTTGGTGAGGCGGAATCGAAGGCACCAGCATTGGCCTACCGGCAGCAATATCACAAACCGCCACCTTGCCCGCATGCTGTAGTTGTATAGCCGCTTTACACCCGTGTTGATGCACTCGCTGGGTCAGCGCTTGCAAACCGGGTAAGAAAATATCATCCGAAACTGCCACTTGGTTGGGATTGCAGGAACCTTCCGGCCAAGTAATGGCACCAACCCCCACGGTGACCAAACCAGCCCCCCCCTTAGCCCGCTCTTCGTAGTAGCGCTGAATACGCTCGCCACAATGGCCATCTGCCTGTGCCAAATTAGAACCCATAGGCGTCATTAAAATACGGTTACGCAACGTTAGCTTGCCAATATTGGCTGGCGATAGCAGGTGCGAAAAGGTAGTTGTAGCCATAATGAACGCCTTGGTTTACTTAGTGACCAGCATAGGCAATTACTCTCTCTATCTCCTCACCCAAACAGGCTAGTAGTGGTAGCTACTCTGCTAGCAGCTGCCGATTAAGAAAGTCTGTCACTGCACTGGTAAAAATATCATTGCGATCGCCCGCCACCATATGCCGCGCATGTTCAACATCAACATATTCAGCGTGGGGAGCCAACTGCATAAATTCATCGACTTGCTGTTGCGTCACTACATCACTCAAGCGACCGCGAATCAGCAACATAGGCACTTGAATATTTTTTACGGCATCACTCATGCGATTAGGGTTAGCCACCCGATCTTGCTTTACATTAAAAAAATCAGGATCCCAGTGCCAATAATAACGGCCATCACGCAGGCGCAGGTTCTTTTCCAAGCCCGATAGGTCATCACGCCGGGGACGACCGGTAAACTGCGCAATAAAATCAGCTGCCTCCTCAAGATCAGCAAAACCTTCTTCCATATGCGTATTCATAAAAGTGAAGATATGTTCAACCCCCTGGCGATTTAAATTTGGAGTAACATCGACCAACGTTATCGACGCGAATAAACCCTGTTCAAATTCACCAGCACTGACCATAGCCGATAAACCACCCAGTGACGCACCCACGACATGTGGTTTCACCTTAAAACTATTGGCAATAACCTGCATATCACCGCCAAATTCGTCGAAGCTGTAAATACCCTGCGGTGACCAATCGCTATCACCATGTCCGCGATGATCATAGGACAGCGTAAACCAACCCAGCTCAGCTAACTTTGCTGCGGTGCCGCCCCATGAATGCCGTGTTTGCCCACCGCCATGAGAAAAAATTACCGGCGGGTGGCTGGGGTCACCCCAACTATCGGCAACCAAGGTGACGCCATCGGCGACAGAGAAAGTCATAGGTGTGGGACGCATACAATAAACTACTTAATTATCTGGGCTACCTGTATATCAGGCTACCAGTGTAATCAGTATGAGAGGGTGTCACCATTACTAAAAGTTAAAGGCAATAGAAGAGTAAACTCGATTTTAGAGAGTGAAACCTTGCAGCAAGAGCCGCCGCAGCATTTACTCGCAATAAAAAAGCCTCTGAATAGAGGCTTTTGATAAGTTTAAGCAGTTAACAATCTTAACGCCATCTAGGACACCAGAATATTTCTACTGCAGCAGAAGATTTTAATTTGCACGCAGTGTAATTGGCTTTAAAACTGGTAAACAACGAGGCATCGATATTGCCGTCCACAATCACTATTGTACTATAGCCATAAGCGAAGGCATGCCCTTCATCATTTAGGTCCGGGCTAAAGTATTCTTCAGGAACCGGTTGACCTAACTGCGCGGCGGCCAAGAAGTCATTCGCGTCACTATCCAAAACTAAACCACCGTCACCATCAGGTTTAATTAATAAATCAAACGCCTGATCATTACCACTGCGTACGATGCGTACGCCTTTAGGGGTAAAAGCCCCGGAAGGTACATTCACATTCAAGCCCAAGCCATCGGCCAAACCATCGTCACCTAAATCATCAATCAATGACACTACCAACGCAGCCGCTCGATCAGCACCAATATGGGAATTAACAATTGACTGTCCGTACAGCTGCTGTAGCTGTTGACCCAACGCAGCCGCTGCCGCGTAATCGCCGGCAGCCAAAGCAGCATTCAACTGATCATTTAACTCGCCTACTGCGCGCAATGTACCGATATCCTGACCAACACTTATTGCTATGGATGGTACCCTCGACGCAACGCAAACATCGCTGCACCTACGGTGCCTGAAGCATTGGCAAAACGCGCGATATTTTCACCATCATTGATCCCGGATACGACTAAATCAATGGCTTCACCTTCCGGCAAAACGGCGGGGAGTAAACCGAATAAACCGGCACTTACGGCATCCGCTGGTGTTCCCTCAACCGCCCACTGCTTACCGCCGACATACTCAATAAAACCAACAGACTCACCGTAGTGGGTGTTAATACCACCACTTTTACCACTTTGATTTTCTGCCGGTGCCGACACATAAACCGTATGACCTGCTGACTCCAGCGCCGACTGCATCGCGGTAATGCCATAAGAACCGTAGCCATCATCATTGGTTAACAGAATATTCAGCGCGGATACCGGTAGTGCCACCGCAGTGACCGCTGCGACCAAAGCCGCCTTTTTCATTACATTCAACATGCTCTTTACCTCTCAAGTTTTATTGTTTTTTTACAGCTAAAGAAATTCCAATCTTCAGATTTTAACCCAATGCTACAATATAGTATTACGATGTAGCTCGGCGGATACTACATAGTAATATCTTGCAATGTCAAATTTTATTACAAAGTAGTATTTACAAGATAACAAAGTGAGCGCGGATAATAACGACAGGCTTATGTTTTATAGATAATCATCAGTATCAGGCAGGCATAAAAAATGCCGCAAAAAAGCGGCATAACATATAAAAACCAAGCGATCACACTATGGCGAATCCGGTTCTATCTAAGCCAATCCCATCAATTCAACCAGACCATGATTGTGTCCAGCAGTATAACCCCCATCCACAGCCAGCGATTGGCCGCTGACAAAAGATGAATCTTCCGACGCCAAAAAGAATGCGGCACCAGCGATTTCCTCTGGTTTACCCAGCCGCCCAAACGTTGATTCGTTGGTGACTGCCTGCTTATAGTCGGCCATAAAATCATGGTCTATAGTCGCGCGCAACATTTCAGTATTAATAAAGCCGGGACAGATACAATTGCAGCGAACACCTTTGCGGCCATAATCCAGCGCGACATTTTTAGTCAGTAAGACCACGCCACCCTTGGAAGCATTATAAGAGCTACCGCCTTCTGAACCGATCAACCCTTCAATACTGGCAACGGTAATAATGCTGCCGCCACCCTGCTCCATCATTTGTGGCAGTACTGCTTTAATCGATAAAAATGTGCCCTTTAAATTAATATCCAACACTTTATCCCAGGCGTCTTCAGTCACCATATGGACTGGGCCGGCATCAGCAATACCTGCGGCCGTCATTAGCACATCGACACGCCCCCATTCCGCTACAGCCAAATCAACCGCCGCTTGTTGCGCCGATAAACTGGTGACATCACCCTGCACAAACTGGGCGCTGGTCAGCGCCTCTATTTCACTCCACTTAGCGCATGGGTTGAGGTCGAAGCCTAAAATTTTAGCCCCTTCAAAGGCAAAACGTTTGGCACAGGCGAAACCAATGCCAGAGGCTGCACCGGTAATAAAAGCAACTTTACCCGCAAGGCGTGGACTCGAAGAAGATTGTTCAGACATGGTAATAACTCGTTAAATTTTATTATGTTAATTAAACGTGAAATTGAATACAGCGGCTAACAATAGCCGCTGTGGTAAATCGGTGGTTGATCAAGCAGCGATCGTGGGCGCAGGCTGCGCCCCCCGCACCAAAGCGCCCGGTACTGCGCCGGTATACTGACCATTCTCCATAATCACTTCTCCACTAACAATCGTCGCGATATAACCATCTGCCCCCTGAAACATACGACGACCGCCAGCAGGTAAATCATTAATAATTTGCGGGGCATGAACTTGTAATCGATCGAAGTCAATAATATTTACATCCGCCTTCATACCGACTTCCAGCGTGCCACGATCCTCCAGACCAACGCAGCGAGCCGTATCATGGGTATGTAATTTCACCGCCCACTCCAGTTCAAACTTTTTACCGCGGCTACGATCTCGTACAAAATGCGTCAGCATATAAGTGGGCACACTTGCATCGGACAACACCCCAATGAGCACCGGTATCCGCCAAACTGATCACCGTACTTTCATCTTCCAACATAATTTGCTGACGGTTTAAATCACCAGCGCTATAGCCAAAACACGGGAAGTAAATGACATTTTTGCCATCGTTTTTCATCATCACGTCATAGGCATATTCGGCCGCAGGTATGCCCGCGCTTTTGCTTTAGCCGCAATACTGTCTTCCGGGGCTGGCTCATAGTTTGGTGGCGTACCCAGTTCGTAAAGTTTGTCCCAACCGGCAATAATCGTATCCATAAACTCATCACCCAATAAAGGCGCAGGCTCAGACAATATCGTTTTGCGGAATTCAGGATCACGCAGGCGTACTAATCGATCAGCCGGCTCCATAATCGATAACTCGGCATAGCTGGGATTGAAACTGAATGGGTGGATGGTACTTTCCCAGCTGAGTAATAAATTCACCGGACGGGCACCTACATGAGGAATTAATCGCGCTCCCTTTTGCGGCTTCTTTGACATACTGTAATGTTTCACCACCTTTTGGCCAGTCTTCCTCCTCGCGGAAAAACATCACAAAATTAATTTGGCATTTATTCTCTATCGACAGACGCTTCAACAAATCCATCTCTTGTTCCCAGTTGTTCCAATCAGAAACAACGCCATAAATACCTTTACCCAACTCGCCTATGGCTTTGCCGATGCCTAATATTTCAGCCTCATCGGCATAAGTACCCGGCATGGGTTGGTCCAAACGAGTGGTGTGTAATTCTGTCCGTGAGGTAGTAAAACCGAGTGCGCCGGCATTGATTCCGCCCCTTAACAATTTCCATCATTTGCGCCACATCGTCTTCGTTAGCCTGTTCATTATTTGTGCCGCGATCACCCATCACATAAGTACGCACTGCGCAGTGAGGTACCTGTGCACCGACGTCAATGGCGCGGGGAAATTTTTCCAGCGCATTTCAGGTATTCAGGGAAGCTTTCCCAATCCCAACTAATACCTTCGTGCAAGGCGGCACCCGGAATATCTTCAACATCCTCACACACCGAAATCAATTGATCCCGCGACTCTGCATCAGGTTACAGGGCGCAAAGCCAATACCGCAGTTGCCCATAATAATAGTGGTAATACCGTGGTTGGCTGCCGGCTACACAGTGGGTCCCAAGTCGCCTGACCATCCATATGCGAATGCACATCTACCCAACCCGGCGTGACCAGTTGACCGTTGGCGTCGATGGTTTTACTGGCACCGCCAGTGACTGTCCCTATCGCTGAAATAATGCCATCCTTAACCGCAATATCCCCCATAAAGGCCGGCTTACCGGTGCCATCAACAATCTTGCCATTTTGAATAATCAAGTCGTACATACCAAAAAACCTCGTAGCGCTAATTCAGCAGCCAAGCATACTCCCTTGCTAAAACGAAAACAGCGATCAAAACCGATAGAAATATTATTTCTTGTTAACCTTTTTAAAAGTGTGATGTCAGGGTTTCCGTCAAACTGAACTGCTCTCTATTACCTCTCTATAGCGCCTCTGCTAAACTAATGTCCAGTTTTGACTACTTCCATCAAGAGTTCGCCACCTCAATGCAGCCTTTCCTACCCTCCACTTTATTTAAAAACCCGCATATCCAATCCATCTGTGCCAGCACCGGACCTCGCAAGCTATTAGTGCGTCGTCGCGCAAGCGCATTAATGCGTGCGTCCAGCACGATTGTGCTCGATTGTGACCAGGGGATTCGTTTACAAGGTGAGTATTCGCCTCAACCGAATAGCTCGAAAGGGTTGGTAATCATGATTCACGGCTGGCTGGGCTGTAATGATTCGCTGTATTTATTATCACTGGGGGCCACATTATTTGCTGAGGGCTATACTATTTTTCGGCTGAATTTACGCGACCATGGCGATAGCGCTCACTTGAATCAAGGGCTGTTTAACTCTACCCGCCTAGAGGAAGTCGTGAATGCCGTACGTGCTATTCAACAACAATTTCCACACGACAATAATTATCTATGTGGATTTTCTTTAGGCGGAAACTTTTCTTTGCGGGTTGCTGCACAAGCACCTGACAATAATATTCGTTTGAATAAGGTAGTCGCTGTCTGCCCGGTAATAAACCCGAGTAAAACCAATCGCAACCTGAACGAAGGGCCTATAATTTATCACCACTACTTTCGCAATAAATGGCGGCGTTCGCTACTAAAAAAACTGGATCATTTTCCCGACTATGATTACCGCGAAAAACTTAGTCTTTTTAAAACACTGGATGAAATGAATCATTATTTTGTCCCCAATCATACTGAGTACGATACGGTAGAAGACTATCTGCAAGGTTACTCAATAGGTGGGGACTATTTGGCCGAGTTACAGATTCCCTGCCATATTGTCAGCAGCGAAGACGACCCGGTAATTATGGCAGAGGATCTACAGGAGTTGCCCGACAATAAAAACCTCCACATCGAGGTGACTCGATTTGGAGGTCACTGTGGTTTTATTGAAGGCTTTAATTTAAACAGCTGGATTAATCCACGAATCGCCGAAATTATTGCACAATCCACCTGACTAAACCCACTACATCCCAATGCTATAATTTAACTACAAAAAGCATCACCCGCAGCAATGCGCTGCCCCAGTGCCGCTAATTGTTGCGCCGAGCTGCCTAGCATCATTTCATTGTGTCGCGCCCATAAACATAATCGCCACAAGGGGTAATCGCGATCAATGCCCATACCCCATGCAAATGCTGTGAAGCATAGCTCACCCGGTGACCGACATCCCCCGCCCAGATTTTTGCAATATGTACTTCGTTGGTTGCGTCGCGGCCACTATCTAACAACGACACCGCCTGATAGGTGTTAAGCCGTAAACTTTCGACATCAATAAAGCAATTCGCTGCGCGATGCCCTACTGCCTGAAACGTCGCGATGGGTACTCCAAACTGTTGCCGCTCAGCAGTGTAACTTGCGGTCATGCGCATGGATTTATCCGTCACGCCTAATTGATGTGCACAAATTGCTGCACTGGTACGCTCGCTAATCCACTGCATGGCCGCGCTACCTTCAGCCTCGGCAACTAAAATATCCGCAGCGGCTACTGTGACATTATTTAGATTCAGCTCAAACTGCGGCTCATAAGTGGTGACTTTTACTTCGGTTAAACTGACTCCGCTAGCTTTCGGGTCCACTAGCACTACGACAACACCTTTAGCAGTTGCAGCCGACAGTAAAACCCGCTCCGCATGATCAGCAAAAGGGACACAGGTTTTAACCCCGTTAAGCACCACACCATCGGCAGCGCTGGTAGCCGTTACCGACAAGGGCGCGCCGGCATTTTCATTCAACATTTCCATCAACGCCGCAGTTAATATCAACTCACCACTAGCTGCACCTGGCAACAATCGCTGTTTTTGTTCAGCGCTACCGAAATGCTGGATGGCCGAAGCCGCTGATACCAAATGCGGAATGACCGGCACGGGCGCGATCGAGCGACCAATTTCTTCAATAAACAGTGCCAGCTCGGTAAAGCCAAACCCCATTCCGCCATACTCTTCCGCCACTGCCACGCCTAATAAACCAGCTTCAGCCAACTGCTGCCACAAAGCTTGGTCAAAGCGCTCATGTTTAAACTCATCGTACTCAGCCAATTTTTCTGGCAGTACTTGTTCGCTCAAAATCTGTCTAGCCAGATTTTGTACGTCTTTTTGTTCGTCATTAAATCCAAAGTCCATCAGTCAAATCCCCTTAGCGCGATGCGCGCGGCATCCACAGCCCCGCTGCAGAAATAATATCGCGTTGAATTTCATTGGTACCACCACCAAAGGTGATAATGGATGCGGTGCGGTATAAACGCTCGATACGGCCACGTAAAATGGCACTGCGTTCTGATTCACCTTTAATCAATCCAGCCTGCCCCATAATTTCACCCATCATGCGATAGGCTTCGATAAAAAATTCCGAGCCATACACTTTCGCAGCAGAGGCATCCGCCATTTCCAAATTACCTTCAGTCATCGCCCATGCCTGCTTATAGGCGATTAGCTTTAACACTTCCGCCCCGGCGCGAATTTTGGCTAAATTCATTTGCACCCAAGGTTGATCAATTACCTTGCCTCCGGCGGGTAATTCCGTTTCCTGCGCCCACTTAACCAAGATATTGAACATCTCGGCAGTCGGACCGTAATTTACCAAACTTAAACGCTCGCGATTCAACTGCCCGGTAATTAATTTCCAACCACCATTAATTTCGCCAACCCGGTATTTATCGGGGACGCGAATATTGTCGTAATAGGTCGCATTGGTGCGAACCCCGCCCAAAGTGACGACAGGTGTACAACTCCAACCTGGATCAGAGGTCGGCACCAAAAACATAGTGATGCCTTTATGTTTTTTAGGGTTGTCATTATCGGTTCGACATGCCAACCACACCCAATCACAAAAGTGCGCCAAACTAGTCCACATTTTTTGACCGTTGATGACCCACTCGTCACCATCTTGTACCGCCTGTGTTTTCACTGCAGCCAAATCCGTGCCAGCACCCGGCTCGGAATAGCCGATCGCAATCAGGCATTCACCCGCCATAATTTTTGGCACGATTTCGGTTTTTTGAAATTCATTACCGTGGGTCGCTAACTGTGGCCCAACCGCTTCTGTAGTCAGGAATGGAAAGGAGTAGCCTGCGCGCATACATTCTTCAACGAAGATAAACTGCTCGATAGGACTCTTGCCTTTGCCCCCAGCTCTTTTTCCCAGCCCAGCCCGATCCAACCATCGCGCCCCATCTTAGCCAGCGCAGCCTTCCATAAAGGGCCACCCCCCTCACCCATGGTTTCCTCGCTTTCAAGCTTTAACTCCGGCGTCATTATTTCCTTGAAATAGGCCCGCAGCTCTTTACGCAGCTCGTCCTGTTCCGGTGTAAATTCGACTTTCATGGTCATCCTCAAGGTAGAAGGCTTAACCCAATACAGGCCAAACCAGAAATTACTAACAACGGCTTATACTAAGGCCTAAGGTAAATTGAACAAGTGCAGAAACTGTCACCGCACTGACAAATGAGATCAGCCCGCCAGGCACCACTCTCAACCAGAGCGCAGCGTCTGCGAACAAGTACTAAAAACAAAATATACCCACTATAATTACGCAAAATAGAAGATAGTATTTACATGATAGCCATATTGCGTAACTTGCAGATCACAATATCCAGTAGTATGCTAGCTCGGCTTTGAGATCCCAACCACACTCAGGGCTTCATTATCAGCGGAGAATCCACATGAGCGATAAGCCTCAACTAGCCGCCATCGAAGGCTGGCACACCATGGATGTCGATCAGCCCCATTTGATTGGCAGCTGCTGCACTGAATGCGGCACTTACTATTTTCCCAAGCAATCCAATTTCTGCAAAAACCCTCACTGTGACAGCACTGCTTTTGATGAAGTGCAACTGAGCCGCACCGGTAAAGTCTGGTCATACACAAACGCTTGCTATAAGCCACCCGAGCCTTTTGTCGCCGCCGAGCCGTTTGAGCCATACACAATCGCTGCCGTCGAGCTGGCAAAAGAGCAGATGATTGTATTAGGCCAGGTCATCACTGGAGTCAGTGTCGACCAGCTAAAAGTGGGCGATGATATGGAATTGGTACTGGAAGTATTACACGACAGCGAAGACGGTGAGAAACTCACCTGGAAGTGGAAGCCAATGGCTTCTGCCTCTGCTTAATTTAACGAGAATCAGGAGAAAACCATGAGTAAAGATATAGCGATTCTCGGCGTCGGCATGCACCCTTGGGGGAAATGGGGTAAAAACTTTGTCGAATACGGCGTCCATGCTGCCCGTGCCGCGCTAGCTGATGCGGGGGTGCACTGGAAAGAAGTCCAGTTTGTCTCCGGTGCTGCCACCATGCGCTGTGGTTACCCAGGTTATGTTGCCGGTGCTACTTTTGCCCAGGCTTTAGGTTGGCAGGGTGCGGAAGTCAACACGTCGTATGCTGCTTGCGCCTCTGGCTCACAAGCACTCGCCGCCGCTCGGCAGAAAATTTTGTCCGGTGAATGCGAAGTGGCATTGGTGGTGGGCGCAGACACTACACCAAAAGGTTTTTTAGCGCCCGCCAAAGGTTATCGCCCGGAAGACCCTGATTGGGTGCGTTTTTATTTAGGCATCACCAACCCCAGTTATTTTGCACTCTACGCTCGCAGACGGATGGACTTGTACGGCGACACTCAGGCCGATTTTGCTGCCGTGAAAGTCAAAAATGCAGCCATTGGCGCACTGAACCCCAATGCCCGTTACAAAAAAGCCTTTACGGCTGAAGATGTCGCTGCATCGGCCATGGTGGCAGACCCTTTACGACTCATGGATATTTGCGCCACCTCCGATGGCGGTGCCGCAATGATTGTATCCAGCGTGGAATACGCCAAAAAAATTGGTAAGGGCGACGCCCCCAGAGTGGCAGCCATTTCAACCGTCACCCCAAGCTTTGCCAATGCCGTGGTAGAAATGCCGGACATTGCAACGGATTCAGCAGCGGCTGCAGCCGTTACCGCACAAAGTTTTCGCGCCTCATTACCGCTTAAAGCTTATGAGCAAGCAGGCATCGGCCTGAAGATATCAGCCTGGCTGAAGTTTACGACTTATCAACCGCACTGGAGCTGGACTGGATTGAAGACTTACGGCTATGTGAACGCGGTACTGCGGCACAATTATTAAGGGCAGGCGACACAGCCATAGGCGGCAGAATTCCGGTGAATTGCTCGGGCGGTCTAGGCTCTTTCGGTGAAGCAGTACCCGCTCAAGCGCTAGCACAGGTGTGCGAGCTAACCTGGCAGTTACGTGGTCAGGCCGGGGATCGACAAGTCGCTAACGCCAAAGTCGGAATCACTGCCAATCAAGGTTTATTTGGCCATGGCTCTTCGGTGATTGTTAAAAAGTAATGCCACAGCTTACCCCACAAAAAAGCCGCAACTGTATTACAGTTGCGGCTTTTTTATTTTACTAAGGGTAACGCTTAGATAGAAGAAGCAGTATCCGATAGCTCTGGCGCAACAGATAAAGCGTAATCCTCTGTAATCAACTCATAAACTGAAGTCAATTTATTAACGCCCTTCTTCATAGTGGCCAAAATGTAATAATTCTTGCCTGGCTGAAGCTCTATCTTCAGCGGCTTATCTTTATAAAAATTACTATAAATTACAGTTTCACCAGCAGCCACAGTAAATGTTTTAGCCGTATTAACCTTAAATCGAGCCAGGCTCTCACTTCCAAGGTATACATTAAAATTGGTGCTACGAGTTTTCGTGGATTCTGCACCGCGAATGACGGTTAATGTTGCCGTATCTTTAGTTTGCAGCTCGGCAACGGCATTAAACGAAAACAACGTTACTGCCGACAATAAAGTAATAAACACTGTTTTAAATAATTTCACTATAAATCTCCATTACGCCTTTGGCGTTTCATCAAATGTCGAGTTATGTACGGCGAGCTTAGGTATTAAGATCACACTTTTTTTGCATTTTATTTTCAACTATTGTTATAACAATAAAGCAGCAGCGGTTAATAGCTTGCACTGGCTTCGGCTTGGTTTACTATCAATTGTTATATGGAGGCCACAATGACTGACACCAACGCTAGCCTGGATCCCCCTCAGTACTGCGATGAAGACACTGAGCATCAGTACTGGATTACTCCCAATACCGACAAACTGGGTAAGGGCACCCGCCAACGACTGGAAGCTTGGATACAAGATCACCATGACCTCAGTGGTTTTATTTTACGCCGCTGCGATCTCAGTGGAATCAACCTTGCAAGAACTGCAGAACATCCAGAAGCTTTTCAATTTTGTAATGCCGACCTCTATCGCGCCGATTTTTCCAATGCTCACCTCTATTCTGTTGATTTCAGCAGTGCGGTACTGATGAAAGCCAATTTTGATGGTGCCAATTTACACGGTGCCAATATGGAGAATGCTAATTTATTAGGGATTAGCCTCAATAAAACCCGACTTGACAATGTGCATTGGGGCGAGCGAGTGCTACAGGAAAAGCAAGCTATCGCCGCCGAAAAAAAAGGCGATGAAGCACTGGCTAAAGAGCTCTACCAGGAAGCCGAAGAAACCTATAGAAATTTACGTATCAATTTAGAAAAAGCGGGACTACCTGAAAATGCCGGGCACTTTTTCCATCGAGAAATGGTGATGCGACGCCGGCAACTACCCTTACTATCAGTAGCACGGGGACTCTCTTTACTGGTGGATTTATTCTCTGGCTACGGCGAAAAACCACTTCGTGTAGTGTTCTTTTCAATGAGTTTTATTTTACTCTGCGCCTGCATTTACTTTTTTTCTGCAGGTATTCTATATCAAGGAGTGGAACTGGGCTTTAACAGCCAGACATCAGTTGGCGAAAATTTCAGCCAATTCATATCCTGCTTGTATTTTAGTGTTGTGACCTTCACTACCCTTGGCTATGGAGATATCACTCCATTGGGATCAACCAGAGCATTAGCGGCCATTGAGGCCTTTGGCGGTAGTTTTACCATGGCTTTATTCGTGGTGGTATTCGTAAAAAAAATGACCCGCTAGCACTGCAAGCTGATATTAACCAGCTTGTTTTGAGGGATCATCTAACTCAGCAGGCGCATTACGGCCAGCAAAGATAATCTTCGCCATGGCATCACCCACATCCATTAATTGCGTTGAGGTAACATGAAAAGTGGTTGCAGTCATCTTCCACTGACCAGCAATTTTTTGATACTTATCATCATAATAGCCGCCTAACTGAGTCGCTACTTTCTGCTTGGTATCAATCATAAAATAATAAAGACTCCACAAGCCTTTAGCATGAGTACTATCCAATAAATCAATTCGTGGATTTTGCGCATGATGCATTTCCACAATGTGCTCAGCGCAGGCCAGCTGCGAAAAAATATCCACCAGTTGTTCGCGATCGGTATAAACTCCAATCCGGCCATAATCAATATGCACCTGCCCCTCTGCAAAACATTCACGAACATGTTCCGGCTGCTTATGATCACAGAAAAAAAAGTAATCATATTTCAATCGCTCAATCGCCGCTATATCTTCTAATGCCGTAATGCGTGCTTCGATGTCAGACATATAAACTTAACCCTGCTTGTTGATTAAAACTTCCGGCGCTAACTTTTCTAATTGCCGCTTAATACCCTGTTTCCAATCCACTGCTGTTTCACCAATCAATGAATGCATTTTTTCTGTATCAATACACAGACTGCCAAAGGCTTTTGGATTGTTTTTAAAGATCGGTTCAAAACCCGTCAGCTCGCTGATATAGGCACACCATTCTTCAATACTGGTACGCTGTGATCCACCAAAGTTTACTGTCGTCACCTCCGGAGTAGCTGCCGCCAATAAATAAGGAATTTTTGCAATATAGTCATCAGCGTGTAGTAAATTATAATAATTAGGCGCGTCTGGATGTACTTCAATCGGAATACCGCCTTTCATCATCAACATATGAAAATACATCCAGCCGCCATTATCACCATAAGGCACACTCAAACGAGCAATCGTGGTCGGGATTTGATGCTGGCGGGCAACGAAGCGACACACTGTTTCGGCAGCAATTTTGGCAATACTGTAAGTGGGGAACATCACCCGGTGATTATCTCCCAAGGGGTCAGTTTCTTTTCTTGGTTCCAGGCCATCGTATTCATAAACCGCTGTTGAAGAAAAGTGCAGTATTGCCTTGGCGCTTTTGCAACGGGTCATTAAGTAACCAATGCCTTCACCATTCGCCGCCAGGTCGTAATCAAAGTTACCGCTCTTCACCACCGCAAAATTTAGTACATAGTCGAAGTCATCAGGAATCGACATAACACTCCTGGCATCAGCCAGATCGGCCTGCAAGGTTTTAGCCCCGAGCGCCTCTATGACCGCCCTATCTTCAGCCTTGCTAAAGCGAGCAAGCGCATAAACATCAGCAATACGGGCAAAATGCTCAACTACCGGCAGGGCGACTTGCCCAGTGGGACCAGTAATCAGAATTTTTTTCCCGGTTAAATCAACAGGTGTGACAGCCATAATATTCTCCTTAACAACAGCTTAGCGCCCCAAGCTTGGATAACTACTGTAAACAATTGCCCGTAAGCATACCCCCTCCATCTGGGTGAAGCGCAATAATAACGTATAGTGGTTATAAAACTGGGATTTCAATCCGCGCCAAAAGTGGCTACAATTGCCGGTTCAATAATTCAAACCAAGCAGACTAATTTTCAGCTGCCGAACAGCGCTAAATACATTCAGGACACTCCATTGCAACCCTCAGCACAGCTCACTAACAAACCCAAACCGACTTACTCCAAGCGAGAAGCATCGCGCCGCCATATCATTAATGCCGCTCGCGATTTGGTAATGGAACTTGGCCACGCCAACGTTACCATGACGGTAGTCGCGGATCGCGCCAATGTGTCACGGGCAACGCTCTACCGTTACTATTCGACTAGAGAACAACTCTATAGTGATGTATCGATTCAATGGGGCATGAATTTTGTTGACCATATGCGGCAAAACCCACCTCAGGGCGGTACAGTAGGCGAACGTATCTGTATGGTTATTCGCGAGACAGTGAAAGCTTCAGCCGATCACCCCAAGCTAATGGCCGCCCATATTTCAACAATGATTGCCGACGCCGAATCGCTGCAGGTAGATCAACGTCAATTAAAGACGCTAATGCCCGGCATCATCAATAGTGCCGTGGGTAAAGTAAAATCAGATAATTTGGAGCTGGCAGCAGACACCTTGCAACATGTGCTGATATCCAATTTAATTTTGCTTAACGCCGGTAAGACCCAAAGTAGCAAAATCATTCAACAGATGGAAAAAATTGCCTCTCGTTTGCTTGATGATATCTGGGATAAACCCTGAATAATTATCGAGTTCAGCCACCACACGGCCTGTGACACTCAGCGACTAAACAGAAGCCGGCGCTGTAGCCTTATTCAAAGCCACATAATGGATGGCATTACGACCTGCCGCCTTGGATAGATAAACCCCTTGGTCAGAACAAGCGATCAGATCCTTGGCAATATCAGCTTCGATATCTTCTTCGCCCTGCGGCAACCAACAACAGACACCCATGGATAAGGTGACACTGATTTCCCGACAGCTATCCTCTTCAGCATCTTCGTTTTCAATCAACAATTCACTAATTTGCTGGCGAATACGTTCAGCAATTTCCATCGCTCGCTGCTGACCGCAATTGGGCAATACCAGTGCAAACTCTTCACCACCATAGCGACAAACATGGTCCGTTTTGCGCAACATTTCGTTGATATATTGCGCCACCTCTTTTAATACTTTATCGCCCATCGGATGGCCATAGGTATCGTTGATCTGTTTAAAATAATCCAGGTCAATAAACAATAAACTCAGCGGGTCGCCACTGCGAGTGGCACGGGACACTTCTTTATCCAAGGCTAAATGAAAGGCGCGGCGATTCTTCACCCGGGTTAACATGTCATACATACTGAGGCGATGCAGACGCTCTTGATTGACCGCATTTTCAAAACACACCGATACAATTGACGCCAAATGGGCAATAAAGTCGGTAGACTTATCCAGCGTAAAGCGTTGATGCCCTTTCGACGCAAAATGCAAACTCCCGACTAACACACCCTGCCGCACCAACGGTAGTAAAGCCGCTGATCGCAATTCTTTACCCACACAAACAGGTAAGGATTTACCTTCGTTAGTGGACACCAATCTTACCGCAGGATTTTTACCATACAAACGATCCATCGCCGCAGTATTCGAGAACAAATGTAAGCCGGGGATACCGAGGTAATCTTCAGGAAGCAGCTCAGCCAAGGTATTTTGTGGATCGTATAGCCATAGCTCCACCGCATCCAGCTGAAAATAATCCATAGCGTTGCGGAGCAACATATCCAGTAGTTCTTCCAAACCACTATGGTCCAATAGCTTTAATTCAAACTGTTGGTAACGACGCAGAATTTGCTCATTCTGTGTTGCCTTCTGAAACAACTCGCTAACGGTTGTGCTAAGGTTTTCTAACCTGCGGCCTGCCAGTGAACCTGATTTTCGCTCTAACCGCCCACTATTACGACGCACCTACAACTCCTGACATGTTCATCAATGCAATATTGAGTATACCGTAGAAAAGTAATGCTGAAATATTGAATACCTTAACTGTCATTAAAATATTCCTGGCTTTTATAAAAAACTGTCTAACAGTTCCGTTAATGGCTGATCGCTATCTTGTTGCCGCTGTAAAATATCCAACAAATTACTTTGAGAACCAAATCGGCTGCTATCATATTGATGCGGGCTCTCGATAGCCGCAGCAACTGAATTATTATCATTGGCAACTATTGAAGTAGGTGAAGGCTCGACAGAAGGCAATTCATCTACCAACTCAAAATCCAATGCTGGTGGAATTTTCTCCATTGGCGTCAAGGGTAATTCCGCCGCAGCATTTGCCTGATCTTCAGCAGAATCCTGATCACTGTTATCAACGGGCAAGTCTCGTAGTGACAATGAATCCATCATCGAACTATGGGCCAAACCGGACCAGGGCCTGACTCTTTCGGCGACTTCCCGCAATAATTGATCGTCGCGCTCGGGAGAATGCACAACTTGCTCCACCAACGTCAACAATTCAACCGGGGAGAACTCAAAACGCTTGATAAAGGCGGCAATACTTTCAGCTAACAATGACTGGATCGATTCCGCTTCCGTGTGCCCCTGTTCAATCATTAATAACAACCGGGAACGCAACTCGGACAAATAGTCATTATCACGCGCTTCGGCGCTTTCTTCGACAGTGGGCGCAGCAACCACTGCTGCTCGGGGCTTGACCTCTTGACCACGCTTATCTTTGAACTGACGATGCCAATAAGCACTGAACGTGCCCGTAACGGGCATATCCGCAGTTGCGCTATCCAGTTTATCGGCCAATTTAACAAAACTGCGACTGGAAGGATCATCATCGGGAAACATAGCTACCGGATTTTGTAACACCACCGCCGCCCGCATACTTTCATCACGAAGAATGAAACCCAGATATTGCGACTGAACGCCAATGTATTTTTCTACCGCCGCCCCAAAACGATGAAACACCTCTTTGGCTTGGCTGGCACTGCTGCACATATTCACCACCACATGATAGTGAATACTGCCGCGGCGACGTTTTAGCAATTTGATCAGAGAAAAAGCATCAGTGAGCGAGGTAGGCTCGGGGGTAATCACCACTAACGCGTGTTGAGCGGCACTGACAAAATCCAATGTGCCTTCGGCAATGCCTGCAGAGGTATCAATTAATAGGAAATCAAAATCCCCTTCTATCCGCGCCAGCTCCCGGGTCAGGCGCAACTGCTGACGCGGATGCAAACTGACACACTCACTGATACCGTTAGCCCCTGGGATAATTTTTAAGCCATGGGGTCCATCCACCATTACATCTTCAATAGCTTTAGCCCCGTAGAGGACGTGCTCCAAACTATACTGAGGGGTCAAACCTAATAAGATATTGGTATTGGCCAAGCCAGTATCGGCATCCAGCAGACAAACACGGGCACCGGCCTTTGCCAGCGATATCCCCAAATTCACGGCAATACTCGACTTACCCACTCCGCCTTTGCCACTGCTAATAGCAATCACTCTGGGCATAACAGGATGAGTATCCTTTTCAGGCTGTTGTGGTTGTGCTTTCTGCACCGATTTACCAGCTCCCAGTGGTCACTCGTTAGCTATTTTTATAGTTACTAATTAGTTACTTATGTCATTTATTGGCGTCGATGACAGCCATCCCGGTTGTTATCATTATTGGCCATCCACCCAGCGGGTCAATGTTAACAAATTTTGGGCAGATATTACCTAGCTGAGCCGTTATTTATAATTTTAATCCCTGTGCGAACACCATCATAAATTCTGCGTGAATATTAAGCAAACAGTGGCTAGAACCAAACACCCTGTCTATACTGAAGCCCATTGTTTTTGCGTTGCTTGCCCACCAATAGGTGGTTTACGGTAGGATTTTCAGCTGATTGCCAGACCTGACTCTTTCTCCAGACCTGAGTCATCACGCAATCGCAAAAATTACACAGAATAATCAACAAGATAACAAAACCGTAGGACCTGCGAGTGGTAACTAAAGCAGCTATTGACCAACTACCGAGCTTACCTCAGGTATTGGTTCAAATTCTTAATGCGATACACAGTGATAATACTGATTATCAAACAATCGCCAGCATAATCCGCCACGATGCGGGGTTGCTACACGATTAATTTCCGTCGCCAACTCAAGCTACTACAACCGCGGTCAAAACAAGAGCTGTGAAAGCATTGAGCGAGCACTACTGTTTCTAGGTACTGACACGGTCAAAACTCTGGCTATCACCGCCTCCATCAAACAGTTTTACGGCAATTTTAATCAACAACACGGCGAATTCCTGCAAACCTTTTGGCGCCGATCCTTAATCACCGCCAACTGCGCGCAAGTAATCGCCACCCTCACTAGTTATAGCGCGCCTGATGAAGCCTACTTATGTGGCTTGTTAGCTGATGTTGGCCAACTGGTTTTGTTGACCAGCAATGAACAACAATATTTAGACATGCTGCAAACAGCAAAAAATGATGCCCAATTATTGGCCGCAGAGGAGCAGTTACTGGGCAGCAACCATTGCCTTACCGGCGCCGAATTAGTGGATAGCTGGGGTATCGATAGCTTTATTGCCGATGCGGTCCGCTACCATCACGAGCCTGACAACCTTATTCAAGATGCGCACCACTTAGTTAAAATCGTTAATCTAGCCAGCCAACTGAGTGCCGTTGGCGATGTTTCTGACCAGGCACTTGCCAGCGCCAATCAGCTATTCGGCTTAAACGAAGCACTCACTCGCGAACTGCTCAGCCGGATTAATAACGATGTAGATAAACTAGCTAGCAGTTTAAACATCGATATTAGCAACCAAGCCAGCGCGGAACACTGGCAGCACGCGCAAACACAACTGGGTAATAAACTCAGCGATATTGGCGAGCTGGCACAAATCAATGCCGCCCTGTGGCAAGCCCAGAGCCATGATGGTTTGCAGCAAGCCGCGCAACGGTCATTGTTCCTAACGCTGGGCATCAGCGGTAGCGTACTGTTCTTACTGAATGATGAGAGCAATCAGCTTAGCGCACAGTCTCCTGCCACGGAACAACAACCCGGTGACACTCCTGCGCTGGATTTCCACCTACCACTGAAGCCTGACCGCAGTTTAATCAGTGATGCGTTCTTACAAGCTAGAGCTAAAAGCAGTCAGGATAGCGATCAACCACTGACAATCATTGACCGCCAAATGCTACGTTATTGCCAATCGGACATTTTATTATGCTGGCCGTTAACCGCCACTAAACCCCACGAAGAAAAAGTGGGGGTGTTGGTTTGCGCCGTTAAAGCAGCCCAATTAACTGTTTTGGAGCAACGCGGCCCAATGGTGGCTAATCTATGCCGTGAAATTGCCAATGCTATAGTCAATAGCCAACAACGTTTTAAATTGATAGACCAGCAAGGTCCAACTGCCGAGCAGTTTTTACAACATATTAGCGAAGCCGTTCACGAGGCCAGCAACCCTCTCAGCATCATTCGCAACTATCTGGAAATGTTACGCATAAAACTGGGGGATGAGCACAGCGCCAACGAAGGCCTGAGTCTGATAAAAGACGAAATTGACCGTGTTGGAAGTATCTTGCTGCGATTAAAAGACCCTGATCAAGCAGCTGACAGTAGTGGCACCGTAGATATAAATTCTGTCATCCAATCCACTGCACATATCTTTTCTGAATCAGTTTGCGCGACACATCAAATCAAGCTGGAACTGGAACTGGATAGGCAAACAACGACCATTAATGGCAACCCCGAACACCTGAAACAAATTCTCACTAATCTGATCAAAAATGCGGTGGAAGCACTTGAACCCAATAAAATCATTACCATTAGTACTGAAGCGACGGTGAGCGTCAGTGGCCGCAAATATACTGCTATTTATATCGATGATGATGGCCCCGGTATTCCTACCGACATCAAACAAAAGTTATTCAGCCCCGTTGCCACCACCAAAGGCGAAGGGCATTCGGGGCTGGGATTGAGCATTGTTAAAAAATTAATTGATGATATGGACGGCTCAATTGTGTGCCGTAGCAAGCTTGGTAAAGGCACCCAATTTCAAATCCTTTTACCCCAATAATAATGACTTAAATCGAGACACTATGAGCCCTAGTAACAATAACACCAGTGATGCTCGCATCTTATTAGCGGATGACGACCCTCGTATGCTTGATAGCCTTAGCAGCTTATTACGACTGTATAACTATCAAGTTGAAACTGCGTTAGGCGGACAAAATGCCATCGACAAACTCGCCAGTAACGAATATGACCTGCTATTACTTGACTTGAAAATGCCACAAGTCACCGGGCATGACGTCATGAGCTTTATGTCCCGCAACAACATTCACACCATGACAATTGTAGTCAGTGGTGAAACGTCGCTTGAAGATATTAGCAAAGCCCTCCGACATGGTGCCTACGACTACCTTAAGAAACCCTATGTACCGGAAGAACTTACCGCAACAGTCAACAACGCAATTCGTAAAAAACTGTTAGAAAACTCCAATGAAATAATGCAGGCCCAACTAAAACGCTCCGAGCGTTTACATCGCTTTATTGTTAACAACTCACCGGATATTATTTTTATACTTGATCAACAAGGTCGCTTTAGTTTTCTTAATTCAAAAATTGAAGAGCTGCTGCAATATTCCAAGAGCGAGCTGCTCGGAAAAAATATTACGACTATTGTTGAACCGGACGACCAAGAAAAAGCGAATTATTTTTTTCAGCATGCGGTAAATAACGCACCTGGTATTCAAACGATAGAATTGGCCCTGCGACCCAGCGGCCCTGGCCGTAACGCCCGTCACTTTGAACTTTCGTTATATAAACTCGAAGATAGCAAAGCCGATAGTAACCATCATTATCGCGTTTATGGCACTGCTCGCGATATTAGTGAGCGCATGGAAGCGGAAGCTTTTATTAATTTTCAGGCTTATCACGACTTACTTACTCGCCTTCCCAACCGCGCTTTATTTAAAGATCGCCTCAGCATGGGCATCACCCAAGCACAGCGAAATAATACTGAACTAGCTGTCATGTTTATTGATTTGGATCGTTTCAAAGTTATCAATGATTCACTAGGCCACACTATGGGCGACCGCTTATTACAAGCGGTCAGCCAGCGCTTACAGGGCTGTATTCGTAAAGGCGACACCCTTTCCCGCTTTGGTGGTGATGAATTTACGTTATTATTGCCCGATCTTAAGGATGCCAACTCTGCCGTCACCATTGCTAAAAAAATTCTTAACGATATAAAAAAGCCCTTTCAGTTAGGCGATCACGACGTCTATGTGGGTGCCAGTATTGGTATAGCTATATACCCCGAGTCTGGCGACAGCATGGACTCGCTGATTAAAAATGCAGATATTGCAATGTACCGGGTAAAGAAAACCGGCAAAGACGGCTATCAGATTTTCAACAGCGAAATGCACAGCGAATCTGCCGAGCGGCTTATGCTGGAGCAGGATATGCGACGCGCACTTGAAAATGACGAATTTGAAATTTGCTACCAACCGCAAATCGATACCATCAGCCAACAAATTTACGGCGTAGAAGCCTTAATTCGCTGGAATCACCCAACCCTGGGGCGCTTATCCCCAACCGAGTTTATCCCGGTGGCAGAAGATAGCCGACTGATTATTGATATTGATAAATTAACCCTGCGCAAAGCCTGTCGGGAGATACTAAGTTATCATCAGGAACTACCTGGCTTGCGTTTAGCCGTTAACCTTTCACCGGTAATGATCGAAAAAGCGTCATTTGTTGACGATATTCTCATCATGTTGAAGGAAGAAAATTTTCCACCCTCGCAGTTAGAATTGGAAATTACCGAGAATATTTTAATGAGCGATGGCCAGGATACTATCGATAAGTTGAATAGATTAGCGGCTGTAGGCATACACTTAGCGATCGATGACTTTGGCACTGGTTACTCATCTTTAAGTTATTTGCAGAATCTGCCAGTCACTACATTAAAAATTGATCGCAGTTTTATCAGTGAAATCAAAAACTCAAATGATGAAGCCTGTATCGTCAATGCTATCGTATCAATGGCGAAAGGGTTAAAAATGCAAATAGTCGCTGAAGGTGTTGAGAGTACTGAGCAACTCAATTATCTGCACACACTGGGCTGCAATATTGTGCAAGGCTATTTATTTGGCCACGCTACGCAGCTAAAAGAACTGGCTGAGCAGTTCAAACAAAATCTTGATTTGCAGAAATTAGAAGCCTCCTGACTAATAGTTTTTTTCCAGCCCATCAGCAATCGCAATTGGAATTATTTTTCCGGCGGCACTTCTCGCGCGTACGCTTCCCAAGTACCAATGGGAAAACCATCATCCCAATCCGTAACAGGCTGCAAAAATTCAGGGTAATGTTGCTCGGTATACGCCAACACCTTTGGCGGTATATCGCTCAAGCCATTGTCTGATTTATGTGAGTGCATGCGACCAAACAACATGCCATCGATACCACTACCCCCCATCTTCATCCACGGCCACCAAGGTGAAACTCTGGAAAAACCACAGGTAAATTTTGCACAGGGATTTGATCGGTCCTGTAACTCCTGCAAAGAAGTGGTGAAGGTAAAGTGCTCTGAAGGGTTAATGTAGGGACCAGTATGCGCCTTCGGCCACTTATCAGCAGTGACCGGGTTTTTATAGCGATGAGTATAATCCCAGGACAACATCATCTGCTCACCGTAACGCTCCCAGGGTAAAATAAAGGGAGTGCTACCATCTTCACGAACGATCGCGGTACCTTCGTTCATCAGTGTCGGGGCATCATGACTATCACCAAACTCAAAGGTTGGCATCTCTGGCGATAACTCGCCACGAATACGATCATTTAAAAAATTAAACACCTTCACCGTTTCGCCAGTGTAGGGGTTATCCCAGGTCTCCAAAATCTCACCCGTCAACGGATCATTAAAATACCCCACTTCTTTACCACGCAAGCGCACATTGCCATTTTCCAACACCTTCGCCTGAAAATTTCCAAAACCGGTGTAACCAAACAGAGGCTTTAATCGCTGGTCGCCAACCATGCCAAACATCAAGCCATGAAAGGCCGAATAAACCGGTTTGTCAGCATAGGTTGCCCACAACTTACCGAAGGCGTAAAGATTATCGATAGGGTCACTGAAATCCAGTGCTGCTGAGCGGCTAACTCCACCACCACTGTCAGTGTCGGTGCTGGATTGAACATAACGGTTAATATAATCAGGAAGCAGGATAGACATGGAGGCCTCTGGCATTGTTATAGTATTATCAAAAACAATAATGCTATAACAATAGGGTTTTTGCCAGTGGTTTTTGTTACGCTTTAGACAACTGGCTACTCCGGCTTAGCGCAGCAGACTGAGATCAACCTGCTTATCAGCATGGTAGGATGAGCGCACCAACGGTCCACTCGCAACCGACTTGAAGCCTAATTCTTCAGCAATACGGCCAAACTCATCAAATTCTTCCGGGGTGACAAATCGCTCCACCGCCAGATGATCACGGCTGGGCTGTAGATATTGCCCCATGGTAATCATATCGATGTCATGCGCGCGCATATCACGCATCACCTGAATCAACTCCTCAGCGGTCTCCCCCAAACCCAGCATCAAGCCGGACTTGGTCAGCACATCGGGGCGACGCTCTTTGTATTTCTTCAACAAGTCGAGTGACCACTGATAATCCGAGCCAGGGCGAATCTTCTTGTAGAGGCTGGGCACTGATTCCAGGTTGTGATTAAACACGTCCGGGGATTCATCCGCCAAAATATCAAGTGCGATATCCATGCGCCCGCGAAAATCAGGAACGAGAATTTCAATCCGAATATCGGGATTAAGGATACGGGTTTCACGAATACAATCGGCAAAATGTTGGGCACCGCCATCTTTTAAATCATCGCGATCAACCGAGGTCACCACTACATATTTCAAGCCCATATCCGCAATCGCAGTGGCGAGCTGGACCGGTTCACCCTCATCCAACGCGTTGGGGCGGCCATGAGCCACATCGCAAAAAGGGCAGCGGCGGGTACAAATCTCCCCCATAATCATAAAGGTCGCTGTACCACCACTAAAACACTCACCCAGGTTAGGGCATTGCGCCTCCTCACAGACTGAGGCTAATTTATGTTTACGCAGTGTCTTTTTAATACGGTCGATTTCAGGGCTGGCCGGTAATTTAACCCGGATCCAATCAGGCTTTTTCGGCAACTCCACAGTTGGGATGACTTTTACCGGAATACGGGCAACTTTTTCAGCGCCACGCAGCTTTTCACCTTGCACCACTTTTTTCGGTTGCGGCCTGACTTTGGCATTCTTAGTCACTGAAGCACCACTTTCACTTTCCATCTTTACTCACTCTTGATACTCGAAGGCACATGGCCATCACTCACGTCTTGGCGCGCAGTATACCCGAGATCCGCCATTAATTGGCCTACCAACTGTGCACTTAACTCATCAATTGACGGCGCTACACCCTGCTGCAATTGCATGCTAGTGACCGCCATGCCCGCATGACCACAGGGGTTAATACGTAAAAAGGGCTCCATATCCATCGCCACATTGAGGCTTAAACCATGGAAACTACAGCCCTTGCGCACCCGCAAGCCCAGCTGGGCGATCTTGGCATCCGGCGTACCATTTGCGGCTAACACATAAACACCGGGTGCATCCGCTCGCGGACTGGCGGCAATCTGATACTGCGCCAACACACTAACAATGGCGTTTTCTATGGCAGTGACCAACTCTCGCACCCCCAACTTACGGCGTTTGAGATCAATCAACAGGTACCCGACTAATTGACCGGGGCCGTGGTATGTCACTTGCCCACCCCGATCCACCGGAATAACCGGGATATCCCCGGTTGCTAACAAATGCTCAGCTTTCCCAGCCTGCCCTTGGGTAAATACCGGATTATGCTGTAACAACCACATCTCATCATGGCTGTCGGCATTACGTTGATCGGTAAAGTTTTGCATGGCTTGCCAAACAGGTACGTAATCAGCAAGACCCAAGTGGCGAACAATTAAGTGTGAAGTGATATCTGACATGCAACAGCTGGACCTTGGCAATTAACGGAACACAATAACAGAAAGGCTTACAGTACCATCTGCACCTGGCCAGTAGCTTTTAAATCTTCAAATATAGCTTCCAGCTGTGTTTGTCCGGTTGCCACTATGGTGACGGTAATAGAGATAAACGTCCCTTTGCCACTAGGACGCTCTTTGATATTGGATTCAGCGATGTCACCGGCATGTTTACGCATCACCGCTAATACCACCTCGCGAAAAGTCTCGGACTGCCGCCCCATAATTTTAATGGGGTACTCGCAGGGAAATTCAATTTTTGGTGGTTCACCGTCACTGGCTCTTTTGCCATCGCCACGAATTAACACCTTAGAACTCCAGTAATTGACTAAAGAATAGCGCAACTGCATCCCAAAGACGCTTGAAAAAACCTCCAGCTTCAACAGACTCTAAAGCTAGTAGTGGTTCACGCAGTAATTCTTCGCCCTGTAACGTTATCACCAATTCGCCGTATTCTTTACCTTTGGTGACTGGCGCTTTAATCACTTCGTTGAGATTCATTACCGCTTTGATTTCTTTATGCTGACCACGGGGAATCGTTAAGTGAATATCCCGCTCAACGCCCAATTTAAACAGATCCTTGCTGCCCGCCCACAGTTTTGTTTCAGCTAACTCGTCACCCGTCGAATACAATTGATGGGTTTCAAAATAACGAAAACCATAAGCCAACAGTTTTTGCGTTTCTTTTTCTCGGCCACTCTGGCTGTTTGCGCCCATAACGACTGAAACCAAACGCATACCATTGCGCTCAGCAGAGGTCACCAAGCAGTAACCCGCCTCTTTGGTATAGCCCGTTTTTAAACCATCTACACTGTCATCTTTCCACAATAACCGGTTGCGATTGGTCTGACGAATATTATTATAGGTGTAGTCAGGCTCACTATATAAGGCGTATTCGTCCGGATATTTCAGTATTGCTTTTGACAATGTCGCTAAATCTCTAGCCGTCATATAGTGATCAGGATCGGGTAATCCATGGGAATTCACAAAATGAGAATTGGTCATACCCAAGGTCTGCGCATGCTGATTCATCACGTCAGCAAAGGCCAACTCACTACCGGCTAAATGTTCGGCCACGGCGACCGTGGCATCGTTACCTGATGAAATCACCACACCCCTGTGTAAATCACCTAAGGTGACTTGCTTGCCAACTTCAATCCACATTAACGACGAACCAGCAAAAATCGGGTTTTGCGCCCAGGCATTTTTACTAATGGTGACTAAATCACTATTGGCTACGTTGCCCTGCTCCAGCTCATAGGAAAGCACATAGCTCGTCATTAGTTTGGTCAAACTAGCGGGAGGTAAACGCTCATCAGCATTCTTTTCGGTAATGACCTTACCGCTATTGGCATCGATCAGAATATAACCACTGCCATTAATGGCGGGAGGTGCTGGAATAATCGCAGGAGCCGCGATAGCTGCTGGTAGAAACAAGATAAAACAAACAACAAAAAAATTACGCATAAGGTCTGGCTTCATTATTGTGATGATAAAAAAGTGTTGTGATGGTAACGCATGTGGCAAAGAAAAAAAAATATCTTACCCGTTCAATCCAATGCCAACAACGATTCAGTAATTAATTGCGGTGCTGTGTACTGCTGCCCTTGCAATTGGGTGCTCATTTGCTCAACCAAGGCCATCGTGGCCAATGGCCCCAATTGCACCCGATAAAAACCAGCAGGCTCAGAGGCTATAACTCTCACGGGTTGATTTAGCTCGAGCAACAACCGCGCCCGTAACTGATTCGCCGAGGTGATATTTTTGAATGATGCCACCTGCAGAAAATAGTGCTCTTCCTTTACTTGCTGATCCTGCACCTGAATACTTGTCGGTGACTGCGGGGACGCTTGTCGCAGAGATTGTTGCCGTAAACTGTCGAGATCAATAGCTTCCACAATCACTTTCGCCGTTCCCTTTTCCGCATAGCCCAGTTTGACCGCAGCAGCATAAGAAAGATCAATTATGCGATGATCATGAAATGGGCCGCGATCATTTACCCGCACAATAGCCGTGCGCTGGTTTTCAATATTAGTGACTTTGACATAAGAGGGAATTGGCAGTGTTTTATGGGCAGCGGTCATCGCATAAAGGCTATAAATCTCACCATTAGCGGTAGGCCTGCCATGAAACTTGGTGCCATACCAGGAAGCAACGCCGCCTTGGTAGTAACCTTTGCTCGTCGGGAGCAAGTGGTAGGTTTTACCCAATACTGTGTAGGGATTTTTGTTACCGGCACGGGTCACCTCATCATGCCTGGGGATAGCATCCTGAATAGATGCCGGATCTACTTTATGGGTGGGGGCAGCATCCTGTTCATGCGGTAAAAAGCGATTGAATTGAGTACAGCTAACTAACAGTACCAACACCGCTAGTAACGAGAACTTTTGAACGAAGTTGATTAACATAACACGGATTCAGCTTTAACGGGTTTTCAACGCTTCACTTAATTGGTACACCGCCATCGCGTACATCCGGCTGTGATTATAGCGGGTAATGACATAAAAATTTTGTAAGCCCAACCAATATTCATCGCCGCTGTCACCATCAAGCTGCATCGCAGTAGCTAACTGCTTACTATCGATGGCAGCGGCAGCCAGATAACCTGCCTGCTGTAATTCAGCCACGCTACGCTTAGGCTTTAACGAATCGTTAGCTACTTCAACCTTTTGATTACCATTTACCTTGGCTGTCACAGTAACGATTTCACCTTGCCGCCAACCATGGGATTTAAAATAATTTGCCACACTACCAATCGCATCAACAGGGTTATTGACAATATCGGCAACACCATCGCCATCAAAATCAATCGCGTAATGGCGATAGCTACTAGGGATAAATTGACCGTACCCCATAGCACCAGCATAAGAACCTTTTAACTGCTGCGCATCAAATTTTTGTTCACGCACTAACAGTAAGTACTCTTCCAATTGTTTACTAAAAAATTTACTCCTTGGCTCGTAGTCAAAGCCTAACGTCGCCAATGCATCAAGCACTCGATAGCTGCCTTTGTTCCCGCCATAATACGTTTCTACACCGATGATGGCGGCAATAATTTCCGCCGGCACGCCAAAATCACGCTCGGCTCTAGCCAATGTATCAGCATACTCCTGCATAAAAACCAGACCTTTACGGGTACGTTTTTCAGTCACAAATATTTGACGATACTCACCCCAGGTTTTGGTTTTTTCTGCAGGTCGAGCAATGGCATCAAGAATGGATTGTTTACGTTCAGCGCTTTTCATTAACTGCTGCACATAACTGCGTTCGAAGCCATGATCACTTACCATCTTCTCAACAAATGCCTTTGCGGCAGGGTGGTTCTCATAACTATCGGCACTTGTAGCCACTGAAAAAATTAGCGCAAAACACACTAGCAGAGTGCCTTTTATATTGAAAAAACCGTTTACAATTGTTTGCAAAACTCACCTCTACTGAGTACATTTGAATCAAAAAATACTTAATCACTGTAACACTGCTCACTAACCACAGCATGAAAACCTTTACTGAACCATAATTCGCTTTTCAGTACTGATTGCCATTAACAAACCGAAACCCGCCAACAATGTTACCAACGACGTCCCTCCCTGGCTAACTAACGGTAACGGTACGCCAACCACCGGTAACAAACCCGACACCATGCCCATATTCACAAATACATAAACAAAAAAAGTTAAGGTAATACTGCCGGCTAATAAGCGCCCAAAACAATGCTGTGCATTCATACCAATCCATAAACCACGGGCAATAATCGCAAGATAAGTCACCAATAAAACCAATACACCTTGCAAGCCCCACTCTTCAGCCAATACCGCAATGATAAAATCAGTATGACTCTCGGGCAAAAATTCCAAATGGGATTGGGTACCATTAAGCCAACCTTTACCATCCCAGCCTCCGGAGCCAATCGCTGTTTTCGACTGAATAATATTCCATCCCGCCCCAGCTTATCGCTTTCTGGATTAAACATAGTCAGGATTCGCTGTTTTTGATAGTCCCGCAAAACATATTGCCACATCGGATAAGCTGCTAGCACCGCCAAACCGACAGCACCAAAAATAAACCCCAAACCAATGCCTGATAAAAACAACACAAAAATACCGGACGCGGCTATCAAAATGGAAGTACCCAAGTCAGGCTGCTGAGCAATTAATAGTGTAGGCACAGCCACTATCCCCAGACTCACAAGAATATATTTAAACCTGGGAGGTAAATTTCGGGTTGAAAAATACCAGGCTACAGCCATTGGCAGCACTAACTTCATCAACTCTGACGGCTGAAACCGAAAGCCACCCAAACTTAACCACCGCTGTGCACCTTTAGCACCAACACCAATTAGCGGCACCGCAATTAACAGGCCGATGCCAATTAAATACCCTAACGGTGCCAACCGTTTTATTCTCTCTACATCAAACTGCGCTATCACTAACATACCAACATAGGCGATCAATAAAAATCTGCCTTGCCGGATCAACGTGTCTATCGATTGTCCGCTGGCGCTATACAACACTACCAACCCAAAAACTGTGAGCGTGAGTAATAACAGCAACAATAATGGATCGATGTGCAGCCGCTGCCACAAGCCTACGCGACGAGCCAGGTCAGAGGACTGACCGGGCATTTGACGTACAAAATCCTGACTCATTGCGCCCCCCCTACAGCCACCTGACCGACAAATTCTGCAGGCGACTCTTCTTCCAGCATCCCCTGATCTATTAGCCAAGCGTCAAACACCTTGCGCGCCACAGGCGAAATCCACGAACCATGCTCACCATTTTCAACGATCACCGCGACTACAATTTTAGGGTTTTCAACCGGCGCAAAACCAATAAATAAACCATGATCACGTTTACGCTTGGCAATTTCTTCGGGATTAACCTGATCTCCCTGCACCATATCAATCATTTGTGCGGTTCCGGTTTTACCCGCCATACGATATTTGGCGCCACGATTAATGCGGGTAGCGGTACCTCGAGCACCATGGACCACCTGCTCCATCGCATAAATTACTGCCTGCCAGTTTTCCTCAGACGCGTCAATCGGTGGTAGCGGCTGAGGTGGTAAATCCCGATCGTTCATCTTTTGTAATAATTGTGGTTTAAAATTTTTGCCGCGATTGGCAATCGCCACCAACGACTTCGCCATCTGCATTGGAGTCACCAGCATATAACCCTGACCAATTCCTACGCTCAAAGTTTCACCGGGGAACCAAGGTAAGCGTTTATAGATTTTCTTCCACTCTCTGGAAGGCAATAAACCACTGCGCTCATTAGTAATATCAACACCGGTTTTTTCACCGTAACCAAATGGCGCCATAAAATCATGGATCTTATCGATACCCATTCTGTAGGCCAAATCAAAATAATAAGTATCACAGGATTCAACGATCGACATTTCTAAATCGACCGCCTTGCCATGGCCACGCTTATGCTTGTGCCACGTCCAGTCCCGATACAAACGCTCATCATTGGGTAGACGATACCAGCCAGGATCATTAATCGTGGTCGTCGGCTTGACTAAGCCATAATGCAAACCCGCCAAACCATAGAGCGGCTTAACGGTGGATGCCGGCGGATACTGCCCCTGCAAGGCACGATTAAACAGTGGTAAATCGATAGAGTCACGCAGCACGTTATAATCCCGGCTACTAATGCCACCAACAAATAAATTGGCATCAAAACTGGGCTTGCTAACCATCGCCAGCACACCACCATTGCGCGGATCAATCGCCACAACCGCGCCACGATTATCACCCAATGCCTCATCTGCTACTTTTTGAACATGCGCATCCAAATATAAATGTAAATCCGAACCAGGCCCGGATCGGTCCTTTCCAATACACGCAATACCCGTCCACGGGCATTAGTTTCTACGTTCTGATATCCCACCTGACCATGTAAAACATCTTCGTAATATTTTTCCAGGCCTATTTTTCCGATCTGGTTGGTACCGCTGTAATTAACCTCATCAATTTCAAATTGTTCTTTTTCACTGATGCGGCCAACATAACCCAACACATGGGCAAACAATTCACCCTGCGGGTAATAACGAGCAAGCTCAGCATTCACTTCAACCCCGGGTAAGCGGTAACGATTGACCGAAATCGCTGCAATCTCTTCTTCACTGAGTTGTAACTTAAGGGGAACAGCGGAATATGGCCGGCGACGCTCTGACAACCGCTTAAATTTTTCAATATTGTCCTCATCGATAGACACGATTTCAGACAACAGCTCAATTGTCTTATCCAACCCATCCACACGCTCTTTAACAATCGTCAAACTATAACTGGGTCGATTCTCTGCCAATAACACGCCGTTGCGATCATAAATCAGCCCACGCTTGGGCGGGATCGGTAACAACTGCACGCGGTTGCGCTCGGACTGGGTGCTGTAGATTTCATGCTCGGTAATTTGCAAGTTGAAATAGCGCAGGATTACCAAACTCAATAACAGCAGTACGAATACACCTGACACAACCGTTCTAGAGCCGTAAATGCGCTTCTCGTTATAGGTGTCTTTCAGTGCGACTTGTTCAGCCATTATAATTAATTGCTACTTTCAACGATGATAGGGATGATTATTATTGATTGCCCAAGCGCGATAAAGTTGCTCAGCGAGGACAATTCTTACCAAGGGATGTGGCAACGTAAGTGGCGATAGCGACCAGCGTTTGTTTGCTCGCAGCAAACATTCACCTGCCAAACCGTCAGGCCCACCCACCAACAAACTGATATTGTGCCCCTCGCGCTGCCAGTCCTGGAGCTCCAGGGCCAACTGCTCGGTACTCCAGGGCTTGCCTTTGACATCCAATGCAATGACATGATCGTGCTGACCAATCGCCGCCAGCATTTGCTGACCTTCAGTATTAATCGCTCGCTGAATGTCAGCACCTTTTCCACGCTGACCTAGCGCCAATTCCTTCAGTTCCCACTTAAGTTCCGGCGGCAGGCGCTTGGTATATTCCTCCGCCCCCTGCTCTACCCAGGAGGGCATCTTGGTGCCCACAGCGATTAAGCGAATGCGCATTAGAGTGTGCCTACAGCAATTAAGCGAATGCCATTTATCGGATCAAAATAAACCAAAAGCCCAACACCTGTATTATTGTTTTCTGAAAGCGTAGTGTTTTCTCTTATGCAGCAGGGACCGACCACAATCGTTCCAAATCATAAAAATCCCGGGTATCCGGCAGCATCACATGCACCACCACATCGCCAAAATCCACCAGTACCCACTCAGCAGCGGCATCATCTCCTTCAATACTGGATGCAGGACACCCCTTCTTTTTCAACTCCAGGGCAACATGATCGGCCAACGACTTTACATGACGATTGGATGTACCGGTGCAGATCACCATATAGTCAGTCATATCCGTCATTTCCCGCACATCGATAGTGAGAGCGTCTTTACCTTTTAAGTCATCCAAAGCCTCCAGGGCTATTTCTTTAATTTGCTCTGCTTTCATACGCAATGTTTGTTTCCTCTAGGGTTTTTCATTATCAGCATACAGCTGATGTTGTTGAATATAGTGTAGTACGCCAGCGGGTAAATCACTGTCCCGCCACTGCCGTTGCGCCAGCCCCGATCTAATCTCGGTGGCAGACACCGGGTACTGGGTCAGCTCAATGCAATAAATGGCACCGGCCGCCTGTTGCCGTAACGTGTCAGCTTGCTCTGTTTGATACTGCGCTTTTAATTGCGCAATTGGCCCCAGTGTCGGCAACACCTCACCGGGTCTCGCCATAACAATAATATGTGCCAGCGTTAATAAATCCTGCCAATGATGCCAGCTATCCAGCTGCGCGAACGCATCGACACCCATCACCCAGCTTAGGGAGACATACTCGCCCAATTCCTGCCGTAAAAGCTCTAGCGTTTCTACGCTGTAGGACGGCCTTTGGCGACGTAACTCACGATCATCCACGGTCAGATCGCTGCCCGCTAATGCCAACTGCACCATGTTTAATCGATGTTCACTACTGGCCCCCGGCGATTGGCGATGCGGCGGTATATGACAGGGCAGTAAGCGCAATTCGTCCAGCTGCAATATCTGTTTTAACTCCAGCGCCGACTGCACATGACCGTTATGCACCGGATCAAAAGTACCACCGAAGATGGCGACGGTTTTCAACTCAGCCATTGCGTGCCAACGCTACTCTCAGCAAACCTGTTACTAAGCACGAATATGGCCATCACCGAGTACCACATACTTCTGCGAGGTCAGCCCCTCCAAACCTACTGGTCCACGGGCATGGATCTTATCGGTGGAGATACCAATTTCGGCGCCCAATCCGTATTCAAAACCATCAGCAAAGCGGGTCGACGCATTGATCATTACTGAGCTGGAGTCCACCTCACGTAAAAAGCGTCGGCCACGGCTGTAATTTTCGGTCACAATCGAGTCGGTATGTTGCGAACTATAATGGTTGATATGCTCGATAGCTTGATCCAGGCCAGACACGACTTTGATCGACAATATAGGCGCCAGATATTCCGTACTCCAGTCATCCTCAGTCGCCTTATTAATCCCCGGCAATATAGCGCAAGCCTGCTCACAACCGCGTAACTCAACATCAGCAGCCGCAAAACCATCAGCTAAACGAGGCAAAATCTGCGCCGCCACCTCTTCAGCTACCAGCAGAGTTTCCATGGTATTACAGGTGCCGTAGCGGTGGGTTTTCGAATTGATTGCAATCGCATAGGCTTTATCCAAATCCGCCTGCTCATCGATATAGACATGACAGATACCATCCAGATGCTTGATCACTGTCACCGTGGCATCTTTTGAAATACGCTCGATCAAGCCTTTGCCACCCCGTGGCACGACCACATCGACGTACTTATCCATGGTGATGAGTTCACCCACCGCAGCGCGATCAGTGGTAGCGATGACCTGTACTGCATCTTCAGGTAAACCGGCCGCGGCCAAGCCCTGATCAATACAAGCCGCAATCGCCTGATTGGAATGAATCGCCTCTGACCCCCCGCGTAAAATCGTGGCATTTCCCGATTTTAAACACAGGCTGGCAGCCTCAACAGTAACGTTAGGACGCGACTCATAAATAATACCGATGACCCTAAAGGCACCCGCATGGAGCCCACCTGAATACCACTGGGCCGATGTTTGAGATCCGTCACCTGACCGACAGGGTCCGCCAGATTAGCAACCTGATGCAAGCCTTCAATCATGGTATCTATACGCGCATCAGTCAGCTCCAGACGATCCAACAAGGCCGCATCCAAACCATTGGCGCGGCCGCTATCCATGTCTTTTTGGTTGGCGGTTAATAACTCCGGCCGGCCGGCCTCGAGCGCAGTCGCCATCGCCAATAAAGCCTTATTTTTAACCGCAGTGTCCGCCGCCGCCATTGCCCTGGAAGCACGACGCGCCTTGGCGCCCACCTCTGCCATATACTGTTTAACGTCCATCGACCCTCAACTATTTACCGAATCTACAAAAAGGCGGGATTATACCCGAAGTTGTTATGAACTACTCGCCTTAGCTGCAGCAAACATCCCTCTATTAAGCGAATATAACCCGTATCACATAGCTGGAACTGGTACACATATGCCATAAATTCTACTAGGCAGCTTTTGAGTACTTTGACATACTCTTTGGCCATGAAAATATCGAAGTCGCTACTGCAGACCACCAACACTTTTTTAGCTTGCGCACTGCTTGTACTTTCAATCCCCTCCAAGGCCGACCATATAACGCTGGTAGCTGACCGCTGGTACCCCTATAACGGTATCCCCGAATCACCTAAGCCAGGCTATATCATCGAAATTGCCAACCGGGTTTTTAGCCAGGCAGGCCACACTGTTGACTATCAAATCATGTCCTGGGAGCGGGCTCTACGCCTGACAAGAGAGGGCAAGAAAAATTGCGTGATTGGTGCCTATAAAAGCGAAGCACCGGATTTTATTTTCCCATCCACCCATCAAGGGGTTGACCAGACAATCTTTATAAAACGCAAGGCTGACCCGTGGCTTTATAACGGGATTGAATCTCTACACACTATCCGCTTCGGCGTTATCGGTGGCTATGAATATAGTGATGAGATCACTGCGTACATAAACCAATACCAAAACAATCCACAGCGCATCAGCATAGCTCGCGGGAAATTTCCACTGGAAGAAAACATGAGGGCATTGAAGAATGGCGAGATAGGTGCGCTATTGGGTTCTCGAACTGTAATTAACGCTACCATTGAAAAACAACAATGGCTAAATCAATTTGTTTTTGCAGGCGAAGCCGATGTAACAAGTAAAATTTATCTGGCCTGCTCACCAGCCAACCCAAAATCCCACGATTATGTGGCCATTCTGGACGAAGGTCTGAAGCAACTAAGAAAACAGGGAGACTTAGATAAAATTTTAGCGAAATATGGATTGACTGACTGGATCGAAACAGATGCAGTAGATAACTAACCGCTGCATGGCTTTTTAAGCCTGTCACCTTAGCAAACCAAAGCAAAAACCTGTCACATCCAATTAGCAACCGGACAGTTCTTTCATTTTACTTATGGCTGTATGCATTACTGAACAACGGGTTTTTACCTAACTATTTATTTATCAGGACAGAGACTGGCAGACGACCATCAACTGATGAATTAAAACTCATGCCACAGTCACAAAATTTAAAATCGATAAGTACCTGTAAGTCGAATCGTGCGGGGCTCAGCAGCATAAACAGACTCGAAATTACTAAACGAGAAACCGGTAAAGTGATACTCTTTGTCACCAAGATTTTTACCGTACAACCCTATATCCCAGACCTTATTCGCTGATGTGTAATTAATAAAGGCATTAAATAAATCTAACCGAGGAACCATTATTGACGGCACATTTGCACTCCCCGGATACGAATGACTACGGTGCTGATAGTCCCCACCGATAATAAACTCGCCGCCCAATTTTACCGGAATAGTATAGTCAAAACCTAGCGTGGAACTAACCGACGGCGTTTCAGCGATATCACTATCCGGCGTAACATTACTGATATCCGGTGATAGTTTTTTATAATCACCATTGGCCGTAGCGAAATTACCATAGAGCTGTAAGTGCATCGTCGGCACATAAGACAATTCAAGTTCAAGCCCCTGCACGGAAGCTTCGGCCGCATTCTGAATAATGGTACCGCCACTGACAGGATTTAAAGAATTAAGCTGCAGGTCCTTAAAGTCATTATAGTAATAAGTGATATTAAAACGCAGGCGCTGCTCTACCCACTGCTGCTTGAGGCCCACTTCGTAGGTCCAGACCTCTTCAGGATCAAAGGATTGATTCAAATCGTCGCCCTGAAAACCACGGCCCTGAAAACCGCCCGCCTTAAAGCCCTTTGCCGCAGAAATATAAAGACTCGCATTATCGTTAACCGTGTAATCAATGGCTGCCTTAGGCGTAAAACTATTAAACGTCTCTTTTAAATTGGCACTACCATCGGTAAATACACCTCCGGTGTTTGTAGTACTACCAAGGAATTCTTTATTGTCGCGAGTAAAACGACCACCCAACGTAAACTCCAGCGAATTACTAGTCTGGTAATTAATCTCCCCGTAAGCGGCATAAGATTTGGTTTCAACATCGTACACCTGACGACTGGTAACCGCCCCCCCAAACAAAGTGTTAAGTAAATCTGCCGAATTATTTTCATACAAAAAAAACATTCCAGTTATCCACTGAAGTTTACTATTGACGTTGTTACTGGATAATTGAAACTCCTGAGTATATTGCTCGGTATCAACCATCTGATCAATATACCAACTGTCCTGCCCCGAAATATCGGTTAAGCGTTTATCCTCAACTGTGCGATAAGCAGTAATGGATTTAGCTTCAGCAAAGGCCAGCGTCCAATCAAGGTGTAAAGACGCGCCGGACTGGGATACATCGCTAAATTGCTGCTGACTGGTTAGCGTTGAATACAGGTCATTAGCAGCTAACGATTGCGTATTAGCATTGATCGGGGTGACATATAGACCATCGCCATCGTCATCTATCTGGTAAACATTAATTCTAGCGTCAAGCGCTTGCGAACCAACATAGTCCAGTGTTAAACGCCCCCCTTGATAACCACGATCACCAAGATCCTCTTCAACCTTCCCCATAGCACTGTCATAACGATCGATATAGCTCTCTTGATCGGAGTGTATCAATGCAATACGACCCAACCATTGCTGCTCAATCAAAGACCCGCTAGCGACCAACTGATATTCCTTCAGGCTACGCGAACCAGCACTTACCGTTAACGATGCCGCTGACTTTTCTGTTGGCGCATTAGTCATTATTTTAAGGGCACCGGTGGTGCTATTGCGGCCATACAAGGTTCCCTGCGGACCTCGCAATACTTCAATTTGAGCAACGTCGAATAGCTTCCAGTTACTACCATTTAAACGTGCAACATAAACATTATCGATATACAGACCAACCGCAGCTTCAGCCGTAGGTACTGACGACTCACCCTGACCCAGCCCTCGCAAAAAAATGCGCGTATTAGAGGCACTACTGGATGAGTAAGTGCTAGTCATACTAGGCGTGTGACTAGCAATATCAGTAATTTCCCATAAATGACGATGACGAATAGCCTTGCTATCGAATGCAGTGACGGCCACGGGTACATCTTGCATTTTCTCATCACGTTTGCGCGCCGAGACCGAGAGAGGAACTCGCATCAATTCTTCCAAAGACAAATCAAACAACGCTAACTCGTCATCAGCCCCTGCTAAAGTAGGTAATAAAGCCATAACGGTAGCGAATATAAATTTCACTTTTGCGTCTCCGACTGATCCTGTATTGCCAGCTTTAATAGTGTAGCGCTAATTGTAATTTCCAACTGGCGAGCTAAAGATAGATTCACCGTGAACTGCAACTTATCATTGATAACTACAAATTCTATGACCGCAGGTGATTGACGATTATTGGTTTTATCAGTGACTAAAACTGTATTTGAATACTGCCATGATGGCAGCGTTTGTAACAACTCAGGACTTGCGTAGACGAGATTGCAGCTGGATACTGTTGCCTTCGAGGTCAGCTCAACAACCTCAAGGGTTTTATTGTTTAGCTTTCGGCCATCAGCCTCCTTGAGGTAGTTGTACACCTTGGGCGCACCCAAAATGCAGTAGCGGAGGTTAGTCGCTTCCCCTTCTGGCCACTGGATAAACTTGCCGAAGTTAAATAGGTAGGCTGACTTAAGCCGCGCCTCCTCTTGCGCAACGTCTCCCGCGGCAAAAACCAGCGGAGAAACCACCAGGCAAAACACTTGAATCATTAAATGAGAGCGTCTTAGGCGTGGGCGTAGCGACCTCATGGCGATATATCCGGCAACTTTATGCTTAAGTAGTTATTCAATATAAACCCTCACCTAACTACAAAGTTTAGTTTGTGAAAGAGTATTTCACAAATCCCTGACTACAAAGCGACCGTTTTCATAATAATCAATATCCAACCGCTACTTAATAACCCCTACCCCATCACTGCAACTCCCAATCACCACCCTTATGCCTCTGCATTACTGCTGCAGACAGTGAAATATTACATTGCGATTGGTACTATCATAGCGACAGTCTACAATCGCAGTCTTTTACGGCTAGCCACGGGACCCTAGTTGATGAGAACGACAGACACCACCTCTTGCCCACTGTGCGCAAAGCCAAATCTGTGTGCTGTCGCCAGCAATCCACAAGCGCAAGACTGCTGGTGCCAACAGACCGTTATTCCTAAAGCCCTTATTTTCAAGGCCAATCAAAGCAACAACAGCAAACGCTGCATTTGTAAAACCTGCGCTACCGCAGCCCAAAAATTGAGTAAAGAGATCAAATAACCATGAACAATAGTCCTACACTGGGGTTTAATTATCTCGTTCAAGGGTTTGAATTAATTCGCAAGCCTGGTATACGGCTTTTTGTCATCGCCCCACTACTAATAAACACGCTTATTTTCGGCCTGCTGATTAATTACAGTTTCACCCAATTCGGCACCTGGATCGACTGGGCTATTGATTGGATGCCGCAATGGCTGGACTTTTTACGCTGGATTTTATGGCCAGTGGCAGTCATTTTGATTCTTACTGTAGTCATGTACAGCTTTAGCATCGTTGCCAATCTCATTGCCTCACCCTTTAATGGCTTACTCGCCGAAAAAACCGAAGAGCTATTAACCGGTAAAGAAGTGGTGGGCTATGAAACAACGTTGCAAGCGCTGCTCTCTTTCCCCAAGAGTATTAGCCGCGAAATATCCAAACTACTGTATTACCTGCCACTGGCCTTGCTGGTACTCATTATCAGTTTTATTCCAGTTATTAATGTCGCCGCACCAGTGCTATGGTTTCTATTAGGCAGCTGGATGATGGTGATTCAATACTGCGACTACCCTATGGATAACCACCAACAAAGTTTTGCGGCGATGAAGAAAGCGATAAAAATGCAACGAATGACGTCGCTCGGGTTTGGGGCCGGTGTTATGGTCGGTACCATGATCCCTATTATTAACTTTATTATTATGCCAATCGCCGTCTGTGGTGCGACGGCTTATTGGACGGAACAATTACAGCAAAACTGCGAGTAAATCGACCGCAAATATATGAAACGGTTATTTTTCTAATAATTCCGCTGGCGGCTGTTGGCAACTTAATTTACTACCCAGCATTTCTTCCAATGGCCCCAATAAAAACGCATCATCTTCGCAGGCAAAACTGATCGAAGTCCCTAAAGCACCAGCACGGCCAGTACGACCTATGCGGTGTACATAATCCTCAGGGTCTTCAGGCAAGGTGTAATTCACCACATGGCTAATACCATCCACATGAATACCGCGCCCCGCCACATCGGTAGCAACCAACACCTGCAATTCGCCATTTTTAAAACGCTGCAACGTTTGCGATCGTTTATTTTGTGGAATTTCACCGGATAAGATACCGCACTTAAAACCACTTTTACGCAAACGCTCATACAACTTACGGGTTTGATCACGGCGATTGGCAAATACAATAACACTGCTGGCCTCTGGCGTTTTCACAATATTTTTCAGCAGAGTATATTTTTCATCAGCAGAAATAATATAAACCTTTTGGTCAACGGTATCGGTTGCCACACTATCAGGTTCAATTTCCAGCTTGAATGGATTGTAAGTCCACTGCTCGGTAAGACTCAGCACATCATCGGTAAAAGTTGCACTGAACAACAATGTTTGTCGGCTTTCTTTATGCGGCGTGCTGCGTACAATGCGACGCACTTGAGGGATGAACCCCATATCCAGCATACGATCGGCTTCATCAATAACCAAAAATTCTACCTGGTCCAAAAACAAATCCTGACGACTCTGAAAATCCAGTAAACGACCAGGTGAGGCCACCACAATATCGACCAAAGAATGTTTCAACTGGTTTAATTGCTTTTGATAATCCATGCCACCTATCAAGGTCGCGACATTTAAACCAGTATATTTAGTAAGAAGCTTCGCATCTTCGCCAATCTGCACCACCAACTCGCGAGTGGGCGCGATAATCAAAGCTCGCGGCTCACCCACATAGCGCTCATCTTCAATAGGGTTATTAAGCAAATCATTAATAATAGTAATTAAAAATGCTGCCGTTTTACCAGTACCGGTTTGCGCCTTACCAATTGCATCATGACCTTGCAAGGTTTGCGGTAACACACCCGCCTGAATAGGTGAGCAATACTCAAAGCCCAAATCGGCAATAGCATGCATCAAACGATCATCGAGACCCAGATCGTGAAAACGGGTTTTACCCTCAACTTCAGGGACAGGAAATTGATCCACCGTCCACACTTTAGCTGGCGGCTGCGCAGCTGATTTAGCGTGACTTTTACGATCCCGGGGTTTTTGACTAGACGACTTGGGCGCAGTCGATTTTGCTGAAGGGGATTTTGACGCAGCCTCTACTGTTTGAGGCTTACTTTGAGAATCGCTAACGACACCCGCTTTTTTCTTACCGAATAACTTACCAATCAATGCTTTTATCTCACTATTTACGAAGGCGGGCATTCTAACACTAAACCCAGCCAGATGATCCAAGCTTAATCAGTTACCCCCACAGTAAGAGTTAAACTAGGACATAAACCGCCTGCACAACCAATAGTCGACACTGGTATAACGCCCACCCCCAGTAAACAATAATGACAGCAACATCACAAAATAGGTGGTCGCAAACTCAATACCGTTATTCAGCATCACTATAGATCCCTTCTCGGTCAAACGCTGATAGTCGCCATATTGCTTTAAAATCGCCTTGGCTTCATCCAGTCGCGCAGCTGCTTCCACTACCCGCTCATTGGCAAAGGGAGCGCTGGGATCTGCAATAGCCTGCCAACCAAACTCCCAGTGAGCGGTGAGCGCAGCAACAACCATCGTCGCGATTAATGGCAGCGATATCCAGCGTACCGCAAAACCGACGGCCAAAAAGACAGCGCCTAAAATTTCCGTCCAACCCGCCAAAAAGGCCATCAATGTGGGTAGCGGTAAGCCCAATCCCCAATCAGGATTACCAAACCAGGCAACGGTGCTGGCAAAGGGCATCAAGGTAGTCAGATCAATTTTATGAGTACCCGCCATCCACAAAATCGGCACCAGATACAAGCGTAGCAACAAGGGCGCAAACCCTCTAATAGATTCAGCCGGTTGAATAACTGATGATGTATGACCCAGTACTTCTCTACCACCGCACCCATACCGCACTCCTTTATATCTGTGGCTATAATAGTCTTAGTAAAAACTGAACGAATGAGACTGTATTTTACTGTAGAAGTTGCAATCTATTCATTAATCGCGCAAACCGGACAATCAGCACTTTTGGTCACTGTCAGGCGCCGCCACTCCATGGTCTTCGCATCGACTAGCACTAATTGACCAAGCAAAGACTGACCAAACCCACTTATTATTTTTATTACTTCCAGCGCCTGCATCGAGCCTACCATACCCACCAGCGGCGATAGCACCCCTGCCTCGGAGCAACTTAAATTTTCATTAGCGGCATCATCATAGAGACAACGGTAACAGGGGCTTGCCGAATCACGACTATCAAAGACGATCACCTGTCCCTCACTGCGAATCGCAGCACCAGAGACTAACGGTTTTTTATATTCAACACAGGCGCGATTGATCGCAAAGCGAGTGGCAAAATTATCCGTGCAATCCACCACCAAATCCACTTTAGCAACGGCATCACCTAACATTTGGCCATCCAATTTTTCGCTGATGGCATCCACTATAATATCCGGATTTAACGCCTTCATCGCCTCCCGCGCTGAAATGACTTTTGGGCGACCAATATCCTCCATGCCGTGCGCAATTTGCCGCTGCAAATTGGAAAGATCCACACAGTCAAAATCTGCCAGCCAGAGTTCACCCACCCCCGCCGCGGCTAAATACAACGCTACCGGCGAGCCCAAGCCCCCCAAGCCAATGATTAAGACTTTGGCAGCCAGCAATTTTTGCTGCCCCTCGTAATCAAAATCCGGCAGCATAATATGACGACTGTAACGCAATAGTTGCTCATCATTCATTACCTAACCCCTCCACCATTGGCCGCCGCTGATGCGGTCATGCCCCGCCAAATCCTGGTCGGTAAACACCTCGGTAAATCCACGTGACAATAACAAATTGCTAACCGCTGGGCCTTGCTGATATCCATGCTCAACCAGCAGCCAGCCATCTCTGGCTAAGTAATCAGGCGCCTGCTGAATAATCATTTCCAGATCCGCCAAGCCTTTGTTATCCGCCACTAACGCCGACAACGGTTCAAAGCGTACATCACCGACGTTTAAGTTTTCATCATTTACATCGATATAAGGCGGGTTGCTGACAATCACATTAAATTGCCGCACCTGAACCTGGTCAAACCAGTTAGATTGAAAAATACAGACATTTTCCAAACCAGTGCACTGTCGATTGGTTTCAGCCAATGCCACCGCTGCTGGCTGTATATCACAGGCCGCTATTTTCCATTGCGGGCGCTCGCTGGCTATTGATAAAGCAATCGCACCGGTGCCAGTACCCAGGTCCAATAATTCAGTAGTGGTATCGGCAGCGAATAACTGCAGGATTTTTTCGACTAATAATTCGGTTTCCGGGCGCGGAATTAGCGTGGACGGGTTGACCTGTAAATCCAACGTCCAAAACCCCCGCTCACCAATGAGGTGTGCTACCGGCTCGCCTTGTTGACGGCGTTGCAATAATTGCTGAAATTGCTGCTGCTGGGTATCAGCCACTTCTGCCTCGGGCCAGGTGCGTAAATAACTGCGCGGTTTCTGTAGGCAATGGCATAACAACAATTCAACATCTACCGCTGCAGTGTCACTGATAGCGGTCAACTGTTGCCGCATTGCTAGCAATTGCGCAACGGTTGCCATCGCTTTAATCTGACGCCATGGCCGCAAGCAGATCGGCCTGATACTCGTTGCGCAAAGGATCAATCACTTCACCCAAAGCACCTTCCATCACATCATCCAACTTATAAAGCGTTAAATTAATACGGTGATCGGTAACCCGGCCCTGCGGATAATTGTAAGTGCGAATGCGTTCTGATCGATCACCACTACCGACCAGGCTGCGCCGTTCGTCGGCCTGCTCCTGCTGCTGCTTATCCTGAATGCCGGTCAGTATTCTGGATTGCAATAATGACATAGCCCGTGCACGGTTTTTATGTTGTGACCGCTCGTCCTGACACTCCACCACAATTCCTGTAGGGATGTGGGTTAGCCGAATCGCTGAATCCGTTTTGTTAACGTGCTGACCACCGGCACCAGACGCCCTGAAGGTATCCACTCGCAAATCATTTTTATTAATTTCAATTTCATTAACGCTATCAATTTCCGGCATGATCGCCACAGTGCAAGCCGAAGTGTGGACACGCCCCTGGGATTCAGTTTCGGGCACCCGCTGCACCCGGTGAGCGCCCGACTCAAATTTTAAATACGCGTACACATCGACACCAATAATACGGGCAATGATTTCTTTAAAACCACCATGATCACCTTCGCGCTGGTTGATAATTTCTATACGCCAGCCTTTTGTTTCAACATAACGACTATACATACGAAATAAATCGCCGGAAAAAATTGCCGCCTCATCACCGCCGGTACCGGCACGAATTTCCAAAAACACATTACTGGAATCGTTAGGATCGCGAGGCAGTAATAACGTCTGCAATTCCTCTTCCAGTTCGTCACGGCGCCCTTTGGCGCCCGCATATTCTTCCTGCGCCATTTCACGCATATCGGCATCGCCGTCTTTCAACAATGCCTGCGCCTCTTCAATATCCTCCAGCGCCTGCTGGTAGTCACCGTAACATTTGACCACCGGCTCCACTTCCGAGTATTCCTTGGACAAGGCGCGAAACTTATCCTGATCACTGATGATCTCACCATCACTGAGTAATGCCCCCAGCTCTTCATGACGATCAACCAGATGATCCAGTTTATTAACAATAGATTCTTTCATATCGATTTAATTACTCTTTATCATTCACATTCGGTTTTTCATCGCTAGCTAAACCGAATAAATCATGTGCCCAGCTGATTAAGTCTTCACGCCCGGCGACACTGGCTTTTTTCATTTCTATACTGGGCTTATGCATAAACTTATTAGTGAGATTACGCGCCAACTGGGTTAATACCTGTTCAGCGTCATCACCTTTAGCTAGTAACTTTAAGGCTTTTTCCAGTTCAATATCACGGGCCTGCTCTGATTGGCTGCGATACTGTTTTAATGTTTCTACCACGTTTAAGGATTTTAATTGCTGTAAATAATTTTCAATGCCGGCAGCAATAATTTTGTCAGCTTTGCGTGCTTCTGATTCACGGCTACGTTTGTTTTCATCCACAATTTCGGTGAGATCATCCACCGTGTATAAATAAATATCGTCTAACTCACCCACTTGCTCTTCGATATCTCTTGGCACGGCAATATCAACCATTAAAATCGGTCGGTGCTTGCGCATTTTTAATGCGTGCTCGACTGCGCCTTTACCCAATATAGGTAGCTGACTAGCGGTAGAAGTAATCACAATATCCGCATTGATTAGCTGCTCAGGGATTTCCGATAGCAGTACGGCTTCGGCACCGAAACGCTGTGCTAATTCTCTGGCGCGTCCCAGCGTTCGGTTAGCCACCACAATGTCATTCACACCATTTTCTGATAAATGTCTGGCGACTAACTCAACTGTTTCACCTGCACCCACTAACAAAGCACGGGTTTTTGATAGATCAGAAAAAATATGATGCGATAAGCTCACCGCCGCATAGGCTACCGACACAGGATTTTCACCGATGGCAGTATCCGTGCGTACTTTTTTTGCCACCGAAAATACGTGGGGGAAAATGCGCGAAAACTCACTACCCACCGACTCCGCTTCCTGCGCCACCACAAACGCAGATTTCATTTGTCCGAAAATCTGCGGCTCCCCCAACACCATTGAATCCAGACCACTGGTCACCTGAATCATGTGATGCAGGGCCTGCTGCTCATGGTAGGCATAATAATGATCGTTTAATTCGGTCAAAGGAATGTGATGGTAGCCGGCCAGCCAGGCCAGTAACTGTTGCTCGGCCTCAACACTATCCACCGCCAGAATAGCGAACACCTCGGTACGATTACAGGTAGACAAAATCACTACTTCATTGACACCAGCATCCTGCATGGCATCTGTCAGTGCCTCCGACATTTGCTCAGGCGCAAACGCCACCCGCTCACGCAGGGCTACCTGGGCTGATTTATGATTAATACCTAACGCGATTAATGCCATAGAACGGTCTAACAAACTCCGAAACTGGCAGCCTGACTGCCCAAGTGTGACGACAACATATAGACGTTCACACTTTATTAATAGTAAAAAGGGAGTAACAGAAAGGACTCACCACCCCCAACACGGGGCCAAAGAGACGAATTATGCCACTGCTGAATCCCAAAAAGCGCACAATTCTAACAAGTAAGCGATAAAAAGTGGATTGCTAAGGTCCAAAGCTTTGCACTCAATGACTATTGCCGTCATCATATCGGCTGAATAATTAGGATCAACGTGGAATGCACATCACCAATTCACCAGCTTACTCTAACCAGTATCGCCTAACTCTCCAGCACTGTTCATCGTTTTTGCCAAAACACTATTGGCGACTTGCGTTGATCCCAATGCTATTAATCCTAGCCAGCTGTGCAAGCGCACCCGCACCGCAAACAGCAGACGTAGCAACAGAAAAACAAGCCACCATAGCGACAGATAGCGCTGAAATACCCAGCCGTCCATTCCCCGGTGATAGCTTTCATGATTTGCTGGTGGCTGAATTTGCGGTGCGTCGCAGCCGCTACGATTTAGCGCTGGGCAATTATCTACAACAAGCGCATCAGACTCGCGACCCCGGCGTTACCGCTCGCGCCACCAGGCTGGCACAATTTCTTAATGCCGATAATGCAACACTGGATGCGGCTCAATTATGGGTAGAGCTGGAACCAGACAATACGGAAGCCCAATATACCCTTGCCACTATCTTGGCTGAGAACAAGCGGCCATTGGAAGCACTTGTACATATGGCCATAGTGTTAGAGCAAGACGGTAAAACCAATTTTGCCGCTATCGCCGCCAGCGCTCTGCCATTACCTGAGACCAACCGCAATACGATGGAAGCTGAAATCGATCGTTTATTGGTTCTGCACCCTGACAACACCCAGCTAATGACGGCAAAGTCATTATTACTTCAGCAACGGGATGAAACCGAAGCCGCGCTAAAACTGATCCGCGAAGTACTAAAACTGGATAATAAAGATCTACACGCGGTAGTTGTTGAGGCGCGATTACTGCAACAACTGGGACGCGAAGGCGAAGCCTTCCAACGCCTGTCAGTGGTAGTCAAACAATACCCGAATAACCGCCGACTGAGATTGCAATATGCTCGCCTGCTGATGTCCAAAGATATTGTCAAAGCCAAACAACAATTTGAAATCCTATTGAATATGGCCCCCAATGACCCGGATCTATTACTATCGCTAGGCTTAATTAGCAAAGAAACTGATCAACTCGACGACGCTGAAAGCTATTTTCAACGGTTGCTAGCTTCTGGCCAGCGCACCACTGAATCCTATTACTACTTGGGCCAACTCGCCGAACTGAACCAGAATTGGCAGGCAGCGATTGAGTATTACCGGTTAATCCCACCTGGCGCCGATTTTCTGGCCGCAAGCAGTCGTATTACTAGCCTGTACCTAAAGCAGGGCCGTCAGGACACGGCTCGCGAATATCTCACCGCCCTGCGGCAGCAGTATCCCGAGCACGCTGTGCGCCTGTATTTATTGGAGGCAGAATTATTAATGTCTACCCGTCAGCCCCAACAGGGCTTTGAATTACTCACTGAGGCGCTGCTGATCTACCCACAACAAGGTAGCTTGCTCTATACCCGCTCGATGTTTAGCGAGCAGCTTGGCGATTTGGCTGCGATGGAGCAGGACCTGCGTGAAATCATCGCACAGGATGCAGACAATGCCACCGCCCTTAACGCTCTTGGTTATGTGCTGGCTAATCGCACAGAACGTCTCGATGAAGCGTTCCAGTTAATTAGCCGCGCACTGGCGGCCAAACCTGGTGACCCGGCTATTTTGGATAGTCTAGGCTGGGTTGAATATAAGCGCGGCAACCTGCAACAAGCGCTTACATTATTACAACAGGCCTATCAGGCCTTCCAGGACCACGAAGTGGCTGCCCATTTAGGGGAAGTGTTATGGCAACTTGGCAAGACAGAACAAGCAAATGCCCTGTGGCAGCAAGCGCTGAAAAAGACACCTAACAGCCCCATACTTACCGAAACGATCAACCGTTTGACCAGCACCCCAGCTACTAGCCTCACAAACGAATAATGACTGTGCTCGCTCTTGCCACAATACGCCACCGGATAGTACTCGCCGCCTGCTTACTACTTTCAGCGTGTAGCCAGTTACCGACGGTTACACCAGCAGGGCAGCAAGCACTGGCAGCCAATAGCCATATTCAGCACTGGCAAATCAGCGGCAAAATAGGTTGGCGCCATGGCGACCAAGCCGAAAGCGCTTACCTCAACTGGCACCAGTGCGGCCAACAATTTGAAATTCGTCTCACCGGCCCTCTGGGGCAAGGCGCTGCCAAGCTCTTTGGTGATGCGTCAATAACATCCTTGCAAACCAGTGACGGCCAGATATTTACCGCCGCCAGCCCCGAGCAATTACTGTTCGAGCAACTAGGCTGGACGCTGCCGCTATCACAGCTGCACTTTTGGGTGCGTGGCATCCCTGCGCCCACCAGTCCGTTTCAGCCTGGCAACACTGACTATGATTTTGAACAACAGCAGTGGCAACTCAACTTTCCGCGTTTTACCGCCATTGATAGCTACCAGCTACCCACTAAACTGAAAGCCACTCATCTGGACCCCATCCCGTTCAGTGGCGCATCACCCTTATCTGTCACCCTGATTATTAAAGACTGGCAGCTCCCCAGCCAGTGCCAACTGTAATGACACGACTAAGCTTGCTATCACCGGCCAAACTCAATCTGATGTTGCACATCACCGGCCGACGCGCTGATGGTTATCATCAATTACAGACTTTGTTTCAGTTGCTGGATTATGGCGACACCCTGCATTTTCAGCTGCGTGACGATAGCCAAATTCAGCTGCATTCCGAGCTTAGCGGGGTCGAACCGCAACACAATTTAATCGTGAAAGCGGCCAGTTTATTACAATCTCACAGCCAATCCCCGCTCGGCATCGACATCTGGCTGGATAAAATCCTCCCCATGGGAGGGGGTATCGGCGGCGGTAGCTCCAATGCAGCGACCACCCTACTAGCGCTAAATCACTTGTGGCAATTAGGTCTGGACCTCGATCAACTAGCCACGCTGGGGCTGCAACTGGGAGCCGACGTGCCGGTGTTTGTCCGCGGTCATTCAGCATGGGCGGAAGGTGTCGGCGAGCAACTGCAAGCTATTGAAATTGCTGAAACTTGGTACTTTGTGGCCAAGCCAGACTGCAGTGTGTCCACAGCAGAAATTTTTTCCCACAAACAATTGACACGGGACACCTCTCCCATCACAATAGCCGCCGTTTTCGAGCAGGGCCATCGCAATGATTGTGAGGCAGTTGTTAGGGTGCTGTATCCTCAAGTGGAGTCAGCTTTAAATTGGCTTAGCAGCCACAGCCCAAACCACACTCCCGCTCGCTTAACTGGCACCGGTGCCTGTGTTTTTGCTTGTTTCCCTGATCAACAATCAGCACAACAATTACTGCAGCATTTGCCAGTCGGTTTACACGGTTTCGTCGCCAAAGGGGTGAATATTTCTCCCACCCACCGGTCGCTCAACTTAATGTAACCACCCAAAAGTTTATTGGGGCGTCGCCAAGCGGCAAGGCACCAGGTTTTGATCCTGGCATTCGTAGGTTCGAATCCTTCCGCCCCAGCCAATTTTACAGTGTGCCATTGGCTACTGTGAACGCTGGTTAAGAGCACTGTTCATCTATTAAGCACACGCTATAGACAGATACAGCGTTCCAACCGATACAGGTTTCGCCAATATGCCTAAGCAGCAATGATAAATGGCACACGTTGGGTGAAACAACTGGGTGAAAAAGCCACCCGCATCGTCCCAGCTTAAGTAATATCGGCTGTTTTACTGAAGTAACACAGCAACGTGGGCTTAACCCCCCACCAAAGCTGGCGGCCAAGGGCACCACATTCAGCTCGGGCATACCCCAGCTCTCCCCTTCCCCCGGTTAGAACACGCAACAGACAACTCGCTCAATCAACAAACAGGAACTACACAGGAACTACACCGTGTCCAAATTGATGGTTTTTACTGGCAACGCCAACCCACAACTCGCACAGATGATTGCCGCCCAGTTGCATGTTCCACTAGGCGATGCCGACGTGACCAAGTTTAGCGATGGCGAAATCGCCGTAGAAATTAACGAGAATGTTCGTGGTGCCGATGTCTTTATTATCCAGCCTACTTGTCAGCCTACCAACGACAATTTAATGGAATTGATTGTCATGATCGATGCCATGCGTCGCTCTTCCGCTGGCCGCATCACCGCTGTAGTCCCCTACTTTGGCTACGCACGCCAGGATCGCCGGGTACGCTCTTCACGGGTTCCCATCAGTGCCAAAGTCGTTGCCGACATGATGACAGGTGTAGGCGTAGACCGGGTATTAACCGTAGACCTGCACGCCGAACAAATTCAAGGCTTTTTCGATGTGCCAGTAGATAACGTTTACGGCTCACCTGTGCTGCTAGACGATATTAATTCGCAAAATTATGAAAACATGGTAGTCGTATCACCGGATATCGGTGGCGTAGTACGCGCCCGCGCTGTCGCCAAACAATTAGATGACTGTGATTTGGCGATTATCGACAAACGTCGTCCGCAGGCCAACGAAGCGCAGGTCATGCACATCATCGGTGAAGTTAAAGACCGCACCTGTATTCTGGTCGACGATATGGTCGATACAGCGGGCACTTTATGTAAAGCCGCCGCCGCCCTGAAAGAACACGGCGCTGCCAAAGTCGTTGCCTATACCACGCACCCGGTCCTATCAGGTAAAGCTCTGGATAATTTAAACAACTCACAACTGGATGAATTAGTCGTTACCGACACCATCCCGCTAACCACCGAAGCTCAAGCCTGCGATAAAATTCGCGTGTTAACTATGGCTAACTTATTAGCTGAGTCGGTTCGCAGAGTGAGTAATGAAGAGTCTATTAGCGCGCTGTTTCGCTAAATAGAACAGCAGGACAAAACGTTTTTAACCGCCCGCTTTCATAATGAAAGCGGGTAACCCTGAAGAAGTCAGGGATTCGGGGTCAGATCTTTAGCTCTGACCACAGTTTCCCGGATTGCTTCGCAATCCACATCATTGCTGGTCGCAGGCGTGATGTGTTTTTCGCTTATTAAAGGAGACTTATTATGTCTGGCGAATTTACTATCAATGCAGAGTCCAGAACCGACTTAGGGAAAGGTGCGAGCCGCCGCCTACGTCGTCTGGAAAACAAAGTACTGGGTATCGTTTACGGTGGCTCTGATGCACCAGCACCGCTAACTTGTGCTACTAACGAAATCGCTAAGCTCATTCAGAACGAAGCGTTTTTTACCAGCATCGTCGATTTAAACCTGGACGGTAAAGTACAGAAAGTTGTTGTTAAAGACATGCAACGCCACCCAGCCAAAGATTCTGTTATGCACATCGATTTATTACGCGTTGATGCCTCTACCAAAATCACCATGCACGTACCATTGCACTTCATCAATGAAGATATCTGTCATGGTGTAAAAATGGAAGGCGGTACTATTTCGCACGCACTTAACGACATCGAAGTTAGCTGCTTACCTAAAGACCTACCCGAATACATCGAGGTTGATATGGCTGGTCTGAGCACCGGTGAAAATATTCACCTGTCAGACCTAACCTTACCAACTGGTGTTGAAAGCGTAGCCTTGGCTCACGGTGAAGATCACGATCTACTGGTATCCGCAGTTAATGCTCCTCGTGGCGGCGGTTCAGAAGATGATGAAGAAGCAGCGACTGATGCAGATGAAGGCGAAGCACCTGCAGAAGATTAATCTTCCAGTGCCTGGCAGTATAGAAATGGGGACTCAGTCCCCATTTTTCGTTTACACTCTTTATTTTTTAGCATTGTAAGAAACAGGATCCACCGGTGAGCAGCATTAAATTAATTGTTGGCTTAGGCAACCCAGGCCGTGAATACGAAGACACCCGCCACAACGCTGGCGCAATATTTGTAGAAGAGCTGGCACGCCAACAAGGCGGCAACTTAACACCGGAAAGTAAGTTCTTCGGCCTCACCGGACGCATTAATCTGGATGGCCACGATATTCGTCTGGTCATTCCCACCACCTTTATGAATCGTAGCGGCCAAGCGGTCGCCGCACTCTGCAATTTTTATAAAGTGGCGGTAGAAGAAATTTTAGTCGCCCACGATGAGCTGGATATTGAAGCTGGCACTGCACGCTTTAAACAAGGCGGAGGCCACGGCGGCCACAACGGGTTGCGCGACATTATTAGCCACAGCGCAAACAACAAAAACTTTCACCGCTTACGCATCGGTATCGGCCACCCCGGCTCAGCCGATAAAGTCAGCGGCTATGTACTTAGCAAAGCCCCACAGGCAGATCATCAAAAAATGCTGGATGCTATTGATGAATCAATCCGCGTACTCCCTGATGCCATCAACGGGGATTGGGCTAAAGCGATGAATTATTTACACACCTTTAAAGCGTAACACTACTTGCGCGACGCCAGTAACCGACGTCAGCAGCGAACACTATAGCGAGAAATATTATGGGATTTAATTGTGGCATTGTCGGCTTACCTAATGTGGGTAAATCAACTCTCTTTAATGCACTGACCAAAGCAGGAATAGATGCAGCCAATTTTCCTTTCTGCACCATCGAACCTAACGCTGGTATCGTGCCTATCCCCGATCCACGCCAGGACAAACTGGCCGACATTGTAAAACCGGAAAGGGTGGTTCCCGCCACCATGGAATTTGTAGACATTGCCGGCCTAGTTGAAGGCGCCTCCAAAGGCGAAGGACTGGGTAATAAGTTTCTCGCCAATATTCGCGAAACCGATGCCATCGCCCACGTAGTCCGCTGTTTTGAAAATGAAAATATTATTCACGTAGCCAATAAAATTGATCCCGCTGAAGACATTACCATTATTAATATGGAACTCGCTCTGGCCGACCTCGATAGCGTTGAAAAACAATTACAGCGCGTCAACCGCAGTGCCAAAGGTGGTGATAAAGAAGCCATCGTACAGAAAAGCCTGATCGAAAAATTAATCCCGCACCTGGCCGAGGGCAACCCGGTCCGGACACTGGTATTAACCGAAGCCGAACAAGACGCGCTGCCAAGTCTACATCTGCTTACCACCAAGCCAACCATGTATATCGCCAATGTCGATGAAGACGGTTTTGAAGACAATCCGCATCTGGAAACCGTTAGACAACTGGCCGCAGCCGAAGGCGCGATCGTAGTACCTATCTGCAACAAACTGGAATCCGAAATCGCCGAATTAGACGACGAAGAAAAAGCCGAGTTTTTAGAAGATCTAGGCATGGAAGAAGCTGGCCTTAACCGCGTTATTCGCGCCGGCTATGAACTACTTGGATTGCAAACCTACTTCACTGCTGGTGTACAGGAAGTGCGCGCCTGGACCATCCCCATTGGTGCAACCGCGCCGCAAGCGGCCGGCGTAATACACACCGACTTCCAGCGCGGCTTTATCAAGGCTGAAGTCATGTCCTACGCAGATTTTGTACAATACAACGGTGAACAGGGCGCAAAAGAAGCAGGCAAGCTGCGCTTGGAAGGCAAAGACTATATCGTTAAAGACGGCGATGTAATCCACTTCAAGTTTAACGTCTAAGCCTGCCATATTATTTCTGTTAGTGGCCTGCATGGCCGCTAACAGAAAATTGGGGATCGTCCCCTCATAACTTAACCGATTCAACCAGCAGCCCGCCGTGCACCCACAAAGCCCCCTTGACCTAGCCCACCACCCAGCAATAGCAGCAACATCACTCTAGCAGTAAACAAAAACCCCAAAGCGACTTGACAGCAGCGGACCAAATCGCCAGAATACGCGCCTCTTTTTAGGAGCTAACCAATGGTTATTTCCAGATAAAAGTTATGGCGAGATAGCTCAGCTGGTTAGAGCACATCACTCATAATGATGGGGTCGGTGGTTCAAATCCACTTCTCGCTACCAAATTCTTGTTGGAATACCAACAGCTTAAAGGCCCGCTTAATTGCGGGCCTTTTTGTTTGCGCGGAATTTAAGTCCGTATTAAGTCAAATTAAACCAGACACCAACACCGCACGACACGGCATGGTGCGGGGACTGACCAATATTTTGTGCCGTTTACAAAATTTGCTCTGCCCCCTGCTAAAAACCGTTGGCACCTCACTCCACAAAAATTCGCTCCTGCTACACCCCCTTTGATTTACCAGAAGGAATAAACACTGAATGCGTTATAGGCATAAAGGAAGACTGTTAAATGTTAGAACTGCCCCCTATATGCGCTGACCCCTATATGCGCAAATTGACCGTCTTCCGTACGCACGGTTTTACGCGTGACGCCATTGCGGCTATTCTCTGAGGTTGATTGTTCGTGCTTGCTATAACCCAAGTGGTCATCAAGCTCAGCGCTGAGGGCTGCTTCCACCATGACTTTGGTGAGCATGACTCTAAGGTCTTGTTCGGTTTTAATACCTTTTGCCGCTTCGCGCGCAAAAGCTTCCAGGTCTTTTTTATTCATAATTTGTCTATCCTTCCTGCGAGGGGTTAATGATAGACAGTTACCCAGATTTTTTTACAGTTTCAAAAAAACCACCCCACTTGCAGGTAATTACTTAGACGCCAACACCCCAGCATTCAAATCATTAATAAACTGCTCCAGGATTTTATCGACAGAACTTTTAGTCGATTTTAAGGTGGCATTCTTCATAGCAAACGGACCGCCCATCCACATTTGACCGCCCTGAGAACTACCTGCAGAACGGTAGGTTTTATTAAATACTTGCTGACCGCTTTGCATCACTTTTATATTGAGTGAAGCGTAAGCTCGGTAATTTTCAAACTCAAAACTCTCCAATTCAAACGCTATTAACCTTTCACTTTCAGAGCCACCTGAACTTTTTTCTAATTTTCCAAAAGCTGACTGCACATAATCCGCCTGTATAGTTTTATCAAGAATCGCTCCAAACTCAACTATCCACACATGAGCATAGCCTACGGTCGCCGCCCGAAATTGATAACTATGGTTCTTGGTTTCATCAGCAACAATGTACTCTGCCTCCATATCGACTTTGGGCAATACTGTCTCTTGCCCATACTTTACCAAATGCTGGTCGTACTCTTTGGCCACCGGATGATTAATTGAACACCCGGTAGCTAAAGCCACCATTAAAACAATAGTTAAAATATAAAACTTATGCATTTTTTCACCTTATTATTTGGATTATATTCAATCGGCAGGGTTGAAAGCCAAGCCAATTGGTAGGTTTAAATGTTAAAAAAGTGAACCGTCTGATTAATAGAAACATCCCTGCTGTTATTAGTATTTTTCCATAATTGTTAAATTTTTTACTGAATGCATGATACCCGCACTCTTGGTTAAAGCAATTAATACATGACTTAAAGTAAAAGCGAAAACCTAAAGCCGAGCCAATCGTTTCCCCACTTTATTCATAAACACTCGCCACGAAGGTTTATCCACCCTAGGAGCTGAATATTTTTTACTCAACGAATCTGGGCGACCACCATAGACCACAACCGGGGTCCCTCTTGGCGGGCGAATGGCATCGAAACCTTGATATGAAATACGATAGGCTCTTCGCGGCAGTTCTGAATGACACTCATCACTAGAGTGCAACAGCATTGCATCGAAAATCAACGCATCTCCGGCTTTCATTTCCAAATACCGGGCCTCACGGCCGCGGATAAATTCTTCTTGGACGCGATCATGATGGGTCTCACCTTTTACCCGGTACCAAGGTAAATACCCTTCTTTATGTGACCCAGGAATTGCTTTTAACGCACCGTTCTCGACACTGACATCATCAATCGCTATCCAGACAATAAATTTCTTTGGCTCATTTGGGCGCGAAATAAAATCCTGATGCCATGGCACGGCATTAGCACAACCAGGCGGCTTATAAACCAAACTATTCTCGTATAAAAAAATGTCATCACCCAATACCGAGGCCAGCGTTTTCATTACCTCACTACTCTTGGCTAAATCCTGAAATTCAGGGTGGCGCTGAAACAAATCATATAACACGCCCTGATCACTGCGGTGACGCAAGTAATACAAGTCAAAAGGGTCCTCCAGATGCTGCTCAGAGTATTCAACAATCTCTTCGGTCAACTGACGAATATCTATAAGCTTTTCCAGTGGCGCTACCGCAGGGATAACCGTAAAGCCCTGTGCCTGCAACTGCGTTATATATTCTGACATTGTGCTACCAACATAATTAAGACGGGTCTGGAATTTAGCTATTTATGGTCACGTTTGCGCCCTGAAACCGCTAGCACAGCACCCAGGCTAATTTGCCCGCGCTGTATAACGTCCCGATACCATTTGATTTTGTACTCAGTCACCAAGGATAGCCAATAAATCACCAAAAGGATAATGACGGCCATTGCTGTGGACTGCCAGGCACTGGTCAAATCAAACCACCCGGTTGCGGAAAAAAACAAAATCAACGGTACATGGTAGAGGTAGAGCGAAAAAGATGATTTGGCCAAAACATCGACACAGGAAGTAAACCAATCCTTAAAGCGGATTAGACTTACCGCATAATAAACAAACCACAAAAACAAACCAAAGATACATGACAAAAAGTAATCAAGCAGAAAACGTTTTGAAAATGCCAGATTAATGGCCAGGGTATTACCCGACTCAATAAAAGCAATCACTCTCGCCGTCAGCTGCTCAAGTGAGGCAATATAACAAAAAATCAACCAAAAGCAGACCGACGCAATCACACTGATTCGCGCACGCGGGACACACACACCCATAACATGCCACCTCCTAACCATCACTCCTATTATCCAACATGGCATTAATAACAAAATTTTGGGGCCAGCCACTATAGCCACGACAACCAAGCCTGCTATCCGGCGACCACCCTGGTAAAATATCGCCACACCGAACAAAAGATAGTAAAAAAACTCATAAGACAATGACCAAAGAGGTCCATTGGAAACCAGCTTCGCAGAGAAAACCAATGCTTGTTGCAAGAAAAGAATATTCAACACCGAGGTCAAAAAAACATTATCAAAACTAATACCTCGATATACACTCTTATCCAGAGATCGGCCAATGAAATCTAGCGCCACGGTTAATATAAGGCAAAACAGTAATACGGAATATAAGCGCGCCAGTCTTGCCGTCATATAATGTGAAAATGTTTTGTGTTTCTCCTCACATACATAGGCAATAACATAGCCGGAAAGTACAAAGAACATGACCACCCCGACATGGCCATATTCGTGAAAAAAATGCGCATACTCCCCCGTATACCCTAGATAGGAAAAATGCGATAAAAATACCACAGCAGCTGCGACCACACGAATCGCGTCCAGTGCTATAGAATAATTTCTATTCATACAAATTATTGGAAACCGTAATTATTATTTTTAGCTTGCACACTCTATTCACCACTACCAACTAATTTTTAGAAAAACCACGCAAAATATCAACCAAGGGATGTGAGCAGCACCAGCTTAAAAGAAAATAAACCGCTTACGCCCCTCTGGCAGCATTTCCTCCGCCTTTGCTTTCAGCTGCTGCAATTCCACATGAGAGGGATTTACTGCTAAACCCCGCTCTGTCCAAGTCAATACATCCCCCCAATCACCTGCCGCCTGCTCCTTACGCGCGAGATCCGCATAACCATCACCCAACTGTTGCCGTAATTCAGGCAATCGCGGATCAGAGGTGGTAATAGCAATAATACGCTGGTAGATTTTATTCGCACTTGTGACTTTAGGTTTTTGCATATACCGTCGAAAACGATCGAATAATACTCTCAATTGTTCCTGTTCGGCACTGGATAAATCAACCCCTCGCTGCAAGCGCGCTAACTCGGATACCTGCTCGCTGCTTAGCAAACCTGCGGTTCGTATTTGTTCGGCGCTATTGATTTGCTGTCTAGCTTGGGTGATATCACCTTTATTTATAGACTCATTAATACCAGTTAATATTACCGCGCTATTTTTTTTAATTCCCGCTTTTGCTTGCTGATTGTTAGGCGAAATTTTCAACGCTTGCTGATAATACTTTAGCGCCTGTGTGGAGCTATTTGCACTTGCAGCCTGTTGTAGCGCTTGCGTTAAATTTTTCTCTCTACTAAGTTTATTTTGTTGATTGCGATTTTCACTCTGTGCTTGTTTAATTTTACCTGTGAGCGTTTTATCAGTCAGCAAACCACTCAAAGGGATTAACCCTGAAAAGAGCTGCTCAGCGCTATCAAAATCATTAGCTACCGTTTTATTTTTCGCCTGTTGAAGTGTTAAGGTCAACTGCCCAGCAAGATCTTGCTGTACGCTATCTTGCTGCAAAACATCATCAGGTAGTTTTTTATAAACCTGCAGCGCTTGCTGCCAATTATTTTCAGCGACCAAACCGTTTGCTTGATCAAGCAAGCTTTGCTGCCGCTCCAGCAAAGCTTGACGCGCGCCGGCAATTTCCTGCATTTGTTTAGCCACAGCGGGACTATCAGGCACCACTTGCAAAGCCTGCTTCGCCATATCTGCGGCCGCATTCCAATCATTTCTATCCTGTGCTTTTTCCGATTCTGCCAACAAAATACCACCCAAATATTGCATCGCTTGTTGTACCGGCTCATAGTCTGGCGCAATAGCCTGGGCATCCTGGTATTTTTGCAAAGCGTTATTACCGTCCGGGCCGACCAGACGGCCAGCACGTATATCCTGTTGCGCTTCACCCAGTAATAAATCTATCCGTGCCATATCGACTTGAGTAGGGCCAGAAGGAATAAAAAACCAAATGAATACCGCAATCACGGCAACGACTGCTATCACTGCTGCAACAACTGACATCTGAGGAAGCTGGATAGTGACTGTAGTCGTTTTTTTAGTGGTGGTTGCTGGCTGCCGCCGTTCGGTTTCAGCCAGGTTTTGCAGCAACATGGTTTGCGTGGCGATCAAATCACCGGGTTGTAATTGCGACAAACATTCCCTGAGCCCGCTAACTAATTCTGCACCATTAGCAAAACGCTGCTGCGGGTCCTTGGCCATGCCTTTATTGATAAAAGGTTGTAGCGATACCAGTGGATCAGGCAAGATGGGTATCGGATTATTGATATGCATGATAGCGATAGAAAGCGAACTATCTGCGGTATAAGGCAACTTGCCAACCAGGATCTGATAGATCATAACTGCCAGACTGTAGAGATCACTGCGCCCATCCAGCGTTTTAGCTTCCGCCTGCTCCGGGCTCATATAGGAAGGCGTACCAATGACACTTCCAAGCTCCGTAAGTTGCGTGGTCGAATCCATAGCCTTGGCAATACCAAAGTCTGATAGCAGCGCTTCACCGTTTGCACGGAATAAAATATTGGCGGGTTTGATATCGCGATGCACATACCCCTTGTCGTGAGCGTAATCGAGCCCACTAGCTATTTGTGCGATTATCCCGAGCAACTCCTCATGATCAATCGGGGCTTGCATGCGCTGTTCCAAATCACCACCACTGACAAACTCCATCGCAATGTAGTGGTAAGTCTTATATTTATTTACGTCGTAGATTTGGACTAGGTAGGGATGGGAAAGATTGGCGGCAATCCGTGCTTCTCGCAGAAAGCGTTCACTAAATTGAGGATCACGGTCAGCCAGATCCATGTGCATGACTTTAAGTGCGACCGGTCGATCAAGGCGCAGATGTCTGGCTTTATAGACACTGGCCATACCACCCCGACCGAGGGTGCTCTCAATTTTATAATCAGGAATTTCCGGTAATGTAGCCAAGCCTCTGTCCTTCTATGCTGGCGGCAAGTCATAACTATCAGAATCAAGCACACCGACAGATCAAACCTGAAGCACCCAGCTTTTTATAGTTAATAGAACAAGAAGTATTATGAATGATGTTTCTTGTTATGTCTCCTCTCCCATGGATAGAGATATACCCTGAAATTAGCACATAAATACACGAATACAGGAGGTATAAAAAAATTGTTATATATTGGAGCATGAAAAACACAAAAGACACTCGACATAACCCTATTAAAATAGATAATAGCACTGGCAACATCTGGGAAAGGCAAAGAGCCAGAATCTAGTTTAGCTCAAGCAAAGCCACTAGCACGGAGCCTATACGCATTAGAGCAGTGCGATAACCCAGCTAAAAATAAAAATTATATTAACCCGTCTAACCAATAAGGAAAAATTATGAGCAAGAAGCTAATCACCAGCCTAGTGTTAATGCTATCCCTAACGGCCTACTCGTCACTAATCGCTGCTGCGACTTCCGAAGAGCAAAAATATATCGGCATATTTTCCGGCAAGGCTTGGCCAATTCAGAAGGACGCATTAAACGATCTGCAATGGTCCGGCCTTTCCAGCGTTGCAATTTATGATGTGATCGAGAATAACTTGCAAACGGTTTACCCAACGGCCAGCTCCAAGGCTGAAATAGAGCAGGCCAGTTGGTATGCAAAAGTCCTAGGGGCGTCAGGCGATGATAAATATTCGACCACCCTTAAAGGCATACTTAATTCAGGGGCCAATAAAAAAGTTAAAAAATACGCTTCTAAAGGCTTGGATAACATTCAAAAATACCAACAATGGAATCCTATCATTCGTGATAAAAGTAGCTATAACCCAAAGTATTCACAAAAAATCAATGGCTTCGCAAACATGATTAAAAGTCAGGACTGGGAATTAAAAAGAATAGCAGCGAAGCGCATTCACTTTGAACATCTTTACGACGAATTCTTGCTAGATGCCGTTGAAGCAGAAGTTAAAGCACTTTATAAGGATAATTATTCTGATAAAACTGAAATTGATTGTATGGCCTGGTTAACCAAAGCTATTGCAGGGTCTGGCAATACTAAATACAAAGACACAGTTAGCATGGTAGCTAATGAAGCCGGCAATAGAAAAGTAAAAAAATATGCTAGCAAATATCTGAGAGATTATTACTAGCCTCTGAACAAGTTTATTTTTTACATATAGATGCCAAGGATGGCAAAAAAATCAACATCGCTTAAAAATCAACGAGGTATTGATACCACCAAACGCAAAGTTATTACTCATAATATATTCTGTATCAATATGGCGCGCCTCACCCATTATATAATCCAAATCGCCACAAGCCGGGTCAATATTCTCCAGATTTTTTGTCGCTGCAAACCAATTATCCTGCATCATTTTCAAGCTCAGCCAGGCCTCTATGGAGCCACAGGCACCCAAGGAATGCCCCAGATAAGATTTCATGGAACTGATCGGGGTTTTATTGGCAAACACATGCTGGGTTGCCGTTGATTCAGCTACATCACCACGATCAGTGGCAGTGCCATGGGCACTAACATAACCGATCTGCTCGGCACCTAAACCCGCATCTGCCAAACTTTGCTCCATGGTGACTTGCATAGTCTCAGCTTGCGGCTGGGTAATATGGCTGCCATCCGAATTACAATGAAAGCCAACAATCTCCGCGAGGATAGTGGCGCCACGGGCCTTGGCGTGCTCCAGCTCTTCCAGCACTAATGTAGCGGCACCCTCACCGATTACCAAACCATCCCGATCGCGGTCGAAGGGACGTGGTGAAAGCTCAGGGGTATCGTTAGCAGTACTGGTTGCAAATAAAGTATCAAAAACTGCTGCCTGGGTAGCATCCAGCTCTTCAGCACCACCCGCTACCATCATGGTTTGCATACCGTATTTAATCGCTTCATAGGCATACCCAATACCTTGGCTGCCAGAAGTACAAGCGCTGCTAGTTGTTATCACCCGCCCCTTCAAACCAAAATGCACACCGATATTCACCGGCGTGGTATGCGCCATCATTTTGATATAGGTATTGGCATTGATGCCTTCCATCTTATCGTTAAGCAGCATATTGCCAAAGTCACCAATAGCTTTTGGCGTGCCCGACGAAGAACCATAGGATACCCCCATGGCACCACTTTTAATTTCCGGGTCATCCAGTAAACCGGCCTGGGTTAACGCCTGCTCGGTCACGGTAGTCGCCATTTGCGCTACCCGCCCCATACTTCTTAATATTTTTCTATTGTAGTGTGGCGGTGGTACAAAATGCGTAACAGGGCCCGCCAAACGTGTCCGCAAATCTAGATAGCGATCCCATTCATCCATGCGGGCAATACCGGTGTTACCCGCTTCGATATTACGCTTAAACGTTTGCCAATCATCGCCCATAGAAGTGATTGCCGACATACCTGTAACTACTACACGTTTCATTAATACATTCCGCCATTAACTGAAATTACTTGCCGGGTGATATAAGCCGCACCCTCTGAACAAAGATATGCTACCAAACTAGCCACTTCTTCCGCTTGCCCTACCCGCCGCAAGGGGATCATTTAAGCGCTTCCTCAACCGGCGCATCCGTTGTCATTTCTGTTTCGATAAGTCCAGGCGCTACACAATTAACTGTAATCTTACGTTTGGCCAACTCTAACGCCAGCGCTTTGCTGGCACCGATGATACCCGCTTTGGAGGCACTGTAATTGACCTGTCCGCGATTACCCATCACCCCGGAAACCGATGACAGGGTAATGATTCGACCAGCGGCTCGCCGTCTGACCATGGGCATCACCAGCGGTGATAACACATTGTAAAAACCATCAAGATTGGTGTGAATAACGTTATCCCATTCTTCATCAGTCAATGCCGGAAACGCATTATCCGCAGTGATGCCGGCATTACAAACAACACCGTAATAAGCGCCGTGCGCAGCGACATCGGCTTCTAGCACGTTGCGTGTACTTTCACGCTGACTGACATCAAATTGTAGCAAGCGCACTGCTCGGCCCACCGCCGCGATTTCAGCCATCACCTGTTCCGCCTCCGCCACACCGCTGCGACAATGCAGGACAATATTAAAACCATCTTGCGCTAATTTAATCGCAATAGCTTTACCAATACCGCGGCTGGAACCTGTGACTAAAATTGTTTTTTCTTCTGCCATAACAAACTTTTTCTCAATCATTGTGGTTGATAAACATTAAGTCTGGCGCTGGCAACCTCGGCATCGCCATTGAGGTAAATACTGCAATCAAAAACACCTAACTCATCATGCTGATACGCCCTCTCAACAGTAACGGTTAACGTTTCACCCAAACCAAAATGGCTAGCATGGGCAGTATACTTACGACTGCCCAATAAAAACCCTAACCGTACATCTTCTCCCGCTTGCCGTGCAATCACTCCCGCCCATGCGGCCACGGCTTGCGCCATATACTCAATCCCAACCCAAGTCGGCACACCTATATCACCATCAAGAAATAAACTGTGCGCAGTGATATCAACCTCTGCAATTAAACGCTCCGCAGTCTGATTGATAACACGATCGAGCAAACTCATGTGACCAGAGTGTGGCACCAATTCATCCACGGTATATTGACTGACTGTATTATTCATTTTTAATTTTCCGCTACAGCGCTGCCGATGATAACACTGACATTATTACCACCAAAGGCAAAAGAGTTACTCATCATGTAGCTGGCTGCTGTCGGCTGATAAACTGAATTTATAAGCTGCAAATTAATAGCCGCTAAACCCTCATCCACCTCCCCGTCCCAGCAATGCGGCGGCAATCGGTGTTGCCAATTATTGGCAGCCAATGCTAACCAGCATAAACCTATTTCAGTGGCACCAGCAGCGCCAAGTGTATGGCCGGTCAAGGCTTTGGTCGAACTACAAGGCGTACGTTCACCAAACAAACGGTGTACTGCCAGCGCCTCCATCTGATCATTTTTGACCGTGGCAGTGCCATGTAAATTTATATAATCAATGTCTGCCGGTGCTAAACCTGAAGCCATTAAAGCCCCCTTCATTGCCGCTTCAGCGCCATGACCTTCAGGGTCTGGCGCCGACATATGATGGGCATCAGAAGACTCACCCACGCCCATCAATTGAATAGCGTCGGGCTCGGGCGTAACAATAAAAACAGCAGCCGCTTCACCAATAGTAATGCCTCGGCGATTTTTACTAAATGGCGAACAAATTGTCGGTGAAATGGATTCCAGCGCATTAAATCCATTCAGCGTTAACCGGCACAGTGTATCCACACCAGCCACAATAGCCGCATCACAAACACCCGTTTGAATTAAATGATTGGCACTGGCGAATGCCTTGGCACTGGATGAACAGGCAGTAGAAACGGTGTAAGCCAAATTCTTTAACCCCAACCACTGTGCCATAAATTCTGCCGGCGCTGCCATTTGCTGTTGTCGATAATGATAATTATCCGGAAAAGCGCCATCCGTTTGGTGCTGCGCAAATGCCGCTTCAGTTTCAGCGATACCGGATGTGCTTGTACCCACAATAACCGCGATACGTTCAGCGCCAAAACGAGCAACCAATTGTTGCAACTCGGGCATAATTTCTTCAGCTGCCGCCATTAATAACTGATTATTTCGCGACGCCTGCGGCTGCAAAGTTGACGGAATGGCCGGTAGCCCCCCTTCACTTCACCCACATAACAATCACCAGCCACCAACAAATCTGATCGCACTGTGATACCCGCCTGATCCTGCTGACACAGCGCATCCCACACCGCTTGCTTACCCCGCCCAAGACAATTAACGATACCTAAAGCCGGTAAATACAAAGCTTGCCGGGGAGATTTCATAGCGCGAGCCTTTCCAATGTCGTACTGGTAATTTGATACTGCCATTGCAGATGACGATACAATACCTGTTGTTGCCCCTGATTGTTTGAGCTCGTAACGATCTCAATAAGCGGCTTACCGCTGGCCGTCAATTCTCGTCGCCGCTTAATACCCGCCGACTCGGTAAAACGCACATCCAGTCCAGCTATGGCACGACTTAACTCAGGCATTGGCCAGGTACTTAGTTGATAGGCCGCCAACATTTGTTCAACCTGAAAGCTTGCGGGCAATACAGATAACTGCTCACTACTCACCACACCATCAATCAGACTGATCGTCGCCAACCGTGTTCCAGTTGCCGTCAGCACCACCATCACTAACTTCTCAGCAGTGGATTCAATTTGTACTAATAAATCCTGAGTCTCATTACCATATTCTGCTCGCACACTTTGCAGCAACGAATAATTCAGTTGACCACTGCCCGCAGGTAAAACGGTAAAGCGTACCGATTCCGCAATATCAACAGCGACTCGCGCAGGTGTCTGATGGGACACACAAGCCTGTAGCACATAAGCTATAAACAGCGCCAGGCAACCCTTTAACAGACGGACAAAATATCGAATGCACATTTTCAACAACCGCAACTATAGGCGACAAGTAATAAGACTATGACTGATCCCAATATTATCTATCTGTTTCTCTACTGTCAGGCCAGCCCTTTCTATACACAATAATAGTTCTGCCGAATGGTACATCTTACTATTACCATTGGCTAAGCAGGTAAAGTACAAGGAAATATTATGCAGGCTATAAGCGGCAGCCTCATACTTCTGCCTATCCCACAACAACTCCATAATATAAATTCTTGAGTCTTCGGTCATAGCTGCTTTAGCGCGTTTCAAAATACTAACAATTTCATCCAACGAGAAACAATCCAAAAACTGGCTCATCCAAATAATGTCAGCCCCTTTTGGTAACTGATTTTTTTCATCGAGCATGTTAGCTTCATGAAAGTGCATGCGATGCGTTAGGCCAGCAGCCTCCAAATTTTCTTTGGCTTTATTTAATTGACCGGGCAAATCAACAATAGTGACTTCAACATCCTCGTCATATTGCAGACACTGGGTTGCCCATTTGCCAGTATTGCCGCCAATATCCATTATTTTTTTAGGTTTACTGGCAAACACTAGAGGCAGCACCTCCGGAAAAGAAATGTCAGAATAAAAGTGATCGAAGTCAAACCAGCTTTTTTTAGCTTTTTCCGGCAGCGTCGCCAAAATCTCATAAATGGTATCAGCATCACTAAATACTTTTAGGCCCGAAGGCTTTTGCTCGACTATTGAGTCTTTCAAATTAAACATCGCTTGATAGCAAACATCATTAACGAAATCCATATTGACCCGCGTCAAATCGTCACGCACTAGAAAATAGCCTGTTTTGGTCAGTATGAACTGCCCTTCTACACAGCGGACAATACCTGAACTCATAGCCACTTCGAGCAATACATTTACCCCATAGAGACTAACTCCCACTTTTTCAGCCAGCGCCTCCGCAGTAATACCTGCATCTTTGGCTTTTCTAACAGCCTCCAATATTCCTAAATCCCGTAGAGCCAAGGTTGCTTGAAACACTATCGGCGCAAAAGCAATTTTTTGGGCTTCAAACTTGGCATCTAATGCACTCATTGAATCTGGCGCGTCGTAACTTATCATTGTTTTTTCCTTTTTATATTGCTAACAGTCGGCCACTAGCTGACCACTATCAAAGCATGAATCAAAATACTGGTGAATATCGACAACGCTAAAACCGAGACTGCGTAGATTATAGCGGTATGACTTTGGTTTATAGGAAGACTGGGGCTGTAACTGTAACCATGACTCTATATTACCCTGATATTCATTAGTAAAATCAAGGTTAAAGCGTGCGTAAATATGCTCGATAACAGCTTGGGGGTCTTGAATTAAATCCGGATAATCAATATCAATAAGGTGGCTATCTGGCATTTTTTTTCTTGCAGTCTGATTGCAGGCTATTTGATTTTTTAGAAACTCTAACACCTCATCTCTCACCGACGACAGTTCAATATGATCAGAGAAGCCTTTTCTCAACGCATAAACAAGATTGATCAGTGAAGGCACCACCTCGTCCAAATTCCTGCGCGTATTGATAATAAGAGGCTGTTCAAAAACAGTATCCAGACTATCGATGACCGGGTGATGTGTAGGTGATTTTAATACCCACCGCTCAGCAGCTGCCGACCGATACTGTAAAATTTGTAACTGACGCAAATAAAGCTGGTATTTTGTTGTCTGCGAATCCGGGTGATACCAATACTCGCGCAACTCTTGTAAATCTAACTGGAAGCACCAGGAGTCACACAGCAAGCTATTACGCTTTAAAAAATTACACTCCACAGGAAAGTCCGGTTGCAGCGTAATCATGGATTGTACCGCGGGCAGGTGCCCATGCATGACATTCGCCCAGCGATGAGAAAAATCCGACCTTTGCTGAGCTCCGTCACCATCAGTAATTTCTACACAGGGCTTTAATCCTTCTTCAAAGTTCAAATATCTATTATCAGGATCCAGAGACAATAACCGCTGTAAAAAAGTTGAACCTGTACGAGGCAAGCCGGCCAGTAAAATTGGCCGTTTAATTTTTTCAGCCAATACCTCCGGATTGTCCCTGACAATTCGTTTTGTATCAGAATAATTGACTATTGCATCAGCTAATTGCCGGAAGATTAATTTTCTCCCTTTGATATTCAGGCGGGCGCTAGCATTGATCGCAGAACATAAGATATTAATCCGGTGCAAATAATCCTGATCAATCAATAGTTCAGACGGTGAACATTGAGCAGCATAAGCGAGCAATACTTTACTGGAGATAATAGTCACATCAATCACCTCTTTGTAGATTTTCAAAAGAAGCAATCGGGGATAATAAAAAGGAAAAGGCAATGCCGGCAGCGATGGTCAGACCAAAAGACTTAATAGCTGGAGTATCGCTTAGCGCCAACAAACCAAAAGCTAATAGCGTAGTGGCACAGGATAGAGCAATGGCCAAGGCTGTTTTATTTTTATTTCCAGAACGTGATTCAGCATAAAAGATGGTGTAATCAATGCCAATGGCCAGCACCAACAGCAATGCCAACATACTAAACAGGTTAATTGAATAACCGAATAATACTGTTACCGCCATAGCAAAAGCCGCTGCATAAAGCGGCGGTAAGATAACCAATATTGCCAGCCGTAACCGGTAGCGAAACAACAACAGTAAAAATATTAAGCTATAAGCGATAAATACTGCTTGCAGTGCTAATTGACGGTATTGTTTAAATAATTGTGAAACATCACCCACCTGATCAATAAACTCAACATCATCAAATTCATTAGCCAAATCCCGCATGGCTTGCTGTTGTTTCAGATCATAGAGAAAAACAATACTGGCATAGCTACCATCCTTATTCGCAATCCACTGCTGTCGGTGACGGCTTGCCGCAGGCGAATCCAGCCAACTGGATAGCGCTAAATACTGCGGATTACTTTCGACCAACAGCGCCACATAGTCATCAAGCAATTGGGCATCAAAACCCGTTGCTAGTAAAAACTGATACAACGATGATTCCGGTGATGACATAACATTTAACAGTAACTTACGCTGCATTGTCTGCCGTTTTATTGAGGGTATCGATGCGGTCAAGGCCTGATAGGCTGGTGCCGTTTCCATCTTACCCAATCGAGCAAGCAAGGATTCTTCCGCCTCCAACACCGCCTGCGGACTAGCCGCCGTCACTAAAAAAAACTCAGAGGACAGACGAGCCCCTGAGATTTCAGTAAAGGTGGATTCCATGGCCAAAATATTATCCGGCGTATTGCGCAACAAACGGATATCGTCATTAGATTGCACCATGGGCACTCCCAATAACAGCGCTACCCCCAAGGCGAGCAAAACAGCTAACAACTGCCGTCTTTGAATAATGTTCTGCCACAGTAAAAGCAGTGAGGCCGCCAGCTTTATGGGCCTGACAGCATTAGTCTTCTGTGTTTGCTTAAGCAATACGGGATACAAACCCACCACCGTAAAATAGGCCGCCAATAAACCCACACTGGAAAACACCGCCATTTGATGCAGCCCTGGAAATGGCGCGATAAACAACGCCAAATAACCAATCAAACTGGTCACTAAACCAAAACTGATCCCAGGCAAAATATGCGTCAAAATATTTTCATCGTCACCATCAATGCCTTCGCAAAAATAGTGAAAAGAATAATCAATTGAAACCCCGACTAAACTGGCACCGAACACCATGCTGAGTATATGAATCTTGCCAAATACCAGAGTGCAAACCACAGTCGCAGCCACGACACCTATTGAAATCGCCAATACCGCAACAGCGATAGGCGTGACCGACCGAAACACCCAAAAAATCAGCACGACTATACCGACTAAAGAACCGCCACCAATGAGTGAAATTTCGTGTTTAGCAGAATCGGTACCTGCAATAGCATGCAATGGAACACCTGCCGTGATCAACCGATACTGTAATGCTGACTGAGCGCTTGCTGCATTAAGCTCTGACAGCAACAACTTCAGCTTATCCTGATAAGCCATATTAAACGGCGAGTCGTTAAGCTCTGCAGTAATCAGCACATAATGGCTTTGCTGATGTTCAGCCAATAGTACATTTTGATATAACTCAAAGCTGCCGGCGCCCTGCTGCTGGCTTTCAGCAAGAAAGTTTGCCAATAGAAACAAAGGATCAATAGCCAACATGCTGGAAGACAACGGGGAAACAGGGCTATATAAAGCAGAGATTATCTGTTGCTTTATCGCATCAGTATTATTATCCGCGAATAAGTCCCTATCAGCCTTAGACAGCAACCCGGTTCGATAAGGGAGGTAAGTATTAAACACTGCTGAGGTAAAATCGCCATCAACTTTATACGTCAACCGGGAAAACAAATCGGCACGCTGCAAATCACTGTACACAATATCGCTGGCGGCTAATGCACTCGCCCGCTCATTTGCCCCAACCAGAAATACTAACTGCTGGGAAAAATTTTCAGCAAATTGATCTAACGCCTGCTGTACTACCACCGATCTTTCCGACTCTGGCAACAGGCCAAGAATATCGCTATCAATGGTTAAACCACGATAGAGTTGCGCAGCAAATACCACTAATAACGTTAGCGTTAATACACACCAAATAGAAAAGCGAGTACGGGTATTATTTTGCAAAATACTGCTCTTCCATTGACGACAACGTTGCCGGTTCAGTTTGCAACGCAGAAAATACTATTTTGGTGGTATCACCACTGACTTCATCAATGCTAATCGCCTGAACATACTCATCACCGGTTAAAATAATACTGGCGATACCTTTAGCAATCAGACTCTCTTTATGCGGTATTAAACCTATACTCCAGTCAGCATCAATTTCACTTTGATAAAAATAGACGTTGAAAAACTGCTTAAGCGTAAGCAAATCGCCACTGATCAAAGCGGAAAAAACGCCGCCCAGAGACTGTGAAAATCCGCCACCGGGTATTGCCGTATCAGCCGCAATATTTTTAATGCCCTGAGGCGAAATCAGATAAGTAGACTTAACCGGCTGCACAGTTTGCCAAAGCAATCCACGAGCTTTGACGCTCATAAACTGTCCCGTAGAGATTAGCGGCCGGCTCAATACGGTGATCTGCTTGGTTTGCTGAAACTTTCCTCGCAACACCGTCACTTCACTCATCGCGGCAGTGGTGCTTAAAAGCTCAGCGGACGGTTGCTGTAAATCCTGCGGATAATTAAAAACCGCGGGCTGGGCCAACGCTGTACTCGCTTGTACGGCAGCCAATAGTACAACCAGCAAGCGAGACAGCATCACTGCTCAAGACCCAGTTTTTGCGCCAAAATTGCCGGCGAGACAAAACACATTTCCTGTGTAGCCATATCAACAGCAACCTGACAGGTGTAAGCCTTGGTAAGCTTAAGACCTGTCTCGGCATCGGTGATAAGAAAATCAATTCTTAATCGATTTTCATACTCCACCAAACTGGCTTTAACAATAACATCCATCCCGAACTTTGCCGGCCGAACGTATTGAATGCGCATATCAATCACCGGCCACATATAACCCGAGTCATGCATTTGCAAATAGTTATAGTCAATTTTATTTAACAATTCACAGCGCGCTATTTCAAAATATTTTACATAGTGACCATGCCAGGCGTAGGTCATCATATCAACATCGTGAAACGGAACTGTAATGGTGACACTGGCTTCTGCCAGTGCAGGTCGCTTAGCCATAAATATCCCATTGTTGTTGCTGAATAAGGCTGACAAATTGTCTTAGGCTGGCCTCGAGAGGGCGATCCTCTTCCAACATATCAAACTCTGCTGACACTGCAGCTAACATGGATTTAATCGGCTGACTTAATGATGCTTCAGTAATATCACCTTTTTGCAGCCGTAACTTAATGCCCTGCGTAGCGGCCAATAACTCTGCTGCCGCCACTTGCTCGGTAAGCTCTAACACTCTTATACAGTCGCGAGCGGCAATTGTACCCATACTCACCTTATCCTGATTGTGACACTCAGTAGAACGAGAAAAAACACTGGCAGGCATGGTTAATTTCAATGCCTCAGCAGTCCACGCCGACATACCAATTTGCACCGCCTTAAATCCGTGATTGACCATTGTTCTTCCCGGTGCAGCAGCTGATAAATTCGGGGGTAAACCATTATTAAATTTTACATCCATCAACAATGCCATCTGCCGGTCCATTAAGTCTGCCAGATTAGCTACACAGTTTTTCATGGAGTCCATTACAAAAGCGATATGGCCACCGTAAAAATGACCACCATGCAATACATGTTCGCCTTCGCCATCAATAATGGGGTTATCATTGGCGCTGTTTAATTCATTTTCGATATTCTGCCTCATCCACGGCAAGGCATCCTGTAACACACCAATAATATGCGGCGCGCAACGAATAGAATACCGATCCTGTAAACGGTCTGAATTTCTGGGATGTTCAACGTGATTAATATCATCACGAATCCAACCCGCAACTTGATTTTGGCCAGGATGCGGTTTAGCCGAAAACAGTAATTCATCGAAATGATTGCTATTACCCGCTAAGGCGATAGAACTCATAGCAGTAATACGTGCCGATAACTGGCAAAGGTATTCTGCGCGTGAATAAGCAAGGCAGGCGATTGCAGTCATTACTGCAGTGCCATTCATAATTGCCAAGCCTTCCTTGGGACGCAGTTTTAAAGGCGTGATGTTGGCCGCATCCATCGCAGCTAAAGAAGTCATTACCTCGCCATGATAAGTAACCTCCCGCTCACCAATCAACGCCGCCGCCAAATATGAGAGCGGTGTTAGATCACCACTCGCGCCCACCGACCCTTCTTCGGGAATACGGGGTGCTAAACCGTTATTAATAAACAGGGCAATTTTATCAAGCAACTCGTAACGCACGCCTGAAAAACCTTGAGACAACGATGCCAAACGTGTCGCCAGCACCGCCAATGATGTTTGCACATCAAAATACGCGCCCATTCCACAGCCATGAAAACGGGTTAGATGGACGGGCAACTCTTCAACCAAATCAGGCGGCACTGCAACCGTACACGAATCACCGTAGCCAGTAGTTACACCGTATATGACGCCATCTTCCAGCAATAAGCGATCAAGGAACTCAGCGCCTTTATCGATCCTGCGAACAAATTCAGGCTCGGTTGATAATTCTACACGGGCACCACCTTTAGCCACTGCAACTACCTGCTCGATACTAACCCGCCCACCATCGAAGCGAACGGCAATAGCACTGGCCCGAGAATGTGATGATTCTGTATGCTTACTACTATCTAATAACGACATAATTATTAGCCTATCTTACTAGGCGCCTCTATTTTTTCTTGTTGCCAAAAATCAAAAAAATTAAACCATTGCAATGGCTGCTGTAAGCAATAATATTCTAATCTTTCAGCGTATCTTTGAATAACTTCGGTTAACTCGCGCTCTCGCTGTTTGCGATTAAACGTCAGTGCATCTGAAAACTTCTCAAAATAAACTTTATATCCGCTTGGCTCTGCCAGACACAACATTAAATACACTGGGCAAGAGAGTAATGAGGCTAAAATAAACGGCCCCTGCGGAAATGGCGCCAACTCACCCAAAAATCGCACATAACTAATTCGCTTGTCTGAATTCACCGCTGTTCTATCACCGAGGATAATGATTAACTCACCGGCATCAATTTTTTCTTTTAACAGAATTGCGGTCTGCGGCCCCAGCTGATCTACATGCAATATATTTTGCTCAAAAGCCGGATTTATTTTTTTTAGCGTATTATTAAAGTTGGCAGCATGCTCATTAAACACTAACACGGTCATCTTTTGCTGCACTTCACCTTCAGCCAGCAACCGACACAACTCAATACTCCCTAAATGAGCACCCACCACAACACCACCAGTACCGCTGGCTGCTAAATCAATAAATTCATTACTATTAGGAAAGTGGATATCTTCCCTTCTGATATGCCCAACAGCGATGCTGCACGATCCAGAGCACTGCAACCAAACTGCACAAAATGCTTATAGCTTGTTGCCAATCCCGGCTTGACTATCAGATCCGGATGTTTACTACCAGCACTAAAAACCCGCTGTAAATAATCTTGTGACGCCTTACGCGCCGAATGATTCACCGCCATAAAATATGCCAATACTGGATACAAACATACTTTAAAGAATGGGCGGCCTAACAGCCTATAAACAAACAGTAGGAATTTAATCCCCCAAATACTGCCCCGCTCACGTACTTGTGACCAATGTGCAGAGTGACGCTTTTCCTTAGTCAGCAAGCGCGGCAACCGATATAACATGCCAAAAAACAACCGCGTATGCATTTTAGTAATCAACCAATTGTCATTCAGATAGTTAAAATGCGAACGGCCATCTTGCGGATAAATTACCTGCGTATCATGAGTAACAATCTCAACATCATCCCACACTAGCCGCACCATAATTTCCGTATCAAAATCCATTCGTTGACCAAGATGTTGACGTTTAATCAATACATTAACTGCCACTAATGGATAAACTCTAAAGCCGCACATACTATCCGGCGCAGACCAGCGCAGTAGTTCTACACACACCCAAAAATGCGTAATATAGCGCGAGAGATAGCGTCCCATCGGCACGGATTCATCGTAGCAAGGCTGACCACAAACTAATGCGGCTGGATTATTTTCTGCCAACCGCAACAATGCCGGAACATCATTTATATCGTGCTGCCCATCTGCATCTATTTGTAAGGCATGACTAAAACCTTGCTCAGCAGCCAGCACCAAACCTGCTTTGACAGCACCACCTTTGCCTTGATTAACAGGTAAACGCATTAAATGAATACCGGCGTTCTGCTCAGCAAGTTCAATTAATACCTTGCGGGTAAGTTCATCACTACCATCGTCAATCAATAAACACGGTATATTAAACGCCTTGATTCCCTGATAGGTATCAACAATCGTATCAGGATGGTTATAAACCGGAATAATGATGCAGGGAGAAAATTCCATTCACTTAACCAAATACAATTCTGCCAGAGGAATGAATCCCCTTGCTTGACGAATACTGAAAAACTAATTTTCCTTTTTCCTGCTGATGGATAATAGAAAGCTCTATCTGGTCACCCGGCTCAATAAACTCATGAAATTTGATAACTTCAAGCCGCATAAACTCTCCTCCAACCGTAAAGTATTGCCGCCCATAGTTAATTGCCCAATCGACCTGCACCACACCCGGTAAAATAGGCTTATCATCAAAGTGACCATCAAAGTAACGCAGCGAAGGATTTATTTTCAGGTCCAGCTTCACCTCATTTTGCTGCTGCTCAACTGCAGCCACATCAGGGCGCGTTGTTGATGAGGACGCTGGAGAAAACAGTGCCGTTATCGCATCAGCTGTCACCTTACCCTGGCTATTCACCGGTATAGATTCTACATAACGCCATTTTTTGGGAAGTAATATGGCTTCAAAATAAACCAGCAAGTGCGCTCGCAGCGCCTGATTCACTGAGTGCCTACCGCCACTGGCCAGAGCGTCTTCACCCAGCGCAGATAATTTAACCACCGACACTATAATCCGGCGCGCTGCCGCCAACGCTGCACAGCTACAATCTTTTACATAAGCGTGCGCTTTTAACACCGCTTCCATTTCCGGCAATGACAAGCGTTTCTCTTCAATTTTAACAATTCTATCTGCGCGATGCTTAAGGATAAATTGATTTTCATTTATCAATTCCACTACATCACCCATGGCAAAAAAATCATCGCCGTCAGCATGGGGCGATTCAATCAGCAAACATTGACTATCAGTATCAACTTTCATATTCACTGTTGGCAGCAATGTCCAGGGTGAAAATGTTTTTGCAGCTGATGACTGACTGCGATAGGCAACCCCGCCAGTCTCTGTACTACCAAATATCTCCTGCACTGCAACACCTGACAAAGCAGCAATTTCCATCGCTGCAACACTATCTAATGGCCCTCCCGAGGAAAATATAGTTTGTACTGAACCCATCAACGCCGAAAGATCTACCAAGCGTCCAATTCTATTAAGCAAAGCCGGACTGGAAACCAGCACCGCTTCAGACTCTGACGCCAAAGCCGCCATCAAAGGTTCCGGATAATGGTACTGGGTAGTATGAATTAATTTTCCCACCGCAAGCGGCCACATCAACTTAAACAAAAATCCATATAAATGCTGATGCGAAACCGAAGCGTACAACCCTCCAGTGCCTGTTGATAACGACCAAACGGATTCCAACACGGCCACTTCATCAGTAATTTGTTGAATTTTTTTAAGGATTTTTGATGGCTGTCCCGTAGAGCCTGAGGTAAAGAAAGTTAACCCGGCATCATCAGGTATTGCCGGCAGCAGAGTCTTATCAACCGGATTTAACTCGCTATGCTCAAGCAATAATTGCGGCACGCCCTTAAACTCTGACGATGATGACTGGTCGATGATCAAAAGATCAAACTCATCGGCAATTTTCTGCAAAAAACCGGTCTGTACATTCGGTAGAATGACTACTTCCTTGTGCGCATGTAATGCTGAAAATAACGCGACACTAAATAGATAGGCACAGTCCGTATAAATGGCAACGACTCTGGCATCTGACTCCATCAGCTGCGAATAACAGCCAGCGACTGCAGCAGCAAACTGCCGGCCAGTGACAGCGCCTGCTGAGGTAACCATGATCGACCGAGTACTCGCAGCCACGTTGGGAACCAGCGATAACAGCTTAAGGCTTATACTACTCAAGTATTTGCCCTCATTACTCGCTGTCTTGCTAAATACTCAATGCCAAATATGAGAGCCATTATCAGATAAGCAATCAAACCGTTATACCAGGTCCACACTTCAAGACTGCAAAAAAAAGTCGTGTAGCTTGCAGCGATACCATTAAACAAAAAAAACCAACACCACACCTTGGTGACTTGCCGGGTATATATCACGCCCTGGGTGGGCAAATCAGGCTGCGTAAGGCGAGCAAAACGCTCTATCATCGAAGGGGGTTTAAACAGTGAAAAAGTAAATAACAGCAGCATTGCAACATTAACAATGATCGGATTCGCCCTGACCATTAGCGGATCATTACTCAGTAAAATCAGCAGGCAGCACACACCGCCCGCTACCGTGGCCGGCATTAACGAGCGCAACGCAGCAATATTCATTTTCACTTTAACCAACAACAGACGGCTCAATAAGGCCACCACCAGAATGAGACCAATATAACGGGGCTGCAAATGCTGCAAACCAAAAAACACTAACACCGGATATAATAATAAAATTCCGGAAATTATTACCAGCGCAACTCTGCTCATTGCAGCTTAAGACTGCAGTAATTCATATACCGCATCAACAACATCATGTACTTGACGAGCACTTTTAAAATCTTCGGGCTTAACTTTTTTTCCGGTTAATTCCTGTAATTTAACTACCATATCAATAGCATCAATACTATCAAGATCCAGATCTTCGTATAGCGAGGCATCGAGCGTTATATCTGCTCGCTCAATCTCAAATAAATCCTGCATAATAGTACATAACTGTTGAAAAATTTCGTCTTTAGTTTCCATCAGAATAACCTATAACCTTATCGCTGAGATTCAATCAAGGCCACCAGGGAAGCCACAGACTGAAAATGTTTTTTTGTTTCTTCAGAATTTGCGTCCAGCTTTACATCGAATTTCTTATGGATACTTAAACCCAGCTCCAGCGCATCTATGGAGTCAAGCCCCAAACCATCGCCAAACAATAATCCGTCCGTTTCAATATCATCAACAGTGATATCTTCCAAATCCAATGAATCGATGATTAATTGTTTTACTTCAATTACTAAGCTGCTCATATTGTTGCAAGTTCCTTATAAAATATTTTTCTAAAAACTGACTTAAATGACGAGAAGCTAACGAAACATTACCTTCCGACTCTGCGAGGAATGGCTTAACATCAATCACCTCTCCAAATTGAATATTCATATTAACCAAACCTTGTTTTGGTATTTGATACCATTTTTCACTTTTGGTTAACGAACTCGGACTTAATGAAATAGTCACTGGCGTTACATTTTTCTGAGCCCGCAATGCCATATTGGCAGCACCACGCTGCAATTTTATTGGCTGCCCCGGGGTTGAACGAGTACCTTCAGGAAAAACCAACAAGCTCTCCCCCCGTACCAAAATATCAACACAATCCTCAAGCAGAACCTGAGGATTATCATTGCTAATATATCCTGCAGATGAAACTACTCCCCCCAAGTAAAAATTATTCCATAAGGATTGCTTCACAATGCAATCCATTTTTGGAAAAATCGAAATCAAAACAACCACGTCGATCAAAGATGGGTGATTTGCGATCAACAGTAAACCTTCGTTTTGCGGTAGATCAGCCAATCCTTTTAATTTAACTCTTAGGACGCCACTATATTGCATCAATGCCACAAATAAGCGAAAGCCCCAATGGATCACTTTGCGCGCCAGCTGCTGTTGAACTGACTTTTTTGGCGAGCACAATCTCAGTAACGGAAATACAAATACCGCCAGGCATAAGCCACCAATACCAAAACAAGAAAAACAAAAACCGGTGGCCACTAAACGCCAATAATAATTCAGTTTAACTAGCATCTCGCCGCCACTGCCAGCCAAAACGTGCGCCTTCAAGACATTGCTGCTGACAACCCGATAATATAAATCGGATAAATTCCAGCGCGTGTGGAAAATCTGCTTTAACGCCTGGATCCTCAGCATCCATCGATAGTGATATCGACATACCACCATCACTTTTCCCGAGTACAAAAGCCGCAGCGTAATGCACAGGATTCCCATCCTCAAAGTTTGCTAACGATGCGGGTAATGGCTCATCAGCAATAACCAACATCACTTTATCACTTTGTCCGGACGCTATAATCGCCGCACATTCCATAAACGCTGATTCAAATCCATCGACACCACCCGCTACCGCAGTGGTTATAGAACGATCATTATTCGCTATCGAGTACAAACCGGAAGCCGTATTATGAACAGACATACTGAAGGCTGTTGGTGAAATCAATTCGGAGGTAGTCAATGCCTGCAACAAAGTCACTGTACGCGCTAACTCACCATGGCGGGAACAAAAAACAGTTCGGATAGGCTCATCTGCACACTGGTTAGCCACCAGCAGCGCCATTCGGCTCAACGGACTGAGCCGCCGCCTAAACATCGCGGGCAAAAACGATACATCGGGTTTGGCTTGAGCACCAATACTGATTTGACCCTGTGCCCACCGCTCCCAACTGTCACGAGTGTCGAGTCCAGGAGCCCAGGCCGACCAGCTCTCAAGTGTGGCACTTAACGCGCTCATAATTATATTTACTACCTAACACGCCCCTACAGGAATACCACCCGAAAAGACTAAAATCACTCAACAGCCCAATGATGCCGACCAAAGCATAGGAAGCTTATTTAAAAAACCACATCCCATCTTCATTAAACACGTCTAGACATTGGCACTTCCAAACACCCTTATTTGATCCACAATCCAGTCTGGAACCCGGCGCTAATGATACATACAAAACCCCAGCTCTTAAAGCGCTATATTGGCCGCTAATGCCCTAAATAAGCGGCTAAATACGAGCCAATAGCTTGCCCTACGCCCCTCTGCTGCCGCCACTTTCTCTAGCGCTAACCAGATCTCTTAATCGCTCTCTATTACACCCAAGCCTGGACCTTCTTGCCATCTTATCTAAATCGTGTATTTTCAACGTAGGATAACTGTACGCCGGTGCCAACAACACGGGGAAATTGCAGGTCCAATACCAGGACAGAGAGATGAAGCAACTTCACTACATTCTTGCCGCCGCAGTAACCAGCTCAATGGCCAATGCAGACCCAGCAAGCGATGATTTATTTTCTCTTTCTTTGGAAGATCTCAGCAATATTAATATTTCTACTGTCTCCAAAAAGAATGAATTGGCACTGCAAGCCCCCGGGGTAGTCACAGTCATTACTGCCGCTGAAATTAAAATGTTCGGCGCCACCAGTATCAAAGATGTGTTATTACGCATCCCAAACTTTTATATTTTTGACTCCAGCACCTTTAGCGCCTCAGGCGTTACCATGCGAGCAGGCGCCACCCAACACCTGAACAATCATGTTTTGTATCTAATCAATGGCAGACCTCTACGCGAATCCCAAAATGGCGGCCTACATACTGACATTAACTTACTAGTGCCGGTAACCGCACTCGAAAGTATCGAAGTTATTCGCGGACCAGGCTCCGTCCTTTATGGCACCAACGCGTTCAGTGGCACGGTAAACTTTATCATCAGGAAGCCCAAGGATGATAATCAAGTACAACTGAACCTGACCGCTGGCAGTGATAGTTATGTGCGCACAGGAGCGTCCCTGCAAGCGCCTATTGGTGAATATGGTGGCATCAGCGTGCATGTGAGCGACCTGAATAGCGATGGTGAAACTATTAGCGCAGTCGATGAAGCCGGCACTACAGATTCTCTTGACCTTTACCGTGACGGCCAAAGTTTGCTAGTCGATAGTTATTACGGTGGCTTTACTTTTAATGCCATCATCAATGAAATAGCAACCCCCTTAAGCAGCGGCGCTTTTCGCTGGAGCAATATTGCCGAGCTTGAGCTTAAGCGCGAGTTTTATGACCTGGGTTATGAACACTCCCTCAGTAAAGACTGGTCCATTGGCGTCAACTATACCTACAATCAATTAGATCGATATATCGAGCGCCCGACAGGCCCCTCTTCGGAGTTTCTCGCCAACGGCTATCTGTATGAAATCACCGTCAAAGGCGCGATCAATAATCACTCATCCATCGTAATGGGTGCGGTAGTCGATCAACTGCGTGGCGATTTGGGTCCGAGTGGTGGTAGCTATAGCAACAAACGCACCGGGGTTTACGGCCAACTGGATTACCAATTACAAGCCGCCACCAAACTGTCAATCGGTGCACAATGGAATGACCCGGAAGACGAGGAGGCCAGAACCTCCCCTCGCCTCGGCATCATCCATACCTGGAGCTCTAGCTGGTCAAGTAAAATACTGTATAGCGAAGCGTTTCGCTCGCCCTACGGATCTGAACTGTATTTCGATGCCGGCTTTCTGCAAGGCGACCCACATTTAAAGCCAGAGACCATTGCAACCACAGAAGTTCAAAGCACCTATACAGCTAGCGATTTTTATTTGGCCATGACCTATTATCACAGTAATACCGAAAACAGCATTGGTCGTGCGATTGTGAATGGCACCAATACAGCAGTGAATGAAGACTCAAAAATTAGTTTTGACGGTTTCGAGCTCGAAGGTAAATGGACCATTAGTAACACTTGGCAATTCCAGGGTTCCTACCACTATCAAATTAATGAAGATGATAACGGTCAACAAGATTTTATGCCGGCAGCTAGAACCATGACTAAAATTGGACTCGCCTACCAATCACCCAAAGGGTATCAAATGGGGCTTTGGAATAGTTATTTTGGTAAAGCCAGCAAACTGGAAAATCTTGAAGGTAACAACACTGCCGTGGTCAACCCTGACGCCGACGCCTTTAACTTACTCAGTATTAATTTACGCGCGAACATTGGCAGAGTGCTAGACAATAGCCAGTGGAAAAATATCGAACTTGCCATCTACGCTAATAATTTACTTGACGAAGAAGTCTATTACCCCGAACTGGGGCGCAGGCTGGTAAATACCTACCCGCAATCCCATGCACAAGGCGTGTTCGCAGATTTATCGATTAAATTTTAGCCGGTAATTATTACCCAACCCAGACACGTGAAACTGAGTCAGACTTGAACATCATTAAAGGTAACTGCAGGTATATTTTGCCGCACAACACTATCACTCATTACCATCTGGCAATATCCCGTAGACTCAACGATATTAGTTATTGATATAATGCGCATCGCAAAACTGTGACCTATCGCCAAGAATCAGGCACACCTCTGCAGCTAAGGCCTAAAACTTATATCCGGGCTCTTTTGCTCTAGCGCAGCCATCAAGTACTGACTTGATCACAAACAATGACATAGGCTTTACATGAACGAAATCCAACAATTAGGCATCGAATTTATTGTTGCTTTACAAGCATTTAAATCTCCGCTGCTCGACACCTTTTTTTATCTTATCACCCAGCTTGGCGGCTTCGCCTATATTCTGGTAATTCCCTTATTACTCTGGTGCATAGAACCCCGACTCGGGCTTCGCGCCTTGCTAGCAATGTTAATCGCACAATATATTGTCATGCTGGTAAAAGATATTGTGCAGGAGCCACGACCTTATCTAGCTGACACACGAATAATATCGGATGGCGAACACGGCTTCAGCTTTCCCAGCGGCCATGCCATGGGATCGCTGGTATTCTATGGTTTACTCATGTTATGGACAGATAAAAGCTGGCTGCGCTGGTTGCTGGCATCGCTAATATTTTTCATTGGCCTATCCAGAAATTATCTGGGCGTGCATTATCCACACGACGTCATCTTTGGCTGGCTAATGGGCTTCATCTACCTCTGGGGCTGGATCAAATTACAACATCTGGCCAACAAAAATTTACGCTATATGAATTTCAATCGGCAGGTATTGTGGTCATTTGTGGTACCTGCACTGGTAGGCACTATTCATTATTATTACTTTGATTATTTTGGCGCTTTAGTCGTGGCCGGTGCCGTCTCTGCCACCATGCTGAGCTTGATCCTGGACAAACAAAAACCGCTACTTAACGTGAACGGAACTATCACTCAAAAAACAGCACGATACCTATTGGGTATCGCACTAACTTTCGGCGTACTACTCGGCTTCCGCCCACTTTATCCAGCTGAAGATCAGTTATTACACAACCCACTGGTATGGGCCAATGGATTTGCCATAGCCATAATGATGGCTTTTATAGCACCTAAACTTTTTAGCAAAATTAAACTGGCGAGCCCCTAAACGCTTTGCAACAACACCAATAACAAGCATCTTGCCAGCAAGTTACTCCTTGCTGGCTTTATCCTCTGCTTTTTTCACGCGAATAATACTTTCATCCAACGCAGTGCCATTAAGACTTTTCATCGCCTTTTTAGCCTCACCATTATCCGGCATTTCCACAAAGCCAAACCCTTTCGAAGCACCAGTGACTTTATCCAGTACCAAAGTACAAGACTGTATTGATCCATAACTTAAAAATAAGGTTTTAAGCTGATCCTCTGTTGTAGCGCGGTTTAAGTTGCGTATTAATAGTTTCATCAGCGTGCCATGTTGGTATACAGTAATTAAAGGATGACAAGTGCCTGAATAACGGCACTGATGCAGATCTTATCAGTAATAGCAGAGACACCCTAAGAGTTTTATATTTATGAGTAACTCACAGCCCAACAACCCTTTACACGGCCTAACCCTGGAGGTGATTGTTAATAGTCTGGTTGATCACTTTGGCTGGGAGGAATTGGCCAAACGCATCGAAATACGCTGTTTTATCAATGAACCTTCAGTTAAATCGAGCTTAAAATTCTTACGACAAACACCGTGGGCAAGAGAGCAAGTCGAAGCCTTATTCCTCAGCACCCAGCCCAAATTATGGAGCAAGCCTTAACTCTACCTGTAAATTAGCCGCTATTCATAACTTAAGAACGCACCCATGATACCGAAAAAATTCAAGCCTCTGGTTTTCGCCTTTTTTATGGCACTGTTTATGTCTGGCTTAATGTCACTCATTATCACACTCTTTAATATAGGACTGGTTACAAACATTATTAGCCTCTGGCTTCAGGCGTGGGGATTTTCATTTATGATCGCGCTGCCCGTGGTGATCCTCATTTCCCCACTGGTAGGCAAACTAACTGACAAGCTAACTAAGAACTAAAGCGAAGTTAACAATACCCAGCCACCGCTAAAATAATAAGATAATCGGTAGTATTTGGGGTCAGCATCTGCTCAAGGTGGGTTTTTGCCGTCGCAATAATAGCGTAAAATACTCCACAAATAATTGTTACCACTACCGGATCTCATCATGGGCAGAGCATACCAAAACCGCAAAGAATCGATGGCCAAAACGTCTGATGCCAAGGCCAAGATTTATAGCAAATATGGTCGGGAAATTTACGTTAGCGCCAAGGCCGGCGGCGTAGAACCCGCAGGCAACTTAACCTTACGCGGACTGATAGAACGCGCCAAGAGAGATCAGGTGCCTACCCACGTCATTGAAAAAGCTATTGATAAAGCCAAAGGCGGTGGTGGCGAAGATTTTTCAGTCGCTCGCTACGAAGGTTTTGGGCCTGGCGGTTGCATGGTAATCATCGAGTGCCTGACAGACAACCCCAATCGCACTTTTGGCGACGTGCGCCAATGCTTTACCAAAACCAAATGTAAAATTGGTACGCAAGGCTCAGTTAGTCATATGTTTGAACACAGCGCAATTCTTATGTTCAAGGGAAATGATGAAGAAGCGGCACTGGAAGCACTAATGATGGCCGACGTCGACGTAACTGACATCGAAAATGAAAATGGCATGATTACGGTATTCGCCCCCCATACCGATTCCTTTAAAGCTAGAACCGCGCTAATTGAGGCCTTTGGTGATGACAATGGTGAGATGGAGTTCGAGGTTGACGAGATTCAGTTTTTACCACAAACCACTGCCCCAATTAGTGCTGATGAGGTTCCGGTTTTTGAAACGTTTCTGGCCATGCTGAATGATCTGGATGATGTGCAGAATATCTATCACAATGTTGAGGACTGAAAAGCAACTCTCAGCGACGGCAGCTTATAAAGCTACACAAATTTAGCGACACCTCTAAGGCGAACAAACAAACTCGCAATAGAGGTGCTGGTAACTTCGGCTTTAGAACGAATAAGCCAAGGTTACCGAAGTCTCAGTATCTGCATGCTTGGTATCCACTGGAACTTCTTCGCTATATTTTACCGTATACGACAACTTTAATAATAAAGCCCCGACAACCCGAGTACTTAACGAAGTTATTGAACGGCTAACGGTATTCTCATCGCCAGCCTCAACACTCACTGTCTGACTAAATGTCGCATTTTCGCTGAAATCCCACTTATATTTTGAAAACATACGCAGAATAACCTCATCCGTATCCTCCTCAGTAGAATCTTCATCCACTTTAGATTCACGGTAACCGGGACCGACTTCCACATCCCAGTGCATTGTTTCTTCGTTCATTATACGTCGACCATAACCTGCCGCCACCGTGGCCTGATAATCATAACCACTAAAATGGTCATCTTCATACGACGCATACGCAAAAGCGTAATTTTTTTCAGTAAACTGGTAAGCCAAGCGATTAGACAAAAAATATTTTTCTGCGGTACGGTCACCATCAGTATCGGAGCTCAGTGACTCAAAAAAGATATTGTAGCGCCACTGCTCTTTCTCTCTATTAATGTCCGCCTTACCTTTAATCGAGGACTCTTCAGTATTACCGGTTGATTCAAAATAACCAAATTCCAAGTCACCTGACCACAATTTGGGAGCCTCTTCGACCTCAGCTACTGGCTCAGAAGCCGCGGTGATCTGTTCCAGCTCTTCATTTAGCCGCTGAATCTCGGCATTAATCTCTTCAATTTTTTTTGTCGCCGACAGATCAGTAACTTCAGTTTCTTCTGCGGCCACACTCAACGACACAAGCAAAGCAAAAACCGCAGCACTCGCCGTCAATAATCTAAACATAAAACTTAACATAGGTAATAATCCCTGTTGATTGACTGTTATTAAAATTAGTAATTACTGCTGAATATGGATATCCATTTGCGGAAAGGGAATGGTAATACCCTCTTCATCAAAACGGAGCTTAATCGTCTCCAGCAAAGCAAATTTGGTTGGCCAGTAATCCGCCGAATTAACCCAGGGGCGCACCACAAAATTCACCGAGGAATCAGCCAATTCTGCCACGCCTATAGTTACCTGAGGCTCTGCTAGCACACGCTCTTCCTTCGCCATGATATCTTCAATCAACTGCTTGGCTTTCAGCAGGTCGGCATCGTAGCCAATACCTACAATCATATCGATTCGCCGAGTTGGCTCCATGGAATAGTTAGTAATATTACCGCCCATTATTTTAGAGTTAGGAATAATGATAATTTTGTTATCACCCGTCTTCATTACTGTGGCAAAAATACCCACTTCAGAAATTACACCAGCTTCACCCCCTGCCTCGACGAAATCTCCTGCTCGAATCGGACGAAAAAGTATCAGCAATACTCCGGACGCAAAATTTGACAACGAACCCTGTAATGCAAAACCAACCGCCAGACCCGCGGCACCCACAATCGCAACAAAGGAGGCAGTCTCAATACCTAATTGACCGAGCGCCGAGATGATAACCAGCGCATACAAAACTGTAGTAATAATACTGCCAACAAATTTACATATCGTTTTGTCGACATTGTTTTTTTCCATACCACCAACAATGACAGCTGATATCTTTTTAGCCAACCACTTACCAATCAGGAAAATAATAATGGCGGTAACTATTTGGACACCGTATGTCACCGCTAAATCAGGGGCATCTTCAACTATTTTGTCAAGGTTAAAATCCATCATTCTTTCCTTTTAAATTTATGGTGAAATAAATATTAGTTTCTATTGCAAGTCTATCATGTCAGTAAAAAACCACGATTATTATATATAGACCTATCGCAGCCAATGAATCAGTATTAAATAGTAAGCCCGAAAAAATCAAGTAGTTCTTGCGAGAAATGTATTTCTACAACATGAACGTCATCAAATCTCCCCACAGCAAAAGCTAGCTTACATTTCAAGGCGTTTTCGATAAAAAAGCCCCCAGACGCAATTCAGCATTAGTACGAATGCTGTGGTAATAAAAGTTAATATCGTAAGTATGGTACTGCCCACCAGCAAATAAAGCCCGGTTATAACCCGCTTGCTTTGGGGCCTCGGCTATCCATAAAATTCCTTTGGGGCCACAACGCGCACCGACAACCCCTTTATCCAACGGCGCCAGCCCCAATAGCCCAATCAAGGGAATAGAACCACTATTAGCCGACTTATCAACTGCGATTAAATCAGCCTTCCAGCTTAACGGGTTAACGCAAGCGATCTCAGTAAGCCCCTCTTCCTCAACCCAGTGGTAACTACTACCGCCTTCCAACACTGTATTCCAGGTTACATAACAATGTGTTTGCTGGGGGGTTTGACACAGCGGTATTTGTTCCGACAAGGCATTAACCGGTACGGTATTACCAATAATATAAGCTGCTACCAACTGCTTTGTTAGCGGTTTCTGATCAAACTCCTGCTGCAATAAACGCAGCAGGTGCAATGTACCCTGACTGTGTGACACCAAAATAATCGGACGCCCTTTGTTCCAGTTCGCAAGATAATAATCAAACGCTTTTTTAACGTCTTGATAAGCCAGATCAGTTGCTTTAGCAACACTATCTCTATCTTCCGCAGTCCAAATAGACATTCGCACTGAGCGATAATGAGGTGCATAAATTTTTGCTACACCATTAAACGGCGTCGCCTGTTGAGGAAGACTGCCCCTTGATGATATAAATCGCTCCAGCCAATTATCCATTGATACATTCCAGCCATCTCCATAAAAGCCGGCGGTTGGATAAACATAGAACACATCCGCTTTAGCGTTAAACTGATTATCTTTATAAGTCGAATTAGCGGGCAACCAGTCAGCGCCATCATCCCTATCTGGCAATGCCGCCCAATGATCAGGGTTATTATAATCTGGTGGATCGTAAACCGGACTGTTAGCGAACGGCTGTGCAGGAACCGACATCATCCAACTACCCAATAAAAGCTTACCCGCGAATACCATTACAACAAGCAGCGCTAACAGAATCGACAAGTATTTTATTTTAGCCACAAGTGGTACCTATTTTAAGAAAAATAGTGGTGTAACATTTCTACGCACTAACCTCAATTTTATAAGCTCGCAAAAACGCATATAAAAAAGGCCACCATTTGGCAGCCCTTATATTACAACAGTGTTTTTACGACGACTAGCTGACAAATATCCTGTTAAATATGAGATACCTTCTCAATCTCATACTCAATATCGCCGCTGGGCGCTTTAACTATAGCCACATCGCCTTCTTCTTTACCAATCAAAGCCCGGGCAATAGGTGAAGTCACCGAAATCATACCCTTACTCACATCAGCCTCATCCTCACCAACAATTTTATAAGTAACTTCTGCTTCAGTTTCGCAATTTATCAGCTGTACAGTAACCCCAAAAATGACTTTACCCGTTACTGGCATAGTAGCCACATCGATGACAATACTATTACTTAACTTGCCCTCAATTTCCTGAATGCGACCTTCACAAAAACCCTGTTGCTCACGAGCTGCATGATACTCGGCGTTTTCTTTTAAATCGCCGTGCTCCCGAGCCTCTGCTATTGCCTGCACAATACGCGGGCGATCCTCGCCTTTTAATTTATTTAATTCAGCTCGCAATGCCGCTTCACCGGCTTTAGTCATTGGTACGCGATCACTCATGCAGAAATTCTCCCGTGAACATCTTGTAAGCGACGCACTGTAGGTGCAGCGCCCTTATTAACTTTTATTGCTTCACACACGGCATCAGCACCGGCCAGAGTGGTAGTACAAAATACTTTTTTCGCCATCGCGGTACGTCTGATAGAAGATGAATCTGCGATGGTCTGCCTTCCTTCGGTCGTATTAACGATCAAGTCAATTTCATCATTCTTTAACGCATCAACAACATGCGGGCGACCTTCATTCACTTTATTGATCAACCCGGCAGGAATACCAGCATCGGTAATAATTTTGTGCGTTCCACGGGTTGCCACCAACTCAAAACCTAGATCCATTAGCTTCCTGGCCACATCAACCACGCCTGCTTTATCAGCGTCTCGCACACTAAGAAATGCTTTACCGCGTTGCGGTAGACGTTCACCTGCTCCAAGCTGCGCTTTACCATAAGCTTCTGCAAATGAGTCACCCAAGCCCATCACCTCTCCGGTCGATTTCATTTCTGGACCAAGGATAGGGTCAACAGCAGGAAACTTATTAAATGGAAATACTGCTTCTTTAACACTAAAAAAAGGTGGAATACGCTCAGTGGTAAAATTCTGATCAGCCAAGCTAGTGCCAGCCATACAGCGCGCTGCTATTTTTGCCAATGAAACACCAATGCATTTAGAAACGAAAGGTACCGTGCGAGAAGCGCGCGGATTGACCTCAATAATATAAATTTCCCCATCCTGCTCAGCCAACTGCACATTCATTAAGCCGCAGACACCTAACTCAACCGCCATAGCTTTCACTTGTTCGCGCATTTTATCTTGCTGCGCAGGATCTAACGAATAAGGTGGCAGCGCACAGGCCGAATCACCAGAGTGGATTCCTGCCTGCTCAATATGCTGCATAATGGCCCCGATGACGACTTCCTTACCATCGGACACAGCATCCACATCAATCTCTACTGCTGAGCTAAGGAAATGGTCCAAAAGCACCGGGGAGTCATTAGACGCTTTCACCGCAACGGTTAAGTATTGCAATAACTCATCCTGATTATAAACAATTTCCATTGCCCGACCGCCCAACACATAGGATGGCCGCACAACCAGCGGATAACCAATGGTATCAGCAGCAGCCACAGCCTCCTCGGTTGACCTTACAGTAGTATTAGGCGGTTGCTTTAAACCCAGTTTTTGAATCATTTGCTGAAAACGTTCACGATCTTCGGCGCGATCTATCGCATCAGGCGTAGTCCCAATAATCGGCACGCCGGCCGCTTCCAACTCGCGAGCCAGCTTTAACGGTGTCTGGCCACCAAATTGAACGATAACCCCTTTCGGTTTTTCTTTTTCAACAATTTCTAACACGTCTTCCAAAGTAACCGGTTCAAAATATAAACGGTCTGATGTGTCGTAATCGGTAGATACTGTTTCCGGGTTACAGTTAACCATAATAGTTTCGTAACCGTCTTCACGCATTGCCAGTGCCGCATGCACACAGCAGTAATCAAACTCGATGCCCTGACCAATCCGATTGGGGCCGCCACCTAAAACCAGAATTTTATCCCTGGAGCTCACATCAGCCTCGCACTCTTCTTCATAGGTTGAGTACATATAAGCAGTACTGGTAGAAAATTCCGCCGCACAAGTATCAACGCGCTTATAAACTGGACGAATATTTAATGCATGACGGTGTGCACGTACAGCAGCTTCTTCTTCGCTCAACAAATCAGACAAACGCTTATCGGAAAAACCCTTGCGCTTTAATCGATACATCTCATCAGCTGACAAGCCACTAAGCTGTCGACTTTGCAGTGCATTTTCGCTATTAACGATATCTTCAATCTGCACCAAGAACCAACGATCAATTTTCGAAAAACCGAACACGTCATCTACACTGAAGCCTGCACGAAACGCATCAGCAACAAACCAAATACGATCGGGGCCCGGGTTGGTTAATTCACTAATAATTTGATTGCGAGCACTCGCTTTGCTGACATCCAGCTGCGGCTCAAACCCTGCAGACCCTACTTCCAGCCCGCGTAGCGCTTTTTGCATTGACTCTTGAAAGGTACGACCGATAGCCATGACCTCACCTACGGATTTCATTTGTGTGTGTAAATGCTTGTCGGCTTCGGCAAATTTTTCAAATGTAAAACGTGGGATTTTGGTTACTACATAATCAATAGATGGCTCAAACGAAGCCGGTGTTGCGCCACCAGTAATATCGTTTTGCAATTCATCCAGGGTATAACCTACTGCCAGCTTCGCCGCGACTTTGGCAATAGGAAAACCGGTTGCCTTGGACGCCAGCGCCGAGGAACGGCTAACCCGAGGATTCATTTCGATAATAACCAGCCGTCCAGTGTTTGGACACTGACCAAACTGCACATTGGAACCACCGGTTTCAACACCGATTTCACGCAACACTGCCAACGAGGCATCACGCATGATTTGATATTCTTTATCGGTCAGGGTTTGCGCTGGCGCGACGGTAATTGAATCACCAGTATGTACACCCATTGGGTCAAAGTTCTCAATGGAACAAACAATTATGCAGTTATCATTTTTGTCCCGCACAACTTCCATTTCATATTCTTTCCAACCGATGAGTGACTCATCAATCAGCAGTTCAGTAGTGGGCGAAAGATCCAGACCCCGCTCACAAATTTCAATAAACTCTTCCTTGTTGTATGCGATACCGCCACCCGAACCACCCATAGTAAAGGAAGGGCGAATAATACAGGGGAAACCTAATTGACCCTGTACTTGCAAGGCCTCTTCCATGCTGTGCGCAATCGATGCCCTCGGCGTTTCCAGACCAATGCGCTTCATTGCCTTATCAAATAGATCTCGATCTTCAGCTTTATCAATCGCTTCTTTGGTGGCGCCAATCATTTCCACATTGTACTTAGCCAGCACGCCGTGACGGTCCAGATCAAGGGCACAATTCAAGGCGGTTTGGCCACCCATAGTAGGCAACAAGGCATCGGGCTTTTCTTTTTCGATAATACGGGCAACAGTTTGCCATTCTACCGGCTCGATATAAGTAGCATCCGCCATCGCCGGATCGGTCATTATTGTGGCCGGATTAGAGTTCACCAGAATAACGCGGAAACCTTCTTCCCTTAATGCCTTACACGCTTGCGCCCCGGAGTAATCGAACTCACAAGCCTGCCCGATAATGATCGGACCGGCGCCAAGGATGAGGATGGATTGTATGTCGGTTCTTTTTGGCATGGTTGTTAAAACCCAAAATATGTCTGCTAGAAATCGTTATTCCTGCCAAGGCGGGAATCTAAATGGCCACTCGATAAATTCGTTAGTCGAAAATATCGCCGCCGAAATTAACTCAGGCGCGAGCCTCAATCAATTCAATAAAGTGGTCGAACAAGGGCGCAGCATCGCGCGGCCCTGGACTGGCTTCCGGGTGTCCTTGAAAACTAAAGGCCGGCTTATCGGTGCGATGAATGCCCTGCAGCGAACCATCAAATAAAGATTTGTGGGTTACTTTCAAATTAGACGGTAACGACGTTTCATCAGCTGCAAAACCGTGGTTCTGGCTGGTAATCAGCACCGTGCCGTCTTCCAGGTTTTGTACCGGATGATTGGCACCGTGGTGACCAAATTTCATTTTCATGGTTTTGGCCCCTGAGGCCAAAGCTAATAACTGGTGCCCCAAACAGATACCAAATACCGGAATGTCAGTGCCAAGAATTTGCTGAATGGCTTCAATCGCATAAGTACATGGCTCCGGATCACCAGGGCCATTAGAGAGAAACACACCATCGGGATTCATCGCTAATACTTCAGCTGCAGGCGTTTGCGCAGGTACCACGGTCAACTTGCAACCGCGATCGACTAACATACGTAAAATATTGCGCTTAACACCGAAATCGTAAGCAACGACATGATACTTACACTCTTCGTCAGTCCATTGCTTGTAGCTATCGCCGGTTAATTTATCTGAAGGCAAAGCCCAGCTACCCTGCTGCCAGTTGTAGACCTCCTTGGTACAAACTACTTTGGCCAAGTCCATACCTTCTAAACCGTCGAAACCTTTGGCTAGCTCCAAGGCTTTGGCTTCATCGACAGATTCACCTGCCATGATACAACCATTCTGGGCACCTTTATCACGTAAAATTCGGGTTAAGCGACGCGTATCAATATCGGCAATACCAATAATATTTCTGGCAACTAAATAGTCTTGTAGGCTCTGCTCATTGCGAAAGCTACTCGCTAACAGCGGCAGATCCCGAATCACCAAACCCGCCGACCAAATATCAGTCGCCTCTTCATCTTCAGCGTTGGTGCCGGTATTACCAATATGAGGGTAGGTCAGCGTGACAATCTGCTTGGCATAGGAAGGGTCCGTCAAGATCTCTTGATAACCGGTCATGGCCGTATTAAAAACGACCTCTCCAACCGAGTGCCCGATAGCACCAATGGCGACTCCCCGAAAAATACTACCGTCTTCAAGGGCTAATATGGCTGGTACCGTCAAGCAAACCTCCTACAAGAGTGACAAAAAGCGATGAGGTGAAACCGGAAAACGCAAAATCAACCCCGCTAAGCTATTGATTTTATTTACAAAGAATTTTAAACACTGCATTCTTTGGCGATAATGAAAAACTCAGCGGCCCTAACAAAAGACGAAAAAACACGGCCGTAAAAAAGCGAGATGAAGGTACAGCCTTATCTCGCTTTAAATTCTTTCCCCTGAACGCTCCAGCATTGTGGCTGGAAAGGGGTCGCCGGGCTGCTGAACACCGGTTTAACTTGGCGGGCGATTGTACGCAAATAAGCTATGGCTGTCCACCTCGAATACGGCTAAAACCGTCAGCAAGCAGCAACAAAATTTCCCGGGCAAAGGAGGCCGTTAAGCAGTAATCGCAGTCCCTGAATTCTCCTGCTCGAGCATCAGCCTAATCGCCTTCTGCTGCTTTCGACCGCGGCTCCTGTTCCAGCTTTTCACGCAGCGAGGGTGGCGCCAGTACCGGCTTGCTATTAATTGAATCGAACAAAATATGAGCCGTCTTGGCGATAGCAATTTCTCGCCCGGTTTTCGCCTCGCTAACGCGATAAACAATGTCACAGCCATATTTATGAAACGCACTGGCAGCCACTTCAATCTTCAGGCTTTCACCATAGCGCCCTTCGGACTTATAGATCACCGCTAAATCAGCATTCACAAACAAATAGCCCTGCTCACGGGTCTCATCAACGCCGTGCGCCCGCATATAATGAATTCTGGCTTCGTTGAGAAAGCTAATCAATGCGTCATTACCTAAATGATCACCACGATTGATATGGCTAATATAAATGGGAAGATCGATGGAAAAATTAAACCGCTCCGGAAGCGTTATTTCTACTCGAGACATAATCATTGCTACCTGTAACCTGGCTCTAATACGAGTAGCTTATATGGGGACGATCCAGCGATAAAACAACACCGCTAATAAGGTAATATGCATCCATTAACTGTCAGCTGTTGACTTACTAGCGAGCGTCGCAGGCCGCGAAAAACGATAACGTCGACGATAAGGAAATACATCGCCAAACTTTCCCTGTTTAATTTGTTGCTGCAGGCCTTGCCAAAAAGTCTCCAGATACAAATCAGGGTGCAATTTATCAAACACCTCCCTGGCGCGGCGATTACCTGAAAAGAACAGGCGGAACTCTTCCGGGAAAACATCGGCGGGAGCAACGTCATACCAAGGCTGCCCAGCCATCTCCTGCTCTTCATTCATGGGCGCAGGTATTTTTCTGAAATTACAATCGACCAAGGGACAGATTTCATCGTAGTCATAAAACACTACTCGACCATGGCGGGTGACACCAAAGTTTTTCAGCAGCATATCACCGGGAAAAATATTAGCTGCGGCCAGCTGTTTAATCGCATTGCCGTATTCATCCATCACATTATGGATTTGTTCATCGGTGGCATTTTTTAAATATAAATTTAGTGGCGTCATCCGACGCTCGACATAAACATGTTTAAAGATCAAAGCATTGCCACGCACCTCAAGCAAGGAGCCCACTTCCTTTTTCAATTCCGCCATCAACTCGTCAGAAAAACGACGAAGATCAAACGCCAAATTATTAAATTCCTGTGTTTCCGCCATCCGCCCAGCACGATCCCAGCGCTTAACCAATTTATATTTTCCTTTAACCTGTTCCCGGGTCATATCCTTTGGCGGGGTAAAACGGTCTTTAATCACTTTGTACACATAATCAAAAGAAGGCAGGGTAAACACTAACATCACCATTCCTTTAATTCCCGGCGCAATAATATATTGATCGTTGGTTTTTACCGTATTCGCGACGGCGGTGCGATAAAACTCGGTTTTGGCATGCTTGCCAAAACCAATCGCACTATATAATTCAAACCACTCTTTTTGCGGCATGATGGTTTTTAAAAAACTGACATATTGTGATGGTACTGAGGCATCCACCATAAAATAGCTGCGTGTAAAGCTGAATAATTTACTGACATCATCGGCTGAAAATAAAACTGTATCGACGTAAACCGCACCCTGTTCATTATTTAATATAGGAAATACAAACGGTAACATTTCACCATTATCAACAACGATCCTGCCGACCAAATAAGCCGCTTTATTTCGATAAAAAAGTGAGTTTAATACTTGGCTTTTTACTTGTTGACCCTGCTCGATCCGCGGCGTCAACAGCTTATCAATCAGTGAAACTATACGCGCCACATCGCGCTCGAAATCCTCAAAGGGAATATTGAACCGGGTATCAACCAGAATACTGCGCACATTAACTGCGAGATCCGCAATAGCCGGATACTCAGTATAAATAACATCTTCAAACACACTGGCAGGGAGTGAATCAGGCGCAACTACCGACGCGTTAAGGTCGCCAATTCTTTCGTGATTAAAAACAAAACAGTAAACGGAATTAAAAAAAGTCTGGGCAATTTCTATATTGCTGTGCTCTGCCACCAATTGACAATATTCGTCTTTGGCATCGCGCCATAGTTCACGATCCTGAGCATGGCCACCGGCGATATCATCAGCCAACGCAGCTACATCGCGCACCTTCTTTTTATACATTTCCAAGCGATGGCTCATCGCCTTATGCACCAATTGCCAATCGGCTTTTTCAAACCGCGACTGCGCACCTAGCGTGACATTTTGGAAATCACCAAAGAAAGCATCAAAGCTATTTAAAATAACTTTGGCCAAACGCTGCGCATTACTCATACCCATTAGAATTATTTACTCCCAAGTATTTGCTGCGCAGCACTCAATGCCTGATCAGCCACGACTACTTAAAAATATCAGCCATTATCGGTAATACTTCAGGCTGACGAATATGTAGCATCATAGTTCCAACATGGCCTTTTTTACCCGCTTCAATCCACGCCTGAGCACGTTCACGAATCCGGCTTTCGGGACCAATCAAAGCAACTTCATCAACCAGCTCGTTCGGCACTGCCGCTGCAGCCGCTGCCTTGTCCCCGGCCAGATACAAGTCCTGAATTTTCTCAGCCGCCTCGCCATACCCCATCGACGTCGTGTAAGTGGTATAGAAGTTTTTACCCTTAGCACCCATACCCCCAATATAAAGAGCCATATGCTCTTTTAAAGGCTGGCGACAGGCCTCAACATCATCACCCAACACGACTGCGACTCCCGGCGCAATGTCAAAACCTTGCAGCGACTTGCCATTACCTGCCCGCTCAAAGCCTTTATTCAAATGTGGCTCAAGTACCGAAAAGCGTTCAGGGCTCATCCAGATGGGAAACACACCATCGCCTACTTCCGCAGCACAAGCCAAGCCTGCTGGCGTCACCGACGCGGTGTAGATAGGAATGGATGGATCGGGATGCAAGATAGATTTTAACGGTTTGCCCAAGCCCGTCGTCCCCGCACCTTTTACGGGCAATTGATACATGTCACCATCAAAAACCACGGGGCCTTCACGCTCCATAATTTTGCGCATAATTTGAATATACTCACGGGTACGCGTAATGGGTTTGCCGTATGGCACACCATGCCAACCTTCAACCACTTGCGGGCCAGAGGCACCTAAGCCAACAATAAATCGATGACTGGATAACTGATTTAGCGTCATCGCCGTCATCGCTGCCATCGCCGGAGTACGTGCAGGCATTTGCATGATGCAAGTGCCTACCTTGATCTTAGTCGTTTGCGCCAGAATCCAGGACGCCACGGTAATGGCATCTGAGCCATAGGCCTCAGCTGTCCAGAGTGAATCATAACCCAGTGCCTCGGCCTGCTTTATCATGTCGATTGGCACTTGAACCTGCTTACCGGAATACCCCAACATCACACCTAATTTAATCATAATCTTGCTCTCTTTGGTTAACGCTCTGCACGCGCAGCAATTCAATAAAATATTTCTGACTATCCAGAAGGCATTACAGCAGTGATTGATCACTCACAATTACACCACTACCATCCGCATACAGAAATGATCCTGACTTAATTTTCAAGCCAGCCATGGCCAGCTCTACTCCCACATCGCCCTGATTGCGTTTTTCTGTTTTCAACGGAATCGTAGCTAATGCCATTACGCCAATCGCCATCTCGGTAATATCTTCAACATCTCGAATCGAACCATAAATAACTATCCCGCTCCAACCATTTTGCTGGGCAGCTCGAGCCAAATTATCACCTAGTAGCGATCGTCTTGGGGAACCGCCACCATCGACGACCAGCACCCGGCCCTGGCCCGGCGTTTTTACTAACTCAGCAACTTTAGAGTTGTCTTCAAAACATTTGACGGTAAGCACTTCGCCACCGAAGCGACGCACACCACCATAATGCTTAAACACAGGATCAGCGACTTGTACTTGATCGCCATACTGATCACAGAGATCGGGGGTAGAAATCATCATAAATCCCTAACAATAAAAAATACTGTAACAACCAGCCAGTGATTGGCACGATACCTTTAAGCTGGCCGGATTACCATGCCAACAACAAGCACTTACAACCACAAGATAGCTATATAACAAGCGTAAAAAAGGCGGCCGAAGCCGCCTGAGATACCGGGAAGGTATACAAAACTTTCAATTAACCAAACTGGTTCATCGTGTTGTCTTTACCAGACGCTTTCAGCGCGGCATCACCAGAGAAATACTCTTTGTGATCGTCACCCATATCAGAACCGGCCATATTCTGGTGCTTAACACAGGCAATTCCCTGACGGATTTCTTTGCGCTGCACACCTTTAACGTAACCCAACATACCCTGGTCACCGAAGTATTCTTTGGCCAGATTGTCAGTAGACAAAGCCGCGGTGTGGTAAGTCGGCAAAGTGATCAAGTGGTGGAAGATACCTGCTTCGCGAGCCGCATCTGATTGGAAGGTACGAATCTTCTCATCAGCTTCAATTGACAGCTCGGTTTCATCGTATTCAACACTCATCAGATTAGCGCGATCGTAAGCTGAAACATCTTTGCCGGCCTCAGTCCAGGCATCAAAAATCTGCTGACGGAAGTTCAAGGTCCAGTTAAATGATGGGCTATTGTTGTAAACCAGCTTGGCATTTGGCACCACTTCACGAATGCGGTTAACCATGGCACCGATCTGACCAACGTGTGGTTTCTCAGTTTCAATCCACAATAAGTCTGCACCATTTTGTAACGAAGTAACAATCCAGAATTACGCGATCTTCACCAGAACCTTTCTTGAACTGGAATAAACCACTGGCTAAGCGCTTGGGCTTTAACAACTTGCCATCAGCCTTAACCAGAACATCACCATTGTCGATATCAGCAGCGCTTTCTACGTAATCGCCATCAAGAAAGGCGTTGTACTTATCACCCAAATCGCCAGGCTCTTTAGTCACTGCAATTTGCTTGGTTAAACCAGCACCTAAGGAGTCAGTACGGGCAACGATGACACCGTCTTCAACACCCATTTCCAAAAAGGCATAGCGAACTGCGCGGATTTTGGCGAGAAAATCTTCATGCGGAACGGTTACTTTACCGTCCTGGTGACCACACTGCTTTTCATCAGAAACCTGATTCTCCAACTGGATACAGCAAGCACCCGCTTCGATCATGCGCTTAGCTAATAAGTAAGTCGCTTCGGCATTACCAAAACCGGCATCAATATCAGCAATGATAGGTACTACGTGAGTCTGGAAATTGTCGATTTGGTTTTGCAGGTCTTTTGCCTTCACCTCATCATTGGCTTCACGCGCATCATCTAACTGACGGAACAGTCCACCCATTTCACGCGCATCGGCCTGGCGCAAGAAGGTGTATAGCTCTTCGATTAACGCTGGTACAGAAGTTTTTTCATGCATTGACTGGTCAGGTAAAGGACCAAACTCAGAGCGCAAAGCCGCGATCATCCATCCAGAAAGGTACAAGTAACGACGATCAGTGCTATTAAAGTGCTTCTTGATAGAAATCATCTTCTGCTGTCCGATAAAACCGTGCCAACAACCTAAAGACTGAGTGTACTGCGAGCTATCAGCGTCGTAGCGCTCCATATCCGCACGCATAATTTGAGCAGTGTACTTAGCTATTTCCAAACCGGTTTTAAAACGATTTTGAGCGCGCATACGTGCTGCGTATTCTGGGCTTATGGCATTCCAGGTCTCACCCTGTTGAGCGCATAAATCAGCTAACTGGCTGATATCCTGATTGTAATTTGACATGATAATTCCCCGGTATGTAATGACTACTGTCGTTGGCTGAATTTGATGGTGTGGACTCTACGCCCCCAACCAAAATTTAGGAAATTGATGTTTTTTATCCTCGTCATTCATAATATGAATAAAGCACCACTCCCTTCACCTTTTCAGCTAAGTTGAAATCCCCACCTATGGCCAGCGCCAGCACAGCAAATCGGCAATAAACACACAATCAATCGCTGACAGAACAGGTAATGCATACAATTTCCAAAATTTCGCTGACAAATCACCCTATGACGGCCAAAAAAAATGCCCGCAGCCCAGCAACACTCAGTTGATAGGACGCGAGCAAACTAGCAGGGAAGGATGCAACCAGCGGTGGCATAACTGTAACAGCCATGACACCATTACCCTGTAATAGACCTCGAATGGTATTAAGTTTCCGACAACCAATTCGCGAAGTTTGGGTACTTCACCCCCAAACAAGGCAAACAACTTCCAAAAAACTTACGCTCAGACTAGAAATACGAGCTAAATAAAGCTAATTTATAGGTTTTATTTCTGGCATTTATTATATGAATATATCTCGTATCGACCTCAATCTGCTGGTTTACCTGGATGTGCTATTACGCGAAAAGAACGTCACCAAAGCGGCAGACCAACTCGGCATTACCCAACCAGCCATGAGTAACAGCTTGCGCAGGCTGCGCGACCTGTTTAATGATCCGCTACTTATCCGTACCAGTCAGGGTATGACCCCCACCCAGCGGGCAGAAGAATTACAGCCCCAACTACGGCAGATCCTGTCCAGTATCGAACTAGCGGTACAACCCGCCGCGGAATTCAGCATCGAGGACAGCACCCGCGTATTTCGTATCATGGCCAGTGACTATGCAGAGTCCACCCTGATACCCGCGCTGCTTAATGAGATACGTGATATAGCCCCGCATATACGCCTTGATGTACTGACCCCGAGTGATGTGACCTTTCAGGATGTCGAGAAAGGCAAAGTCGATATGGCTATCAACCGCTTTGACTATTTGCCCCAATCCTTCCATCAGGTAAACGTCTGGCGCGACAACTTCACCTGCTTGATGAGTAAAAACAATCCCATCCTTAAGGATTTCAACCTGGAAAGTTATCTTGCAGCCCATCACATCTGGGTCAGTAAAACCGGCATGGGCGTCGGCGTCGGTATGAATCCCGACGATATCCAACGCTTGGGACGCGTCGATGAGGCGCTGGCTGAAATTGAGCGCACCCGCCACATCCGTGTATTTACTCGTCATTATCAGGTTGCCGCCCTGCTTGCCGAGCAGCCAGACCTCATTGCTACACTACCCAAACAAGCCGCCTATCGTCATACACTGGGGGACAACAGCCCGCTGACTATCAAGCCACCGCCGTTCCCGATTGTACCTATCGAGCTCAAAATGGCCTGGAGTCCGCTGCTTCATCATGATTTAGGCCACACCTGGCTAAGACGCCTGATTGTTGAGGTGGCTAAAAATATTATTGAGCAAAGCAAAGGCTGATTAACTACTATCACCATTCACTACACGAATGATCGACATGAAAACGATCAATTAGCTAAATTTTGGGTGAATCTTTAACATGCACCCGATATTTTCATAGACAGTTGCAACCCGTACACTCAATGACCTAATTCTGCTATTACAAGGCTTTTCCAATGACCCAGCGCATCCAACAAGGCGGCTTACAGATTGCCGAATCGCTCTACACTCTGGTTAATGACGACATCATCCCCGGCACTGGTATTGTCGCAGCAGATTTTTGGCGAAAGCTGGAAACACTATTAGACGAACTAGGCCCAAAAATAAAGCCTTACTCGCCAAGCGCGACAAACTGCAAGCACAAATTGACGACTGGCACCGCAAGCATGCCGCTAACGGTCACGATGCGGCGGCCTATAAACAATTTCTATTAGAAATCGATTATCTGGTCCCTGAAGGAGATGATTTCCAAATCGGGACTGCTCAGGTAGAACCTGAAATAGCCAGCCAGGCAGGGCCACAGTTAGTGGTCCCAATCACCAATGCCCGTTTTGCCTTGAATGCCGCTAATGCGCGCTGGGGCAGCCTCTATGACGCACTCTACGGCACCGATGTCATCAGCGAAGCCAACGGCGCCGAAAAAGGCAAAGCATTCAATCCTATTCGCGGTGATGAAGTCATTGCCTATGGCCGCCACTTTCTGGATTCAGCAGCGCCGCTCAATAAAAGCTCTCACGATTCAATCACCCAATACCGCATCAGTGATGGCCAGCTTATTGCGACGCTGATAGATAATAGCGAAGCCACCCTTGGTGATCCTAAACAATTGGTCGGCTACCAAGGCGATAGTTCTAACCCCTCAGCAATACTGTTAGTACATAACCAGTTGCATATTGAAATTCAGATCGATCGCAACCATCACATTGGTAAACATGATAGCGCCGGCATGAAAGATATTGTGCTCGAAGCCGCGCTTACCACAATTATGGATTGCGAAGACTCTGTTGCTGCAGTTGATGCCGAGGACAAAGCATTAGCCTATCGCAACTGGCTCGGTTTAATGAAAGGCGATTTACAGGAAAGTCTGGAAAAAAATGGAAAAACTATTGTTCGTAAAATGAATCCCGACCGTGAATACACTGCAGTCGATGGTTCAACTATTACTCGAAAAGGTCGCAGCATGTTGTTTGTGCGCAACGTCGGCCACCTGATGACCAACCCGGCTATTCTCGATAAAAACGGCGAAGAAATTCCCGAAGGCATTATGGATGGCATGATCACCGCACTAGCCGCCATCCACGATTTAAAGGGCGATGGCAGTTTGAAAAACTCCTCCGCCAATAGCATTAATATTGTTAAGCCTAAAATGCACGGCCCCGAAGAAGTCGCCTTCACAAATGCTTTATTTAACCGCATTGAAGATGCCTTAGCGCTGCCCAGAAAAACACTAAAAGTAGGCATTATGGATGAAGAGCGCCGCACGTCTGTCAATTTGAAAGAATGTATTCGCGCCGCTAAAGATCGCATCGTATTTATCAATACCGGCTTTCTGGATCGCACCGGCGATGAGATTCACACCTCGATGGAAGCAGGCCCCTTCGCACCCAAAGGTCAATTGAAAACCATGACCTGGATCGGCGCCTACGAAAACCAGAATGTCGATTTAGGTTTAGCCTGTGGCCTTCAGGGCAAGGCCCAAATCGGTAAAGGCATGTGGCCTGAACCAGACAATATGGCAAAAATGATGGAAGCCAAAATTGGTCACCCCAATGCCGGAGCTAACACTGCGTGGGTGCCCTCGCCACTGCCGCTACCCTACACGCACTGCATTACCACCAAGTAAATGTCGCCAGCAAACAGGAAGAACTAAAGCAGCGGGCTCGCGCCAGTGTCGATGACATTCTTACTATTCCATTACTAGGTGAGCAAACTTTGTCGGCAGAAGATATTCAACGAGAGCTGGACAATAACTGTCAGGGTATTCTTGGCTACGTAGTGCGCTGGATTGATCAAGGAGTAGGCTGCTCCAAAGTCCCTGACATCAATAATATTGGCTTAATGGAAGACAGAGCGACACTAAGAATTTCCAGCCAACATATTGCCAACTGGATACGCCACAACATTTGTAGCAAAGAACAAGTCATGGAAACGATGAAACGCATGGCGGCGGTGGTTGATTTACAAAATGCCGGCGATACTGCTTATCAAACGATGGCACCCGACTTTGATGGTATTGCGTTTGCAGCTGCTTGCGAACTGGTCTTTGAAGGCTGCGCACAGCCTAACGGTTATACTGAGCCAGTACTGCATCGCATGCGTTTGGCATTAAAAGCACAAAACGCATGATCTAATCACTACCATGGCAATACCTGATTTAAGTTTAGGCTTTTTCAGGTATAGCCTATTCAATCGGCACCTGATAACGGCGCATATACCGTTCAAACAGCGCTCTTTCTTGTAAATTTTTTATCATCAAGTTGATAGTGATGCTGGCCAAACTTTCCTTGTGGCTTGCTGGCTAAATACGCCTGCATCCGCGCTTTAGCTTCAGCGGTTAACACCAATTTGAAATGGGCATAAATATTTGCCACGCAACCCATCGGCTCATCCATCAAATCCTGATAACGTGAATCAACAATATTAGCCGCCGGTACGACACCCTGATCACGCTGGGCCATCACCTGCTCAAGTCGCCGCGCTGTCGCTTCACCCATAATGATATTTTCAAATATTTCCGCATTAAATGGCTGATCGCTGCGCATAGAGTACAACGTTCCCATCAGGCTAGTGGTGGATGCCATACACTTGACCGGATCGCGATGTGTTTGGACAATCATCGCATCAGGGTAAACCTTTAGCAGCGTATCTAAATGCACCTGATGTTCCGGTGCTTTTAACAACCAACGTTGCCGTGGATTTTTCCATTGCAAAATTTGCAAGATTTTTTTGTGGTACCGATACACGGGTTCAAAATCCGCTTGCAGACAATACGCACTATAACTGGGAGTTTGATGCAGCGAAGCGATATGATCACTGATAAACGTTGCCGCCATTAACAAACCACACTCTGCGGGAATATCCCCGCGCATCTCGTGCATTTTGACAAACTCTGGCGCCACTCTATTCCACTGCGTGATCAGCTTATCGCACTGCTCTATCCTACTGTCAGTGGTATAACTATCGGCTTGTGGTGGTGGGCAAGGTTGCATGGCCTCCCACATAAGCGGCACCCCCACCGCAGGGTCCTGCCATAACACTTCAAATAAAATTGAAGTACCTGAGCGTGGCAAACCAACAATCACCATCGGCTGATGGATTTCTTGCTGCTCAATCTCCGGGTGTTTGTTTAATAAATTATGTACCTGTAGACGCGTTTTCAACCACATAAAAATATCGTGTCGCGCCATTAAACGGCCCATCAGGGTTAACTCGGCCTCGCGCTCCAATGATTGCAGCAATACAGCAAAAGGTTGCAACCAGTCATCATCACCAAAATCCGTTAATCCAGTAGCCTCGCAAGCGGCCTGCTTTAATGATGTCTCATCCAGGGGAATAGTCGCCATCAAATCCATATAGCTACCTTCGCGATTAATCGCAGCCACCCAGCCAGGGTGATCAGGCGCCGACCATAACGGTTCAGTACCATTCGCCATAATTTATTCTCCTGCTCGCTGATGCACCCGCTGCCACTATGAAAGTTAATAATATATTTGGCAACCTAAAAATAATTACCGTTGATTTATATAGGACATACGTCCTAATATAAATAAAATCATAAAAGGTAAAATATCAACGAGGCACAATCGCATGTATGGAGATAACCCTAACGACAAACAATTAAAAGCAAGCTGGGATGATTTTTGCGAACAACTAAAGCAGTGCAGCGATCTCGTGTTTCGTGACAACTCACCTAAACAGGACCTCGATCGCGCCAAAGGCTTTCGCCTGCTCAGCCGTAACATCGCACTAGCCCTGCAATTTAATCTGGAAAATATAGACCCTGATCAACCCGAATTAATGCATTATTTTGATCCTATTCGAAAACAGGGTGGCGACAATTGTGACGCACTCTATGTAGGCTCCCCAATCAATGGCGACAATACCTATCGCATTACCGGCCAACGCGGTAATGCCCGTTATTTTGCTGTCACCGTAGTGGAAGATGGCGACACGCCCTGGGGCGGCGCTGTGGTAGGTAATTTAATTAATCGCGATATACTGGTAGCTGAGGATGGCAGTTTTGAAATTATCCTTAGTCCCGAGCCTCAGCCCGGTAACTGGATAAAAACCACGCCGGGTAGTTGGCGGGTTACCGTGCGTCAATTTTTTGCTGATTGGGAAAATGAGCAAGCCATGAATGCTCGTATCGATCGCATAGGCCCCTCGCTCATCAAAGCAGAAACCTCAGTAGATCAAATTACTCACGGACTAAAACAAAGCGCCAGCTGGGTGCGCGACTCCACCTTTTACTGGGCAGAAATGATCGACAAATGGAAAGCCATTCCCAATCAGTTTCTCAGCTATCGACAACTGGACGACAATGCTATTGATGCGACCCCGGGCGGTGAGCCTTTAATTTGCTATTGGCAATTACCCGATGATGAAGCCTTGATTATTCGCGTTACCCCGCCGCCAGCTGATTACTGGGCCGTAGAATTTGGCAGCTACTGGTGGGAAACCATGGACTACCGTTATCGCTTATGCAGCACCAACTGTCACTACGCCAAGTTGGAACATAATGGCGAATTAATCCTGGTAGTCAGCCATATCGATGCCGGCGTGCCAAACTGGCTGGACCCGTCGGCCATCAACAAGGTTATATCACCTTGCGCTGGATTGGCACCGAAAACTATCCACAACCGACATGCCAACAAATCAAAGCGTCAGCCCTGCAACAACACCTACCCGCTGATATAAAGCTGCTCACACCATCACAGCGCAGCGCACAACTGACGCAGCGGCGGCACGGTATTCACAACCGCTTCAGGTATTAATATGCCTAAAGTTGTCGACCATCAACTGCGCCGCAATGAGATTAGCGCCATCGCCGCCCGGTTAATTGCTAGCGGAGGTATAGAGGCCGCCACCTTGCGCGAAATCGCTCGCCACAGTGGTTACTCCAAAGGCGTTATCGAACATTATTTTGATAATAAAGAACAGGTCATCAGTGCCGCATTAGATTGGTCAAACCACTGCTACCAGCTGCGAGCAGATAAACTCACCCGCAATATCAGCGGGATAAAAGCGTTAGAAAAAAGATTACAAGCTTCGCTGCCGTTAACAGCTACGATTGCTGATGAGTGGAAGGTACGCTTAATTTACTGGAGTATGGCGGCTATCCACAGCGATTTACGCAAACAACAAAAAAAGCGTTTTAATTATGCCATTCAACAATTTGAAAACGATATAAATTGTGCGATTGCAGCCGGAGAACTACCAGCACATTTAAACGCAACTACCGCCGCCAGACGACTAGTGAATATGACCACCGGCATAAGTACCGCTGCACTATTTAACCCCTCGCATAATAGCAAAGCTTTTTTACTGCAAGAAATTAAGCAGTTGGTACAGCAACTCCTTAACGACAACGAACTCGACAACAATTAATAAGGCTGGCGTTCACAGGTCTGGCTGCGCCAACGCCTAATGTTTATGTGCAACTCCCGCGCCAGCAGGCATACGAATATCGTCAACCAGATCCTGTACCACTTGCGGAGGCTTAACCGCAACTGTGCTCACCAGAAACGCCACCACCATATTCAGCGCTGCGCCCAATGTACCAATACCCTCAGGCGAAATTCCCAACCACCAATGCTCAGCAGTATTTAATTCCGGCGCGGCAAATTTAAAAACACGATATAGCTAAAGGTAAATATCAAACCCACTAACATCCCCGCTATGGCGCCCTCTTTACCTATCCTTTTAAAAAATATTCCCATAAAAATAGCCGGAAACAGCGATGACGCTGCCAGACCAAAAGCAAAGGCAACCACCTGCGCAACAAACGCAGGCGGATAAATACCAAACCAACCGGCAATCACCACCGCCGTCGCAGCTGCCAAACGCGCAAATAATAATTCTTGCTTGTCACTGATATTCGGCATCCAGGTTTGTTTTAACAAATCATGGGACACCGAACTGGAAATAACCAATAACAATCCTGCTGCTGTAGACAGCGCCGCCGCCACAGCTCCAGCAGCCATCAGGGCAATTACCCAATTGGGCAACTGGGCAATTTCGGGGTTAGCCATCACCATAATGTCACGATCCACATAAAGCTCGTTTGCATTATCCGCTGGCTGGTTGCTAATTACTCTTTCACCAAAAGCGCCCTGTCCCTCAATAAATTCCGGTTTTGCGGGCGAAAAGGGTGCGCCTGCCCGATACTGCATGACGCCATCACCATTTTTATCTTGCCACGCTAACAGACCGGTGCCCTCCCAATTGGCAAACCATTCTGGTGCTTGCTGATACGGGACTTCGTTAACGTTATCCATTAGGTTTAACCGGGAGAATGCGGCGACGCCGGGAATCGTTGTGTACATCAAACAGATAAATACCAAGGCATAACCCGCCGACAAGCGCGCATCGGAGACCTTGGGCACGGTAAAAAAACGCACGATGACATGGGGTAACCCAGCAGTACCAATCATCAACGCGGCAACAATAGCCATGGTATCGAGGGTTGATTTTTTGGCACTGGTATACGCGCCAAAGCCCAACTCAACCGTCACTTGATCCAATTTTTGTAACACGGTTAAGCCGGAACCATCATTCAATTCACTGCCCAGACCTAACTGCGGAAAAGGATTATCTGTAAACATGATCGACAGAAACACAGCCGGCACCATAAACGCAAAAATCAGCACGCAATATTGTGCAACCTGGGTATATGTTATTCCTTTCATGCCACCGAGTACGGCATAGCTAAATACCACGGCCATGCCGACCACTACACCCGTTTCTATTTCCACTTCTAAAAAACGGGAAAATACGATCCCGACACCGCGCATCTGACCGGCGATATAGGTAAAGGAAATAAATATCAAACAAACCACCGCCACCACTCTGGCGGCGTCGGAGTAATAACGTTCACCAATAAAATCCGGCACGGTAAAACGGCCGAACTTTCGTAAGTAAGGCGCTAATAACAACGCCAGCAATACATAACCACCAGTCCAGCCCATCAAATACACCGAAGCATCGCGACCGGCGAAAGCCATAATACCTGCCAGTGATAAAAACGAAGCCGCGCTCATCCAGTCTGCGGCCGTCGCCATTCCATTGACGATAGGATTAACCCCGCCGCCCGCCACATAAAAATCCTTGGTGGAACCAGCCCGTGACCACACCGCAATGCCGAAGTACAGCGCAAAAGAAAGACCGACAAAAATATAACTCAGTAATTGTGCATCCATTAGTGCTTACCTCCTTGTGTCGCTGTCGCAGAGTCAGCATTGCGTTCGCCCTCATCAAAACCACAAGCTGTTTCAATACGTGTCATCCAGACGTGGTAAATAAAAATCAACGCGATATAAACAAGCAATGCACCCTGATGGGAAAACCAATAACCCAAGGGAAAACCACCCAACGAAAATTGATCCAACCAATCGACCAACAACACGCTCAAGCCAAACGAAACCACTAACCAAACACTGAGTAGTATCACTAACACCCGTTTATTGGCACGCCAGTAATTCTGGATATTAGTTTGCTGCAACAAACTTTTGCTGTTACTTGCCAGCGCCGCTTTATTGGAGTCACTCATAAATATCACCGCAGTTATTATTATTCATACCAATAAGAATAGTGCTTTTGATCTTATTTTGCAGCCCAGCAAGACCAGAAGTTATAACAGCAAAACCGCAAGGCTTATAGCAGCCCGAAATTCAGGCACAAAAAAGGGAAGCCCGAGCTTCCCTTTTTTGCTGAAATACCGAGCTACACTATTCTGGCATCAGTGAGTTTATACGCTCATAAGACTCTGCATACTCGGTCAGTAAACGGGTCATAATATCGCGACAGGATTCAATTTGATTTATCTGACCTACCACTTGGCCAATAGGGTTAAAGGCCACTTTTTGCGTCTCGGCTACGCCCGCGTATTTATGAGTGCGCCTTACCGCGTCAAAGGTAAGATAGCCTTGCAAAGGCATGGGTAATGGATCAGGCGTGTCTTCACGCTCCCAGGCTTCGGTCCATTCGTTTTTCAACATCCGCGCCGTCTTACCGGTAAAGGACTTGGAACGAACAGTGTCTTCCGACGTCGCCTTCATATATGACTCACGCTGTGCTGGTTCGGCACTGGCTTCACTCGAATTCAACCACATTGAACCCAACCAAACACCTTCGACGCCCATACTCATTGCCGCCATCATTTGCTGACCACTGGCAATACCGCCCGCCGCTAAAATCGGCAACGGTGCCAACTCTTTAACCATCTGCGGCCAAAGCACCATGGAAGTAACCTCTCCGGCATGACCGCCACCTTCTGTGCCCTGACAAACAACAAAATCCAAACCGGCTGTTTTATGATTAATACCATGCTTCAAACGCCCAGCCAAAGCGCCGATCATCCGACCGGAATCCTGCACCTGCTTGATAATTTCGGCAGGCGGGGTTCCCAATGCGTTGACAATAATCCGGCAATTGGGACGCGTTAGCGCCTCATCAACTAATAGCTGCCCCTGAACCGCAGAAAAACTTAGGGTCACGCCGTCATCTTTATCGGGTAATTCAGGTACACCGTGGCTACTTAACAGTCCCGCAGCGAATTTACGGTGCTCCTCTGGAATCGCATCCTGAATCATCGCCACCAATTCGTCCGGACTGGTTTTATCCATACCTTCGTATTTTTGTGGAATTGCCGTATCAACGCCATAGACGTGATCGCCTATATGCTCATCGATCCAGTCCAGCTCTTCTTTCAGCTGGGCAGGCGAATAGCCCACCGCACCCAATACACCGATACCTCCCGCTTTACTGACCGCCACCACCACATCACGGCAATGGGTAAAGGCAAAAATGGGCACATCTATGCCTAACTTTTTAGCGAATTCTGTTTGCATCTCTGACTCCTACTTCGTATTCAGGGTATTTATTGCCTTAATCATGCGGCCATCGCCACCCATCATTCAATGGCGTGGCAGGCCAATTTCTAATGGATTTTTTGTTCATGCCACTTGAATTGCAAATAGTTTAGCCCAGAAATTGCGCAAAGCACGTTGGTACAAAGACGGAATTGGTGGCCTCCAGCATCCAGGCGCTAAATACCCAAAACTGAATAGTGATCCACTAGCTACTCATTGCAAATAAACAGCAACATTACTACTGCCCACTTTAAGTGATTGAAATGGCACAATGGAAATAGGCAAAAATAGGTAAACAACTACTACTTATGTTCGCAACAATAGAAATAACTGATTTTTGAAGGTGTAATGAATAAGTCATGTAATAATTTTTTCGACAAACAGACATTAAAGCAGGCTAATTGATTACTGGCGTTACTGCGCTGATCATTGCTCCCTTTGCATAATCAGGTTTTCAGTTCACGTCGACAAAGCTCACGGACCTGATCAGTCACCTCAGCACCAAACAAGGCGTCAAAACGCCCCCATCCACGCACATCCATTTCTCTTGCTAGCAGCATATCCATAACCTGCTCACCGCGTTCACGCAAATAAGCTTGATCAACCTGATCGAAACTGAACTGGTCGCACAGTTGAAGAAAGTGGTCGACATAAAACGGCATCGCCTGGTCTCTCACGGTTTCATATTCAACCTGCCCTACCTCTTTTCCATACAATCCCCAGGTAGATAAATACTGCTTACGGTCAGCTTGAATACGAGGTGTTAGTATTGATTTAAACGGTTTGCTTTCGGTAATAGTGCTTAGCGGTGAATACGCATTGCGCCAATAATCAGGGTACATAACAGGATCAACTTTGGGTGCCAAGTCTATATGGTAGCTCCAAACCCCCGGTGGATTAAGATTGTAGTGCATCAGAAAGTGGGGGACCGCTGAGTCGATGCGGGTCATCGCGTACATCAAATTCATATCGTTGCCAGGGCCGCCAATATATAAATGATAGAGACGGTCGATCACTGAATCTTCAGGGGCTTGCCAAAGTCTAACCCAGCCAGCCTCAACAAAAGGTGACCTTTTCATGTTAAGACGCATCTTGGCTGCGCCGTTCTCGGTTACTTCAGTCAGATGGCAGTGCTGTATGATTTTATCCCTCACCAACACAGTATCCTCTAAAGGAACAGGTATCGAAGAATTAACATCAGAATCGGACGTTGATGGCGCTGCTGAATTCATAAAAAGCCCTCTGTTAGACCAGATACGGGTACCACCCCCAACCAGATCATAAATAAACAGGGGCAGATGAAGCTTTTATGGGTTATGAATAACAGCGTGAAAATTTAAAAATATACTTGAAGTAAAAGTACATTAGCGCCAGGCCTAATATGGAATCGCTAGTGCTAAATGTTCATTTTGAGAATTAGCGTTGTTGGTAGCTATTATTGTGGCAAAGAAAGGATTTCTGAGCTGACGTGTGTGCCAAGGGTTTCAAACTGGGGACAGAGCTAACGTTGCAGACGGCGCAAAAGCTGGCCTGTCCCCGCACCCTGCCAGACTTGAGAGGGTTGCTTGGACCTTATTTAAAGCCTAATACATCTTGCATATCAAATAAGCCGGCATCTTTAGCCGCTACCCATACAGCGGCGCGAATAGCGCCGCGGCCAAAGCTCATTCTTGAACTGGCTTTATGACTAATTTCTACGCGCTCGCCATCAGCCATATACATCACTGTGTGATCGCCCACTACATCACCGCCGCGAATGGTGGCAAAGCCAATTTCATGTTCGGTACGGGCGCCAACTTGACCTTCACGACTATACACCGCCACCTCTTTTAACTGGCGACCATGTCCTTCAGCCACGGCTTCACCCAAGCTCAAGGCAGTACCGGAAGGGGCATCCACTTTATGCCGGTGATGGGCTTCGACAATTTCAACACCGTAATCGTCGCCCAAAATAGCGGCCGCTTCTTTGGCTAATTTAAAACATAAATTAACCCCGGTACTGAAGTTAGTCGCCATGCAAATAGCAGATTGGCCTGCCGCTGTAGCAATTTCTGCTTTATCTGCATCCGTACATCCTGTCGTACCAATAATCATTTTCTTGCCTGCCGCAGCACAAGCTTTGGCGTTAGCAACCGTCGCCGCCGGCGCAGTAAAATCAATTAGCACATCAAAATCATTAATTACTTGCTGAATATCATCAACAATCAATACACCATTTTTACCCAAACCCGCTTGCTCGCCCGCATCCAATCCCAGCGCCGGACTTTCCGCCCGCTCAATAGCAGCGCTTAATTCGGCATTAGGATTTAAACTCACTGCTTCAATCAGAATTTTACCCATACGCCCGGCAGCTCCGGTCACAGCAATTTTTACGGTCATGGTTTGAAAGCCTTTGTTAATAGCCAGTAGCTCACTGACGTGGTTAATTTATTGTTGTGTTCTGGATTCCCGCCTGCGGAATGACAATTATTTTATTGGTTTCGTATTTTGTGGAATTAAACCGCAAGAATGGGCGGCGATGCAATACCTATAAACGGCACCCAACTTAAGCCTATAGAGTGCGAGATTGTGCTGCAGTGCGACACTCTTATTAGCACGTAATTTAAGTGTTTAGAGGAGGAGGTAGTGCGCTAGTGCAAGGAAGTACTGCGCACAGGGCGGCAATGTACATTTAGTACATGACCAACCGAGCACAGCACTGACACGGCAATAGCGTGCTAGATCCTTCTATAAACACTTAAATTTTCATGTCATCGAAGAAAGATTTAACCCCATCAAACCAGGAATTCTTCCGCGGCGACTGATTACCCTCTTTCTCAAACGACGCCTGTAATTGGGTCAGCAATTCCTTTTGGTGCTTGGTCAAATTAACCGGTGTTTCCAGTGTTACACGGCACAATAAATCCCCGGTTGAACCTCCGCGTACTGGCGTTACCCCTTTACCGCGCAAACGAAATAATTTACCGGTTTGCGTTTCTGCAGGAATTTTTAATTTAACCCGGCCATCCAGCGTCGGCACTTCCATTTCGCCACCTAACGCGGCATCGATGAAACTGATGGGCACTTCGCAATAGAGATTTTTTCCATCACGCTCAAAAATATTATGTGCGCGAACGTTGATCTGTACAAACAGATCACCTGATGGACCACCATCCGGCCCCGCCTCACCTTCTCCACTCAAGCGAATGCGATCACCAGTATCAACACCTGGCGGCACTTTTACTGACAGCGTTTTGGTTTCTTCTACCAGCCCTTGACCATGACAACTATTACAAGGGTCAGAAATCATTTTGCCCTTACCGCGACAATTAGGACAAGTTTGCTGCACCGAGAAAAAGCCTTGCTGCATCCGCACCTGGCCCATACCGTTACACGTGGTACACGTTACTGGCGAGCTGCCTTTTTTAGCTCCACTACCATCACAGGGATTACAAGCCACCAGCGTAGGAATACGAATTTTTACTTCGGTGCCTTTAACAGCTTCTTCTAAATTTACATCGAGGTTGTATCGTAAATCACTGCCTCTGGCAGGACCACGACTGCGACCACCACCGCCTCCGCCACCAAAAATATCACCGAACACATCACCAAAAATATCGCTAAAGTTACCTGCACCGCCGCCAAAACCACCAGCGCCGGCATTGCCACTGACCGCATCGTGGCCATACTGGTCATAGGCCTGACGCTTTTGTGGGTCCGATAAAATTTCGTAAGCTTCAGACGCTTCTTTAAATTTATCTTCTGATGTTTTATCGTCCGGATTACGATCAGGGTGATGTTTCATCGCTACTCGACGATATGCTTTTTTAATGTCTTTTTCCGAAGCATCTTTGGCAACGCCAAGAATTTCGTAATAGTCGCGTTTGGACATGGGGTGTGTATTCCAGTAGTAAGCTATTAAATCAGTGCCAAACCAAATCTTTTACGGTATTAACTGCGCACTGTGTTTTTCATTATCTGTTCAAATAGGTCATTGCTCATAAGCAATAAAAAGCAACAAACCTTAAATACAAAGGCGCGGGCATGCCCGCGCTTTGATATAAGTAAACTGTTGCCGCCTGCCAACAAGTAGCTTATTCAATCACTACTTTCTGACACTGCGGTACTCAATTACTTATCTTCTTTTACTTCCTCAAACTCGGCATCGACAGCATCATCGCTAGCTTCATCTGAGCTGTCAGCTTGTTCAGCACCACCAGCAGCTTCCGCCGCTGCAGCCTGCTCAGCATACAGCTTTTGCGCCAGTGAGCTGGATGCCTCAGTCAGTTTCTGGGTAGCGGCTTCCATCGCTGCACTGTCATCACCTGTAACCGCAGTCTCGGCTTCGGCCAGCGCCGCTTCGATGGCAGATTTTTCCTCATCAGTCGCTTTATCACCCGCTTCTTCCAAGGTTTTCTTGGTGGCGTTCATCAAGCCTTGCAAGGTGTTACGCGCTGTAACCAATGATTCAAATTGCTTATCGGCTTCGGCATTCGCTTCGGCATCGCGTACCATGCTTTCAATTTCATCTTCTGACAAACCGGAAGAAGCAGTAATACGAATAGACTGTTCTTTACCCGTCGCTTTGTCTTTGGCAGCAACATGCAAAATACCGTTAGCATCCAAATCAAAAGTTACTTCGATTTGCGGCATGCCACGCGGAGCCGGTGGAATGTCAGCCAAATCGAAACGGCCCAGCGATTTGTTACCCGACGCTTGCTTACGCTCACCCTGTACGACGTGAATTGTTACCGCTGACTGGTTATCATCTGCTGTTGAAAAGATCTGCGATTTCTTTGTAGGAATCGTGGTGTTCTTCTCAATCAAGGCAGTGGCAACACCACCCATCGTTTCGATACCCAAAGTTAATGGCGTAACATCCAGCAACAATACGTCTTTCACGTCGCCGCTTAATACACCACCTTGAATTGCAGCACCCAGAGCTACCGCTTCATCAGGGTTTACATCTTTACGTGGCTCTTTGCCAAAAAACTCTGCAACTTTAGCCTGTACTAGTGGCATACGCGTTTGGCCACCAACCAGAATGACATCGTTAATTTCACTGGTAGATAAACCGGCATCTTTTAATGCGACTTTCAACGGCTCTATTGTTCTGGCCACTAAATCTTCTACTAAGGATTCTAATTTGGCGCGAGTTAGTTTCACAACCAAGTGCTTGGGACCAGACGCATCCGCAGTAATATAAGGCAGGTTCACTTCAGTCTGCTGCGAAGAAGACAATTCAATTTTGGCTTTTTCGCCCGCTTCTTTTAGGCGCTGCATCGCTAATGGATCGCCTTTCAGATCCATACCGTTAGTCTTTTTGAACTCAGCGGCCAAATACTCGATCAAGCGCATATCGAAATCTTCACCGCCCAGGAACGTGTCACCATTGGTAGATAGCACTTCAAACTGGTGCTCGCCATCTACTTCAGCAATTTCAATAATAGAAATATCGAAGGTACCACCACCTAGATCGTATACGGCAATAGTGCGATCGCCCTGTGCTTTATCCATACCATAAGCCAGCGCTGCCGCCGTTGGCTCGTTGATAATGCGCTTAACTTCCAGACCCGCGATTTTACCGGCATCTTTAGTGGCCTGACGCTGCGAATCGTTGAAGTAAGCAGGTACAGTGACTACGGCTTCAGTCACTGGTTCGCCCAGATATTCTTCAGCGGTTTTTTTCATTTTTTTCAATACTTCAGCAGACACTTGTGGTGGAGCCATACGCTTGCCGCGCGCTTCAACCCAGGCATCACCGTTATCGGCTGCAACGATTTTATAAGGCACCATGCCGATGTCTTTTTGCACCACATCATCTTTAAATTTGCGGCCGATCAAACGCTTAACTGCATATAAGGTGTTATGTGGATTGGTGACCGCCTGACGCTTGGCACTCTGGCCAACCAGAATCTCACCATCTTCGGTATAACCAATAATAGAAGGTGTGGTGCGATCGCCCTCAGCGTTCTCGATTACTTTACTGCTTTTACCATCTAACACTGCCACACAGGAGTTGGTGGTGCCGAGGTCAATACCAATAATTCTACCCATTGTTGTTCTCCAGTTACTCTTCATTGCTGATCATCATTAACATCAGCGTTTCAATTCAGTTGTTGTCTATATGGGTGCGAAGCCAAATTATTCAAGCCCGCATTTACCACAAATTGTTTAAAAATCAGCCCTTATAACAGCGGACCGTTAAGCCTGCTCGTCAACCGAGGCAGCTGGAGCGGCCTTCGATACCATCACCATCGCTGGGCGCAGCAAGCGCTCGTTCAAGGTATATCCAGTCTGCATCACCATAGTCACGGTATTAGGTTCGACATCAGGGTTTTCAACCATTGAAATCGCTTGGTGAAAGGTGGGGTCAAATGGTTCGCCTATGGGGTCAACTTTCAGTACACCATGTTTGGCAAAGGTGTCATTCAAGGCTTTTTGGGTCAGCTCAACACCTTCGACCAGCGGCTTTAACGACTCATTGTCTTTGTCAGCGGCATCCACTGCACGCTGCAGGTTATCGGCGATCGCTAACAGGTCGGTAGAAAATTTCTCCAGCGCAAATTTACGGGCTTTGTCTATGTCCTGCTCGGCGCGGCGCTTGATATTCTGCGCTTCGGCCAGCGTTCTCAAAGCGTCATCCTTGGTTTTAGCCAGCTGCTCTTGCAGCTCTTCTATTTGCGCTTCCGGGCTTTGCGCCTGTTCAGCTTCAGCGGCATTCACTTCAGCATCATCTGCGGCAATCTCATCCACTAGTTCTTCTACTTCAGGGTTAGTTTGTTCTTCGTTGGACACTGTGCTCTCCAATCCTACAGGTTCAGGTTTTAAATCAACCAGCACGCTGGCGTTACTGCCCTGCTATATGGGGGCAAAGGTGTTTAATTCAAGGGGATTATTTGCGGGCCGGAAATAATAGAGGAAAAACCAATATATTCAATGAGTTAGAATAGAAAACGAGAGGCAAGAGAGGCCCTGATTTTGCAATTTAAGCGTAATATAAACCTTCGCCAGTCAGACTCAGGACTTCTTCATCGCCAAACTCAGCATTTGCGCTGTGACATCAACGATGGGAATTACTTGCTCATAGGCCATCCGGGTGGGACCAATAACGCCAAGCACCCCCAGATTATCCCCATCAGCCTGGTAGGGCGCGGTGATCAGACTAAACCCGCCGAGCATGTCATAGCCCGATTCCTCACCGATAAAGATCTGAATGCCCTGCGCCTGAATACTGCGATCGACCAATTCCAGAATATCCTTCTTTTGTTCAAAGGCTTCAAACAGGCCCTGTAAACGACCAATATCTTCCGCGGAGCTCATGCCCACCAACTGCCCTTCGCCAGCCACCACATAATCGGTGTCGCTGGCATCGGCATCCTCGGTGAACGTTTGGCTGGCCAAATCCAGCGTCGTTTGCAAGTAACTATCAATAGAATCCTTATCCTGCTGCATAGCGGCCAGCACCGAGCGCCGCACCTGCCCCAAACTTTGCCCGGCGTAACGCTGATTGATTAAGGCTGTCGCCCGTTGCAACTCCACTGCGGTGTACTCGCGATGCGTGTGAAGCACCCTGTTTTCTACCTCACGCTCATTGATCACTAAAATCACCAACACCCGATTACCCGAGAGCGGTAAAAACTCAACCTGCCGCAATGCCTGTTTCTTCGGTTTGGGCACGCTGACCAACCCCGCCTGTGAGGTGATCGTTGATAATAATTTTGAAGCGGTTTGGGCTAGCTCCTTACTGCTTTTATCGGGGTCCAACTGTTGCTCCAGACTTTGTAAGGCATGGGCATTGATTGGCTGCATGGTTAACAAGCTATCGACAAATAAACGGTAACCTTGCGTCGTCGGTATGCGCCCTGCCGAGGTATGCGGGGAAGTAATAAAGCCCATGCTTTCCAAATCTGACATGACATTGCGCACGGTGGCCGGGCTGACCGCCAGACCGGAATCCTCCAATAAACTGCGCGAACCCACCGGCTGACCATCGCGGATATAGCGCTGCACTAGCGTTTTTAACAGCACTTGTGCCCGCTCGCTGACGATCTCGGTGCTCATAGCTAATCCTCTCTTCAAAGCTACTACTATATTGTCAGTAAACGATAAAAATGGACCGCATGTAAAGATGTTAAAAGCTCCGCAACGCGGCAGCTGATTCATGTAACAATCCAGCCCACCTAAACAATAATTTAATAAAGGATCACACAATGAGTTTTGCCCACCCGTGGCTAGAGGAAACCCCTTGGCCAACCCAACTGTTATCCAAACAACAACTCGAAGCCAAAATAGAACGCATCAGTACTATGACCAACCTGGGTTATTTAGGTACGGTACGCAAAGACGGCAGCCCAGTGGTTAGCCCCGTCGAGTTTTATACCCACCACTTAACACTCTATATTTTTCCGCAGGCCAATAGCCCTAAGACCAAAGCGATCAAACGGGACCCGCGTATTTCATTTGCTGTTGCCAATCCTATGGCCGGCTGGACCTGCGTAATGGGCGCGCAATTCTTCGGCACCGGAACACTGCTAGATCCCGGTACCGAAGAATGGGAACTGGGAATGAAGGTCTTTAAATACCCCTCCTCCAACTTTGAAATGGGACGGGACTTTAATCGTCTGCCACCGGGGCAATTATTGCGAATCGACCCGGAACGCATTGTTTATACCGAGCATATGTTGCGCAAGGAAGGTTATGCGCCTAGGCAAATCTGGCACCGGGACCAGGATGACGTGCAGGCTAAGCAAGGGCGTTATGCGGGGACTTAGTGGTTTGTGAGCGGGTTAGTTATAGCTGACTCTATCAACCATAGCGCCTGAAATAGTCTCAGACCATCCCGACTTGATTGCACGACAATTCGGAATGAATCTGAAATATCATAAACAAGTCGAAGTCATCCCCGGCCCGATCGGGAAAAAGCACGCAGTGCGTTGAACGCACGAAGGTGCGGCCCTTTAGGGTGTACCCAAAACGCTTCACTGGGCAGGCCCAGCGGAGCGAATCATCCAGAGCTACAGAGTGCAAAATAGCTAGCTTTCCCCAGAGTTTATAGAAAGCCCCTTACTCATCACTTTGTAGCTCTGGATTCCCGATCGGTGTCGGGAATGACGTTATTAGCATGCCCCTAGCCCAAAAAAACATTGTAAGCCCGCTAGACAAAATACTGTATATACATCCATAATACTGTACAAATAAACAGACTATGGATTAGCCCCATGTTAACCCACCTCAGCGTCAATAATTTTGCCATCGCCTCACAACTGGAGATGGAGTTCCAACGCGGTATGACCGTCATCACCGGCGAAACCGGCGCCGGTAAATCCATTATGCTCGATGCTCTGGGGCTAGCTCTGGGGGATAGAGCCGACCCTAACGTAGTGCGCCACGGCAGTGAGCGTGCTGATATCAATGCCTGTTTCGATATAGGCGCGATCAAGGAAGCCAAACGCTGGCTGCAGGAGCGAGAATTACTCGACGGTGAAGAATGTTTTCTGCGCAGGGTGATTACCAAAGAGGGCCGCTCAAGGGCCTTTATCAATGGCAGCCCAGCCACGCTACAGGATTTAAAAGCCATCGGCGGTATGTTGATCGACATTCACAACCAGCACGCGCATCAATCACTACTGAGCAAAGAGCAACAGCGACGCTTACTGGATGACTACGCTGGCTTAACCCACCAAACAGAAGAATTAAAAGTCATCGCCAAACAACACCAGCAAGCACAACAGCGACTAACGACACTGGAAACCAACCGCAGCGAACAAAGCGCCAGAGCGCAACTGTTAGGTTATCAGGTTGATGAACTGGACAGCTTAAACGTGCAAGAATCTGAACTACATGATTTAGAGCAGGAGCAAAAGCAATTAGCCCACGGCGAACAGATTCTGCAAAACTGCCAGCACACAATTGCGCTGTGCTCGGAGGGTGAATTAAATGTTATTAGTATTTTAAATCAAGCCGTGCGTTCATTATCCAGCATTCCGGTTAAAACTCAGGCACTGACCGAAGCCGAACAGCTACTCAACAGCGCACTGATCCAAACCGAAGAAGCCAGCCACGAGCTACAACATCATGTCGACGGTTTTGAATTGGATCCGGAGCGTCTGCAATATGTGGATGAACGCTTAAGCACTATCTATGAAGTGGCCCGCAAGCATCATATCAAGCCCGAACAACTGACCGAACTGCATCAACAACTTCAACAAGAATTAACCAGCATTAGCGGCAGTAATGAAGAAATTGACCAGCTTAAGCAGCAGCTCCAGACGCTGGACAAAGATTATCGCCAGCAAGCAGAAGTCATCAGCAAAAAACGCAAAACAGCGGCCAAAAAACTGCAGAAGCAAGTCGAACAACAGCTACAGCAACTGGCCATGGCTAATTGCCAGCTGACAATTCTACTCACCGCAAAAACCGATAACATCCCTCACCAAAATGGCAATGAGGACGTCGCGTTTCTGGTCAGCACCAACCCCGGGCAGGCACCACAGCCTCTGGCTAAAATCGCCTCTGGCGGTGAACTATCCCGTATCAGTTTAGCCATTCAAGTGATCACCGCTAAAACCAGCGCCATCCCCACCATGGTATTTGATGAAGTTGATGTCGGCATTGGCGGTGCTGTGGCTGAAGTGGTGGGCAACTTATTACAAGAGTTAGGCGAACAGGGTCAGGTTCTCTGTGTCACCCATCAAGCCCAGGTCGCCTCCAAAGGTCATCACCATTTGTATGTCAGCAAAACCGCCAGTAAAAACAGTGTCAGTACACAACTGAAAAAACTGAACGATGACAATAAAGTAGAAGAAATTGCCCGCATGCTGGGAGGCATTGCCATCACCGATCAATCACTGGCGCATGCCAAGGCGATGTTGGCGCACTAGCCTGTATCGTCTACACAATTAGAGTATTGGCAGACATAGATCATTCAGGGGCAAACACTTCGGCACACGCTGAAGATGGCCCCTGCACATTTTGATCAATCTATTTGGCCCTTCTCACCCTTTTCTGTTGAAATTTAGCCGTGCTAATGTGGTCACCTACACGGGCAATTCGCATCATCATGCACTGCAAACCAGCAATAAACCTTCGCAGTTTATGCCCATCCCTGACTTCATTGAGCGGCGTAATCATCATGTTTAATTTTGAAAATAAAGTAGTACTGATCACCGGCGGCAGCCGCGGCTTGGGTAAAGCAATGTCGGAAGGCTTCGCGCTTGCTGGCGCGAAGGTGGTTATTGCCAGCCGCAAGCTGGAATCCTGTCAGGCCTTGGCTGCTGACATCATCAATCAAGGTGGCGACGCACTAGCGGTGGCTGCCAACACCGGTAACACCGACGATCTTGATCGGCTGGTAGAGACGGCCATTAATCATTATGGCCGAGTTGATATTGTTATTAATAATGCCGGCATCAATATCGCCATGGGCGCGCTTACCGATCAAACGCCTGCCGCTTTTGACAAAATGTATCAGGTTAATCAGCGCGGCCCCTGGTATCTCGCTACCAAGTTAGCACCCTATATGGCTGAAAATGGCGGCGGTGCCATTATCAACATACTGTCGGTAGCCGGGCTGAGACCTCCTGCATTTATGGGATTTTATGCCGCCACTAAAGCCGCTCTGGAAGCCTTAACCAAAGTGATGGCACAAGAATGGGCGCCGATGAATATTCGCGTTAACGCCATCGCACCTGGCAGCTATCATTCTGATTTGACCGATGGGGTTATCGACGCCATACCGGGCATGGAAGACGGCATGCTGGAAGCTAACCTGATCAAACGTATTGCCGATAGCAAAGAAATTCTCAACCCGGTGTTTTATCTCGCTGGGGAATCCTATACAACAGGCATTACCCTCACCGCTGATGGCGGCATGTTGGCAAAATAACCTATAGGACAACACCATGACCCAAGTAGTGCAGCAAAAAATCAACAACGATATTCTTGAAATCAAACTTAATCGGCCTGAGGTGATGAATGCTATATCCCCGCAGATGCTGGATGAACTCATCGACGCCTTTCAACAAGCGCAGCTCGATCGTAGCGTTAGGGTGATTATTGTTACCGGCGAAGGCAAAGGCTTCTGTGCCGGAGCCGACCTCACCACACAATCCGGCCCGGGTTCTATCCAAGGCACAGAAGGCATGAGCCAACTGGGGTTTGTCTATAAATATCAGGAGCGCATTGCTGAAGCCGCACTCGCTATTCACGAATGTGACAAGCCGGTTATTGCTGCGATTAACGGCGCCGCAGTAGGCGGAGGCTTGGCTTTTGCGTTGGCCTGCGATCTGCGGGTGGCAGCCAAAGGCGCAAAATTTGGCTCAGTGTTTATCAAAACCGGGCTCTCATCCTGCGACATCGGCGTAAGCTATTTTCTGCCTAAATTGATCAACCCCACCAAGGCCATGGAGCTGATGCTAACGGGACGTATTTTTAAAGCCGAGGAAGCCGATCAACTAGGGCTGCTCAACGCATTGGTTGAACCTGAGCAACTAAGGGAAAAAGCCATCGAATACGCTAGCGCAATTGCTGAAAACTCGGAATATGGCGTCTGGATGACCAAGAAAGGATTTTGGAACAATATCAATGCGCCCAGCTTACGTCATGCCATGGAAATCGAAAACCGCACCCAGGCCCTTGGTTACTTCACCGGCTGCATGGAAGAAATGATGGCGGCCTTCAGCGAGGGCCGCACACCCAAGTGGCGGCCACTATAAATACGATAATTAACAAACTTCAGGGTAACCCCCAGCTAAAGCTGAAGAAATCATCAGAAAAATAACAACCACCGATAATGTTCAATATCCAAAAAAATAATTTGATAGCTATTACACGGCAGATATCGGAAACTTATTACATCGCCCACTAACAGGAGACTACATAATGAATCGCTTATTCAATAGCAAAGGTCTGAAAAAAGTATTGGCAACTGTCATAGTCATAACCGGAATGCTTGCCGCTTATGCACAAGCAGGCATGATCCCCACTACCACTATCATTCACTCAGATAACATGCAATACAACCAGCAGAGCCTGCAATCTGCACTGGCTTCTGTTGAACTAAAACAACAATTACAAGAGATGGGTGTCGATACCGATCAATTAAATGATCGCATTGCGAGTTTAACGCCGGCAGAAATTCAGCAACTTAACACCCAGCTTGAGCAACAACCAGCAGGCGGGATTGTAGGTGTGCTACTAACGATTTTTATTGTTTTCGTTATTACCGATATGCTTTGTGCCACTGATGTATTTACCTTTGTAAAATGTATTAATAAGTAAAAATTTCATGCTTTTCGCTGCTAATACTTTGAGTAAAGCTGCAAGAAAAATAATACTAGCCAGCCTATTTCTGTTAACGGCTTGCACCAGCAACCTCTGGTATCAAATCCCGGAGGTTGCGAAACTCGATTCATCCCGGCAACTCGACAACATCCCCTTTTTCCCTCAAATTGAAGATCAGTGCGGTCCCGCTTCTTTAGCCACTATGCTGGCGGTGCAGGGAATTGACGCCAGCCCGGAGCAATTGCGCAGCAAAATTTACATCCCGGGCAAAGAAGGTACAGTCACTACTGAAATTGTGGCTCGTTCCAGAAGATATGGGTTGCTGCCGTACCCTTTACGTCCGGAACTTATCGATGTACTCACTGAGATTAATGCCGGTAACCCAGTGCTAGTCATGCAAAATCTTGCCTACAACTGGCTACCACGTTGGCATTTTAGTGTGGCCATAGGCTACGACCTCAACCAGCAAACAATCAGCTTGCGCTCTGGAAAAGAAAAAGCTCACGAGGTCGACTTTGACTTGTTTGTTAGAACCTGGCAACGGGCTGACTCATGGGCGTTGGTAATACTCCGCCCGGAAAGGCTACCGGCAACTGCCGAGGCTAAGACCATGATCAGCGCTGCCAATGAACTGGAGCAGGTGGGTGAAACAAAAGCAGCTTTGGCAGTTTATCAAGCCATACTTGCGCAGTGGCCCGATCATCCAGTTGCTCAGTTCGGCGCAGGAAACGCGGCTTATTCGCTAGCTGATTACCGAACAGCAGAACAGTATTTTTCGGCCTATGTAACACTGCGACCCAGCGCTGTCGAGGGCTGGAATAATTTGGCTCACACCTTATTTCAAACAGGTTGTGTGATTCAAGCCAAAACAGCCATCAACTGCGGGTTAAGGATTCAACCGGAGAATATTATTCTAATTGAAAGTCAGCAGGAGATAACTCAGACTAAAAGCAGTTTAACCAAAGACGACTGCCGGCCCATAAACTGTTCACAAAATGACTTAAGCAAGCTTTAACACCGGCAGCAAACTTTCTCAACGCCTAATATAGAACCAAATAGCAAAAAGGCCGTACGAAAGACGGCCTTTAAACTATAGATTAATTAAATTGCTGCTATTTCTTTGGTTTCACGTACAACACCAAACTGTGATCGACAATCTCATAACCATGCTCAGAAGCCAGCTCGTGCTGACGACGCTCAATAACAGGGTCCAGAAACTCAATCACCTGATTAGTTTCCAAACACACCATATGATCATGATGATCGCCTTTGGCCATTTCAAATACCGAGTGACCCCCTTCAAAATTATGACGTACTACCAAACCCGCCGTTTCAAACTGGGTCAATACTCTATAAACCGTGGCCAAGCCCACATCATCACCGGCTTCTAGCAACGCTTTATAGACATCTTCAGCACTGAGATGGTGTTCGTTCTCTTCAGCCTGTTCCATTAACTGTAAGATTTTTACCCGCGGTAACGTGACTTTAAGCCCCGCTTTACGCAATTCCTGATTTTCCATGGTCATAACGACGGATCTCTGATTTTAGTGCTAGCTCAAGCCGGCTAGCCCTTAGCGTTCATGATTGGTTTGAGGTATTATCCACGTCCCGGTTATCGAGTGGAACCCAAATGCAAAAATTTATTCTTATCCTCACCTTAGCAGCATTAAGTGCCTGTAGCACCCTGCAATTCCCAGGGGTTTACAAAATCGCTATTGAGCAGGGCAATGTGGTGAATCAGGAAATGATTGACCAGCTAAAACCCGGCATGTCCAAAGACCAGGTGGAATATATTATGGGCAGCCCGCTGGTAAAAGACACCTTCAATGTCGATCGCTGGGACTACGTTTATTATATAAAACGCGGCAACGATACTCGTGAGCAATACCGCATGGCTATTTTCTTCAAAGATGGCAATTTAAATTATTTTACTGGCGATTTTCTGCCATCAGCCACCGACCAACAAGCGGCCACCGATGCTGACGACGACAGCGAAAGCTAAATAAGCTCAGCAACAGCGGAAACATCCCATCCCGCTTCACTTTCACCTTAATGCGTTTTATCGGCAGCTTTTTCAGCTTTAACCTTAGCAGCCCTGACCTTCCGTACTTCTTTGGGATCAGCAATCAGGGGGCGGTAGATTTCCACTCGATCGTTAGCTGATAGTACTTCTTTTTTCGGATTGGCTACTGCCTTGCCAAAAACCCCCATTTTAGCCGTGGCTAAATCCAGCTCTGGAAACTGTTTAACAATACCGGACTGCTCCGCCGCATCAAAAACGGTGGTGCCTTCAGCCACTTCCAAAGCAATAATTTGCTGCTTATTTGGCAGTGCATAACACACTTCTACCTTAATCTTGATATCACTCATACCAGTTTGCACTCTCGATCTGTTCGTTCTAATTATTTTGATGCAGATGGTGTGCACGTTTCACCAGCGCATCCACCAAATTATCCGCCATGGGATTAAATAGAGCCTTGGCAGCCACAGCTAATACGCGACTCGATAAAGAGAAGCTTAATTGCAGACTAATTTTACAAGCTTCGTCGCTCAAAGCCAGTACCGTCCACACCCCTGAAAACTCGGAAAAGGGGCCATTGACCAACTCCATCGCCACCGTATGGGGCGCCTGCAAACGGTTACGGGTAGTAAAGCTGTATTGCAACCCCGCTTTCGATAAATCCAATCGAGCTTCCATATGCTGCTCGTCCCGGGACAAGATTTCGGCTCCGACACAACCATCCATAAACTGCGGGTACGCTGCTACATCATTAATTAAGTCATACACTTCTACCGCCGGATAGGGCAGTAAAGCACTGCGACTAATCTCAGTCATATCAGCTTTTACCTATAGATGAAGTGATGAATATAGCGGTAATTGAGCATAAGTACGCTCTAATCAACATGGACGACAGCGACACCCTCATTGGGATAATAACGCCTTCGATAAAGTCCAGACAAATACCAGCAACACGCTGGGCGCAGCAATATACCTTAAAAGCCAATACCAAAGCGCAAATACTTTATCGCTCTCCACATACAATTCATCCCGCAGCACTTCTATACGCATCCGCCAACCTACGAAAAATGCAATTAAACAACCGCCAACGGGCAATAATATATTCGCGGTTAAAAAATCCAGCAAACCAAATACAGACAAACCCAATAGTTGAATATGCTGCAATGCGCTAAAGGAAAATATCGTCACCAAGCCCAGCGACCATACGAGTAGAGTAACTACTACCGCAGCGGCTGGACGCCACCAACCAAACCGTTCCGATAACCAGACAATCGCTGGCTCTAGTAAAGCCACCCCGGACACAATAGCGGTCAGTGACACCATCAAAAAAAACAAACCGCCAAAATAATTTCCGTATAGCATATTTCCAAAACCATAGGGCATGGCCACAAACATCAAGCCTGGGCCCATAGCCGGTGCCATATTTAAACTGAATACCAAAGGGAAAATAGCCAGCCCCGCTAGCAATGACACCAACACATCTACAGTAACGGCGATACCCACCATCCGGGTAATAGACCGTTTGTCAGGCACGTAAGCGCCGTAGGTCATCATCGCTCCAACACCAATAGTTAAGGTAAAAAAAGCATGTCCCAACGCTTTTAACCACAGCTGCGCGGTCATCACCGAAAAATCCGTTGCAAACAAAAAATCTACCGCGGCATAAAAATCACCTACCTGATAGCTGTAAATCACTAAGGCGATTAGCAATATAAAAAGTAACGGCACTAAAAAACGCGCAACACCACCAAGTCCCTTTCGGACTCCGGCGATCGCAATAAATAACAGCAGGATTAAGTACAATGATTGCCACTGCATTAACACCAAAGGAGATGCTAATAGCTGATTAAAACTATCTCCTGCCAATTGCGCACTACCGGCGATAAATTCACCCGTAACGAGTTTGCCAACATACGCAAAGCTCCAGCCAGCAATAACCGCGTAATACGACAACACCAACAGCGCTGCGATAGGACCCAGCCAACCAATGATCTGCCAGCCGCGAGACACCCCCGCTTCTAAACTTAAAGACTCCATCGCAGTTACAGTGTTAGCACGACCACGGCTGCCCAATACAACTTCTGCCACCATGATCGGCATAGCTACCAGTAACGTGCACACTAAATAGGCCAGCACAAAAGCTGCGCCACCATTTTCACCAGCAAGGTAAGAAAACTTCCATAGATTGCCCAGACCCAAGGTGGCGCCAATGGTCGCCGCCACAAAGGACCAGCTTCTGCGCCAGCCGCGGCGCTTGGAATCGTAAAAACTCATGTGTTAATTCTATTCATTATGCTCAATTGGTTGGTAGCCGCCCCGTGCAATCACTCAACGCAGCAGTCTGGCTAAAAACTGAACGACTCACTACCCACTCCACGAAGAAAAGCAGGACCGTAAAATATCGCAGACTTTTTAACCCAGAACCATGCCCATTACCAGCCACTACCGCTATAATGCGCGGCTATGTCTAAAAAGAAACCAAAAACCTCCAGCAATACGATCGCGCAGAACAAAAAAGCGCGACACGATTATCACCTTGAAGATAAATTTGAGGCGGGCGTGGCTTTACAAGGCTGGGAAGTCAAAAGCTTGCGTATGGGCAAGGTTCAAATTACTGATTGCTATGTGATGATGCATAAGGGCGAAGCGTTTTTACATGGCGCGCATATCTCGCCACTCAATACCGTTTCTACCCATTTTGTCACCGACCCCAACCGCAACCGCAAGTTATTGCTTAATAAACGGGAACTGGCCAAGCTGTTGGTGGCTATTTCACAAGATGGTCACACCGTAGTGTGCACATCGTTGTACTGGAAAAATCATTTAGTGAAAGCAGAAGTCTGTATTGCCAAAGGTAAGCAGCAACATGATAAGCGCCAAACTGAAAAAGAACGAGACTGGGACAAACAAAAGCAGCGTGTCGTTCGCCAGCATAACTAGGTCGTTAGTTGCTGGCTCCCCACCGCCTGAATCGGCCCCAACAATTAAGCCGCCGCTAGCGCTACTTCGGTTAATTCAAACCGGCGTTTTCTAGTCATTAAATAAAACACCACTGGCACAAAATAAAACGACAGGATAGTGGTTAACACAGTACCGCCAGCAATTACGACCGCAAACGGAGGCCAGAATCCTCCCCCAGCTAAAATCAATGGTAAGAAGCCCATCACGGTAGTTATTGTCGTCGATAAGATATGACGACTACACCGCACTACACCCAATACAATTGCCTGCTGATTGCCAGCGACAGCATCCGGATCAGATTTTAATTCAGCTAGAATAACGATCGCGGCATTAATGGCCAAACCAATCAACCCCATCAGGCCGACAATGGAAGTAAAACCAAAAGGCGCCCCGACAGCGACAACGCCAACATCCCCAAACCAGCAGCCTGGATAGCGATCAGAAAAATAACCACACTTAAGCGAAATGAATTAAACGACATCACGATGGCTACTACCAACAACACAAAAATCAAACCCATGCTGCCCATTAGCTGGCTAATTGCCTCGGAGCGCTCCGCATCCTCACCCCCTACTTCCAGGTGATAGCCTGACGGCAGCGCTAGCTCGCTTTGCGCTAACAATTTTTTAATTCGTGCTAATACTACTGCCGGTAATTGTCCATCCCGAAGATAAACCTGCACGGTGTTAACTCGCTCACCATCACGTCTTGAAATCACCCCTAGCTCAGGGCGAATATCCACTTCACCGAGAGCGGAATAGGGTACAGGACGACTAAACGAACCGCCTTCAGGTACTAAAAACCAACTATGTGCCGCGCCTAAGCTAATCTGTTTTTGGCCGCCCGCCTTTACTCTTACCGGCAAAGATTGCGTCCCTTCCAACACTGAACCTGTCACTTCACCATCGACTACTCGATGCAACTGTGAAGCAACATCCCTCAGCCCAAGCTGTGCTTTTAGCGCCTGGTTTTCATTAACCTGCAACCATATTTTAGGCACAGCCTCAGACAAACTATTACGCACATGCACAACATCTTCAACGGCCAACACATCAGATCGCAACTGATCGCCAAGCGTTTTGAGAACATCTAAATCCGGACCAAGCAAACGCAATTCTACCGGCGCACCGAAAGGCGGCCCTTGCTCCAAACGCCGAATAATAATTTGTGCTTCTGGAAATTTTTCATCCAACCGCCGCTGCATCACTGCAACCATATTATTGGCGATACTAAAATTATCAGCGGTCAGCATCGCCTGTGCATAATACTGCGAATTATCATTCCCTTGTTTCAGATTGTAGTAATACAGTGGTGCATTGCGGCCCACGAACCAATGTAAACTTTTTAGCCCAGGCTGCTTATTAAATTCCTCACTCACTTTTTTGGTTAATGCCACCGTTTTTTCAATACTGGAAGCCGCAGGTAGATAAACTTCCAGGCTAAGCATATCCCGATCCGAAGGCGGGAAAAATTGCTCAGGTAAAGTCGAACCGATACCAAAACCCATCAGCGGCAACACTAGCACTAACAACAATACCGGTAATGGTCGCGCCATCCCCAGTTAATTGATGCTTTGAATTTTTCTGATAATTGCGGTGCATCCAGACCATCTTGCCACCAACCTGTGCGACGATGTTTGGTTAAAAACCTTCCCGCCAAGCCCGCCACAATACAGTGAGAAATAAGATAAGAACCCAATAGAGAAAAAATAACAGTAATACCGATCGCACCGACAAATTCACTGGCGCTACCCGGCATAACAATGATGGGCATAAACGCCAGCATGGTGGTTAACGTACTCCCCAATAAAGGCAACCACAAATGTTTTACCGCATACTGCGTGGCCTGCAAACCACTCATACCCTCCTGTTTTTTGCGGTTGACTGTATCGGTCATTACTATAGCGTTATCCACCATAATACCTAACGCAACTATTAAGCCGGTAACCGACATTTGATGGATTGGCAGACCAGTAAAGTTCATGCACGCTAGCGCAAATAAAACCGTTAACGGCAACGCAGCCGCCACTACAATGGCTGACCGCCAACCCAAAGTGACTAATAGCACCACCACAATCAGACAAAAACCTATAATAATATTGCCGATAAGCTCACTTAAGCGTGCAGTGGTATAGCGCTCCTGATCAAAAATAACCTCCAATGCAACATTCGCAGGCAATCGCTGACGAAACGCCTCTAATTCAGCCTGCACCGCCAGTGACCATAAATCACTGCGTTGATCGGGTTGCATCCGCACCCCTATCGTGACCGCAGCACGGCCATTGACGATAGCTATTTCACTGTGCGGTAATTTCGGCTGACGTTTTATTTGCGCCACATCGCCCAATAAAATAGCACTACCATCCGCCATTTGCCGCAAGGGTATACGGCGTATACGCTCTAGCGAATCCAGCGCACCTTCAACCTCCACCGCCACTCGCATATGCGAATTATGAATCTCGCCAGCCGTATTTTTTGCGTCCGCTCGATAAACCTGTTCACCAATATAATGTGGTGCCAGACCTAACGCAGCCGCTCTGCCGCTATCCACAGCTACTACAATTTCTTCCCGTGGCTGGCCTTGAATATCGACAAAATCAATACCTGGCAATCGCCGAACCCTGCTCTCCAACTCTTCCGCATAGCGCCCCAGAATCATCACGTCCGGTTCGGTATCAACATGTGCCCAGGTTAACGCGACAATCGTTGTGAAAGGATAAGATCGACGCTCTTCCGCCAGCGGCTTGCTCGCTTCCACCGGTAACATCGACTGTGATTTTTCCAATTTATCGCGTAACTCTGACCACACAGCTTCAGTTTGAGACCTAGCTACTTCATCAACCAATGTCACCGACATGGATGAAAAACCTGCACTGGAACGCGAATCAATATGGCTGACTTCAGGCATTTCTCTAATCAGGTTTTCCAACGGCTCAGTCACCAATGCTTCTACTCGCTCAGCACTGGCTCCGGGAAATTCGGTCATAACAATAGCGTGACGATTGGCGGGGCGAGGATCTTCATTCCGGGGTAAATCATTTAACGCAGCCAACCCAGCAACAATAATGAGCGCTATAATCAGTGCAAACGCACGCGGGTTGGTTAACAAACTATTCATGGTTCAAGAACCTTAGCGTTCTCGTTAGTACTCACTGCAACACTATCCATCAGCACATCGGTAAAAGGCTCAATTCTGACCAACAGATCAGGCGCAACTCGATGCAAGCCAGTCGCGACTACTTGCTCGCCATCTTTTACCGCGCCACTGACAAAGGCCTTGCCCTGATCCATATACAAAACATCAATGCTACGCGCTTCTATCCGAAACAAACTATCATCTGCTGGCACCAGCGCATAGACATTCCACATCCCCCTAACACCACCGCTCAGGGCTGTTTCTGGTAACCAAAAACCTTGTTGCTTTAGTACTTCCGACAAAGCGACATACACGACTTCGCCATCTGCCACAGCGCTACCGTTAGGGAGTAACGCTCGTAATGTAGCGGTATTGGTAACTGTGTCCACATTGCGCACCAATGCCAATACTGTCGCCTCTACTGGCTCACCTTTAATCAGCGCTGTTACTTTATCGCCAACTGTCAATGCCGCTAATAAATCGGCGGGGACGCCAACACGAACTTCATTATTGCCACGCTCCAGCAACTGCAAAATGCCCATACCAGGGCTAACTGCAGTACCAATATCACCCAGTCGACGACTAATCTCACCACTGTAAGGTGCTAACAGCGTTTGTTTTTCTAGCTGGGTTTGAGTGGATTCTAATAACGCCTGCTGACGCTTCAAGCGCGCGTCCAACGACGACAGCTCAGACTGCAATTGATCAATCCGCTGCTGTGCCGCTAAACCTTTGGTATTGAGCTCAAACTGACGCTGCAAATCTAACTGGGCTAGTTTTTTGCTGGCCACCAAATCTTCCGCCTCTGCTGCAATTACCCGTAATTGGGTTTCCAGCAATCGGCTATCCAGCCGTGCCAGCACCTGACCCGCCACCACGCTATCACCCTCATCCACCAGCACCTTTTCGATAGTGCCTGCAACTTCAAAACCAAGGGTAGCCCGCTGCCCAGCCTCCGCATGCCCGACAAAATGGCGCAGTACCTGGTAATCCGACCGACTAACCACCGTCAAGGCACTGACTTTGTGGTAATAGGGCTCGGGGCTACTGACACCATATTCACAAGCAGGCAGCACCAGCAATATCAAGGTAAACAGACCCAAACGAGTCAATAACAATGGAAATGTGGGACGCACAATCCGGATCCTCCTGAGGAATATGCTTAAAGAATGGCAAAACTATCAAAAATAGACTGGACGGTCTAGTTTAATTTTTATTACACTAGTTAAAATTTTTCTTGGAGCCACCCCCACAGTGGAAAACCCCATCCGCAACCGCGGCAAAAGTGAACAGAAACGCCAGCAAATACTCGATGCCGCCTGCAACCTATTTTTGAAAGAGGGTTTTGAAGGGGTTAGCATGGATGCCGTGGCAAAAAGTGCCGATGTTTCAAAGCAGACGGTCTATAGCCATTTTGGCAATAAAGAAGAGTTATTTTCTGCGTCGGTTGAATTTGAATGTGATAAGCATGAGATCAATGATCAACTATTCGACCCGGAGCGCCCCGTCGAGCAAGTACTGTTAGAGCTCGCGACGCATTTCACCGATTTATTACTGAGCGAGCAAGCCATCCGCCTGCACCGAATTTGCGTCGCCAGTACGGATCAGCGCTCCACCATCGCAGAACTCTTCTGGAGCGCAGGCCCGGTCAAGCTTAAAGCGCGCCTGTCCCACTACTTAAAGCAACAAGTTGAACGCGGCACATTGAGTATTCCCAATATTGATTTTGCCGCACAGCAATTAATTTTCATGCTAAAGGGCGAATATCACCACCGCCGCATCTTTGGCCTCAGCGATGGCAAACCAGAAGCTGAACTACCCGCCTACTTACAAAGCTGCGTCACTCTATTTCTGAGCGCCTACGCCAAGAAATAGTTTTTAGCTCTATAAATAAAGGGATTTTTAATCATAATCGCTCTAACCAGAAGATTGTATTCCCATTAATCTGTGCCATTATTTAATTGGTCCAAGTGACCACAATTGCCTTCAATGAGAGAAGGCCAGGGGACCGGGAGGAGCGCAATACTCCCCCCGCGCCCCAATATTTACTTTAACAACATCTCCATTTCCTCCCCCAACAATTCCCCAAATCATCCTGAGCAATTTCTCGCAGTTAGTGTAGAATAGTCACGTTACACAGTTTTCGGGGCCGATTTGGATTCGACGCCGGTTACAAAACTTATGTGTGCATGCCGTGATGGTAGCCAATCACGTTAATCCAAAGCTGCAAACTATTAGTTGCCAACGATGACAACTACGGTGCACAACTAGCTGCGTAAGTAGCTCTTTGTAGTACCATCTAGTGGATGCGTCCGCTAGCGGACTTTAGCAAGGTGCCAGTACCGCGCTACCGTCTGTCACTCAGAACTGGATCGCTGTGAAGCCGCGCCTGAGGCGGATCTGCTAAATTTTAATCAGGATCGCCAAACTCGTCCTGCCCGTCGGGCTGAATGCGGTTAAATTTAATTGACGGAATCTAAGCATGTAGAGCGCTAAGCAGCGGACTGACGGACGCGGGTTCAATTCCCGCCGGCTCCACCAAATAAAAAAGCCCATCCAGTTTTCACCGGATGGGCTTTTTTATTTGGTCGACCAACTGGTATTGAGGCATATCGCCCGGGTTCAGCCGTAGAGAGCGCAGCGAACGAAGACGACGCCCGAACGGGCGGTCCCGAAGGGATTCGTAGCTTTAGCTACGAACAATTCCCGCCGGTGATCTCGCAGCACCCACCAGCCAGCCTTTCCAAGGTGGGGCCTTTTTTGTATTGGTCGACCAACAGGTAGCGAGTCATAAGTTTAAACCCGGAGTAAGTGGTTAAAAAATATTCCCTCCGGCACCTTTATTTACTGAGGGCTTGATCTGGCGCATTTGAAAGCACCGCGCTAAAGCACGCTTTAAATTGTTTGTTAACAGCCCATTGGTAGTTTAGTTATCCTATGAACTCTGCCATAATTGACTAATATTTGACCCACTTATAACCACTTCCTATGTAGGCATGTATTACAAAATATTTTATGGATAGAAATTTACTTGATACTAAAACCACATCTGAGCTGCTGGATATGTTCGGTGCTGGTGAGCATAAACCTGGTTCAGGTAGTGCTGCAGCATTACAAGGTATGCTATCTGCTCAACTGATACTTACGGTCATCAGCCTTACAATTGACCCCAAGCGCCATGATGCATACAAACACTGTGTCGAAAAGACTAAAGAGGCGGCTGAGGATATTAGAAGTCGTATCTATCCGACGCTTCAACGTCTATTTCTCGAAGATTCTGCATTATTTGATAAGGTAATCAAACTACGTGTACAGCGCGATGCTGAAAAAAACCCTATTAAAAAGCAGCAATTTGACGATGAAGCAACTGCTGCACTAACCCCTGCGACAGAGATTCCTGTTGAGATTGCTGAACTATGCGCAGAGCTTGCTGTTTATGGGGTTTTTATTTTTGATAATGGTTTTAAATCTGCTCGTGGCGATGCCAGCGTCGCAATGAATGGGGCTGTTTCAGCAATAGCTGGCTGCCTATCGATTATTGATCTCAACCTACTAAAGTTTGAGCCATCTGATTGGTCAGCGAACATATCTACACAAGCCAAACTGTTGCGAACCAAGTACGAAACTTTATCTGCCAAGTCATTTGCTGGGCTCGATGACCTTAGTGGCGAGCTTACTAAAAATATTGATTTTTATAGTAGAGCCAATGCTTTTAAGACTCCGCAAGCATTATCTTCTGATAAAGAGATTGAAGACTATACCATTTATTTACAGCGCTTTATGTGGGTATACCGTAAGAAGATTTGGGGAAAAGACGCACCCAAATTGCCCTTAGAGATGTTAAAGCCGGAACTTGCCATCCGATTTATTGGCTATAATTTCCAAGAAATGGTCACACTCGGGCAACATGTAGACAAGGGCATCACATTTGATGTTGCGGGGATAATTCACAACCCTGAGAAGAGCATCTCTATTTCTGAGCAATTCCCCTTGGAATACCGTAATTTTACAGCCGCACACGAGCTTGGGCATGCCTTAATGCATGAACAAAATGTCTTGCACAGGGATAGACCGTTAGACGGCTCAAATAACTCACCCCAAAAAGATAACATCGAGTATCAAGCTGACAAATTTGCAACATACTTCTTAATGCCTGAAAAACAGGTAAGAAGAGCATTTGAAACAATGTACCTAACTAGCCTTTTCGAGATCAGTGACCTGAGAGTAAATTTAGCACTAGCTAAGGATGCGGACAAACTTCGTAATGCTAGCAACATTAGAGACCTTTCAATAATACTAACCTCCCTCGAATATTATAATGGCAAGCCGAGATCATCTTTGGCCAAGCTGTTCAATGTATCCACTACAGCTATGGCTAGAAGGCTTGAAGAATTAGACCTTGTTCGCTTTTAAAGTTTTATCAGCCTGAGAGCTACTACAAAGCCAACAACTGACTTTTGCACATTGCACCACCCATACAAGAACAATACGCAACACTCGACCAAGCACGCTTCAACACACCCATAACGCCGCTAGCAAGCCCGTATTAAAGCCGCATAGGTCGTACAATCTGGTCGTACAATGTATAAACAAATGTACGACTACAACTCCACCAATTTTATACTTTACCCTTTAAAAACAATAACTTAAAAACTGTACTTTTCAGCCAATTGTACGTGTACGTATCCCGCCGGCTCCACCAATACAAAACCCCAACCCGAAAGGGCGGGTTTTTTTTATTGGTCGATCCACTGGCGTAGAGGCATATCGCCGGGCTCTGGCCAAAGCACTTGTTACACTCGCGGGCCACTCTGAGCCGGAACGAACAACGCTCGCAGAGACGACGCCTGAACAGGCGGTCCCGCAGGGATTCGTAGCTTTAGCTACGAACAATTCCCGCTGGCACTACCCATGCTCGAGAGCCCCCATCAATCCGATAATAGAACCTATTAATCAAGCGTCCTAAAAATAACACTCGCCTGTTACAAACATGCCAAAACACCCTTATATTTTTTTCACCCAAAACTCATACATATTACCGAAAGTATATGGATTTTGAAGTTCAAAGTCGTGCCACCGTGATAACGAAACCAACGAATTCTTTTCCTGATTAAGTTCTTTAAAGTTACTCATCGTATGGTTGTTATTAATTTCAAAACCAAGAAACTGAAGACCAAGATCCTTTAAAATTAATTCAATTTCTGGCAATGTAAACTGATGTTCCTGAACATGAAAAAGTAAATCCCGACAATCACTGAGACTAAAAAAATCTTCGGACCCTACAAGAGAATCCACCTCCGAACCTGGCTTCCTCGACATGGTGATTAGTTCCTGCCTGAACTGGCGGATATTCTCGCGAGACGCGTCGTAACCCAATTCAGAAATCATCTCGCGTGCTGCGATAACCTGACGTCTTGCAATTTTACTGTACAAACCTATTTTCATAATGCCGCCTTTCCGCAATAAGTCTACCAATACCTGCCACCCCACCAAAGGTTCCTTTAAATGGTGTAATACGCCCCTGCATTCAATAAGGTCAAAGTCTCTCCCGCAACTACCCAATTCAAGTATATCCCCTTGCATGTATTCAATATTATTGAATTGCAGCTCCTTGGTTTTTCTTAACGCATAAGAAAGGCTACTCAAACTTAGATCAACTGCCAGAATATGGGAATCAGCGTATCGGGAAGCGGCCTGGAGAGCTTGATGACCAGTGCCACACCCTGCAATCAAAATCCTGGGTTGTGCGGGCGATTTATAATTACTGAGATCAATCGCATATACCTTAAGCGCTTGCGCCACAGCTTTAGGCTCATCACCTAGCCCTGCCTTCGTCCAACGCGGATAGGGGTTATCCTCATATTGATCACGAACTGCCATCGATGTCACATTCTCAACGGTTGTCATTGAAGGCAATGTAGGCCGAATAGCCTGTTCTTCCAGCGGCTCTGAAATCTGACTTTTAATTACTTCCAGAAATTTATTTGGCCAGCTGAATTCAAGTAAACTTTTTGCCCAGGAGAAAGTATAAAGCGGGCGGTAACACCCTAAAATGGCAATTAATACAGGTGGGATAGGTCGTTTTTCCTCGAGGAAACGTTCTACTTCTCCTATTATTTTGTTTACGGCAAACGTTTCCTGTGGAGTTTCGATATAAACATATTCATTGATAAAACATTGATGCGCCAGGCTAATGCAGAACAACAGCCTATTCGGGTCATCAGTTCTTTCATCCCAGGAATTTATGATGGCGGAACGCATTCCGCTAAGCATCATTTCACCGTCCAAATTCTGGTTAGGCGATAATTCTAATATTTTTAAAAAAAGTGGTATTTGAGTTAATTGCGTAATGGCTTCTTGCAGATTATTTTCTAAATCATCTGTACGTGCAAACTCAAGAACCGAGATAAAGTTTGGGTGCTGAAACAACATGTTTGTTATTGTCCCCATAACACGCTTTGGCAAAACTATGGGCTGGTCAAGCATGCGCAAAAACAATTGTTCTAAATCCTGGTGATATGAGTCTATTGTGATTTTTTCAACACATAAAGCTAGAGAATTCCAATATGTACTCTTATTTGGCTCAATAGTAACCGCGTGCTGCAATTCAAAAAAAGCAAGCTCATACTTACCCGCATCCATTTGGGCCGTACCAAGGTTGTAGTAAGCATTTGCAAAATCAGGTTTAAGTTCAATAGCCTTTTTATGACTGACAATAGCTTCTTCCAATTTATTCTGAAATTGAAGAACAGCACCAAGATTAGTATATGCCTCCGCAAATTTCGGTTTTATTGCAATAGCTTTTTTGTAGCTGGTAACCGCTGCATCCAGATCACCTTGTTCTTGTCGAACATTACCAAGATTATAGTATGCCCCAAAATGATCAGCTTTAAGTGCAATGGTTTTTTGGTAGCTGGCAGCTGCAGCTTTTAACTTACCTTGCTTTTGCAAAACTGTGCCCAGACTGTTGTGCACTTTTATAAAATCAGGTTTTATTGAAATAACTCTTTGGAAACTGGAGACCGCCGAATCCAACTCCCCGCGCGCTTTAAAAACATTTCCAAGACTATAATGTGCATCGACATAGTCAGGATTTAAAGCAACAGCTTTTTTATAACTGTTAACCGCCTCTTCTAACTTACCTGTTTCTTGCAAAGCGACCCCAAGAAAATATAACACCAGAGGATTCTTGGCATTTAATTTCAGAGCTTTCTGGTAACTGAGTATTGCTTGAGCCAATTGGCCTGATTGCTGTAACGCTATTCCCTGCTGCATCGCTTCTAATGATTTATCAATTACCATGGCGCCAGTTTTCCTATTTATTGTTATATTTATACACTCTATCAGGAAAACAAAAATATGATCAAGAACTTAGCCCCCCGATCAGCGCTGACAGGACAGGATAAATAAGGCGATCTAATCCCCAAACGCTCACCTGAGGGTAAGACAGTCAAACCATGTCCCTACTTATTTTGCCCTTTTCATAGTTCAGCCCGGCACGTGAGGTAATTGGAATTTTATTCACTGAAGAATGACTTTCTTCTAATTCAACTCAACACTCTGGCGCTGCCATTAAAGCGTCAACGAGTTACCTGTAGCAGCGCTCTAAAACTTTATTTCCCGCCATCCCCACAATACGCCCAATCAATAATGGCTGTTTTTTAGTCGATGCTACAGGTATTGAGGGCTAGGCCGATTCAGCCGGAGCAAGTGAAGGATTACGGAGACAACGCCCCAATTTATTGAAATACATGAATGACTAGTTGAGTCTATTCATAATATAAATGGGAACTAACCTGGTAGTAGGTGGATCAATCAATAGTATGACGGCCTTTTTTAATTGTAATAATATAGTCAACCGTAACCCCGTGTCTTCCCACGATGATCAGTAATAAAACTGCATTGGCTATGACCGCTAATAGACTAAAAAATCAATCCGGGAAGCAATAGCAAAAACGGTTGTATCTTATTGCTTCTATTGCATTAATATATCCCCCCAACATAAATCACCAGAGAGTCCTAACCATGATAAAACGATTATTTTTACCTACAATCATCTGCTTGATATTACCTGCCTGTACTACTTTTGATGCATATACAGGCGAGGAGAAAGTCAGCAAAACCGCAGTAGGGGCAGGAATTGGTGCCAGTATTGCCGCTGTAGTTGCCTACATCGACAACAAGGATGAAGACAGCCGCAAACGCAACCAGCGCATTCTTGCTGCAGCAGGAGGCGGCGCGGCAATTGGTGGAGGTATTGGTTTCTATATGGATAACCAGGAAGCCAAATTGCGCAAGCAACTGCGTAATTCCGGTGTCAGCGTGGTACGCGAAGGTAATAATATTAACCTGGTGATGCCAGGCAATATCACTTTTGCCACTGATAGCGGCGCTATCAAATCCAATTTTTATGAAATACTGGATTCAGTCGCAATTGTTCTTAACGAATTTAACAAAACCCGTGTAGTAGTCTCAGGCCATACTGACAGCACTGGTGCTGATAGTTATAACCAAACCTTATCTGAACAGCGTGCCCGCTCTGTGGCAGATTATTTAAGATCCCAGAAGGTATTGCCTGACCGACTTGACGCTATTGGCTTTGGCAAGAGACAGCCTATAGCCGACAATGGCACATCTAGCGGCCGCCAACTGAATCGGCGGGTTGAAATCACCTTGGTGCCAATTGCTGGAGCGTAAAAAGCGTCTAATTGATCTGCGCTCCATCGAACGCGCTGATAGCTGTCTCCACCAGCCTATATTGCCACTGGTAAAATTTTTTGAACCGTTTTGCCAGTGGCACCGACAGAGCTTATGAAACCCAGAGCTTATCGGAGAACGCTATGACTACCGTAACCACCACTTCCAAATCCAGCACACTAACACAAGGTATCATCGTTGCTATGCTGATGACTCTCGCCAGCTCAGCCCACAGTGCGGGCTACATCAAATTTGATGGCGTCGATGGTGAAACCAAAACGAAGCCAGTACCGCAACGCGTCGATAGTAAAAACAAACCTCAACCGGCATCGCTACTACTACCCGCTGTCCAACAAGTACGGGAAGCGGCCTCCAGCAAGCCAAAAACCAGAGACAATGGTCACAGCGCTGGTGACGAACATGAAATAACATACGATATTGCCGCTGGCGTATAGCTGCAAGCAAAGCGAGCAACACATTTCCATCAAGCTGTTTGTGTAGACAAACAGCTTTCAATTATTGCCTCTTAAATTCCACCGGCAATCGTTATTAAAATGCCTGCAAACCAGTTTGTGCTCGCCCCAATATTAATGCGTGTATATCGTGCGTTCCTTCATAGGTGTTAACTGCTTCCAGATTTAATAGATGACGTATGACATGAAACTCATCGGCAATGCCATTACCGCCGTGCATATCACGAGCCATACGTGCAATATCCAGCGACTTACCGCAATTATTGCGCTTCAGCATTGACACAATTTCAGGCGCCGCTTTACCTTCATCAATTAATCGGCCCAGACGTAAACAAGCCTGCAAGCCCAAGGTAATTTCCGTTTGCATATCCACCAGTTTTTTCTGAATTAACTGGGTTGCTGCCAACGGGCGACCAAACTGCTTGCGATCCATAGTATATTGCCGCGCCGCCAACCAGCAAAACTCTGCGGCCCCCAGACTCCCCCAGGCAATGCCGTAACGCGCCCGATTCAAACAACCAAAAGGACCACGCAAACCTTTGACGCCGGGCAAAAGATTCTCATCGGGGACCAGCACGTTATCCATTATGATTTCACCGGTAATAGACGCACGCAAAGAAAACTTCCCTTCGATTTTAGGTGCCGTCAATCCCTGCATACCTTTTTCAAGGATAAAACCGCGAATCACACCATCATCGTCTTTGGCCCATACCACAAAGACATCGGCTATCGGTGAGTTAGTAATCCATACTTTTGCACCCGACAAACGGTAACCACCATCTACTTTTTTCGCACGGGTAATCATTCCACCAGGGTCAGAACCATGATCAGGTTCAGTCAATCCAAAACACCCTACCCACTCACCCGTAATCAACTTAGGCAAATATTTTTGCCGCTGCTGTTCATTGCCATAGGCATAGATAGGGTATATCACCAGACTGGACTGAACACTCATCGCTGAACGATAGCCTGAATCCACGCTTTCAACTTCACGAGCAATGAGTCCATAACTGACATAGTTCAAGCCTGCACCGCCATAGGTGTCAGGAATAGTTGCCCCCAATAAACCCAAAGCTCCCATCTCATTCATGATATCGCGATCAAAACTTTCATTGCGATGCGCCAGCAGCACTCGTGGCATTAACTCGCGCTGACAATATTCCCGAGCGGTCGCTTTAATCATGCGCTCTTCTTCGGTCAGTTGCTCATCCAGCAATAATGGCGACTCCCAGTTAAACTGACCTTCTACTTTTGCGATTTCTGACATTGCCACCTGCCTCTTCAATTAACCAAAATCAATCTTGCTGAAAAGATACTACACAACCTGTAAAAAGCCGCTGTCACTTGACCGCTTCAACCTGCAAAATTTTAGACCCCGCCTTAAGCTCCAGCAACAAATAAAGCTCTCCCTTCGGACCTAATTCAATATCACGAAACCGTGCCAGATCATCAATAATTTTTTCACGATGAATAACTTTATTATCGTTTAGCTCCAACAACCATAAATCAGCAGCCCGCAGTGTCCCTAACAAAATAGTATTTTTCCACTGCGGAAATTCTTCTCCGGTGTAAAAAATAAAACTCGACAAAGCGGGCGACGGCGTCATATCGACTACGGGAAAAATAGCTTGTTCCGGTTTTAAATGGATACCGGTTTTTTTCGCGCCATCCACTGGAAACCCTGTGTAATTTACTCCATTCGTAAAAATTGGCCAGCCATAGTTTCCGCCTTTGACCAGACGATTTAATTCGTCGCCACCGCGCGGCCCCATTTCGGTACTCCACATTTCTCCAGTGGCCGGATTAAACTCAAGCCCCTGCACACTGCGATGACCATACGTCCAGATAGCTTTGACAGCCTGCGATTTTTTTAAAAAAGGATTATCTACAGGAATACGACCATCATCATGTAGACGCATAATTTTTCCGTAGGGGTAACGCAAATCCTGGGTGCCGTCATAATCCATTGGTCCCTTCATGCCAATACTAAAATACACAAAACCCTTATCATCAAACGCAATCCGGCCACCGGCTGAGAGATCGGTAGTGTCAGTATAGGTATTAATATCTGCTTGCCACAATATTTGCTGATCAACCCACTGCCCGTCTTTGATACGGCCCCGTACCAAGCGGTTCATTGAGACAGGCCTACCCGCCTGACGGGCAAACGCATTGCAATCGCTACAACGATCGCCATGCTGCAAATAAATCCAGCCATTATTTTTATAATCAGGATGCAGCGCCACATCCATCATCCAACCCAAACCATTAACCTGCCCCAGGAATTGCCCGGCATCATCGTAAGCAGGTGGTGCACCTTTGATCAGCGGCGACTGTAGACCACTGGTTGAAATAATACTAAGACCTCGCATCCGCTCACTCAATAAAATACGGCCATCGGGCAGTGGCGCAATCGAGAACGGCAGTGCAGCCAAGCCCTCAGCAATTAAGGTATAACGAAATTGATGCCGCTCCGTTTTGATAGTGGCCGCGCTAAGTTGAAATTCAATAGTGGCTTTTTTATCAAGAATGGTCGTGCCTTGCCGCTGTTCGGCGACGTACAAAGCCAGATTCTGAATTTTCGTTTCTTTCAGTACATCAGCCCAAGCCGGCATCCCGGTCGTGGGGTAGCCATTGCGAATACTGACTGCCAACGCTTCAGTGCTGTCACCATGACGTAATGTTACTCCAACCAAAGCCGGCCCTAAGCCAGTACCTGCTAAATCTTCGCCGTGACAGGACGCGCAATTTTTATTAAATAGACTGATAAAGCTATCTTTCATTTCGAGCTGGCTCATTTTCTCCCAATTAATCTTAAGCGGTTTAAACCCCAGCTCCGGGACTGCTTCAGCACTGACAGCGGCGCTGTTAAATAACACGCTGCACGTCATTAAATAAGCTATCAATAGTTGAGGCATGAGTAATCCTGACGAATTAATAAAAAATGTTAATTGTGATGCTGGCTATGACTACAAACTCTGGCACACTATACCCAAGTTAACAGCGGTTTCGTTAATCAAGATAAATTAAGATCGCTTGGCTTGTACCATCAAACCAATGCTACCAATAACACTTAATCTACGATGATAACTTATGCTTCAATTTAATTTATCCAAGCGTCTTGCTACAGACCTGTCGATGCATATCCCGAAAAAAATCAACATCCAAACCAAACCCTCGATGATTTGGTACGGCCACCAGATCACTATCACACGCCGTAAATGTGTCATCATGATGGAAAAAGAAAGCCGATATGCGATGGTTTTTTGTGGGTTAACACAGGCCGAATTCAAGAGGTTTCCAAGCCTATTTCAAGAGCGGCTGTGGCAGGAAGCATTACAAGTTTGCAACCATTTCACCGAAAAACAGTACGCGCTGTTATCCGATACGCTTTTGTCGATTGCCAATCAACAGCAATTTATTATTGGACACGATAGATCGGTCAATGCTCATATTAACCAAGTTACCGAGCTGCTGGAAATTTTGGTGACTTACCAGGAGCATCCTTTACCCACAAACAGACATGACGCCTTTAACTTTGGCCTGCGAGCTAACAAAATGTTGCGCAAACGCCAGCTGGATAAGGACTACTTTGTGCCACAGGAAAAGTTTGTAGCTGTATGCCAGCAGTTAATAGCACTATCACCCCCCTAAAAGGGCAAACCATTGCGTCCCAAAACAGCACCGACAACCGTGTCATCCATGTTGATTTTCGCAAAAAATAACGGCAGTTTGCTGCCCTGCAGCGATAGCTGACCTGATCGGCGGTTTTATAGTAGGATCTAGTCAATAAAGCCATAAGTATGTATTTTTTCCTCACTACCTATATCAATAGTAGAGATTTATAAATACCATTGGCCCCAACATTTCAGTTGCGAGGATATAGTCAGTTGCTAGCGCTCAATCCCATGATTCGTAGTCTTATCATTCTATTGTTAATTCCACTCAGTGGCTGCCAGCAACTACCAGCAATCACGGAATCGATAAGCATGGCTGAGGGGAGCCCTCCTGCCGAGCAGGCCCAGACCAATAGTACTTGCGATTGTGCTACGCCAACAGCCATTGCAGAAACAGAAATTACCTGCCCAAACCCTGAAGCCGCAAAGCCATCGGCTCCAAGCAGCCCACCAGTGGCAACTGTAAGGAAAAAAATAAAGCCCGCATTTGTCGATGACCTGCTAGTTATCGGACGCGTCGAAAACGTACTGGTCTCACCAGATGACATCAAACTGAAGGCACGTATCGATACCGGTGCCGGCATCTCCTCGTTGCATGCCAAAGACAAAACGGAATTCGAGCGCGATGGTAAGGACTGGGTAAGATTCACATTGATCGTTTCTGACGAGGAATCGCAAGTATTAGAACGGCCTATCAAGCGCTTCGTCTCCATCAAACAACACACCGGTGAACCGCAACGGCGCCCGGTAGTGGTGATGAGCTTGACGCTGGGGCCTATAGAAGAACAGGTAGAAATGACATTAACTGATCGCGGTGATTATCTTTACCCAGTGCTGATTGGCAGAAACTTTCTTCGTGATCGCGCGATCGTCGATGTCAGCCGCAAGTTTCGAATTAAACCACCCGCTTCCTAATTCTCCCTACTGGACCCATTATGTCTCCTCGCGCTCAAGTCTATTTGTTAGGACTATTCCTGATATCACTAGGCCTTGGCCTAGTTGCTTACAAAAGCCAAGTGCTAAGTTTGCCCATTATTCCAGGTGCGTATAAAACTATTTGGACTATAGAAGCCAAAGTAGAATTTGATGCACTGGGAGGCGAAGTCAAAACCAGTCTGGCGCTACCAAAAACACAGCCAAATATGGAAGTACTGGATGAAATTTTTAGTTCCTCCGGCTATGGCTTTAACATCGAAAAAAACCAGGGACATGAGCGCGCGGTTTGGTCCAAGCGCCAAGTAAGTGGTAAGCAAGCACTATATTACAAACTGGATGTTCACCAGCAAAATGACTACATGGATGATGGCCAAGTTAATTTATCTACCGCCATTACGCTTCCTGACTGGGCTGGTACCCGACGCGCTTCCTTACGGGCTGCTACTGAAGCATTGATCGAAACTAGCTGGCAAGCGTCTGCCGATCGTAACACTTTTGCAAGCCAATTATTAAAGTCTTTAAATGATCCAAAAAATAATGATGCACGCTTAATTCATAATGACCTTATCGATAAAACACAGGTACAAATTGCACTAGACCTGTTAGCAATGGCTGACATTCCAGCACATATTCTGCGTGGCATTTATTTAGAAAGCGATCGCAGCAATATAGGCGCCAGCTCATTATTAGAAATTCATGACGGCAAACGCTGGCAGGTATTTGACCCAGTAAGCGGGACCAGCGGTCTACCTGAAAATTTTCTAATCTGGCAACGCGCTGACAAATCCCTGCTTGATGTCGAAGGGGCTAATAATTCCAGGGTCCGCTTTTCCACTTTGGCCAATGATATCCCTACTCGCGATGTCGCCCTGCAGCAAATGGGCGGCGAACGTGCTGCACTGCTTGATTACTCAATCTACAGCCTACCCATCGAGCAACAGAGCGTATTCAAATTTATTTTATTGATACCGGTTGGTACCCTATTCGTGATTTTCATGCGAGTTGTAATTGGTATGAGGACAGCCGGCACCTTTATGCCAGTGCTTTTGGCTATTGCTTTTATCCAAACGACATTACTCAGCGGCGTATTAATTTTTCTTCTGATTCTAACTATCGGACTCTGGGTTAGAACGTATCTTAGTCGCTTGGATTTACTGCTGGTATCACGAATTGCTGCCGTAGTGGTGATTGTCGTTGGTCTGATGGCCCTTATCAGTATCGTTAGTTACAAGCTGGGGATAGAACAAGCACTCACAGTAACGTTCTTCCCAATGATAATTATTGCCTGGACCATAGAGCACATGTCTATTCTGTGGGAGGACGACGGCCCGATGGAAGCTGTCATTCAAACCGCGGGCAGTTTATTCGTAGCTATTATCTGCTACGGAGCGATGACCAATCATTACCTCAAACACTGGATGTTTAACTTCCCGGAACTGCTATTGGTATTGCTAGGGCTGATTATCATTCTTGGTCATTACACCGGCTATCGGGTTTCTGAACTCATTCGCTTTCGCAACATGGTGAGCAAATGACCGCGTTCGTTAGCCCCTGGGAACTCAAACGCCATGGCGTACTGGGGATGAATAGCCGCAACATTCGCTATATCGCCCGCCACAACCCCCGCCATCTTTACCCATTAGTTGATGATAAGTTGCAAACCAAACGCGCCGCTCAAAAAGCGGGTATTGCCGTCCCCGCGTTACTCGGTGTTATTGAAACCCAGTGGCAGTTACGCGGCTTACATAAAATGATCAGCGAGTGGGAGCAATTTGTTATCAAGCCCACTCGCGGTAGTGGTGGCCGCGGTATTCTGGTCATCACAGGCCGTGAATTTGAATACTATATAAAATCCAACGGCCGCAAATTGGAACTGTTGGATTTGCGCCGGCATATTAATAATATTCTTAGCGGTCTCTACAGCCTTGGCGGTAAACCAGACCGCGTCATGCTAGAGACACTCATAGATTACGACCCGGTATTTACCGACTACACCTATGAAGGCGTGCCCGACCTGCGGATCATAGTATTTAAAGGCTTTCCGGTAATGGCAATGCTGCGCTGCGCCACCCGCGCTTCTGACGGCCGTGCCAATTTGCATCAAGGTGCCATCGGTGTGGGGCTGGATATGACCACCGGTAAAAGCTTGTATGCGGTCCAGCATGGTCGACCCGTCAATGAACATCCGGATACTGGTAAATCTTTCGCTGATTTAGCCATCCCCGGCTGGGATGCAATTTTGGAGCTAGCTGCGGGTTGCTATGAAATGACAGGGCTGGGCTATATTGGTTGCGATATTGTTCTCGACCGTCAACAGGGCCCAATAATTCTGGAACTGAATGCGCGACCTGGCTTGGCTATTCAATTGGCCACCGGTGCCGGTTTAGCCAGACCGTTAAAGCTGATCGAAAACCTCGACCTTGAAGAATTCGATCTCAACGCCAGAGAGCGAGTTGATTACTGTCGCACTCTTGCCATCAACACTTAAGCACTCACCAAGCAGGCATAAAAAAGGCCGCCAATGGCGACCCTTCTCTTTTACCTTGTTACTGGTTACAAAAATTACTCAATAATTTTTGCTACAACACCAGCACCAACCGTACGGCCACGTTATTCGGGCTGCGCCCTCACCCACTCCCTAGGGCCGGGGCCGCCCTACACAACGGGCGTTCAAACAGGCTTTGCCTGCTTGTCACTCCGCTCAGCTGGCCTTAACTACCCCTCATAATGAAAAAGGGCCGCCAATGGCGACCCTTCTCTTTTACCTTGTTACTGGTTACAAAAATTACTCAATAATTTTTGCTACAACACCAGCACCAACCGTACGGCCACCTTCGCGGATTGCGAAGCGTAAACCCTCGTCCATCGCGATGGGGTTGATCAGCGTAACAGTCATTTGAATGTTATCGCCTGGCATTACCATTTCAACACCTTCTGGCAGCTCACACGCACCCGTGATATCCGTTGTACGGAAGTAAAACTGTGGACGGTAACCTTTGAAGAATGGTGTATGACGACCACCTTCATCTTTACCCAACACATAAACTTCTGCTTCAAACGTCGTGTGTGGCTTGATTGAACCTGGCTTACACAATACCTGACCGCGCTCTACTTCTTCACGCTTGGTACCGCGTAACAAGGCACCGATGTTCTCACCTGCGCGACCTTCGTCAAGCAGCTTGCGGAACATTTCAACACCGGTACAGGTGGTAGTTTGGGTGTCACGAATACCAACGATTTCTACTGAATCACCGGTGTTAACGATACCGCGCTCAACACGACCGGTAACAACCGTACCACGACCAGAGATTGAGAATACGTCTTCGATTGGCATGATGAAGTCACCATCGATCGCACGCTCTGGCTCAGGAATGTAAGAATCCAGAGTCTCAAGTAATTTCTTAACAGCGCTTGTGCCCAACTCATTGTCGTCTTTGCCTTCCAGTGCCATCAACGCAGAACCTGGGATAATTGGCGTGTCGTCACCTGGGAATTCGTACTGGTCAAGCAGCTCACGCAGCTCCATTTCTACCAGCTCAAGCATTTCGTTATATTCTTCTGAACCCGCACCGCCACAATCTTCAGCCAGCAAGTCCGCTTTGTTCAGGAATACCACAACGTAAGGTACGCCAACCTGACGCGACAACAAGATGTGCTCACGGGTCTGTGGCATTGGGCCATCAGTCGCACCACATACCAGAATCGCACCATCCATCTGCGCAGCACCAGTGATCATGTTTTTAACGTAATCAGCGTGTCCTGGACAGTCAACGTGGGCGTAGTGACGCTCAGGCGTATCGTATTCAACGTGTGACGTCGCAATTGTAATACCGCGCTCACGCTCTTCAGGGGCGTTATCGATGTTAGCGAAATCTACCGCTTTACCGCCAAATACTTCTGACGCTACGCGTGTCAATGCCGCTGTTAATGTTGTTTTACCATGGTCAACGTGTCCGATTGTACCTACGTTGACGTGTGGTTTGGTGCGTTCAAATTTTTCCTTAGCCACCTTTTAAGCCCTCAAAAATAATGTATGTGAATAAAGTTGGTCGGTAAGCCGGGTATCAAATGAGCCTCGTCGTGCTCAAACCTGAGCTAAAACGCGACTTCTAACCAACTAATAAATACCTACTACCGTGGGCGCGCTATCATAAACACCATTTCGCTGTAGTCAAGACCATTCAGGCCTGTATTGCACTAAATGTCTGCAAAATACCTCCAGAGCACGAATTAGTGGGCGATTACAGCAAACAACTGTCCCGATACGTTCCCTCTTACCACCTTAATAGGTAGCGATATTTGGCAACCCGAATCGCAAAATACAATTAGTGATAATTTTTGTTCAATTCTCATTGATTGTTCATGTATAATGCTGCGCGTTTTTCACCTAGGTATTCGAGTGTCCAAATGACTGACTTATCGCTTTATAGAAACATCGGAATTTTCGCCCACGTTGATGCGGGCAAGACCACTACAACTGAACGTATCCTGAAATTAACCGGCAGAATCCATAAAACCGGCGAAGTTCACGATGGCGAATCAACCACTGACTTCATGGAACAGGAAGCTGAACGGGGTATTACTATCCAGTCAGCGGCAACGACCTGTTTCTGGAGAGATCACCGCTTCAATATCATCGATACCCCCGGGCACGTTGACTTTACCGTTGAAGTTTACCGCTCGCTGAAAGTACTTGATGGCGGCGTTGGTGTATTTTGTGGATCTGGTGGTGTTGAACCACAATCCGAAACCAACTGGCGCTATGCTAACGACTCTAAAGTAGCCCGTGTTATTTTCGTTAATAAACTAGACCGGGTTGGCGCTGACTTCCTGCGTGTTGTTGGTCAGGTTAAAAAAGTACTAGGTGCAAACCCACTAGTCATGACGCTACCTATTGGTACTGAAGATACATTCTCCGGAGTTGTCGATGTATTGACCAAAGTTGCCTATCAATGGGATAACTCAGGCCTTCCTGAGAACTTTAAAATTATCGATATTCCCGCCGATATGGTTGACCTGGTTGATGAATACCGTGAGAAGCTGATTGAAACGGCTGTTGAGCAAGATGACGACATCATGATGGCCTACATGGATGGTGAAGAGCCATCAATCGAAGACCTCAAGCGCTGTATCCGTAAAGGTACTATCGCACTGGACTTCTTCCCTACATTCTGTGGATCGGCCTTTAAAAACAAAGGTGTTCAGCAGGTATTGGATGGCGTAGTTGATTACCTGCCCAGCCCAACTGAAGTTAACCCACAGCCATTAACCGATGAATTCGGTGAGCCAAACGGCGAATATGCAGTGGTAACGCCTGATGCACCATTCCGTGCACTAGCCTTTAAAATTATGGATGACCGCTTCGGCGCTCTAACGTTTATTCGCGTTTACTCCGGCGTATTGAATAAGGGTGACACCATCCTGAACTCCTTTACTGGCAAGACCGAACGTATTGGCCGCATGGTTGAAATGCACGCCGATGAGCGCACTGAATTAAGCTCAGCCAAGGCTGGCGACATTATTGCTATCGTCGGCATGAAAAACGTGCAGACTGGTCACACACTATGTGATCCCAAACACGAGTGTACACTGGAGCCGATGATCTTCCCGGAACCCGTTATCTCGATTGCGGTTGCACCTAAAGACAAGGCCGGTGCAGAGAAGATGGGTGTTGCCATTGGTAAAATGGTGGCAGAAGACCCTACCTTCCAGGTACACACTGACGAAGATTCAGGTGAAACCATTCTGAAAGGTATGGGTGAATTGCACCTGGATATCAAAGTCGACATCCTCAAGCGTACTTACGGTGTTGAATTGGTCGTAGGTCAACCACAGGTTGCCTACCGCGAAACTATTACGCAGCCGGTTGAAGACAGTTACACGCACAAGAAACAATCGGGTGGTTCTGGTCAGTTTGGTAAGATTGATTACCGCATCAAACCTGGTGAGCCAGGTACTGGCTTCCAATTTAACTCAGTCGTTGTTGGCGGTAATGTACCCAAGGAATTCTTCCCTGCGGTAGAGAAAGGCTTCAAGAGCATGATGGAGCAAGGCCCACTGGCTGGATTCCCGGTACTGGATGTTGAAGTTGAACTGTACGATGGTAGCTACCACGCCGTTGACTCTTCGGCTATTGCGTTCGAAATCGCTGCTAAAGGTGCATTCCGTCAGTCTATGCCTAAAGCCGGACCACAGCTGATAGAGCCCATCATGAACGTTGACGTATTCACTCCAGACGATCACGTGGGTGATGTTATCGGTGACTTGAACCGTCGTCGTGGCATGATCAAGGATCAGGAAGCAGGCGTTAGTGGTGTGCGCATCAAAGCAGATGTGCCACTGTCAGAAATGTTTGGCTACATTGGTCACTTGCGTACCATTACTTCTGGTCGCGGTCAGTTTTCAATGGAGTTCTCACACTATATGCCATGCCCAGCCAATGTGTCTGTTGACGTTATTGCTGCTGAAAAAGAAAGACAAGCGAATAAGTAATTAGCCGCTTAACAATCAAAAGCCCCGCTAGCTAAACACTAACGGGGCTTTTTTATACCGCTCGTTTAACCCGTTATTTCACGGTGAAATTTAATTCTACTGCGGTTCCTGCCGGGTCCCGAACAAACAATTGCGACTGTCCAATCTGCGTCATATCAAGCCGGTCATAATGCACCTCCATAGCATCCAGCTTGGCAATCGTTGCCGCCAAATCATCACAAGCAAATGCAATGTGATCAAAAAAACCAGTACCGGTCACAGCGCGATTATTATCTTCCAATAAATGCAATATGGGATGATCTCCAGCGTAAAGCCAATAACCGGTAAACCCAAAATCCGGCCTAAACCCGGGCTTTAAATCCAATAGCTGATCATAAAATGAAAGCACTTCCGCCAGCACATCCGCAGGCGCATTGATAGCAAAATGATGAATTCGCTGAAGTGCCATAGACTTTTCTCTAACTATATTAATGATTAGGTAGTATCGACCAGCCCCGCCTCAAAGATCAATCAGCAAGCAACGGCCTTAACAGATTGTAACTTTATAAGGCAGCATATACTTTGGTGACATTCCTGTGCTGTGATAGCCTGAAATTATTCTCAACCAAACAGGAATAACATTATGGGACGTTAGAATCGCGAAGAAATCGAACAAGCCTTCGATAAATTTCAAGCCGCTGCATTGACCGGCGCTCAAACCAAAGACTGGACCGACTGGGCTAATTGCTTTACTGAAGATGCAACTTATTTTGAACATCACTACGGTAAATTCTGGGGGCGAGAAAACATAAAAGTATGGATCACCAAAACCATGAATAGCTGGCCCGCCAGCAGCATGACGGCCTTTCCTGTTACCTGGTATTCCATTGATGAAAACAAAGGCTGGGTGTTCTGTGAAGTGATGAACCGCATGGAAGATTTAGGCGATGGCAAGATATATCAGGAACCTAACATCACCATATTGCACTATGCTGGTAATGGCTTATTTAGCTATGAAGAAGATGCCTATAACCCACATAACATGGGTGTCACTATCGGCGCCTGGATTGAAAAGAAAAAAGAATTAGAGGCCAAACCTGCGGAGTAAATACTCCGTGGTTGTTCGTCCAACCTATCAAAATCAAACACCGAACCCCTGCGCTGCCACCCAATCATTAATCGCCAAGCCGGTACCCATATCCCATCCTTTTAACTTTTCTTTTGGCACAATTTTATAAGCATCCAACTCATGATTCAGTTTAATATCGCCTTGCGCTCGCACATGGTAAGCGATAATAACCTGATTCTGCTCGGCAAAAGAATAAACCCCCACCAGTGACGATTCGATCACCTGCAAACCTAACTCCTCCTCCGTTTCACGATGGGCACAGACTTGCGGGTCTTCCTGCTGCTCTAAAAACCCGGTAATTATTGAAAAAAAATCGTGCTTCCAGGCTGCGTTATGTGCCAGCACTACCCCCTCATCAACCTCAACAATCATCGCCACCACCGGCGTTGGATTATTCCAAAACACGAAATTACAGGCATCGGCAGCACAGCCCCGACGATGCTCACCATCAATTATCACAGGGGTAAGGGGATTAGCACATTGGGGACAGTAATTCATAACATCTCTCTTCTAAGTGTTTCTCTTTCAGCTTGATTCCATGCGATTATAACGCAGGCTTCAAAAAAAAAATCAATGAGTAAGCACCAGCCTGTTGAGCACACTCCCGCTTAAGGCTACTATTATTCGCAGTGACCACCACTGAATAAAGGATCAACATGCGTTTACTTCTGGCTATCTTACTGCCCTGGCTACAATTCTTCACCATCGGCCGTCCCTTTGCTGGCATCATTTGCCTGATATTGCAATTAACGCTCATCGGCTGGGTGCCAGCGGCTATCTGGTCGGTATACGCCTTGAGCCAATATAATACCGATAAAAAAATTAACCAAGCACTTGGCAATAATAAATAAACTGTCAGCTCGCTTTAGGAATTCCCATGAAATTATTAACGCACATTTTATTTGCTGCCGGCTTAATATTGCTCACCGCCTGTGAAAGCACTTATTACAATGCCATGGAAGAAATCGGCATTCACAAACGCGATATATTAATTGATCGCTTAGAAGAAGCGCAGCAAGCACAGCAAGAAGGCCAGCAACAATTTAAAAATGCGCTGGAACAATTTAAAGCGGTAGCGAGTTTTGATGGCGGTGATGTGGAAACCATGTATAACCGCCTTAATGACGAATACGAGGACAGCGTTGCAGCAGCCGAAAACATCAGCAACAGAATCGAAAAAGTCGATTCTGTTGCGCAAGCTTTATTTGATGAATGGAAAGAAGAACTGGGACAGTACACCAACCAAAATCTGCGCCGTGACAGCGAAAGAAAGCTACAGGATACCCAACGCCGTTATAAAAATTTATTGAATGCTATGCAAAAAGCAGAAAAATCTATTGCCCCGGTACTCGCAACGCTGCATGACAACACGCTGTATCTTAAACATAACCTGAATGCTCGCGCGATCAGCTCACTCAAAAATGAACTCGGCAATGTAAATCGTAATGTCTCTTCGCTACTGGCAGAGATGGAAAAAGCTATCAAAGAATCCGATACCTTTATTTCCGAGCTTCGGAAAGGTTAGAACTTTTTACTGCCCACTTTTGATCCTTTTAGCCAGCGTAAAAATTATCCCGCACATTGGATAATCATTTGCGGTAAAGGCATAATGCGCCTCCTGATGTAATAGCAAATACTTCCAAGAGCCCATTCATGCCTATTGATAAAGCCTTAATCAAACGCAGTCACTCTCGCTGCGAATTATGTACCAGTAAAGACGATCTGAATACGTATGAAATTCCACCTGACCACGATGGCAGCGTGGATAAAAGCATCCTCTTATGTAACACCTGTCTAAGCCAAATCCAGTACCCGGAAACAACTGAAGTGAACCACTGGCGCTGCCTGAATGACAGCATGTGGAGTCAAACACCGGCAGTGCAAGTGATGGCCTGGCGGCAATTAAAACAGCTATCCACTGAAAGCTGGGCGCAGGATTTACTGGAAATGCTGTATTTGGATGAAGATACACAAACGTGGGCAGAAGCCGCTTTAAGCAATAGCGACCAGCCAGCCACTTTGGATAGCAATGGTGCCGCGCTGGAGGCAGGCGATACTGTGACCTTAATCAAAGATCTGGTGGTTAAAGGTGCCAACTTTACCGCCAAGCGCGGTACCGCAGTCCGTGGCATTTCGCTAACCAACAACCCCGAGCAAATTGAAGGCCGAGTCAATGGCACCCGTATTGTCCTGCTGACCAAATTTTTGAAGAAATCGAACTAACCCCCACTTTCGAGCGAGGCTTGACGAAGCTCTCGCCCCGGAAAAGTAAATAATTCACCCCCCTATATTTGCCCGATACCAGTAAGCCCGATACACTAGCCGACAGTTTAAATGGTGTATTTCAAAACGAAAACAGGGGTAATACGGCGAAGATCGCTACCTGAGCGCGAAACTAGCCACTTCTAAACCTTGAAAAACAGCTTCTGAACCCAATATAACCCGTTAATAATGACAAACCACCACTTTAGCGCTTGCCTCCACTGCGCCTACACTTTAATCACTGAGGAAATCTCATGTTAATCGGACAAAATTCAGTCGTCAGCATTCAATACACCCTTACCAATGACAAGGGTGAGGTCATGGACCAATCGCAAGCTGGCGAACCCCTCATTTACTTGCATGGCGCTGACGGCATCATCCCTGGCCTGGAAAACGAATTAACCGGTAAAGTGGCGGGCGCAGCATTTAAAGTCACCATCAAGCCAGAAGAAGCATATGGCGACCATATCGCAGAAATGGTGCAGCAAGTACCTCGCAGCGCATTCCCAGCTGATGCCGAAATTCAACCGGGCATGCAATTTAACGCCGACTCTCCCAATGGCCCAATGACAGTAATGGTCACGGAGGTGAGTGACGACACGGTCACTGTAGACGGCAATCACCCATTGGCCGGCTTTACACTACATTTTGAAGGCACCATTGAAGATGTGCGTCAGGCTACTGATGAAGAATTAGAGCACGGCCATGCCCATGGCCCTCATACTCACTAAAAAGTGCTGACTAGATACTTAGCAGCGACCAATTAAGGCGCTGCTAAGTATTGCTCCAGCCGCGTATCCCAGCAATTCATTTCATCCTGCTGCCACACATAGCGCTGCATAACATCCTTTTGATCCAGCCAAAATAACGTTCCCGGCTGGTATTCCCCGCCAAAATATTCATAGCGAGCCGCGTCAATACTGCGCCCGTCAATGTTAATGGTTTCATGCTCTTGAAAGCGGGCCTGCCGCTGACTTAATAGAGGCGTGAGTAATTGCTCTGTATCCTGCGGATTGCGAATCCAGGGCACTAAAACCTGACTCTCACCTTGTACCAACAATCGCTGAATTACATCACCGTTGTAAATACGCATCAGCGGTGAAACGATATAACCTTCCGCCAACTCAAGTTCAGTTTCTTCTACCGCACCTTCTAAAGTTACACGTTTTATCTGCGCATAATTGGCACTGAATTGATAATGCGCGGACAATTGCTTGATTGCATCGTCCGCAAAGATCTTTATCACTACATCAAACTGGGTTATTTGGTTAGCATGTGCCAGCGATTGCACAAAAATTTTATTGCCAAACTCGCGGGAATCTCTTTCAGCACGCACAATAATGTCACCCTGTGCATTGCGATGACGAGACCAGGGTTCGCTGACTTTAGTTTTCTCGGCAAACACGGTGCCGCCAATCTGGCTTTCGTGATAATAGTTGTAACAGCCGTGATCAATAAGCGTTTCGTCGTCGCCGACCGGGGTAGGTATGGTAATACTCATAATTTTTATCTTGGGAAAATCTTGTTTGTAGAAAATAAAACCGCAAGGCTATCAGCACATTAAGCTGGCGCACAGAAAAAATTAATTTTTATTTTCCCGACTGTCGACCTGACCCAATAAATTTTCCAGCCGCTGCAATACTCGCTGATAAGCTTCATGCCCAAGCGTTTGTGCCTGCCGACTATCGCCATTGGTATCCGGCATGGCCGTTAATAATGCTTGTGTCGATTCAGCCCAATGAATACGAGCCTCCATCACATCAACCAAATATTCAAGCGCGATGCCATTGTAGGGAGCCCCTGGCATGGTGCGGATCGTTTCATCCTCAAAGTCACCAATAATTGCAGCGTAGGCAGCTGCTTCCTTAACTGCAGTGTCCTTTACTGCGGCTAAATTGTTGCGCAAGGTTTCCATATCGCCGGAGCCAGCATAGAGAAACTTTAGCATGGCTTCATACTGCATGGTGAAGTACGTTTCAGTCGGTGCTGCCAACCACTCCTGTAATGCTGCTCTTCCCTCTTCATTGACCGTATAAATAGTGCGCGTTCGACCGCCGTTGTCCTCTGTATGACTGGTCACCAAGCCCAGGCCCTCCAGTTTTTTGGGCTCTGAATAAACATGACTTTCAGCGCGGGACCAGAAAGCACGGAGCACACTCTCTTTCATATGATTATTCAATTCGTAAGCAGACCAGGGGCGACGTGCCAACAGGCCCAAAATAGCATAGGAAGTGGGGGTCAATTTTCTCATGACGACACTATAGCCTAAATGGGTGATGCCGTTACTCCAAATAGGAGTAATATTCGCTTTCGACAAAATAATACTACAAATTGGAGTATATATATGAAAGATCGGGGCGTAATTTCATCCCACTGGCAGCATTGCCAATGGCCATTTTGCTAGCCAATAGTGCGGCGGCGGAGCTGGTCATTGAAGAAATCATGGTGACTGCACAAAAGCGTACGGAAAGCACACAGGATATTGGTGCTGCCATTAGCGCCGTACAGGGCGATTCTTTAGAACGCTTGAATATTCTGGACTTTACCAGTGTTGAACAACTTACTACTGGCTTGACCCTGGACGATAGCAATGCTCGCAATACCACCATCAGTATGCGTGGCGTGACGTATGATTCGGAAGGTACGGCCAACCCAACAGTAGATGCCTACTGGAACGGCGTGCCAGTGCGTAATGATGCAGTGTTCAACCAATTATTTGATATCAGCCGAATCGAAGTGTTACGCGGCCCACAAGGGACGTTACAGGGGCAAACATCGCCCGCTGGCGCGATCGTTATCCACAGCCGCAAACCCAATTTCGAAGGCAATGTTGAAGGCTATATCAGCACCACCGTTACTGAGAATAATGGCTTTTCTACACAAGCCGCAATCGACCTTCCCGTGGTTGAAAACACACTGGCGGTGCGTATTGCCGCCAATTATGACGATAATGATATGGATGGTATCCGCAATATCAATACCGGCAGTACCCAAAGCAGCCACAGTGATGCCGGCCGTATTACCATTGCCTGGGAACCTAGCGACACTCTGACTACCAGCCTGACCCATGAATACAGCGAGCAGGAATTAAACGACTTTAAAGACATGGCCGGCACTGACCTCCTAGGTAATGGCAATCCAGATCTGGACACCTATGACCGCAAAGGGTTAAACCAACTTGATGCCACATTTGATAAACGCAACCGCTTAACGGTACTGAATGTCGATTGGGAGGTTTTTGGTCATCAACTCACGGCTATCAGCGGTTATCAGGATATCCATCAATTTGACTCCAGAGATATTGATCGAGCCAATTACAGCCCGCTTCCCCAGTTACAACAGGTCACCACTGAGTACGATATTTTCTCGCAAGAGTTACGACTCAGCTCCATTGACTCCGGGTTCTGGGAATACATTGTTGGCGGTTTTTACAAAGACCAGAACCTAAGCACAAACTACCTGCGTGAAATACAGCCTGGCGCTGGTTTCTTTTTCGCTGCACCAGACATACCGTCAAACCGCGAAGAAACAGGGGTTTTCACCCACAATACTTTCAACCTGAACGAACACTCACGACTACAGCTCGGTTTACGCTGGTCGAAAGTCCGAAATTTCAACCGCTATGATGCAGTGATTACTGACGCTAACGGCAATGTCGTCAATGTTAGACCCCCTGCTATTCCAGACGATAAAGCGCTCACCGATCAGGAAGAAGTGACCGGCTCTTTAAAGTATCTGCATCATCTTGACGACGATGTAATGCTGTATGGCTCAATCGACACCAGCTTCCGTCCGGGCGGTGTCACCGTCGAACCGCGGATCACAAACCCCGACGACTTGATCTACGATAGCGAAACATCGATCTCTTACGAGCTTGGTTTTAAATCCACGGTATGGGATCAGCGCCTGCAGTTGAATGGCTCGGTGTATTACCAGCAATTTGATGACTACATCAATCGTATCGCAGGGCCATTAATTGATGAAAACCTTGATGGCAATCCGGATTCACGCGCATCAGGCGTAATGGCTAACGGCGATGCAGTAATCAGCGGCGCCGAAGTTGACTTCACCGCACTGCTCTCCGAAGCACTCTCGGTAGGTGGCGGCGTCAACTACACCGATGCTAAATATGATGGTGCGGAGATTCCCTGTAGCGGCAACGATGGTGACTACAATCAAACATCCCACATTTTCTTGTGCGATGCCGATGGTAAAAATCTGGGCAACGAGCCTAACTGGACAGTGACGTTAAATGCTGAATATCAAATCAGTCTGGGCAGCTATGATGGATTTGTGCGCGGTCTTTATAAATTTACCGGCAGTCGAAACAATGACTTTCAGGCCAACTCCAGCGTAGGCGGGTATGGTGTAGTTAACTTATACGCAGGCATTAGTGATCCCGCTGAAAAATGGGAAGTCAGCCTATTCGCCAAAAACCTGCTGGATAAAGAAGCACAAATAAATCGTAGCCCTAACGAAGTCGGCGCTGGTGCTGTAGATACAGGCTACCGCGGCGTTAATATTATTAACGAGCAAACGGTTGGTATTACCGCCAGGTACAACTTTGGTCGCTAAACCCTGCAATTCAGGTCTTGGCTGTCATAAAGACAGCTAAACTTATAGCCGGGCTCGCCCGGCTTTTTTTGTAACTCGGCAACGATAGATAACACCATCGTGCAAATTATTTTCAAGGTATCGCCATGATCAAGAAAATACTATTGGGTGCATTGATTGTCATCGCACTAGGCACTACTTACGTCCTGCAGACATTTAATGCTTATCAACAAGCAGGCGAAATAAGCCTGAGTGCTTTGGATCAACCGGTAAGCGTGCACCGGGACGAATTGGGCATCCCCTATATTTATGCAGAAACCCTCGCCGACGCCTTGCGGGCACAGGGCTTCATTACCGGCCAAAACCGGCTGTATCAAGCTGAACTCTATAAACATTTAGCCACCGGAAAACTCGCCGAAATGTTCGGGGAGCGCGGATTAAAAAGTGACATACTGATCCGTAGTCTTAACATCCAGCAATTAGCGCAACAACAAATCGAGCTACTCAGCGAAGATTCCAAAAACTATTATCTCTATTATCTACAAGGGCTTAACGCTTATATTAGCGAGCAGCAACACGAGCACCCCTTCAGCCTTAGTATGCTCGGTATCAAACCCCAACCTTGGACACTGCTGGATATTATTACCGTGCAGTATTTTCAAATGTGGGGCAGTACGGCTAATTGGCGTATCGAATTATTAGCGCAACAATTAATAGATCAACTCGGCCCGCAACTGGCTAACGAAATTTCTATGGTGAGTGTGAATCCCAATGATGAATCGGTAGTGGCGGCAAAGTTGCTGGACGACTTACAGGTTAGCCTAACCATTGACCCTGAATTGTTAGCAGTGATTCCCGACGATGTTAACGCCGCCAGTAATGCCTGGGCGAGCGCTGCCAGCAAATCAACCAACGGCGCCGCACTTTTTTCAAACAGCCCGCATATTGATGCCCGCACGCTGCCTGGCTTCTGGCACCCTATGGGTATATTTACCCCGGAGTTACGGGCTATTGGTGCCACCGCCCCGGCACCCCGGGTTTGGTATTGCCCGTACCGAGCACATCAGCTTTGGTGCCACTAACGGCTATAGCGATGGCGCAGATCTCTATATTGAACAGCTAGACCCCGACACCCCTGACCATTATTTAGAAGGCGAAAAATCATTGCCGCTAATCATTCGGCAACAACAACTTCGAATAAAAGACTCGCAATCCACAACAGGTTACCGCAACCAAACCATCACTATTCGTGAGACGCGACGCGGCCCGCTCATTTCTGATCATGGTATTGATTTGGCCGACAACCTCGCCCTGTCTTTACGCTGGGCAAGCAAAGAGCCTGGTGCTTTATCAGCGAGTTTAGGCACGGACACCTTGTTACTGGCAAAAAATATTGATGAAGCCAGAGCAGCATTAAAAACCACCCCTACCCCATTAAGCTATGTAGTGGTTGATAAGCACGGTGATATTGCCCGTATCTCGACGGGGCACGTCCCCAACCGGATACGCGGTGATGGCTCTAAACCCTTTGTCGTCCGCGATGGCATTGATAATTGGGATGGTCTGATCCCCGCTGCAGCAATGCCCGCCGAAGTACGACCTGAATCCGGCTGGGTAGGCACAGCTAATCACCGTGTCGTCGATGCTAACTACCCTTACGAATACTCCACTTTTTTTTCATCGTCCTGGCGCTATCGTCGTATTCAGGAGTTCATGACCGAACACCAAACCGTTTCATTAGATGACCACTGGTCGCTCATTAATGATGTTAAAAATCCAATGGCAGAAAAATTACGCCCCATAATCAGCACCGCTTTAGCAGCTGATCAACAGACATTATATCTGGCAGATATTTTGAACCAATGGAATCTCAGGGACGAACGCGATCAAAACGGCGCCGCTGTCTTTCAGGTATTAATGAAACATTTCGTTCAGCTAACTTTTAACGACGATATTAGCGGCCAAACCTGGGATTTATTTTTCGATACCGATTACTACTGGCAAGAACGTTTGCTGCTGTTAATGCAGGACAATAACAACCACTGGTTCGATCAACGCAGCACTTCACAGATAGAAACCCGCGACCAATTATTACGCATCGCCGCGCTAGCCGCTGCCGCAGAATTGCGCGCAAGGCTTGGCAGTGATCCTGACAATTGGCTTTGGGGCGACGTACTTAACATCACGTTTTCCAGCCCGGTTATCCCTGGCAAAACTGCAGCTAAATGGCTCGGTGCTGGCACGCAACGGATGTTCGGCTCCAGTGAGACCTTAAATCGCGGCAAATATAAATACAGCAGTGACTATGAAGCCCAGGCCATCGACTCCACACGCTTTGTCGCTGATATGTCCGACAAGGAAAAAGTGGTCGCCGTGATTCCCGGGGGAAGTAGTGGCCGCTATCTGGATGACACACTCGCCAATCAAAACGAGGCATGGATGAACGGCGACAAACATTACTGGTGGTACAGTGATGAAAAAATTAACCAGCATACCGTGCATTCGCTACAACTTATCCCTTAGTAAACAATAATCAGCAGAGGTTAATCCTCTGCTGATAAAGTCATTATCCTGGCAGCCTCACCCTATTTAACCTCCTAAGGTAATCAGCCACTGCCCACCACATTTATCCTGATTGATACCCTCCACAAACCCCCTCTGTAACACTGCAACTGAACTTAATAAGCAATAAAGCATGGCTGATCCACGTCGCGATTAAATTGTGCATTACTATTTTCTGCTCAGCATATTATTGATTTAACAGCTAATACAGATGATAAACCACCAAAGCACTGCTAAAATGCGCCGCTTCGAACCAAGGGTACGTTTTAATGCTGATTGACCAATACCACAATGCCGCCGGCAATACCGTCAATATTAGCCGCCAACAGGCGAGTGATTTTGCGAAAAAAATCGCTGACGATTTTAATCCATTACACAATACCGATTACAGCCGGTTTTGCGTACCCGGCGATTTATTATTTTCTCTGGTGCTTGCCAAATACGGTGTGACTAAACATATGCGGTTTACTTTCTCCGGCATGGTAACGGAAGACGTCACCCTGGTCCTGCCTGAACCGGCTGAACAGCTCGCACTATGTGGGCAAAACGAAAAAGAATACTTGAGCATAGAGCGGCTCGGTGACAGCTCCACTGACAACCTATTAATCGACAACCTCACTAAACGCTACGTCAACTTCTCGGGCCACACCTTTCCCCATGTGTTAGTTCCACTAATGGAACAACACAATGTGATGATTAATCCTGACCGCCCCATGGTGATGTATCAAAGTATGTTAATTGACTTGAACCGGCTCGACAAAAGCAATATAGAGCTCACTTTAGATCAGCAAAAAACCGTACTGGAAGTGGTCGGTAAGCGCGGTAATGTCTGCCTTGCTTTTAACCTGAGTGCTGACGGCGAAATTATCGGCCGCGGAGAAAAGCATATATTGCTGAGTGGCTTACGCCCCTTCGATCGATCCATCATAGATCAGGTGATTAATGATTATGCTGAATGGAAAACGCACTTCAACCGCTAACAAGCCGGCTAAATATTGTCGGCTAATGTGACCAATTATCACGCCACCTTAGCCAACAGCATCACCCATTCTACCCCCAGCACAGCCTGCAACCTCATCCAAACATAGCAGTATATTTTCGTCGGGTAATTTTTCCAGAGCAGTCATCTTTATACGCTTTACTGTTTTAAATTTGAAAAGTACGGCTTTTTATGCCGCACTTTTTTTAACGCTATGAATACAGCTCCAGCTAAAAGGTTTGAACTGATTATCAAGGGGAATATTGAGAGCCAGGCTGGCAAAGTTGCTAATCGTTTTAATACTAATACCCAACAACACTTCAAGGAACTGCGCCTGGGTATACCCCACACGATAGAACTCGCTTAAATCCTTGCTGGAAACATGCCCTTTATTTTTTATCAAACTACGCACAACCGTATTTAGCGCGTTGAGGCGCTCATCAGCCATCGGCTGTCTGGCTCTAGCATCATAAACAAGGTCTGCCGATATACTCAACGATTCAGCGAAAGAAGTATGACCCGCAACACAGTAGCCAGAATCATTTTCAGTACTCGCAATCAATAAAATCAACTGCTGCTCTTCGCTAGTCAAAGTGCCGGCGGCAAACGATTGGTTTAAGTTTACGAAAGCCTCCAGTACCGTCGGTGACTGTGCCACCACAGTAAAAATATTGGGTGTAAAACCGATGGCTGCTTGTAGCTCATTGAGAATGGCAACGGACTTGTCACTCAGTGTTTCAGTAGTATCAATAGTAAGTGGGTTCATTATTTTCTCCTGTGAAGTTAAGTGCAAATAGCGATGCGTTTGCAACAACTACAGGATGGATAATTGAGGCTGTAATAACTACTTCATAATCCATAGTTACCAACTACAAAAAATGAAGTTAGCCACTTCGGATTATGAAGCTATGCTCTTAACACTAACTTTAACCGGGTTTTGATTATGGAATTTGGACAGTTTTGACCTATTGTCAAAGCCACTGAAATACTTGACGAAAATTGGGTGTTTTAATACTGAGAGAATATTAAGACTGTTTAGGAAATTAAGTTGATTCAGCAGCACAAGGGTAATCCACCATGCTATGATTCTGCCGTTTCTCCATTAGCCGCAACACCTCACGAATTTATTTATTATGTTAGTCAACGGCAGTCCCCACACCACCATCGAATATCTACCCGACCAACAGTGTGTGCAGATCATCGATCAAACCCTGCTGCCCTTTAATTTCGCAACAATCACCCTGCGCTCGCTGGAAGAATTTTGCCACGCCATTAGTGACATGCAGGTGCGCGGCGCGCCGTTAATCGGTGCCACCGCCGCCTTTGGTTTGGCGCTTGCACTACGCCACGACAGCAGCGCTGATCATGAGCAACTGGCCGCCGACAAACTCCTTGCAACGCGTCCCACCGCTGTCAATCTTCGCTGGGCCCTGGAACGCGTTCGCAGCGCCATCCAGGGGGTGGATACAGCGACAAAATCTGCTCGCGCCTTAGAGGAAGCAGAAACTATCCGGCTTCAGGATATCGCCACCTGCGAGGCTATCGGCAACCATGGCTTGAGTTTATTCAGCCAAGTGGCCGCCAATAAACCTGTCGATGCGGTAATCAATGTACTCACGCACTGCAACGCTGGCTGGCTGGCAACTGTTGACTGGGGTACGGCGTTAGCGCCGATATATAAAGCCCATCAAGCCGGCATTCCGGTACATGTATGGGTTGATGAAACCCGCCCCCGCAATCAGGGGGCCAGCCTCACCGCCTGGGAATTACAGCAACAAGGTATCGCTCATACTGTCATTAGCGATAATACCGGCGGGCATTTAATGCAGCACGGCCTGGTGGATTTTTGCATTGTCGGCAGTGATCGCACCACCGCCAGCGGCGATGTGTGCAATAAGATTGGTACCTATCTTAAAGCGCTAGCGGCGCAGGACAATGCCGTTCCTTTTTATGTGGCTTTACCCACGTCCACCATCGACTGGACCATTGATGACGGCATTAAACACATCCCCATTGAGCAGCGCAGCACCCGCGAAGTGACCCATATCACGGGGCTAGATCAGCAAGGGGCTGTCACCGAAATACAGTTAGTCGCCAACTCGCCCGCCGCCAACTATGCTTTTGATGTCACCCCGGCGCGTCTGGTCAGCGGATTAATTACCGAACACGGTATTTATCCGCCAACAAAAACAGCTTGAGTGAACTGCAGTCCACAATAAATGACCAACACTAATATGAACGACGATCTGCCTCTGCGGCAACAGGTTATAGACCACGCATTGCAATTTGCCAGCAGTGGCTTGTCGGTTGGGAAGTCTGGCAATATTAGCGTGCGCTGCGCACAAGGTTTTTTAATTACACCTACCGGCATGGATTACAGCGCACTCACCCCGGATGATATCGTGCTACTCCTACCAGACGGCGAGCCAGCACCTGATCAGGCGCGACAAGCTTCCAGTGAATGGCACTTCCACTGTGGTCTCTATCAAGCGCGCACAGATATCAATGCCATCGTTCACGCCCACCCGACTTACTGCACCGCACTGGCCTGTAGTGAAAAAAATATTCCCGCCTTTCATTATATGGTGGCTGTTGCTGGTGGTAACGATATTCCGCTAGCACCTTACGCGCTGTTTGGCACCGAGGAGTTATCCCGCCACGCGATCAACGCTTTAAGTGAGCGACAAGCCTGTCTATTAGCGCACCACGGTATGATCGCACTAGGCAATAACCTTAATAGCGCATTTAATTTAGCCATTGAAATAGAAAGTCTGGCGAAGCAATATTGCGAAGTATTAAAACTGGGGAATGCTAAACTGTTATCCAAACAGCAAATGGATGAAGTGATTGCCCGTTTTGCCAACTATGGACAACGGACTTAAACACTTCTTCCAAACCACTTAAACAACAAGGCAACAGGATCTATTATGGCAGGCAGTATTTTAATCGTTGTCGTATTGATTTTTGCACTGCGTGGCTTTTTTCTTGGCGTTAGCGGGGTGATTGGCCGCATTATTGGTATCGTCCTTGGCTATTACGTTGCCTATCAATTTCAATCGCCACTGGCCACCCTCATTAGCACTCAGCTGGGTTTGAATTTACCCATCCTGGTATTAAAAATAATCAGTGGTCTATTGCTCTTTGTCGGCACTCTATTCCTTACTGGGCTAGCGGTGAATATGACATTTAAAATTATTGGGAACATTATCCCGCCGCTCAAAGCCTTCAGCGATAAACAGTCTACTACCGGTAAAACTATCGGTGCCGCTCTCAATGCCGGCGTGGCGGTTTTTATTTCGCTACTGGTTATATGGGGGATTGATCAATTCCGCCCTAATCCACCCGACGAACTGGTCCACAATGTCGCCAATCAATTAGGCAGCTCTTTAATTGGCTCGATCAACACTGAAGATTGGAGCATCCAAAAAATGACACAATTTTCCAGTAGCGGCATGGATATAAACACTGTCACTACGATGACGCAGATATTAAATAAAAGCGCCTCAACTGGCTCCAACTCTGGAAACGTCTCCGCGCCCAATAATACCTTAACCACTTCTGGCAAAAGTTATAGCAAAGGCACCGCCACCATCACCAGCGCCACCAATCCAAGCAAAACGCTATCCATTGAAACAACCAGAGAAGTGATTGAGCAAGTGCTGCAAGATAACCCGCAAGCAACTCAACAGTTATTACAAAGCCCGCAAGTGCAGGAAATGCTAAACAATCCGGAATTCCGCGAAACTGCAATGCAGGAATTTCAAAAAAACCTCAATAATGGCCAGTTTGATCCTCAACAATTACAACAATTATTGAACAATCCGCAACTACGCGAATTAATGGATAAACTGGAAACCCGTTAGCACAACCCACAAACCAGTAGAGCCCTATAAAAACAAAGGTTTTAATTAGATTGAGCTCAAAACCTAATTTTTATAACATGCAGCCACAGAAAACTAACGATGACACCTATGAAAGCCATTGAGCAGCTCTTCTCCAACAATCAAGCGTGGGCAAAAAATGTTACCACCGTAGATCCAGAGTATTTTTCACGCCTGTCACAACAGCAGTCGCCCAATTATTTATGGATTGGTTGCTCAGATAGCCGCGTACCGGCTAACCAAATTATTGACCTGCCCCCGGCGAAGTCTTTGTTCATCGCAATATTGCCAATGTAGTGACCCACTCGGACCTCAACTGCCTATCCGTTTTACAATACGCAGTGGATGTATTGAAAGTACAACACGTGATTGTCTGCGGTCACTATGGCTGTGGTGGTATAGCTGCCGCTCTGGATGACACAGAGTACGGTTTGATTGACGCCTGGCTACAAAATATTGAAGATGTTTATCGTGACCATCGCGACCGCGTTGATGCCCTTGGCACTGAAAAAGAACGGCAGGATTTACTCTGTGAACTCAATGTGATCGAACAAGTTCGCAACGTATGCTACAGCTCAATTGTGCAAGCTGCCTGGGCGCGAGGACAAGAGCTGCATGTGCACGGTTGGATTTATGGTATTGATAACGGCATTCTCAAAGACTTGGGGGTGACTTCACCCAAGCCCGAATAACTATTAGGGGCTGCAATCTTTAACAAAGCAGCCAAGGAATCTCTGACGACGCCATTCCCGCAGTAGCATTACTGTCGGAAGTAAACCTGAAACACCATAGATACGTCGAAGTCATCCCCGACCACGATCGGGGATCCAGAGACGCAAGACGTGAAATAGTTAATCCCCTGAGTTAATTTAAAACTCCCAACCCAACACCTCGTAACACTAGATTCCCGATCGTGGTCGGGAATGACGAATAAAAATTTGAGCGATCGGCACTTTTTGTACTGCTATTAAAGACTGAACTCCCGTTTATGCGGGAGTGGTGGAGAGATTTTTTAAAGCAGCCTAGCAATAATGTGCATTAGGGATAAAAGCCCCTTGATAGGTAATCGCTACCAAATAATGTAACCGATTCCACACCATTTTTAACTCATCAACTTCAAAGCTATTGAGCGGTATGCTATCGGAAAGATCTACTAATAACTCATTACTCGCCTCAATCACCTGACTCATTTCCTCGATTAGCGGCTGATTCTCAACTGCATCAGTAATAAGTAATGCATCATCATAGTGGCGCTTAATCGCACCAGCCATCAATACGCACTCGGACACCAAAGCCACTTGATCAGAAAAAGAAAATTGCGGAGATGAATACTGCGCTGGGGTATTGCTGATCATATCCATTAGCTGTTCCTCTTTAATCACGAAATATCGGATTCATTAAAGACTACTGCCTAACTACGAATGACCGAAACAAATTGCAGTTCCAGTGAGGACCATTATCAACAGATAAAACGCGTATCGGTATTAGCAAATGTACCTAATATTTTGGTATTTATTACTGTTAATGTGATCGCCATCATGAAATCATCAATCTCCTTTCTGTTATTTATCTCCCTGCAACGTTAGCCAGCCCCAGCTTCAGCCGCTATGATAGCGGCAACTATTCTGTGAGTAATACACTATGCATATCTGGGTTGATGCAGATGCCTGTCCCAACATGATAAAAGATATTCTTTATCGTGCCGCCAATCGCACTGAAACACCTTTAACGCTGGTCGCCAATCAGCACTTAGTCACGCCCCCCTCCCCCTTTATTAATACCATCCAGGTTTCACAGGGCTTTGATGTGGCCGACAACTATATCGCTCAACAAGCACAAAAAGGCGACATTGTAGTAACCGCCGACATCCCGTTAGCCGCAGACATTGTTGCCAACGGCGCCCACGGTATTAACCCCAGGGGCACGTTGTATACCGAGCAAAATATCAAACAAACATTAACGATGCGGAATTTTATGGAAGAAATGCGCAGCACAGGCCAAGTAAGTGGTGGCCCGCCGCCATTAGATGCCAAGGACAAACAAGCCTTTGCCAACACGCTGGACCGGTTGCTTGCGAAGGCAAAAAGAACGCCTTAAAAGTACAATATGGTGGCCTAATAATAAATTTCAAGGCCATTAAAATTAAATTTATTTTTTTATTTCCAGCCCCTTGTTTCTATCAAAAAAAGACCTATCTATTAGTCAACGACAACACAATGACTTTTTGGAGGTCACTATGAACACTACTCAACGCAGCCCATTTATCGATTTGGATAACTTTTTCAATGGCTATTACCAGCCAAGGAAGTCAGTGGCACAAAACACCAGTACTAAACATTTCTCACCCAAGGTTGATGTTTTTGAAAACGAAGACAGCTATGAACTTGTTGCCGAACTAGCAGGCGTCAACAAAGAAAATATTAGCGTCACCATCAATGACTCGGTATTAACAATAGAGGCTGACAACAGCATCAATCAGGAAGCTGCGGCCGATGAAAAATCCGCAAAAAAACTGCTTCGAAAAGAGCGTTTCAGCGGTAAGTTTTCCCGCAGCTTTAACTTAGGCCAGGATATCAATGAAGCTGAAATTAACGCCGAGTTTAAAGATGGATTATTAACTCTAGTAGTGCCTAAAATTAAGGAAGCACTGGTGCAAGCCAGACGTATTGATATTCATTAAGCCTTTGTAAGTTGATAGTAGTCCTCGTTGCAGGTAGCGTGTAGAAACACACTACCTGCTTTTTATTTCATACTGACTATGACTAATCCCACTGACGTTCTACGCACACCCGATCACTGCTTCAATCAGCTCGCCAATTTTGATTTTGCGCCGCATTATATTGATTGTAATGATGATAGATATGGCGCATTGCGAATGCACTATCTCGATGAAGGCACAAACCAAAAAAACACGCCGACCGTGCTAATGCTACATGGAGAACCAACCTGGTGTTATCTCTATCGCAATGTTATCCCGCCACTAGCCGCTGCTGGTTTACGCTGCATTGCCCCCGACCACATTGGCTTTGGTCGCTCGGATAAATTAACAAACCGCGCCGACTACAGTTATCAGCAGTACGTCGATTACCTGGTTGACTTTATTCAGCAATTGGAATTGAACAATATTATCTTGCTGTGTCAGGACTGGGGCGGGCCTATCGGGCTGCGCGCACTGAGCATTATGCCTGAACGCTTCAGCGCCGTTGTTGCCACTAACACACTTCTACCCAATTGCGAGCCGACCCCTAATGGCATTGATCACTGGCCCGGCGAACTCATCGAAAACTGGGCAGCCATGACTAAACAAGCTGATGACTTACCAGTCGCCGAGATTGTTAACGGTGTTTGCTGCACACCTCTCACTGACGCTGTAAAAGCGGCATACGATGCGCCGTTTCCCGATGCCAGTTATAAAGCCGCCGTCCTTGAATTCCCCAGCCTAATCCCTATCCGCGAACAAATGGCTGGTTGCGCCGAAAACCGAGCAGCATGGAAGGTGCTGGAACAATGGCAAAAACCTTTTGTTACTGCCTTCAGTGACAGCGACCCCAGTACCAAAGCCTGGGAAGCGGTATTCCAACAACGCATCCCTGGCGCTCGCCATCACTACCATACCGAAATCAAACAAGCTGGCCACTTTGTGCAGGAAGAACAGGGCCCAGCTTTAGCTCAGGTAGTGATCGAATTGACGGAAAGACTTTAATAAAAATTCACGTATAATGCGCCGCTGTCAATTTTTAAAACACGATTATCGTAGGAATACACATGCTTAATATCAATCAGTACTTCGATGGCCAAGTAGCCTCTATCGCCTTCCAAACTGAAACCTTACCTGCCACTGTGGGTGTAATGGCTGCAGGTGATTATGAATTTGGTACCAGCCAAAAAGAAACTATGACGGTTATCAGTGGTGCACTTACGGTTAAATTACCAGGAAGCGAAGCGTGGACAACATTTAGTGGTGGCGAGAGCTTTATTGTTGAAGCGAATGAAAAGTTTCAATTGAAAGTGGCGGTTGAGACGGCTTATCTTTGTACATATGAGTAATTGCTAGTTTTTCAAAGACAAAAAAAGGGCAGATAAAATCTGCCCTTTTTTATTTCATGGTAAATCTGTTAGAAAGTATAAGTTCCCTGCAAGTACCAAGAACCACCTTCGTAGTTTTGAACACTGCGACGAGGGTACTGCAAACCAACACTGTTACGGTTGGCCTGACCAGGCTCACTTTTAATCTCAGTGGGGTACTCATCAAAAATGTTTGATCCACCAACGGCCAGTCTGAGCTCATCAGTAACGTCATAGCTCAATTCGAGATCAACGTAGACAATACCGTCAATTTCTTTTGATGCACCAGCAGAAGAAGTACCTGAAATATTACCGCGCTCATCATAATGCTCACCAATATAACGGGCTCTCAGCAATAGATTTAACACTGGGCTAAACGATGTGTTCGCTGTAGCAGTCCATTTATGCTGGGGGTAATTATTTTCGATGTCTTCAACTGTGTCGTCGCTAACCACAGGAACACCATTAATACGTTTATTTCCTGTGACTTCAACTTTGCCGTAGCCATAGGCTAAGATAAAGTCAGTATTAACATCACCACTCCAGTCATGAGCAGACGTCAGCACCAAATCTATCCCCGAATGCTTCACATCCAATGCATTGGTATAAAAAGAAATGCCGTCAACTGCAACCTCATTACGATAAATCCGATCATCAACTTCGACCTGATAAGCATCCAATGTAATCGATGTAGCCTCTCCCAACTGACCGGTTATACCCATACTCAAGTTAACCGCCTCCTCTTCTTTTAATGGCGCGCCCCCCCTAGCAATAACTTCAGGGTCATCAGCGGGCAACAAACCAACAATAATAAGATTATTCATATTATCGAAAGTAGTGGTACTGCTTCTCAAATTTGCCTGCCCTGGTGTTGGCGCATGGAAACCAGTAGAAACCGCTGCTCGCAAGGTAACCCGATCCGTCAAGGTATAACGACCCGCTAACTTACCGTTGATAGTGTCACCGAAATCAGAAAAGTCTTCATAACGTAGTGCATACTGCAACATAAAGGCGTCGCTGAATTCTTGCTCAATATCCACATACACAGCGTAGTTATCACGCTTCGACGAGCCTGCATTTTCTGGAGTAAGTCCGCCAAAGCCACTAGAGCCGCCACCAATATAAGAAGCCTCTTCACCAACAATTTGCGTAAACTCCTCTTCACGGTATTCAGCACCATAGGCAATACCCAAAGATTCATTGAGTTTGGTATACAAATCCACAGTGACATTGAACTCTTCTTGCTCATAGGCACCCGGATCAAAATCTCTTTGCGCATTGGTTCCAATCAGTGGGGCATCGCCATTCAAGCTGTTTCTCAGTGTGTAATCCAGCTCGTTAGACCCATTGCTGACACTAACGTCGTAGTTAGAATCCTGGCCAAAGTCGCCCTTCAGTCCCACAACAATACTAAAGTCGGTCTGCTCACCTTCAAAGTAAGGTGTATAACCGGCCAGTTCTTCGCGGCCCAAATTTGTTGCACCTGCAGTCAAAGCATCTTGTAAGTTTTGATCTGAAGCATCTATTTCTGGGCCACGATAAAAGAAACGTGTACTGCCATCAGTTTTAGCGTAATTACCAAACAAATAAGCTGTCATCGTATCATTGATATCGTAGCCAGTATTCAATACAAACCGTGTGCCACTCGTTTCAGGACGACCCCAGGTTTGAATCAAAGGCTCTTCGCCGTACTGCGCATCAGCACCAACACCCGGAACACCCGCATCAATCAAAGCCTGACCATCGGGGCGTTGATTACCACGAGACAACGCTTCGTTATCGTTGGTTTCAAATGACAGGTTAGCAAAACCTTTACCGCCTAAACTGAAACCACCGTTAGCACCAAACCGCCAGCTTGACTCGCCCTCAAAATGCTCACCGTAACGCAACTGAACCGAGCCACCTTCATCGGCATTCTTTAAACCGAAATTAATTACCCCGGCAATAGCATCAGAACCATACTGGGAAGAAGCACCATCTCGTAACACTTCAACTTTATCCAATGCGATACTCGGGATCATCCCTACATCGGGTCCGTGAGAACCATTATTCGCTGCAGGCGCAAATAATTGCACCAGCGCTGAACGATGACGACGCTTGCCGTTTACCAATACCAGGGTCTGGTCTGAGGCCATACCGCGTAAAGAGGTAGGTCGAACAAAGGAGCTGCCATCACCAGTAGCAGGTGCTGCTAAATATGAAGGCACCAATGCATTCAAGTTGTCAGTGATATCCGCGCCACCACCGACAGAACTGAACTCTTCGGCACTAAAGACATCAACGGGTACGGGCAAATCTGAAGCGCTACGCTCAGCGGATCGAGACCCCAGTATCATCACTTCCTCGATGACATCGTTATTTGCCGTTTCCTGCGCAGTAGTAATTGTTGGACTTGATGCGATAACGGTACCCGACAGCACCAGCATCAATTTAGAAAATTGTTTCATGATCTCTCCCCTCATCATCTTATGATCGAATATTCCACTTATTAAGAAGGAGCTAAGCATCCAGCTTCCAGCTACCTGTACGACATAATCAGGAAATCAAGTTGAGAGTGGAGATTTATTGCCTACGTTATTGTAATAGTTGCTATAGACAGGCCCCCAAAGGAAAGTTAAACCAGCTAGAGTTATTAAGCAAGCCATTATTAGCACTTACAGGAATACGCCTATGCAGAAAAATTGTAAGCAGCGTTTTTAACATAAAGCTTCATACCACTCACACAAACAATCAATACCCAGCAAAGTTCTATCGCAATAGATACGAAGAAAATCCTCATTAACTTCATCAACACCTTGCACCGCTGCTAGCGCCCGCCCCCCATCAAAATCCACACAAGCCACGCGCATTGAGAACTCCTCTTTTGGCCGACCAAAAGCCACCCCTGGCAAAACCGCAACACCTGTTTCAGCTAAGATTTTTTCACACAAGGCTACGCTATCATCAACAACTAATCTGACAACGTCTGATTCCAATATTGGAAATAAATAAAAACCTCCTTGCGGCGGGCAAACTCTCATTCCAGCTTGAATAAATCGCAGATAAGCATAATTCATTAGTGCTTTCAAAATCTTTCGCGCATCAGCAAGATAAATGATTATTTCTTCACTTTGATTGAATGCTGTTACTGCAGCATACTGAATAGGGCTAGCCACTGCGCTATAGGTTTCAGTTGCCAACACTGACATCGCCTTCACTAGCGGCTCAAGCTCAACAGGAAAAACAAATGCACCCAAACGCCACCCACCAGCACCACACCATTTACTTAAACCATTACTAATAATTACCCCTTCTGAATAAAAACGTGCGATAGAAATGTGCTCACCAGAAAAATGTAAGCCACTATAAATTTCATCGGAGAGAATAAGGATTTTATATTTACGTGCGACCGCTGCTATCGATTGTAATTGTGATTCACTAAACGCTGCACCCGTGGGATTAATAGGATAATTTAAAATTAACAATCGATTTTTATTTGGATTATTACGACAGTGATTTTCTATCGCAGCAGGAATACCATCAAGATTATCGGCCAAATTTCCCTGCAACCAAACGACGTCTCTCCCTAACACATGCGCCTGCGGCGCATAAGAAACCCAACTCGGCGAAGGCAATAATAATTCTGCCTCAATAACTGACTGCAACAAAAACATAAGCTCTTTTGTGCCTGGCCCCACCAACACATGCTCTGCTGAATAATGAAGGCCTTCAGTTCTGACTATATAACCACAAATACTTTCTCTTAGAGCCGGCAGCCCCAGTACGGGTAAATAGGACTTCTCTGCAGCATATTCGCGCAGCGATTGCACCAGCAATGCCGGCACAGGAAAAGGTGATTGACCAAAGCCGAGACGAAATACCTGTTCGCCATTATCAGCCATGCGCTGACATTGCTGATTCATTGCCAACGTGACTGAAGGCTTTAAGCTAGCCACATTGGAGTTTATTTTATAACTGACGGATGGCTGCGGCATTGGGATTAATACTCCTTAGAAAAAATCAATTGTAATTATTTAAGGCCACATACTTTTAAAGATAACTAAATGAGAATCATGCTAGCATCGTATATGCCTCTGATTAAATTGATTAACATTTATGCCTACTTTTAATAATTGTTGCCACTGCGACCTACCTCAACCCTTTGAGCAATGTTGCGAACCCATCATTAAGGGCCTGCACACCGCCACCACCGCCGAACAATTAATGCGCTCACGCTTCAGCGCCTTTTGTACGGGCAACATTGACTACCTAATTGCCAGTCACCATCCTTCAAAACGACACGCTAATGACCAGCAAGAATTGGCTAACACTATCGCCCTGTGCGAATGGCTGCAATTAAAAATTGTGCGCTGTAATCAAGGTGCCGTTACGGATAGTCATGGTGAAGTGGAGTTCATCGCTACTTACACCCAGCAGGGCAAACTGGCAACGCTGCACGAAAACTCCCGATTTGTACAAGAAGATAATCAATGGTTTTACCTGGATGGCGATATCCTCGAGAGCAATCACCAGTTCAAACCTGGCCGTAATGACCCCTGTTTTTGCGGCAGCGGTAAGAAATTCAAAAAATGCTGCAGCGACAAATCGGCTTAGAGCACCACTCTAACACCGTGATCAAGTTGGCATTTTTGAATCATGCTGACGATTTAGCCCTCCACGCGCGGCTTTTTGCCAACTAGTTACGTGTATAAACCCGGCTGTTAAACCTAAACTCCACCTCACATTGATAACTTCTTTGTTGCTCCGGGATACCATGCGCTCACTACTGACATTAACCGCTGCTTTTATCGCACTCGTGCTCTATCTTGAAATGATGGATAAGCCAGCGCCTCAGCCAATAGCTGCTCACAGCAAAATCATTCGTACGGCCCCCAAAGTTGCTGTAAAACATGAGCCAGTGCAGGTTATCGCCGACAAGAAAAGCCCTCTCAACCTAAGACTTCCGACTTTTGCCAACCTTAAGACTCAATACGTAGACAGTAAAAATAGCGTTTTAGACCTGTTCAAAAAGGAAGAAAAGCCTAGTATCAGCTATAACGCTGAACTGGTATTTGATGCCGAGAAAGGCGAAAGTATCACTGGTGGCAAGGTAAATATCACGATTCCCTTTGGCTAGGCCTGACAGCCGATACTGGCATAATTGCAGCTAACACCCCCTCCCCTTTCCGATTTCGCTTAAAACCCGTATAATGCGCCGCCTCTACACTTCCGGTGTGGTTCACGCAGCCTGTCCTTGCCTATACCCACCCCAACTGAGAACAACCCATGTCATCCCCTGAAATCACCAGATTTACCGAACTGGCGTTATCCGCACCCGTGCAAAAAGCCATTGAAAGCGTAGGTTACGAACAACCCTCGCCTATCCAGGCTGCCAGTATCCCCCACCTGCTAAACGGTGATGATTTATTGGGTGTGGCGCAAACGGGTACCGGTAAAACCGCCGCCTTTGCTTTACCGCTACTCAGCAAAATTGACCTCAAACAAAGCTCACCGCAAATATTAGTGCTAGCACCCACTCGCGAATTAGCCATTCAGGTCGCTGAAGCCTTTAAAACTTACGCCAGTCATATGAAGGGCTTCCATGTATTGCCCATCTACGGCGGTCAGGATATGAGTGGCCAGTTACAGAAATTAAAACGTGGCGTGCATGTGGTAGTCGGTACCCCCGGTCGCGTGATGGATCATCTGCGTCGTAAAAGCCTGGATCTTAGTGCGCTAAAAAGCCTGGTATTAGACGAAGCCGATGAAATGTTACGGATGGGATTTATCGATGACGTAGAATGGATTCTGGAGCACACACCTAAAGAACGGCAAGTGGCTTTATTCTCCGCCACTATGCCCAAGCCCATCCGCAAAGTGGCCGACAACTATCTTAAGAACCCCAAAGAAGTTCGTATTGCCAGCGATACCACCACCTCGGCCAATATCGAACAACGGGTACTCATCGTTAACGGTTTTGAAGCCAAACTCGATGCCGTCACGCGGATATTAGAGTCAGATAACTTTGAAGCGATGATCATCTTCGTTCGCACTAAAACCGCCACCGCAGAATTAGCCGAAAAATTAGAGGCGCGTGGGTATTCGGCCTCGCCAATAAATGGTGATATGAATCAGGCCACTCGCGAGCGCACCATCAATCGCCTCAAAAACAAACAGTTAGATATTTTAGTGGCTACTGACGTTGCCGCACGCGGTATTGACGTCGAGCGTGTAAGCCATGTTTTAAACTTTGATATTCCTTACGATAGCGAAGCTTACGTCCACCGCATTGGTCGCACTGGCCGTGCAGGACGCGCTGGTAAAGCCATCTTATTTGTGGCACCACGGGAGCGCCGCTTACTGAACGCGATTGAAAAAGCGACCCGTCAGCCGATCTTACCGATGGAGCTACCTAGCGGCAGCGAAGTTTCCAACAAGCGTATCCAAAACTTTAAAGCGTTGTTAACTGAAACACTGGAAACTCAAAAACTGGATTTTTTCTACGAAGTACTTTCCGAGTTTAGCGCCGAGCAGGATTACTCCGCCGAAGATATAGCTTGCGCCTTGGCCTATCTATTACAAAAAGAGAAGCCACTGAAGGTAGAAGACAGTCCGAAACAAAAAGCCCAGCGTCAACGCGCTAAAGAACAACTTCAGGACCGTGACTCCAAACCCAGAGCACCACGTCAACAGTCTAATGACGAAAATATGACCCGCTATCGAATAGAAGTAGGCCGAAATGACGACGTAAAACCTGGCAACATTGTTGGTGCTATCAGTAGTGAAGCCGGAATTGAAGGCAGTTTGATTGGGCATATCAAATTACATGATGATTTCAGCACCGTTGATTTACCCGATGGCATGCCTGACGATATAATTCGGCACCTACAAAAAGTCCGCGTCTGTAATAAACCGCTGTTAATCAAACGTGATACCGGCAGTGCTGATTCCGGAGACAGTCGCCGCAAGCCGAAAAGCACGAGACCAGGCATTAAAAAAACAGCAGCAAAAAAATCCAATGCAGCCAAGCCTAAGCCCGGAAAAGCCTCCAGCAAAAAAGACTCAGGTAAAACCAAAGTTAAAAAGCGTAAAAAAGACTAAGTTCTCAAGCGTCGCAACACTTCGTAAGCTTCCCGGATCGCCATAAATTGGACCGCATCACCACCGCGGTCCGGGTGTTGCTCGGCAGCCAAGCGGCGATAGGCGCCCTGTATTTCTGACCATTCGACATCTGGTGCCAGCCCCAGCAACTGATAAGCCTGCAATTGCTGATCATCAGCCACATAATACTGCCAAAAGCCCGCCAGCAACTGATCGACATCGGCCGCATCGGTGTTTTCCAAATTTGCCCAATCTAAATAATATTCACTTAGGGACTGCGATACTTTAGATTCAACAATCTCTGTTGACGCTGCCTCGGTGCTTGGTAATAGCTGAATTTCTAGTGGCGATATGAATAAATAAAAGCCTTCCTTCAAAACCGAATCCTGCAATTGATACAGGGCGTTCATCACCAGAAAATGGGTTTGAAACAACGCGAAAGAACCCGTACTGGTTTGCACCGGAAGTTGATCAAATTGCTGCTTAAGTTCGGTTATTAATTGGTGTTCGCTAATTGGCTCGGAAGAATTTTGCAGAATATTAAGAATGGGGATGACCAATAAGTTTTGGCCTTGTGATGCTGGCAAAACAGAACTCATGCAATCATCACTTATTATTTTTGGTGAGGATATTTAAACACATAGCATTAACATCCATATAACTTTAAAAAGTATAACTAAATCTATCACCGCGATAGAAAGACCGCTGTACTTGAAAAAACTCACCATCCATCGTCGTATGCCGCACATCAATATTCATTACCGCAGTCGCTAACTCAACACGTAATAACCCAGCGATTTTAGCATCTGCAAGCTGAGCAACCAAACAACGTGTCACTGAGCAATTTTCTTTAGTGGGTGCATCTCGTAAATAATCCAGCAACTGGGCATCATTCAAATTATCTAACTGATATTTCTTTGCCGTCTTAGCAGGGAGATAGACCAAGTGATAGCCAATCGGAATAGCATCTGCACACAGCAGTATTTCAACATGGAATAATCGTTTTTTGCGCGGTATCGCCAAACCATCAGCAGCGGCATCAGGATTCATTAGCCATTGCCTTGATAGAATTTTCCAGCTCGGGTCACCGCCAGAACTGCGGACGGCTTCGGTGACATGGGAGCGGGAAGTCGGGTCCAAATGCAGCACAGGCTCACTGACGAAAGTCCCTCTTCCCGCTTGATGCTCCACAACGCCCTGCTCTTTTAAAATTTTTACAGCTTTTTTTATCGTTGCATAAGACACACCATAGTAATGCGCCATTTTTTGTTCTGAAGGGAGTAATTCACCCACCTTGAATTCAGTATTAGCAATGCGCTCCTGCAGCGACGTGTAAACCTGAAAATATAAGGGGGTAGGACTTGTCGTATCCAGAGGATAAACGGGAGCAACTCCGTTAGAACTTTTTAAATCCATAAAATAAAGATTCCTGATACTTATAACCTAACGCCAAGCCTGATATTGCCTGCCCGACATTACCAATCGGATAATATACGATCTACCCCATTGTCACTTGCTGAACCACAAACTGTTAACAGAATAAAATATCCTGCAAGTATTGTCTATGGCAGGAAACTCATTGCCAGCAGCATTATTTATACAGTTTTTTTCGCGCGCGGCTTCTTTTTAGCCTTTGGCTTCGCCGCTGCTACTTTCTTCCCGGTTTGCTCCAACCACAATAGCGTATCGATATAGGCAACAAAACGCGATAAATACTGTGGCGATAATTCGCGCATAGTTTCCAATGAACGAATCATCAACTTCTGCTCATTTAACGGACCCGGGGCTTCCGGCCCGTCATTAATTGAATGCATCACCCGCTGCTCGGAATGAATTTTCGACCAGGACTCACGAAACAGCCTGATCGATTTCAACTCACCAAACGACTGCATTGCTGGTGTAGCCCGAACAACACCGGTTTCGCCACTGTCGCTCGCTGTCCAGGATTGCAATAAATCGCCCTCCTGCTGCCGCAAATAATCATCCAATGAGACTGAATCAGGTACTTCTGCAGACGTATCCACTCCTTGTAAAAGTTGCTGCGTTAATGCCGATAAACTCAGTGATTGCTGCTCAATACTCGCTGCCGGGGATAATTGCAACTGCGCTATTAACTGAGCGACTGCTTTAAAATTCTGCTGCGCTAACAGTTGCTGAGCCTGATCACTGGCTGCAGGAAACTGTTCAGCTATCAAACTTACACTCTTCGCTGCGGTTGCCGCCGCTTGGGTAAAATCCTGTTGATACTGTTGCAAGGCAGGCATCGTTTTATCCACTATCAGCTTGGCAACAGCGTCCGGTTGCCGAGCTGCTTTTCTGGCCATCGCCTCAATAAAACGAAAACGTACGGGGTCATAATGCTGCCCATCATTCGCCTCTACTTCATCAATAAGCTGCGCTAAAGTATTCATTGAGTTATCACACTCATCAGGATTTAGCCGGCACTGTTGAAGTCGACACTTTCGGCACCGGCGCCATTTCTACCCGACGATTTTGCGAGCGACCATCATTATCATCATTCGAGGCAACCGGTTGTTGCGCGCCAAAGGCGGCGGCAAAGACCATATCTGCCGGCATACCTTCTTCTATCAACACCCGGGTTACCGTCAAAGCGCGCTCAGCGGAAAGGGCCCAATTATCAGCAAAGCGGTTATTGCCTTTTTGAATAGGCAGGTCATCGGTAAAGCCACTCACCATCAATAATTGATCGCGATCATTCAAATACACTTTTAACGGCAGCACTAAGGAACGCAGCAACTCCTGACCTTCAGGCTGTAATTCATCAGAATTGAGGGCAAATAACACGCTACCGCTAATACCGATGCGACCATCACGCAAAGTAACTCGACCAGTGGCTAACGGATCAGCCAAGGCGTGCTCCAGCGCCATGCGGCGCTGCTCTTCCAATTGCCGTTTTTCAACTTCCTGCTCCAGGGATTGTGCAAGTTCCAATTGAAACCCTAATGCCCACACTAGCAATAAAACAAAGACGCCAACCAATCCTGACATCAAGTCGCCGAAAATAGCCCATACTGGTGGTGATTCTGACTCTAGTTCTTCCATTGTCTTAATTCACTGCCATTTCAGTTTCGGCAAATAGTTCTTCCTGTTTACCCAATTGACGCAGCTCTTCAATCATTTGTTTTTGCGACAAAATACTGTGATCAATAATTTCCCGGGCCTGGGCAACGTAATAACCCAGCTGCTCATTGCTACGGGTGCTCGATTGCGTCAGCGACGCTTCGATACGGTTGAGGTTTTCCATTAAATGTTGGTTGGATTCATTAAATAATTGCACAGCCAACGTAAAGGACTCACCCAAGCTGGATATTTCAGTGGTGCCGCTGGCAAATAGCGCGGCGGTTTCAGCCAATTTCGTCGCCTCAGTATTAACGTGCTCGGTAAACTGCCCACCGACTTGTTGCAACATGGCGGCAGAGCTATTCACCAAACCTTCCATCGCTTCACGCTGACCGGCAGAAGACTGCTCCAGTGAGCTTGATAACGCGGAGAGCTGCTGCATTATTTGTTCGCGCTCCACCAGGAGCTGATTATCACGTTCAATATTATTGGAAATTTCGTTGCGCAATTGGCTAATGACTTCGGCCGCAGCCTTGGGCGTTTCCGATGCAGTTGCTATCAATCGCACCATCGGCTCTTCTAACTCTTTACCTAAGCTGGCAAGATGCTCGCTTACGGTCTGTTCCAAACCTGCCAAACGTTCAATAGCTGCATCGCCACGGCGCTGCTCCTCTGCAGTAAGGCCACTGAGTTCAGTTTGGATCACCGCACTCAGCTGTTGCATACGTTCACCATGGGCATCAAGCCATTGCTGTTCCGTTGCCATCCTGGCCTGAACCAAACTTTCAGAACCCTGAATCAGCTCACCAATTTTTGCCACCATCTCAGTCGCATTTTGTTGGCCAGCTGCGGCAATGCCATCAGCCGCTTGCTGCAAATTAGCCACTAATTGCTGCTGGTTAAGCAGGGATTGTTCGGTGGATTGTTGCAACTGCGCCGACAAACTCGATGCCAGTTTTTCCAAATTATCAGTGCTGGAAGTAAACGCTTGCTGCTGATTTGTAGACAGCTGGGCTAACTGCTCGCCAAGTTGCTTACTGGTACTCGACCACTCTTCCGCAGCGCGCTGCTGTGCCTCGCTGAAGGTGTCAGACCATATCTGCAAGCGCTGGCTATCACTTTGCTGTTGTTGCTCCAGTAAATTCACTGAGCTGCTCGCCAATGATTGTTGCAAGCCAGAAGCCATGTCACTGAACTGCTCACCGACCGCAGCCAATTGCTGCTGCGCAGTGGCGGTCAATTGCTGATGCGAACTGGCGACTGCATCAGTCACTTGTGTAGTAATTTCAGTCATCGCCGAGGCCAATACCGGTTTGATACTTTCACCTGCCAAGCGCCCGCTGTCAGCTAATGTAGTCCGCAGCGTTTGCTCAACGGAACTCGCCAGATCGCTATAGACAGTTTGCACCGATTGGTGAAACGCTTGCTGATTACTGGTTAGGCTATCACTTAAGCGCTCGCCCATTTGCTCCAACTTAAGTGCCATCTCCTGCAAGGTATTGGCTACTTCAGGTAATGCCTTGGCCTGACTTTGCATCGCCTGATAGGTCAATTGGCGGTTATGGTAAAGCGAGAAAGGGCGAAAAACCGTATTAATATTATTATCCAAACGACGGGTTTGTATCATGCGTTCACTGCGACTGAGCGTAGACATCAAACCCAGCATGGCCGATGCCGCCACACCCGCTACCGAAGTACCAAACGCCAAACCCAAACCATTGATCGGCGCAGCTAAACCTTCACGTATAGCCTGTAGTTCGGTGCTTCCCTCCAAGGCAATAACCGCCCCTTTCAATGTATCTACCATGCCGACAAAGGTACCTAGCAAACCCAGCATCACTAACAGACCTACCAAGTAGGGAGTTAATACCGGGGTCGGCAGGGCCACTCGTTCACCCTCAACCCGCTGGCGCACCGGGTTTTGCAACGTGGGATGTAATTTATTTATCCATTGCTCCAACACATCCAGCTGCTCGGGCGTTTCATTCAACGCCTTGGTTAAGGTGTTAGTGGCCTGACGATATTGCAGTAACTCGATAAACCCCAAGGTATACGCTACGCCAATAACAACCGTAATAGTTAACGCCAGTGCATCCGAACCAACAAAAACTGACGCCATCCAGATCACAGCGGCAGCGCCTAAAACAAATGCGGTGGTAAATAGAGATTTATTCATAATCAGACTTTTTCTAGTTCAGGTTCAACAATGTCCGATGCAATATCATCGGGACTATTATTCAAGGAATTATTAACCAGCTCGCTTGCTGATTCATTTTCAATGTTATTAAGAATTGTGCTATCGGCATCAATCGCTTCCACTAAACCCAGCGCGGGTTGTAAGCGTACGTCCAGTTCCGCCAATAATAATTGCTGTATTTCACTACGCAGTTTTGGATACCAACCCGGAGGCCCTTGGTTTACAGTCTCTGCATCAGCGGCTAAATCATTTTTAATCGCCAGTTGTAATTGCTGATCTTCTAAAAACAAATGCTCAAAGCGCTTACCCATTAAATTCGGCACCACTGCAAAGAACTTTCGCTTATGTGGCGCCAGCATTTCACTCATGGTTTTATCCAGCAATGACAATTTGGCCAATTCAATCGACCAACCATTCATCATCTTGCGAATGGCTGCGGTTAAATATTGTATTTTGAGGTCCATTTCCCGCTGCTGAGAAACATAAAAAACACGATAGGATTCGTACAGCGCCAGTTTATCTTTTTCGCTAATATCCAAACCGCCCACAGTCGCGGCCGGCGGCGCAGGGTACTTAACCCGTACCAGACTTTCCTCTGGCGCAAAACTTTTCAAAATAAATTCCAGCAACAACTGACGCACGCGCAGAAATTCCTGCCGGGCCGCCTGCTGCAATTGTTGCTCGGGCTGAAACTCCAGCTTTTCCAGCTTTTCATACATGCCCGATAAAGTGATGGAATCCGAAAAATTCAACAGCTGACCCAACTTTTGGCTAAAATCCTGATGCGATAAATCCACATCCACCGCCATTAGCCCGGTCAGGAACCGAACGAGTCGTGAATCATTGAGGGCCACAGGTGCTGGTGCTTTCGTCATATTCCCCTACGACAACCAAAGCGCCGCATACAAGTCATTGAATTTGTTAAGAAAGTTGGAATGGCAGTAGAGCCGAATAACCACTTATGCCCAGTCTTTAAAGTCCTTGCCTGAATCACCAAGCCAGTCTTTAGCCGAGCTATTTTTGCGGCTCATTATGGACAATTTATAACAAGATACAAGACTGGTTTTTTGCTGCTAATAGCGGTAAGCAGTTACAGCACCGTCGCTCAAAAAACAACCAGTCATGCGACATGGGATACAAAAAAGTCTACTCACTATACCGCCATCACCACAGCCCAAAACGCCACAGCATCAACTATTTTTAGTTCGACTAAAGGGCCCATTAGCAGATTAGCTCGGCAATAATATCGAGCCACCTGAAGGATTAAGTTATGCTAAAATCTCGCGCCAATACCAAAAGCGCCGACTGCGATAGCTATTGCAGCACTTAAATACCGCCACCCGATTTTTATTCTATGAGCAATAAAGACGCCATCTACTCCAAGCCGTTGGAAGCCATCGCCGATTTCAGTTTCGACGATAAAGTCGTGCAGGTATTTCCGGATATGATTCAACGCTCAGTGCCAGGCTACAGCACTATCATTGCTATGACCGGGGTGATGGCGGCACGCTACGCACAGGCGGGTAGTTTTTGTTATGACTTGGGCAGCTCATTAGGTGCTTCCACCTTGTCATTGCGTCAACAACTCGAACACGCTGAACAAAAACCCGCAAAAATTATTGCCGTTGATAATTCCGCTGCAATGCAACAACGCTGCCAGCAAATTATTGCTCAGGACACATCAAGTACTGATGTGGAACTGGTGGAAAATAATATTCAGGATGTTGTCATTGAGAATGCCTCAGTGGTTGTGCTCAATTTCACTTTGCAATTTATCAACATTGCTGCACGTGAAGCGTTGTTACAAAAAATATTTAACGGTATGCGAAGCGGCGGCATATTAATCCTGTCAGAAAAGTTCTGTTTTGATGATCCACACTTACAACAATTAAATACCGACCTGCACCATAGCTTCAAACGAGCCAATGGCTACAGTGATATGGAAATCAGTCAGAAACGCACCGCACTGGAAAAAGTATTATTGCCGGAAACTATCAACACCCATCAACAACGGTTAAAAGACGTCGGGTTTAGCAGTAACGATGTCTGGTTCCAGTGTTTTAATTTTGCCTCCCTCGTTGCCATCAAATAGAGTTGCCATGATTGATTACCAACCCTTTCTACAATATCTAGCGCTGGATCTGGACAACAAAGCTATTCAACAGTGGCTGCCACAATTACCGGCTCAGATAGAACGCGGACTGGATCAAAAACGTTATGGCGACTTACCCCGTTGGCAAGCAGCGTTGGAGGGCCTACCCGATTGGCAGCCACAGGCTTATCAACTGGATCAAGCAGCCATCACGCTGAAAGTAGCCACTGAATTAAACGATGAACAATTAAGCCAACTTAAACAACAGCTTCAGGGCCTACACCCATGGCGCAAAGGCCCCTTTAATTTTTTTGGTGTCCACATCAATACCGAATGGCACTCAGATTGGAAGTGGGATCGGGTTAAAGATCACATTGCCCCGTTGTCAGGGCGCAAGGTGTTGGATATCGGCTGTGGTAGCGGCTACCACTGCTGGCGCATGCGCGGAGCAGGGGCTGAACTGGTTATTGGCATCGATCCAACCCCCTTATTTGTGGTGCAATTCTTTAGCCTGCAAAAATATATTCAGGACCCTGCTGTAACCGTGCTGCCCATGGGCATAGAACACTTGCCGGAAAAAATGCGCTACTTCGATACGGTTTTTTCCATGGGTGTGCTCTACCATCGCCGCTCCCCCTTTGATCACTTGATTGAATTACGCGACGCCTTGATTTCAGGCGGCGAACTGGTATTAGAAACATTGATTATTGATGGCGGCGCTGGCGAAGTATTAGTGCCTAGTGACCGCTATGCCCGCATGGGCAATGTCTGGTTTTTACCCAGCTGCGCCACTTTACAGGGCTGGCTGCAAAAAGTGGGCTTCAAGGACATCAAAATTGTTGATGTGAACACCACCTCGATCGAAGAGCAGCGCAGTACCGAATGGATGACGTTCCACTCCCTGGAACAATTTCTGGATCCGCAAGATCACTGCAAAACCATTGAAGGTTATCCGGCACCGAAACGCGCAGTATTGACCGCTAAAGCCCCCTGATACTGACCGCTTCCAGTTTAGCTATATTCATTAATATCTGTCGAAACTCCTTACAAACCAAGCCGCCCACATCCCTTCCAATCTGATAAAAAGTCATTAAAAACATACACTTAAAAACATGGCACATAACATGCTTTATCACTCGCAGTATTCTTTAATCCTGAACCAAGCAGTAGGAATTCACCATGAAGTACATTACCGCCGCTATCGCCGCCTTAGCCTTTAGCTCATTAAGCAACGCCAACCTGATCACTAACGGTGGCTTCGAAAGCCCCGATATCAACAGTGGCTGGACCTACCAATTAGACGACTTACCCGGCGGCTGGGAAGGCGACAATATTGAAGTATGGAAAACCGGCTTCAATGGCGTTAACTCTTTTGCTGGTGATCAGCACGGTGAATTAAATGCTCACCCCAATGACGGCACTAACTTCTCTATTTTCCAAACTTTTAATACGGTCGATCAGGCTGACTACGATTTCTCGTTTGCCTATCGCGCACGCAACAACAATTCAGAGTCTTTCCTGCTGGAAATTTTCACTGACACCAGCGATTTATTCTCCATGATCTTTGATGATCACACTACCAGCGCCTGGTCGACGTTCAGTGATGTATTCCTTGGTACCGGCGAATTAACGACTTTCAGATTTACCTCTATCAACCCTAATTCAGGCACAGTAGGTAACTTTTTGGATGCGGTAACAGTAGAAGGTGAAGTTGCCTCTGTACCAGAACCAGGCAGCTTGGCTTTACTCGCCATCGGCTTAATTGGTCTGGGCATCAGCCGTAAAAATATTCGCGCTTAATACTAGAGCTCCCCATTAAAAACCGCCCTTATACGGGCGGTTTTTTTTCGCCTGGCGTTTCACTGCTAACTAAGTCAGCCATTAGTTCTGCAATAAAGTTTCTTTATTAATTTTATCCACCGTCATAGCTTTTTGAAAATACCGGCTATAATTCGAAAAGATCAGCTAGAAGATATAGCTACCCATACATTCAACGTTCGCGCACATTTGCGAAGCCATATTATGCCTAAATTTCTATTGCTAGTACTTAGCCTCGTTTTTTCATCCTCAGCTATAGCTTCGACCATACAAAGCACAACTCTGGATCTAACCATGCACTGGGTCGGTTATGTAGCAGTTGGCATATTTTTACTTGCCTACATCCTGGTTATCGCAGAAGAAAAAATCCACTTGAGAAAGTCCAAGCCGGTGCTATTGGCCGCGGGCTTAATTTGGGCGCTGATTGGGCTTGCATATTCATCTCAAGCTATTCCTCACGCAGTGGAAGCAGCCATTCGCCATAACTTCCTTGAGTATGCAGAGCTTTTTTTCTTTCTGTTAGTGGCAATGACCTATATAAGCACTTTGCTAGAAAGAGGTGTATTTGACGCCCTGCGTGATTGGCTGGTATCGAAAAATTTTACCTACCGTAGTCTTTTCTGGATTACAGGCACATTAGCTTTCTTTATTTCTCCTGTCGCCGACAATCTTACTACCGCATTAATAATGTGCGCGGTTGTGATGGCGGTAGGTCAGGAACAACCCGGCTTCATCAGCCTTGCCTGTATTAATATTGTCGTCGGCGCGAATGCCGGTGGTGCTTTTAGTCCCTTCGGCGACATCACCACATTAATGGTTTGGCAAAAAGGGATATTAAGTTTTTGGCAATTTTTTGACCTGTTTATTCCATCACTAATTAATTTTGTCGTCCCCGCTGCCATTATGACGTTTGCGCTGCCAGCAGGTAAGCCAAGCGCTAGTGACAATGATACTTCCGCGCTAAAACACGGCGGCATTACCATCCTGGTGTTATTTCTTTTAACGATTGTCACTGCCGTAAGTTTTCATAACTTCCTGCATATTCCACCTGTATTTGGCATGATGACAGGTTTAGCGTACTTAAAATTTTACGGTTTTTACTTACGCACAAGAGACCATTTTATTGCTGAGCATACCCCCATGCCTACCGGCGATCATGAAAACTACAGCTTTGATATTTTTGAAAATATTGCCAAAGCAGAATGGGACACGCTGTTCTTTTTCTACGGCGTCATTATGGCGGTTGGTGGCTTGGGTTTTATCGGATACTTAAGTCTGGTTTCCGGTTTTATGTACGGAGAACTGGGCGCAACAACCGCTAACATTCTAGTCGGTTTACTCTCTGCAGTAGTGGACAATATACCGGTTATGTTTGCCGTTTTAACGATGAACCCTCTGATGTCAGAAACACAGTGGCTACTGGTAACGTTAACTGCCGGTGTGGGTGGTAGCTTACTGTCTATCGGTTCAGCAGCGGGAGTGGCCTTAATGGGGCAGGCTCGCGGGCATTACACATTCTTTAGCCATTTAAAATGGACGCCCGTCATTGCAGTCGGTTATTTTTGTAGTATTTACGTGCATTTTTTAATCAATGGCTAGTACTTAGTGACACTGGCCCTTTTCCCACTTTTTATTACGTGACTTATTGAAAGCAACCATTGAGACTGTCTGGCAAAAATCATATCACCTCGGGCTTTTTCATAATCAGAGAAACAATTTTATAACTAGCAACAATCGCATCATCCTGATTCAGTAATTCAATGGTGCTGGTTAAAATACCTTGATCAGGCCTGCTTTTGGATTCACGCTTTGCGGACACATAAGAACAAACCCTCAGTTTATCTCCCACACAAGCGGGTAGGAAAAAACGCACATCCTCCCAGCCCAAACCCGCAATCATTGCTGACTCCTCTTGCTTCATTGAATGGGCTAACTTCGAACCGATAGCCACCACATGCATACTGGAAGTAAATAACTTGCCAACATAACTTGCTGCCGCTGCCGCTTCATCCACGTGAAAAGGCATCGGGTCCCACTCTTTGCAATAACTGATTATCTCTTCCCTGGTCAATTCATGCTGTTGCTCGGAGTGATGACGTAAACCCAGCTCAAAATCCTCGTAATACTTCATATCAATCCATTCCTGGCAGACGGTATAGCTTGTTTAGCAGCTATGTATAAACCACTATATTACCCAGCTTAATGCGCACGGGCATTAGCCAAAAAAATACCAATTACTGACATAATCGATCAATTCCCAGCCACCTATCAGGCTATTTCAAAAAATTAGTTACGCTTACGTCATAAGTAGCTCCCCTTACTACACAATCTCGGCTAATTTCGCTAATATCTGCCGCACTGACATGCCAATTAGAGTCGTATCTCATGCCAACTGAGCACAAACGCCGACCCACTGAAAAGCAGAACAAGCCCCTATTTTGTGGTTACAAACCACGATATTTGCCACCACGCTAATCATCGCTCTCACTGTGGTGCCATGGTATGGATTTGAAGTGGGCTACAGCTGGAGCATATTGGCTTGTGCATTTGTATTCTTGTGGGCTAACGGCTTGTCGATCACTGCCGGATATCATCGGCTTTGGTCTCACAACACCTACAAAGCTCATCCAGTCTTAAGGGTATTATTTGCCTTATTCGGTGCCGCCGCGCTGCAAAACAGTATTTTAATTTGGGCCTCCGGCCACCGCCGCCACCACCGTCACGTCGATGATATTGAGCAGGATCCCTATTCGGCAAAACGCGGTTTGTGGTTTTCACATATCGGCTGGATGTTACGCGAGTATGATGGCAATAAAGAAGATTTTAGTAATGCCAAGGATTTACAGCGCGACCCCATCGTGATGTGGCAACACAAACATTATTTAGCCATCGCCATTTGCATGAACTTTATCCCACCACTTTTACTGGGCTGGGCGTTGGGAGACATTATTGCTGGACTATTAGTCATCGGTGTTGTTCGACTGGTTATCAGCCACCACACCACTTTCTTCATTAATTCATTGGCGCACTTTTGGGGCAAACAACCCTATACCGATGAAAACACCGCCCGCGACAATACCATTCTGGCTTTTTTTACCTATGGCGAGGGCTACCATAATTATCACCACTTATTTCAAAACGATTACCGCAATGGGGTGCGCTGGTGGCACTTTGACCCTACCAAGTGGTTGATTAAAGCATCGACCTGGATAGGCTTAACCAAAGACCTTAACCGTATCCCCAACTTTAAAATTCATCGCGCGGTATTAGATATGCAATTCAAACGCGCTGAACAAAAACTTGCCGCTCTCAACCATAGCCATGAATGGCTGCCACAATGGCGACAAAGCCTGGATACCGAGTACCAGCAATTTACTCAATCAATGAACGAGTGGAACGAGTTGCGCCAACAATGGTATGAACAGAAACGGCTTAAATTTAGTGCCGCCACGCAAGAGCTCTCTGACGAGTTACACCGAAAATGGGAACGCACTTCGCTTCACACTCGCTTTCAGGAATTGGAATACAGTTTGAAAATGCAAAGTAAGCGGATCAACTTCCTTACCCTGCAGCTTGCCACCGCTTAAACATCGATCAGACGAATTAAGACTCTTTACACAAAAGAGTCTTCGGCACTTAACCCCAACTCAGGCCATTCGCCATTAACCACGGTTTGATAATTGGCATAACCCACTGCATCGCCATCGGTAACCTTCACAATACAATCGCGAATTTGATGCAGGCGTTTGGCATTTTCCAGCAGCGAACAGTCAGCAAAATATTCACCATCCCTGTGCTCGACCCCACGCCATTCGCCATGATAGTGCCCGTCAAAACCAAAATATAAACCCGCGCCCAACTGGAAGCCGGTATCAGAAATTACCTCAATGCATAACGTGCGCACGCCGCCATCCTGTCGAGTGAAGTGTAATTTCCCTCCCTGCAAGCGACGATTAACCGGGTCATAGCTCAGCTCCGGCTCCAAATCAGCAAAGGCTTCCCGCGTGCCATCCGCATATTCAATACCGCCGTAAAACGTTTTGGGGACTCCCGGTATAGGCACTTTCATATAAAAATGATGAATGGAGTAAGCACTGCCATCAGGCTTCACCAGGCGCATTGGGCTCCACAAGAAATTCATCGGGAACTGGCTGGCATCAATACCCGGCATAATATCAGTGGGTTCAAAGCCCACGCCATAACGCAATCCCCAGGAGTGATCGCGGCTGCAATACCAATTGTCCGCCGTAATCTCAATACGCTGCCCTTCAAGCATGATCCAACCAGTGGGTTCACCTACTTGATGATAGCGAACCAAATCATTATCCGTTCTATAGCCACCCAGCTGACGACGGAACTCGTGATTTTCTAAAAACGGTGGAATCATTGAGCAGTCCATCGTGACATCAAACGCTATCGGCTGCTCACTGCTTTCTTCCAGTCTCACCCGGATTGTTTTTAATGGTTCAACGATCTCATAGTGAATTTCACCGACAGAATAGATATCCGGATTGGGAGCCAACTGCCGACTGGTTCGTACTGTCCACTGCTCAACGCCGCGGGAAACACCGGCGTAAGCATCCATTACATTGCGATTAATATATTTACCTAAACCAAAACCGATTTGTACAGAACCATCCTTGGCACCAATAGACAAGCACACTTTTTCGGTCCATGAACGGTCGGCCTGCAACACTGCCGCAAACGTATCAATAATCTGGTGATTCAAACCTTCATCGGTGGGTACTAGAGGAGCATCGGTACGGGACATAATCTTTTCTCAGCTTGTTATAGTTATGGTGGCGGTTATTTTTACACGGAAAAAGCCGCAGAAAAATTAATCTTTGGTAGTTTTTTTCGACGTTTTAGATAACTACCCCTTCTAAACACAATCCTGATACTCCCGATTAATCTAATAAACAACTCAACCCTTTTGTCGGGTGGCCGCTATAGGTAGTGATAGATGATGCTGAATTTAACTTTGCTAATCATTACAGCCAATAGCGGAGAACACGCTATGCGAATAGAGTCCGGACAGGTAACACTCAACAATCAACATCAATTCCAGCGCAGCGAACAACGCAGCCAACTGGTACAGCGCAGAGAACTCCCTCCATCAACAGCTTCGACAGTGAACACCCAGCCGACGCCGTCAAGCCGAACACTGAACGTCAGTAATAGCAGTCTCATTGATTATTCTGCATTTAGAATACGCAGCGACCAATCACTGCTCAATCTGGAAAAAATCAGCCAACAGTCATTAACCCACTACGACCTCAACACCAATTTATTGAAAGCTTTAGTCGAAGCCATGACGGGAGAAAAAATTAACACTGCAAGCTCCCCCGACACCTCTCAATCAGCGGAAGGCCGCGCTGCCAATACCACAGCCATTAGTCTCACAGCTGAACCGGGTGCGAACGAAACCACTCCCCCTCCCACAGTAGAAACCACCACCGTCACATTAGCCAAAATTCAGGAATACGAATATTCAAATGTCGATATCAACGCCGATCTGACTGATAACCAAGGACGAGCTCTGGATATCAATCTCAGTTTCACTATGGAACGCCGCTATCAACAACAAGACTTAAGCATCACTATCACTCAAGGGCCGCTAACCGATCCATTGGTGATCAACTTTGATGGTGCCAACGTTAAACTGAGCAATAATTTAATTGATTTCGATCTCAATGCAGATGGTGACACTGATCAAATAGCCAGCCTTGCCTCAAACAGTGCCTATATAGCATTGGATATTAATCACGATGGCATCATTAATAATGGCTCGGAACTGTTTGGCCCCACGACTGGCGACGGCTTTGCCGAACTACTGCAATACGATGACGACGGCAATGGTTTTATCGATGCAGGGGATGCAATTTTCTCACAGCTGATTGCCTTTAGACCCAGTGATGATTACCAGCAAAACTTGAACGCGCTGGGTGTCGGCGCTATTTATACTGGTTCGGTTAACTCGCCCTTCAGCCTAACCGGTAGCGATAATAATCTATTGGGCAAAGTACGTAGCAGCGGTTTTTACCTCACTGAAAACGGTAGCGCCGGGGCTGTACAACAAATCGACCTTGTTGTTTAGACACTGCGCTTTTAGGTACTTCATACTTAGACATAACCACAACTATTCCGTTAAGCTAGCCTCGCAGATAATCATTGCGAACTCATATGCCAATAGCAAAAAACGATATTCAAACCACAGCTGACATTGATAGGCTGATTCAGCACTTTTATGACTCTATGCTGGAAGATCCGATTGTCGGTTTTTTCTTTACCGATATTGCCCGTATCAATCTGGCCCAACACCTTCCCAGAATCTCGAAATTCTGGCAGCGGCAGCTATTAGGACTCAATCATTATCAAGGGCGCACCTTTGAAATTCACCAACAACTTCATCAGCGTGCCGAACTGAATGCCGATCACTTTCATCGCTGGTTATTTTTATTTGAGCAGGCCGTCAATTCATTGTTTGCCGGCGAGCGTGCCGAGCTAGCCATCGGCAAATCACGCGCCATCGCCCAATCTATGTTACAGGGACTACAAGATAGACAAATGGAAACCGTTTTAAAAAACCGTGAACAGCAAGGCTTACAATTTTTTAACCCAAAGCCTTAGATCTAAGCTTCACATTGCAAACTCTAGGCATTAGGCTTCGTGCACCCCGAAAGGAAAGCCGATGACCTTTAACCCTCAACACCTTCTAATCCAAAGCAACAACATCACCTTGCACTGCGTTGCGCAGGGAGATACGAATGCTCCATTAGTAATTTGCTGCCATGGCTTTCCCGGCTTGTGGTATAGCTGGCGCCACCAATTAACCGCGTTAGCGGCAGCAGGCTATTTGGCAGTGGCTATAGACCAGCGTGGTTATGGGCGCAGCGACCGCCCCAGCGACCCAGCACGCTACGATAGTAATACCTTAGTCGCAGATACGCTCGGCGTACTCGACCACTTTAATCGAGAGCAAGCTATTTTCATCGGCCATGATTTTGGGGCGGCCCTGGTTTATAACATCGCAGTACGTCACCCTGAACGAGTCACAGCGGTGGTCGGTGTCGCCTGCCCTTATGATTTTGATTTAGCAGGCCGCGGCTGCGCTGGCGCCAATCCACCTGCAGCTAACATCTACAACCGTGCTTTCGCCCGCCCCGACAAATACCCTAGCGAATGTTTTGCTGAGATTGCACTACAACATTTTTATCATATGCACTGGTATCAAAGCCCTGACATTCCGGAACAAGCCTTAGCGCCTAATGCCGAATTATTTTTACGGCGTTTATTCTGGGCCCTTTCTGCAGATGGCAATCTGCTCGACTGGACGCAATTCCCCATGGCCGGCACCAGCTACGTTGATGTTCTGGCTGAACCAGCTAAAGCACTCCCCTGGTCATGGATGACCAAAGCCGATCTGGATTATTACGTCAGCGAATTTTGTCACTGTGATATTGGCAAGGAATTTATCGGCGGCATTAACTCCTACCGCACCGCCGATCGCAACTGGGAAATCGGGCTCGCTTATGCCGACCACAATATTGTCCAGCCGTCACTCTACATTACCGGCAGCGAAGACCCGGTTAGACAAATGATTGGGGAAGATGCGATGGCCGCATTCAAGGCGCGCTCAACTGATTTACGCGGTATCAAAGTCATCCCTAACGCTGGCCACTTTGTACAAATGGAACAAGCCGTGCAATTCAATCAAGTACTGTTACAATTTCTGCAATCACTGTAATTACCCTTATCCAGATAAAACCAATAGCCACTTGCTCACGTAGTAGATAACAATAACCGAGGAGATTTAAATGAGTACCGTATACCAATTTGAAGCACAGACCATCAATGGCAAACCCATGACGCTGGGTGACTACCAGGGCAAGGTTTTATTAATTGTCAACACCGCCAGTAAATGTGGCTTAACGCCTCAATTTGAAGGATTGGAAAAACTTTATAATGACTACAAGGACAAAGGGCTGGAAATACTCGGTTTTCCCTGTAATCAATTCGGCCACCAGGACCCAGGCAGTGAGGATGAGATTCAGGAGTTTTGCCAAATGAATTACGGCGTCAGTTTTCCCATGCACGCCAAGATTGAAGTCAATGGCGAAAACACCCACCCGCTGTATCAACATCTAAAAAGTGAAGCTCCCGGCATACTGGGCAGTAAAAAGATAAAATGGAACTTCACTAAATTTTTAATTGGTAAAAACGGTGAAGTCATTGAACGATTTGCGCCGGCCACCAAACCTGAGAAATTAATTAGTGCGATTGAAAAAGCGCTGCAGAATTAATTTGATTAACCGTTTTCCGGCAGTATGACAGCATGCTGCCAAGTTATATTGTTCTGCCTCGCCTCGCCCAAGGCAATAGTTGCCTGTGAATATTTCTCATTTTTTTTGACGCTGATACCCTCTATTGTCAGTCACTCCGAAATATACTGATCAAATAACACTAATAAAGTCCGATATTTAACTACTTATCTACAAAATCAATAATCTACAGTGACTCACCCGCTCTGAAAACGCCTGGATTCTGCAAACATTCAGTTAGCCACAGTAATTGCCATGCCTAATAAAACCACATATTCTACGATCTCGGTAGAATTTAGTACTCAGGTTCTATAATAATAAGACTAGATTGGGAACTTACTAAGGAGCTTTATGCGTTATCTCAAATCAGGGATTTTCTTTTTTTTATTGTTTATCCATCTCAATACATTCGCCACGCGACTAGCTCCCCCTCTTGATCAACAATCCAATATCCCTTTAAAGGATGCCGGCGCGCAGACTCTTTACTCTATTGAAACAATAACTGTTGAACAGGATTATCACTGGCAATCCCAAACCTACTACTCCATCCGAATTAACGATTTAGAAGCCGCCCGGGATTATGGCCGTATTACTGTAGGCTATAACCACTACTACAGTGAATTAGAGCTTGAATTTGCCAATGTGTTGACACCTAACGGAGAGATTAAGTCGCTTAAATCCGATGCTATGCAGGAACGTAGTGCTGGCTCACAGGATTTTTACGAAGATAGGACGATGCTGGTATTTTCGCTACCAGAAATCACCCCAGGATCTATTCTTGAATTCCAATACAAACGCAAAAGCAAAACTTTACCCATGCCTGGTATTTTCAGCAATTCATCTTCTGCTTTTTGGTACCAGCCTACCGTAGGCGGTTATGGGGGCCGCGTAGACCCTGTAAATTATGCCACCTTTGAAGTAACCCTACCCGCTGATATGCCGCTCGATAAGAAAAATCTGGGGCCAATAAAAGGGAAACACAAAGCTACCAAGAGCGATACTAACATAACACATCAGTGGCGCTGGCAAGATTTACCAGCAATCGCCATTGAATCCTACATGCCGTCTTATGACAGCGTAATGTCACGAGTAAAAGTGTCGACCAGTCGTAATTGGTCGGATATCGACCAATGGACATGGGGCCTGACCCAACAAAAATTCGCCAGTCATCCCGAGATAAAAAAGATCGCTGCCGAAATTGCCTCACCAGAAGCCAGCAGGGATGAGAAAATTAAAGCTGTTTATGCTTACCTGCAAGAAAATATTCGCTATGTATTTGCCCATTTAGGACGCGGTGGCTATGAACCTCATTTTGCTCATGAGGTTATTCAACAACGATATGGCGACTGTAAAGATCAAACCATTTTAGCCATTGCGCTACTTAGAGAACTGGGTATAGAAGCAGTACCATCATTAGTCATCACCTTGCGCAATGGCCAACCGGATATGGAGTTAGTAGCTCTTTATTTTGATCACATGATTGTTTGGATCCCTGGCGAAGCTAATGCACAAGGAATGTGGATGGATACCACCGGTGACCGGGTATTGTTTCCTGGCGTGTCCAATTATCTGCAAGATCAATCAGCACTGATTATTAATGGCGAAGGCGGTGAGCTAACGACAATAGGACAGCAGTTACCAGAAAATATTGGCACCCTTGCTATGGATTACCATACCGATAGTAACGGCCACTTAATTGTTGATGTCACTATTGATAGCAGTGGTATTTACGAACAAAACCTGCGCAATTGGTGGATACACGATAGCAATCGTGAAACCAGTCTACAGCAACTTGTAATGAATATTTTTCCTGACGCAAAAAGCAACGCCACCATCAAGTCTAAAACCGAGAATGCAGAAAATTTGTGGAAACCCTTTACCATTGTCTCCCAATTTGACTTTGGACAAGCCCGTGAAGAACCAGGAAAACCTATATCCGTTGGTGTAGGTATCATTCAAGCCTACCGTGTATTTGGTGATTTTAATTCCATGCAAATACCTTCCGAGCGCAAAAATAACTGGGTCAACAAGCAAACTAAAACACTAAAAATTAACGCCACTATGAGCGGCGACAAACATGATCTTCCTGCCGTTATAACCAGTGGTATTGATGTCAAGAATGCATTCTTCACAATATCCCAATCCGGAAAGCAAAGCGATAAGCATTACCAAATTGATTTGAGTATGGAGGCTGCAGCACTAGATTTATCTCCGAATGAATATCAACAGTATTATCAATCTTTATCTACATTAAATGAGGCCGGACATTGGAGTGTGCAGTTCTTTAACGACAAAAATCGTCAAAAACTTACTGATTTGACCGAGAACATTGATGAAAATGATCTACAAGCACAACTAAAACTGGCTAGGTACTATCTGGAGCAAGGAGACTTTGAAGCTGCGCTTAAACCCGCTAATGCAGCGCTTAAGATTGACCGTGACAACGGTGAGAGCTGGTATTTATTAGGCTTGGTTCAGGGCTACAATGCACTCGTCGAAGAATCCATGGAGTCATTTTCACAGGCATCAAAACTCGGGTATATCCCGTGAATAAAAATCTATTATTCAGGCTCTTATTGCTGTCGACTATTATTGCATTAGCTAATTGCGCTGGCACTTCAACATCTCGTCAGGCAGCTGCTCCCAATAGTATTTATCAAACTCTGGAGCTAGGTGACAAAGCCTTTAATCGCTGGCAACAATTCGAAGATTATCAAGCGTTGCTGGACGCTGAAAAATATTATGGCGATGCGCTACAGTCATTACCGGATAATGTGAATATACAGCGTGCCTACTACTTAACGCTATATCCCTTAACATTCTCTAACTGGACGTTATGGCACAAAAAACTGGACACACACTTCAATAATATCAATCCGCTGCTCAAAGCCGATTTGACACCACCTTCACTGCTGGCCCATCAGGAGCTTTATCAAGCCAATCAAAGTGTCGACAAACGGATTCGCACATTAAAAAAAGCCATACAAGAACAACCCGAATCCTTCCGTGCATGGTTTTTCCTCTCCTCTGCCTACGAGGAAAATGGCCAGCTTGATTTAGCCTTGGATGCTGCACTAAAATCCGCTTTGCTAAATCCACAATCTGCTGAAGCAGCTTTTCAAGCGGGTGATATGTACCGGCAACTGTCACAAGTCAATAACTGCATCTATGAGCACCCCAGCCTCTCCACAAAAGCCATTAAATACACCGCTAAAGCCACCTCCCGACAACCAGAGAACAACTATTATCAAGCCGCTTTGGCAACCCTCTATAACCAGATTGGGCTTTATCCTTTAGCGCTGCAAATTGCCCAAAAAGCACGCAGCCAGGAAGACAACCAATTAAATACTGAAATCCTCGGTCATACTTACCTTGGCATGCAAAACTATAGTGCAGCACAGATTGAATTTTCAAAATTACTCAATACCCATCATGCAATATTCGCTTATCAATATATTGCTCAAACCACTGCCATCAGGGGCGAGTGGCAATTGGCCTATGAACAGTTACGTAATAGTAGTGGTGCCGGAGAAAATGATTTCTATCTTTCCATTATTCAGCAATGGGTTAATCAACTTTCCCTATCTCAACCCGATCAGAAAATTTCTATACCCACTACCAGCACAACCCCTTGGGAAACGTCGATAAAATCATACTTAAACCAGCCTTCAGAGCGTCATTCTTTGATTTATCAGGCAAGTAATAGCTGCGAAAAAACTGAAGCTCATTTTTACACAGCGATGAAACTATGGACTGAAGGGGATGTAGAAAACGCCAACAAAAGTTTGCAGGCAGTAATTAAGTTAAAAAATTATTCTTACCCGGAATATCAATGGGCAAGAATATTATTGCAGTCAGGCAAGCTTGAATAATCTATATGTACGCTTAATCTCCATCTTACCGACCATTCTAATCAGCACGATGTGACTGACTTTTAGTGACGCGAGCGACTAAATAACTCACTAGCAATTAATAACAAGCCAAGCACGGCCACAACTGAAGCCGCGCCGTTAACCATCGGAACAGTTTGATATTTCACTGCAATACCAGCACACGCCCAAACAGCAACTAACACATACGCGATATCACGAACGCGAAACAACACTGTCGCCGCAATAGCACCCGCCAGGGCTATTTTAATAATAGTCCAGGCCTGTGCATCAATACCGACGTCATCCCAGCCCAAACCTATTTGCACGGCACTTAAATTAGCAATCGATGCCACCGTAATCCAACTGGTATAAATACTAAACGGGAAATACAGCACACAGCGTTCTACTAAGGTTGCACTTGAGATAGCTGTATTTAGAGTTCGGTAGATTTTGATTAACGAAACCAGAATGACCACCATCAGTAATAATGAAAGTACCAACAGGTCACTATGCCAAAGCACAATCCAAATAGAGTTTGCTGCACAGCTAATAATAAAAGGCAGTCGAATTGAGGCCAACAATTGATTCTGACGTTGCGCGGGTAAAGCCTGCCACACAATGAAAGCTGTTAATCCGATATAGATAAGTCCCCATATAGAAAACACATAACCTGCCGGGGTAAAAAATGAAGGATACTTAGCCGACACTTCCCCCGTGGTCTGTCCACCAATAGGAATGACATTGGCCATGCCGTTGACAATTATCACAGCTAAAAACGCCAGAATATTCCCACCCCAATCCGATATTGGCCTCTGCATCACTGGCACCCTAATTGACAAAAATTTTTTGCTTTCATTAGTGTAGCTGTCATTACGGAAAAAATAGTAACCGCCCAACTATAAAATTCAAAATTGTTGCAACAGTCACTACCACATCAGCTTAGTCCCGCATTTGCGGCCCACCATGAATAGCGGGTAAGTTCAGCGGCGTTACAATGCCTGCTTTAGCGGCGCATACCGCTGGAATAGCATTAACAATACGATTAGCCGCAGAACAATTACCGCCACCGGCAGGGCCAGGCTCAACCGGGTCATCACCGTGTAAACTCACCTTCAATTCAGGATTGCCTTTAATCACCGTTTGATGGCAACCACGGCCAACGGGAGGATAAGGCCAATCAGGGGCGCAATCATCATCAATACGGGTAATATGTTCAACCACAATTCTGGCGTGACCATTTTTCATACCACGCACTTCGAACCGGAAGGCACCTTGGGTGCCTTTTTTAAACTCACCCATACCGTCCACGTGAATATCTTTTTCCAGGGCAGTTTTTCCACAAACGTTTCAATGCCGTCGAGAGGATACTCTAATGCGGCGGCGATAATATTGATCATCGGTGCCCATACAGTTTTTAAGGACTCCTCTTCCAGCATTCGGGGGTTATTTTCCATAGGTTGACCAAAGCCAATCACATCTCTTACAACTTCAGGCTGATCGTATAAACCATAATTAAAAATTTCCTGAATACGAATTTCTTCAATATCCGATACTACGCCACTGAGTAAAATTGGTAGAATATCCATAGCCCAGCCTGGATCTATTCCTGACACAAATACGGAGCTGTTATTTTGTTCGCAGACCATTTGCACCGGTTCAATAGCTTCTTTAATCGCGCCCTCACCCGCGGGGAACAGCAGTGGATAGAAAGAGGTCGATACCACATTAACACCAGCAGACAATACCGTTAACAATTCGATAAAAGCTTCCTCTGCCCGTGTATCAGCATTGGCGGTATAGACCACACAATCAATATTCTGTTTGATTAATGACTGCCAATCATCGGTCGCATAAACACCTTGATTTTCAATGCCAGCCAAAGCCCCTATGTCTTTTCCAACCTTGTCGGGATTGACCACAACAGCACCTGCCAACTCCAGATCGCGATGCGCCACAACAGCACGAATCGCTGGCCGCCCGACATTCCCCGTACCCCATACTACAACACGCTTTTTCATTATTTCTCTCCTTATAAACGATTAATTATTGTCATCAACACAGCAGTTAAAATAAAGTTTCATTCAGTAGTCGCAATTCATCAATGTCGGTACAGGTCGGCACCAAAATAACATCGTCTGCCCCCAAGGACTTGACCTCATTGATAAAATCTTTTAATTCTGCAACGCTGCCGTTAAAACCAGCTATAGGCAACAACATATCGACAATGTCTTGTGGCATAAAATTCATATACCGGGTCAAATGCTGCAGCATTTTCTGCTTACCTTCAGCCTCCAAGCCATACCAAAAGCTAGCAATCAACCTGGGTTTACCGGTACGACCTTGCTGTTGCCATGCGGCGGTCATTTGATCAAAAGAATTTTTTATTTCTTCCAGCGAAGCCGTCAAAGAAAAACCCGATAGACCATCAGCAAAGCGAGCTGCAGCTTTAATAGACTTGGGACCAATAGCGCCGGATAAAATTGTTGGACCACCGGACTGTACCGGCAATGGTTCAACTCTTCGCAACGCGCTTTCAACCACTTTCTCACCAGCCCATACTTTGCGCATCGTAGCGCAGTGTTGCTCCAATATAGCTAAACGGCGCTTATTCCAATCAGCGCCAATAGCCGCATAATCTTCCTCTCTACCCCCAACACCCACGCCAACAGTCAATCGTCCGTTGGAAATTAAATCAATGGTGGCAAATTGTTTGGCAAGCAATACCGGGTTATGCATTGTGACGACACTAATGGTAGAAATTAATTCAACCCGCTCACTCCAGGCGGCACACGCTGATAAAGACGTCATAAATTCTGGATTTACAAAGTTTATGCGTTCACCAATTGACAGCGATGACCACTGCCCCTGATCGATTTCCTCAACCCACTGCTTGAATAGTGCCCGGTCCCAGCCGGGTTCCATCAACGGTACCGTGGTTCCAATATTCATATTTTTTCTCCAACAACACTTTTTTTAATTATTCACTAACAGTGGATATAAGCCTTTATAAATTTGTTTCTGTACCACCCACGGAAACAGCACTTTATCAACCCAGTAGCGTGGAATCCTGAATCCTTTGCCTTGCGGTGAAAAAACCGTTAGGCCTTCCGGCTGATTACCAAAAATAGAGCCCCAGCGATAGGCAGCAGGTTGGAAAACTTTCATATCCTCATCACGACCAAAGCAATGCGCCTTTATATTATCCGCCACTAATTTAAAGCCGCCATTTCTTGCTGAGCTACGATTCACATCGCTAGCAGCAATATCGCCTACCGCAAAAACATTGTTAAAACCTTGCACACGCAAATAAGAATCAGTGTTTACAAAACCTGCTGCATTCAACATTGCTTTGGGAATAAAATGATTATTGGGTTTAACTGCACCAATAGCCCACAAGGTTAGCTCGGCAGAAAACGCTGGCTGCCCGGTAGTCCAATGAATTGGCATTGAGGTCAAGTGTTCGCCGTAAAACCCCTCTGGCATTACAGCACGATGAGCAGGGTGCAAGCTCACCTGTAATGCCTGCAATTTATCTAGCACTTGCTGTCTAACTTTCGGGTGATAACCCGGTAACGGTTGCTGCTGACTATAAAAAAGATCGACCTTTTTTTCCGGGTATTGTCGAGCAAAGTTAACCGCAGCACTGACACCGGTAGCGCCGCCGCCAATGACAGCCAAACTCCTCGTTTGCTCCAACTGTTGCGCTGTAGACGCAATAGCCTGCTCAACCTCCACCATACTTTGCAGGCTATTAGTGCGCCAAAACCCATTACTAACCCCGGCAGCAATCACCAGCACATCATATGCTTCCTGATGCAACTCACCGCTGGCCAATTCAACGGTCACCGTCGATTCTTTATCGTCAATCTTCGTAATTAATCCGTGAATGGTGCGAACATCCTTCAATTTTTTATAGCGTTCAAAACCAACAAGGTAATCCCGCTTCCACTGTTGCGGCTGGGTTAAACGTAAACCCAGTTCCTGGCCGCTGACTAAACACGGCTTAGCCGATATACCCACCACATCAAAACGGCTGGATAAATTAATAGCCACCAGCAAACCGGTATCGCCAAAACCCGCTATAACTACCTTGGGCTTCATGCTTTTTTCCTGGCAACATCGATGGTTGCTGAACTGAGAATCAAGTTTTGTAGTTGATGATAAACCGCAAGAGTTTCTGACGATGTGTAAGCTGGTTGGCACTGTTGGCTACCTATGAATACAGCGTGCACTAAATCCCCTAAAGTTTTTGCGCGCTGCGAATCCGCCACCACCAAGCCAACCAAATCCTGACAATGCTGACGGCGTAAACGGTCCACTCGCACCATCGCCGCCTTTACTTTTAAATCGCTTTGCGACCAGGTGCGGATGGCATTTTCCAGCGGTGTTTGTAATTCAAAAATCTCTGCCCCCATATCAATTAAACTATCAACACGCTCGGACACGCTACTAATGACTGCAGTACGGGCCAAAATATCTGCGGTCATGGACTGTTCCCAATAAGCCAACATTGCTTCGGTTAGCTGCTGCCGATTTTTAAAATGATGATAAAAAGAACCATGGGAAACGCCCAGCTTCGCTAACAGCGCCTCCAGGGTAACGCCCTTGTGACCAGTTGCCGCCAGTAATTTAATAGCGCAATCAATCCAATCCTGTTTACTAACCCTAGCCATCACTCACCTCTATGCAACCCGCCAAAACATAACATGAGTTATGTTTTGGCGGAAGCCATTTGAATTACATGTGGTTAATAAAAGAGAGAGGGGGAAATTAAAACACGTATTGAAATAGTCGGTACGGTGGGGGACATAAGTTGTATCGGTGTGGACTCGATCTGAGACAATAGATTAATAGCTCATAAAAGATCGTACCGCCTGGTCTCCACAAGAAAGCAGACATTTTATTTAAGTGAAACTGAGATTTAAGATTGGCGAATTGTGCCAACTACAGACATTATCGGATACAAAAAAGGCCCCAATATTGGAGCCTTAATCATTTAAAATTCTGAGTATTTATTTCTTACGTTTGATTCCAGCCATACCAATAAGTGCTGAGCCAAATAGATAGACTGCCGCAGGAAGGGGTACCTGAGAAATTGTATCAGTGTGGATTAAAATCCTTACTGGCTCAAAAGGTGCCTCGCTCCAACTATTTGTTGACTTGATTACATAGTCATTTAAGTCGATATTGGCTTGCGACGGATTAGCAGCCATATAAATCCCGCCCCAATCTTGGTCGAAAATCGAACCGAAACCACCGAAAAAAGCCACGTAGGTTCCAGCAGACAGAGTGACATCAAGAGCAACTAGATGATCCGAGGGAGCCGATATACTTTCTGAATTAAAAAGACCGGTGTTGTAGGCTAGCGCACCAGAGGCAACCTCTGATGGAGCAATCAAAGAAGGTAGCCCTTCAGGCCCTTCGACGGCAACAATGGCCCCGAAATAACTTCCAGCGCCCCCCATGTAGGCAGTGAGCCCAGTCACATGGACATCGCTGGTGACGCTAAAACGAATACCATGAAAACCATTTACTTGTATCCCTCCCCATGAATTAGAAAATCCGCTCTCAATATCATAACTGGACAGATAAACTTCTGCGTGTGCAGATAATGAAAGTGTTAGGCCCAAGAAGGCTATAGTTTGTTTCAGCATGAGGGAGTACTCCATTACATTTTAGGGGTGTTTATTTTTGTGCAGTAATAGTGTCAGTTATAAGCGAATTTTGAAATAGTACCTTTGTAAAGAGTTCCGTCAGATGTGAATTATTTACTATTTCCACAAAACGCTTATGTCTCGAAAGGGCCAATACCGACGATTACCTTACATGTAAACCAATACTCAAGAGCGGAAGCTATACCTTCAACTAAAGACAATCTTCAACCTAACGGTTTTTCTTAGCTGCTTTCGGCAGCTATAGATCCAGATTCAGACACAAAAAGCCCCGAAGTTAATCAAGGTTTAGGTTCTCAAACGTGCCATTAAGAGACTAAACAAGGTGTAAGCGTCGGAAAAAAGCGGACATTAACAGTGTAATGGTACGGACCCTGCGGTCCGTAGATTAATTTTTATATGCTTTTTCTTCATACACTTTAATTGGCCCTCTATTAATCAGAGTGCTAAAAACAACCAGAAGAAAAATAAATAAAACGATTATTATCGCTGCGACCACAGGTTCAAGCTTTGCCACCACATAAAATGGTAAAATAACAAACAATACTCCTAAACTTAAACCTTTAAAAACCCTAATAATACTAAAGGGTATGTCCAAACCACGAACATGAATAAAAACTTTTTCAGTTGACGGCCTTTTCATGCCCGTATTGCAATGCGGACAAATGAAACTATTGCTCTCTTCCTTCCAGTCCAAGCACTTTGCCTCATGGTCAGAAAAAATTTTGCTGCATTTCGTACACTCGTATCTCATGGCATATAACAGTGTAATAGTACGGACCCTGCGGTCCGTAGATTAATTTTTAAGCACTTACTTGGTATATGCTTTGATATACGCGTAATCACTATTTTTTTCGCCTTTAAATAGAGACACTTCATAAAGGCCGCCTAAGCCTGACCACCTCATTGAGAAGTTATTTTTAAATGATGGTGGCGAGCTTTTAAAACCGATTGACTCTAGAGCTGCCTGATTAAATGGGACATTTTCAATTGCTTCAATTGTAATCCAGTCGGCTTTTCCTTTAATGAATACAATCTCAGTTTCGCCTTTAGAAAACTGACATTTTTCCCCGTACTTACTTTGAGAACAAGATGAAGGCGCACCAATAAGAGTGGATACTTCAGCTTTACTTTTTCCTACTATTGCAGGCACATCAACGACAGTAGCGGAATATGCTTGCAGGCTTACTAAACTTAGTAAAAAACCTAAAACTTTAATTTTCATCGTGACTCCTTTCTTGTGTGCTTAACGAGGCTGTAGAAAAACTAATTCATAAAATGTCATTTCTAGAGCCTTTTTATTATTTATTTTCACTGATCATAAACCATTCAGTTTATTTTACATAATCCTTTCTTATACGCCTTTAATGCCGGTGGCTGTGGATAAAGGTCCGCTATTGAGGTGAGAATTATGGGGTGCCGCATGCCTATTATGGGTCAATACCAACGATTTACCTTATATGTAAACTAATCTTCAAGGCCGGCAGCTACACCTTCATTAGCAGGCATTCTTCAATCTAACGATTTTTCTTAGCTGTTTGCGCAAGCTATAGATCCAGCTTCAGACATAAAAAACCGAAGTTAATCAAGGCTTAGGTTCTCAAACGTGCCAAAAGCGGACCAAAGAAGAATAAAAAAGGCTACCGAAATAGCCTTGCAGATAAACTTAGAGGTATGTTATTTCTTGCGCTTAAACCCCACTAGACCAATTAGAGCAGAGCTAAACAGCCATGCTGCAGCGGGTATAGGCAAGACAAAATATAACTCAGTATTAGAGGTCGCAGAGGGCCAACCTCCTTCTCTAGATACAGGTCCATTGGCACTTAAGGACATAGTTACTTCATCTATGTTAATGTAAAAATCAACCAATCCAAAATCAGTGGGGCCATAATTTAAGTAATCGCAATAACCAGAACTTGATATACAGCTTACTACCTGCCTTATACCGCTATCCGCTGGGCTAGTTGCGTCACCAACATGTATTTCTTCTGTGATTTTCTCATCATACAAAACATACCCATATTCATTTCTTCTATACCAATCGATGGTTATATCTAGCTTGGACGATTCTGTATCATATGTCAGAAAATTTATATATCCATATTCGGATGAGGCTGGTGCAAAATCAAAAGTTATAACTCTTTCGTTTTCTTGAATAGATTCCACGATCCCTGACCAAGTTACTACTTTTGCTAGCGTAGACTGACTTAAAATCAATAAAAAAATTAATCTAGCCGAAGCTAATGCTGATTTTTTCATTCATATATCCTCATTTATTATTAGTATAAGCAACCATTTATTATAGCGAAGATCTAGTCGACCTCAAATCAATTACGTCTGCTTTCGGTTGCGACTATCGCGATAACAACGTATCAATAGACCCTGTAGTGCCAACAACAGTCATTAGCAGAATTTAAAAAGGCTCCATAAAAAGAGCCTTAATCTAACCCTTTTAAAGTTACTTCTTACATTTAATTCCAGCTAAACCAATCAATGCTGAGCAAAATAACCAAGCCGCGGTGGGAACAGGTACAGGAGATGGCGTTGAGCTTCTCACAAGAAAATGGCCATAGGTCGAATCTATATAATCTTTAGATCGTGATGATGATCCAGAAAAACTAACTAGAGCAAAATCATTACCACCTTTATCGTAGAGATAGTTACCTCCAAGATATACTTGCGCACTTACTGATGCCGAATCTCCTATAAATCCATATGCACTAGCCCCATTAGATGTTGAAGATATATTTTGAAAGGTAAACCCAAAATTGTTTCCAAGGTTGTCAATACCATTTCTAATAGAGGTTGGAGGATTCTCATCTCCATAATCAGAATTTAAGCCTGATATTAATAATATACTCTGAGCTTCAAGTAATGTCGCATATCTCCACCCCTCAAATTGGCCACCCGCACCTATTTCCACATACACTTGATCAACGCTTAACCCTGCTGTTATATCTAAATGCAGCCAATTTAACGATGTCTCTGAGTCATTTGTATAGTATCCATTATTAATGAATTCCGAATGAGATAATGAGCTTATTAGTGCTGAAAAACATAAGATTATTATTAATTTCATAGGAAGTACTCCATTACGATTATTATATTTATACCACTAGCGTGCCATTAATACTGAACATTGTAAATGGCAGCTAAGGGTCACGTAGCGACTATCACTATGAAAAAGCATCAATAGCTACTGTTGTGCCAACTACAGACATTCTTCAGAAATTGGCAGAATCAAAAAAGGCCTCAATACTTGGGCCGCAATTGTTTAGTTTGCTTAATTTATTTCTTTCGCTTGATTCCAGCCAGACCAACCAACGCCGAACCAAACAACCAAGCTGCAGCCGGAACTGGCACAGGGTTAGGAACAGTGAACGTGTAAGTAGTAACCGCAGAGATGCCAGACCCCCAGTCGCTAACCGCGACCAAGGTGAGAACGTCACCGACACCACTAGCAGCGCCAGAGAACGTTTCGCTCACATGTCCGATCACTTCGGGATAACCCAACAATCGACCTCCACAGTTAGGGAGGATCCCACCGCCTTCAATACAAGCCGTACTGATGTAGGAGGTAGTTTGAGCAATAGTATCAATCGTACCAACATAATGTATAAACACATTAGTTACTGGCGTCACAGAATTTACAACACTGCTGAAACTGATAATCCCCGTGTTTGAATCCAGCGCCCCCATACCAGAGCCAGTGATTGACCCCGTTGCACCACCGATAGCAGCGCCACTCACCGTACCATTGATTGATAGAGAGACCTCCAGCAGAGCCGCCTGGGATTGCGCAGCAACAACCGCCAGCGCAGTAGACGCTAATACAACTGAAAATTTTTTCATTTTATCGCTCCTTTATTTTTCGAGAAGGGCAAACAAACCATCTTGGTGTGCCTTTGGTATAAGTCATCACCAACGATCTGATAGCCTTCCGAGTATAGCGTTGGCGGAAAATCTTAGTACCCCCAAGTGCACCTAATCCCGACAAGAACATCCATAATGCCCCAGGTAGCGGAACTGCTGAAAGTGATTCTATATTCATTGGCGATCCACCACATTCTTCTCCATCCAAGCAATTAGAGCTAGTTATCAAGAAAACAGTATTCGTAAAAGTCGCCGCATTACCCTGTGTTTCACGTGTACGAAAAATCCACTGCTTGTAGGCGCCAGAAGCTACAATCTCCACCCCCCCATACACACCCATTAGCGCCTGATGGCCAACATTTAGCTCGGGGCAGATAGCAAAAAGTTGGCCGCTACTATTCTCCGTGCAGTTATTGATTGTTTGGAGCGCGTATTCTATAGCGTTGCCCGAGCCTTCAAATCTCATCGTGAAGGATGATTGTAGTATGACGTCTTCTGCTAACCAGTCATACCCCGTTAAATAGTTGATGCGATGAACACTTGAATTCCAGCTAAAGGTTTTCTGAACATCGTCGTAATAACCATTTTTTAGATTCTGAACATTGCTTATGTAACTACCATTAACTGTGCCGTTGACTACGGTTTTTGATTGAACAGTAATGTCTAGGAAGGCAGCTTGAGAGGGTAAAGCAATAGACAAGCATAAAGCGCAAAGCGCGTAAAATTTCAGAGGCATGGTCAAATCCTTTTATTGATTATTATTTGTATCCGTTTATACCCTCAAGTGAGACGGATGTCTAGTTTTGAGATTGTGTCTTTTATTCTGTTGAAGTGACAACTGCCAGATTAAGTAAGAGCACCTTGATGTGTACTGTCAGACTAAACCTCTGCGACTACACACAAGCACGGTTAACGTAGGAAAACAGCCTAATTGTTAATACCGCAGCTACCGATAAATTGCCTGATCTCTTCTGCCTGCGCCATAGCATCACGGTAACCACAAGCCATTAGCTCAGTACAATATTCGTGTTCAAACAAAATATAACTGGCAAGACTGGAACCGCCGCCTTTAGAGTTGGCACCAATTATTTTTAACAATAACTTCATCGATTTCGGCAAACATGCGATAAAATTTTCAGCCACTTTATCAAACTCAACGGACGGCTCGATAATTAATGTTTCTACTGGCCGGGCATTCAGTGCTAGCCGCTGCTCAGGCGTCATCAACTCAATAAATTGATTAAACCGCTGCAACATAATCAAATCTTCGTCCATGGAGTCAATAAATGCGCTATTCATTAGCTGCGCTAGCACCTGTGCTAATGAAGGCGAATGATTAGTAATTTGTCGCCTATCCACCGCCTTGCTATAGCCACTGACACCAATCACAAAAAGCTTGTCCGCGCCAAGATGCAATGCGGCACTCATAGGGGCGGTTTGCCGTAGCGCACCATCGCCAAAATATTCCCGGTGGATCTTTACCGCTGGGAAAATGGTAGGCAGAGCTGACGATGCCAGAATATGTGCTCGGCTTAAACGGGTGCGCACACCTATCCGCCGCCCACGCTGCCAAGCTTCTATCTCTTCATTACTCTGGTAAAAGCTGACATTTTCCCCGGAGGTGTAACCCAATGCGGTAATGCACAATGCATTCAACTGATTGGTATCGAGCATCAATTGCAATCGCTCAATGTTGACATTGGCATTGAGTAGCTGCTCTAGCGGCCGGTTATCAAACAGCGACAATGGTCGACCTTTTGCTATACCACTATGAAAAAAAGAGCCTACCAATTTCAACATACTCTTGGTTAACGCAGCAAAACCTACATGGTGAATGGCCTCTGAGCGTATCTGTGACCACAGGTAATCCAGTTGCCGGACAGACTCATGAAAGTTGTCCGCCTCGGTAGCTAACTTTGCCGCGTTGATCGCACCGGAAGAGGTGCCGCAAATGATCTGAAATGGATTATGGCCGGTTTCCGGAATAAGTTCAGCAATGGCTTTTAATACCCCACTTGATATGCACCACGAGCGCCGCCACCTGATAGGATCAATGCTGTCTTCATCTAGACTTTCTCGGAGTAATTTTGGGCCTGCACTTTGTCTGGTGACTATTTCAATAGCCACTACCTATTTGCTGCACGCTACACACAATAGCCGGCGGCATGAGAAATCACACTATTTTGTTACAGCTTGACGCCCCTTTTGATTAAAAGACATAGAGCAAGCCCATGCTCATCTCATAAAAATTTTCATCCACATCAAAATTCACCTGCACCCCTTGCACGGTGTCGTCAATTTCCTGTTCATATTTGTTGTAGCGAATCAGTGCTTGATACACCAGATGGTCACCCAGAGGTTTAGACCACTGAACGGCTGCGCTATAACCACTGACATCGCCATTAAAGGTACCGGTTAAGTCATCAAAGTCTATTTCATCGTCTTCATCGAAATCTTCATCGGTAGTGCCAGTGAGTTTATTTTCTGCTTCCATATCAGCATAAGCCAAACTCACACCCAACTGACCGGCCTCACCCAGCGACCAACCATAGGCCACCCCCACAAAAACCCCTGACTCCTCAAAACTATCAGTGAATGCAGGGGTTATATCATCGTCGGTATCCTCGATAACACTCTCGCGAACTTTAAAATCAATTTCAGTTTCACCGGTTTTATAGCCAGCAAAAACTGTCAACTGCGGGGTGACATTCCAGCCGACAGTAATATCGGCATCGCTGCGGCTAGCCTTGCCGGTTTCACCTTCTTCACTCACATCAGCATCTTCAAACGATTGCGATAAATTAGCGGCAACATAAGCATCGCCATAAGCCGCTCTGGCAGTAACACTAGCCACATGAAATGATAATTTTGAATCCAGTAGCTGCTCTAGCTCGTGAGTCTTATTGCCGATATGACCACCCACAATCCAATTTACCGAGGATTGCTGCGCCTCTACCGTCAGTGCACCTGCCAGCAAAGGAAAGCTCAACACAGTCAGCAGCGGACGCGGACATAATCCAAAAGCAGCGGCAGTTGATTTTTTATCATGAGGAATAAACATTGGCAGGACTCCGTGTTTAATTTTATTGTGTCGCCCTACTACTCTCCTGACAGGAGAAGGATCTCACCGCAGAATAGTAATGTTCAAAGGTATTGTCTAGCCTCCATGCCAACCGAGATAGATACCAAGCCACCTTGTCTACTTTTAGCACTGCTAGCTGCTACTTGCCAACATCCATTATCAGGGAAGTATCCATATCGATTGCAGCGGCTAAGTGTATAAACATCTTAAATAATTAGTCGTCGTTTAAAAAATCCGGCCATTGCTTGCTGACACTCGACTGCCACTGCGGATCACGGCGCTCGAAATAAGCCAGCCCACCTTCTGCCGCATCAGCCCCTTGTAACGAATGATGCAAAGCTTGGGTTTCGGCATCGATAAATTGTTGCAGACTTTGATCTTGCCCCTGCCACATTAATTTTTTATGCATGCCCATCACTAGTGGTGAGCAATTAACAGCCATGTCCCGCGCAATATCCAAAGCGGTTGTTAACACTTTATTGGCTGGTACCACCCGTGAGGCAAGCCCCCATTCACCCGCTTGGCTACCAGTGACCCGGACAGCGCCAACAATCATTTCAAAAGCGCGTTCAAAGCCTATCAACTTCGGCAATACATAACCGATGGCAAAATCGGCCACGACGCCGCGACGATTTTGTAAAAAACCGTATTTACCCTCCTCTGCAAATACCCGCATATCACACTGCGCCGCGATGCCTAAACCCACCCCACAGCATGACCATTACAAGCAGCGATTACAGGCTTGCGCACATCCCAAGCCTGAAAACTTAACGGGCAGGAACTAAATGCCATATCGCCTCCGGTATTAAAGGTATCACCGTCTGCCTGTAACTCAGCCCCGGCACAAAATGCTTTACCACTGCCAGTTACTACCACTACTCGAATGGCATCATCTTCATCACATCGCCGATACGCATCACCCAAACCTTCCATCATTGATTGGCTAAAGGTATTCATCGCCTCTGGCCGATTAAAGGTAATTAATGCTACCCCATCACTTACTTCTAGTATGATGTCGTCACTCATAACAATTCCTGTTGCGCTTTATACGTTTGGCTGTAGCTTATAGGCCCACCAGCATAAAACAATGGTTACCAAGGCCAAGACTTATTAACAGTTAGAGACATACCAGCCAATACACTACCCCCCCAAATATCTACTAACCCTTATTCGTAACCTGCAACAAGCGGATGTCAAAACTACTGAAATTGATCAGCTATTAGGACTGGATGTAGTAGACATAGAGAATGCCGAGGCTAATGGACAAGCGATTCCCTTAATACTTTATGGCAAGCTTTACCGTTTTTATCTGCAGAAAATGGCTGGCGAGAATTTTGGTTTCCCCGGCCACATTGGCGCTATTACCGATCGCTACCGCATGCTTTATAGCGTGATGATTCACACCAGTAATCCAGGTAGCTCTCTCAAAAAGCCACACCGTTTTTATGCAGCCTTTGCGATCGATAAACAGTTGCTTCACTACCGTCAATCGATGAAAACACTATCAGCTGCGAACTGAATATTTTAATGATTAAGAAATATCAGCACAGTAATCACAGCACTATTATCACCGCCCATCTAGCCCCCAGCTTTCATCGCGTACTGAGCTGGCTTGCTAACGTTGCAATACCGTTAAAGTCTGTCGATATTGCCGGTCTACAGCCGCATAATTTAGCGCCGTAAACTCAAGGCCTTGCCCGACGCCCTGCCATCACTACCCACCTGCGTTTCAAGCAAAACAACCACCATTACAAGCCATTGATTTAATGCTGAATTATTCACAAAACTTGCAACTAGTATTCATTAGTTTAATTAGGTAGCATCAAGACTAGCGTTTTAGCTAAGCCCGCTATACTAGGGACTAATGATTTAACAACAATAAAAATGCCGCTTTGTTTCAAGGAGTCAGTAATGGCCGCAGTACCCGCAAACGACTACGTTACCGCCAAAGACAATCAGGATCTAGATCACTTGCCTGGTAAATACGGCAAACCTTTTATTGGTTATACATTTCCTTTTTTAATGCGCCCTTACGATGTGCTCGATGGTATTTATAAAACCTACGGGCCGATTTCCAAAGCCTCGCTGACATTTCAACGGATGGTGATCTGCCTGGGCCCTGAATACATCAAACTGCTTACTCTGGATCGCGATCAGGTTTTTTCTCCGAAGATGGGGTATGACGGCCCCTTGGGTGATTTTTTTGACGGTGGCTTATTAATGCGCGACTTCGGTGAACACAAAATTCACCGCCGCATTATGCAATCTGCATTTAAAACTGAGGCTATGCGCGGCTATGTTGATGAAATGCACCCCATCATCGATAACCATTTACAACGCTGGAGCAACGATCAAAATTTTCATTTTTACCCGAATATAAAAACGCTATTACTTGATCTGGGGTCGAAAGTATTCCTGGGTTTAGATATGGATGGTGAAGAAACTAAAGCCCTTAATCAGGACTTCCTCGATATGATGGCAGGGACTTTATCACTGATCCGTAAAGACTGGCCGGGTTTACTCTACCGTAAAGGCATGAATGGCCGCCGTGGCCTGGAAAAATTCTTTACCGAATTGGTGCCCGGCCGGCGCAGCAATGACGGCAAAGATATGGCCAGCTATTTTTCCAAGGAAACTGACGAAGACGGCAATCTTTTTTCAGAAAAAGTCGTTGCTGATCATTTAATTTTCTTATTACTGGCGGCGCACGACACTACCACCAGCGCATTAACGATGACAGCCTACCTATTAGCACATGATCAGGAATGGCAGGAAAAAATACGTCAGGAAGCGCTGACACTGAATAGCGGCCAACTTAGCTATGATGATCTAGGTAGTAGCGTCCCCAATATGCAAAACGTATTTCATGAAACTTTGCGCCTGTATCCTCCGGTGCCACAATTTATGCGTCGCACCGTCAAAGATATAGAGATCGATGGTCACCACATTCCCGCTCACAGCATGCTGCAATGTTCACCGCTGTATACCCATCGAATGGAAGAATACTGGACCAACCCCCACGGGTTTGACCCCGACCGTTTTGCCGCTGGTCGTGAAGAACATAAACAACACCCCTTTTTATGGGCACCCTTTGGTGGCGGCGCGCACAAATGTATTGGTATGCATTTCGCCGATATGATTTATAAAAGTGTACTCTCTAAAATGGTGACAAATTATCGCTGGAGCTTTGCCAAGGAGGAGCAATATCCTTCCAAAATTCAGTACTTCCCATTTTCAAAACCGATCGATGATTTACCGCTTAAAATGGAATTGATTAAATAACGGCGATCAACACACAGGCAATAAAAAAGGCGCTCAAAAGAGCGCCTTTTTTATTGCCTAACTGCATTACTCAGCAGCAGCTTCCTCACCGGCTTCTTCAGCTGGCGCTTCTTCAGCAACGGGTTCTGGCGCTGGCGCTGGAGCCGTTACTTTGATCAGTTCTGCAGCCAATAAAATTTTAACTTTCTCTTCACCATTTACTGGCTTTTTGTCTGCACCAATAACCGCATAACGGCCATCGCGACGCTGAGAGATAGTGTACTCGGAGGTTTTCTTAATTACTTTCATGACATTTTCCTTTCTACGGATTAATTTAGCACTGACTATTACCATTCAATAAAATTCAGCGGCGGCAATAAGACCACAGTCACAGGCAAAGTGCAATCTTTACACCGCTTCAGACGCGATATCAAAATGCGACTGATAAGCACCAAACCGCTGCCGCTCAGTAGCCAAATCCAAACCAGTGTCAGCAAAGCTGTAGCTGTGCCTGCCATGCTTATCGCTAGGGTTGGCAGCTAAAAACTGCTGCATATTAGCCGCCGCCTGATCAGACAAGGTACGACCAAAATGCTGGTAGATACGATCCATCATCGCCACAGGGTCTTGCATAAAGTCTTTAAAGTGCACATCAATAACCTGATCATCGGGCACCTTACCCGCTGCTCTGGTTGCCATTGCCCGGTTGAGAGCATCGCTTAATAACTCAGCCTGATGCGCTGCAACTTCACGAATATCCACTTGATCGCTCGCCATACTACGTAAAGTTGCAATCAAACTGCTGACAGACGTTAATACTCTAATAGGGTCACGATGGGTTTGAATAATATTGGCATCCGGGTATTCAGCCATCAACTGATCCATCACCCATAAATGTCCCGGTGTTTTCAATACCCACTGTTTCACCTCGGTTTTGGATTGTAAAAATTGCAGGAAGCGACGATGGTTTTTATACACTTGGCTGAGATCCGCCTGATCTAACCACCGCTGATACGTCGGCAAGCGGTACTGGGTATCAAAAATGACCGAAGCAAAATCCAAACCGGTAAACACCACACATTCCTGTGGAAATTCCGCGCCCATGGGATGCATTTTTTTAAACTCTGGCATCAGTTTATCGACACCGGATAAATTTTTCTCCACCGCCGCAATGCGCGGATCAGTTTTAAATGTAGCTGTTTCCGGCGCGGGAAAAGGGTGTTCAACTTCCCAGGTCATCGGCACTCTGTTTTCCGGGTCCTGCGCCATTAATTCATGCATGATAGAGGTGCCGGTACGTGGCAAGCCGACAATCAGCATCGGTTTATGTACCGGTTGATCTGCCAACGCCGGATTTTTTTTGAAGGCATCCACCAACTTTAAACGGTTCTGCAAATTTTTAAGTATTTCACCACGGGCAATAATTCTGCCTAGCCAGGTTAGCCCAGCCTCCTCTTCCATCGATTGCATTAGCAAGTTGAACGGCTGCCGGAAATAATCATCACCAAAATCGCTTAAGCCACTGCGGCTTTGCGCTTCTGCCATTAATTGCGTTGGGCTGAGGTTGACGGGCTTGATACCGACAGTATTGAATATTTTTCCCGCGCCATTAAAGCAACGAATGGGCAAGGGTAAACGCGGGATGTGATTTTGGTTTATCGCTACCATGCTACAAGCTCTCTTATTTAATTATTTTGAGCATGATAGCCAAGCGGTTAGAAACTGTCCTTTAAGGATAGGTAATGGTTTGGCAAGATTAAACGGCGCTCAATAGAATGCCCCACCAACAGAAGACTATCTTGATTATATGCCTACCCATAAAAAAAGGCGGGCCATGTGGCCCGCCTCAAAATGCACGTGAAATAATTCCACGTGCTCTCCCTCGAGACTACGCGATAAACCCTCCAAGAATTTACCGGCTAAATCCATTACTGTGCTGCATCCGTCAGGCAGCACTTACCACTTAATAGCTATCGACCAAGTATTGATCAGCTTGAGCAAAATACAGCCTAGTAAATGTACCTAGGATATATGTATACATACGTACCAGAAGAAATAGGGAGGCAAAGCTAGTCAAAGGTATGGCTAGCAAAAGTAAGATAGACAGCGTACCACTTGTAGTTTTGATCATTCGGCACACCTTTAGTAAAGGGTTATTGACTAGTATAGGCTAAATTTTGAACATGCCAAGAAAACAGAACCGATTGATTGTTTATTTTACTCGCTGAATAACGACAAAAAAACGGGCTGATAAGCCCGCCTTTTCTCTAAACAATAGCCTCTAACTGCCATCACTCATTCAGCGCCATCAAAAAAGTCTTTAAATCCGGAGGTGGTATGACGGCCAATAACGATACTTTCCAGTGTGCCTATCCCTTGCCTAGTAACACCTTTAGAGTCTTTCATCGTCGCTTTTATCACCTGATGGGTGTGCAAAAACTGATAATCCAGCTCATTAACGTCGCTGAAATTCCACTCCTCACGCCCCGTTTCCAGCTCGCCCTTCCAGTAAGCGTGACCCCACTCAAAATGGTTATAGCCGATACCCAGCATATAAAAACGCTGAATAGGCTCGGCACTCACATTCCAGCTATTGCCGTCTTTGTCCTCATAGTGCATCTGTGCGGCAGCAGCCCGGCGTGTACCCTTATTCCAGGTTATCGTATGTTTTGCCTCGGTCATCTTGATCACCCCGGGTTCTTCCAGCGCGGGGATATCATCAGGGTTATCGTACAACGGTACTAAATCAGCACTGACCTGCGTCGGGTGACCGTCACGGTCCTCGAAAGTACCGAACTGGGTGGCCACATCGCCAAAATTGACCGGGCTCCACACCCAATACACACCAGGATCATTATTCAGTAAGCCCGGCGCGCCACCGGCAGGCTCACCCACTGGCCGTACTCCCCAGGATTTATCCCGAGTACCTATGGCGCGTTTAACCTCATAGCGCTTGCCATCAATGCTGAAAAAACCTTCCCAATACCCCATCTGGGTAAAACGGGAGTTATTCATGATCACATGGCCATCATCGTACATCAGGTTCTTGGGTTCTTCGTGGGCGATAGAGCAAGCGGTAAACAATAACTCGCATTCAATATTGTGCTCATTGGGCGCAAGGCTAACTTTAATCGCGCGCATCGGTGTGACGATCTCTATTGATAACGGCCCGACTACGGTTTCGCCGCGCTCCTTGGGTGCCCGGCGAGAGCCATGAAACGCGTATTGCTTATCACCTATTGCTACGCTGAAATGGCCATCCATCACCCGGCGATTGGGATAGAGGCCAAAACCAATTTCAAATATCCAATCACCGTCAGGCTGGATACCATTGAACCAATAGCGATCATAAAAGTTGCGGTCACTTTGCGACGGCTCAGCAATCGGCTGGCTGGTTTGATGAATACAATAATCGTCGAAACTGGTAATCATGGCGCACCCCTTAAGAATTCCATTGTTATAAATGACGTTGCTAGCAGTGATAGTGCGCCAAGTTTAATAGTAGCTACTATGGTTATACAACCGCACACACCGATCCTGACCAATATTTAACCTTAGCGATAAATCAGTATCACGCCACCATCTGGCGTAATCGCAGCTATAATCAATCTACTTTCACATTTCACTCCCCCACAACGAAGAGATCAGTAGGCACAATGGCAGGATTACTCACTCGTTTTCGGTCCGTTTTCGGTTCCAATAACACTCGCAACAATGACAGCAACCCCCTCCCTCCTACTGGCGATAGTATCGAGGTCTGCCACCCCAGTACCTTCAGCATACTGACCGCCCAGTATGGTTTTTATAGCACCATCCTCGGCAATATTGATGATCAAAAACCGCTGAGTCTACCGCAGAAGTTAGTATTAACCGTGGTGGAAAAAAGCCTGGCCGATCAGCAAAAGCGAATTAAAGCGGTGCCACGGCTACCCTCGGTGATCCCAAGATTGTTGCAGAGTTTGCGTGATCCGAAGTCCTCTGCCACACACTATGTACAAATTATTAATAAAGACCCGGCGATGAGTACCGCTGTATTGAAACTCGCCAATAGCGCGTATTTCAACCCCATTGGTAAACGCATCACCAGCATCGAAACGGCCGTAGTCAAACTGGGCATCGAAGGCTTGCGTACGGTGTTATCAGCAGCCGTGATGCAGCCGGTGATTCAACGAAAATCCTATTATTACACCGAGTTCGGCCACAAACTGTGGACGCATGCTTTATGCTGCGCGGTTGCTTGTGAACAGATTGCCAAGCAACGCGGTCTTGAACCCTTTAAGGCTTATTTATTAGGTTTAGTCCACGACATTGGCAAGATCACTATCTTTAGTGAATTAAGTTCACAGTTTCAACTCAATCAAAATCAGGAACAAAATAAACCTGGCTACGCAGCATTTGCGCCGCTGATGCAATCTACTTCCGAAACTTTAAGCCATACCGTTGCCAAGGACTGGTCTCTGCCTGAAGAAATCTGCTCGGCACTGGCGCAACAAATTAATCTCACCGCTGGTAAGCACATCGGCCCCTATGCCCATATACTCTATCAAGCCAATTTAATTTGCGAAATTTATGCAATAGCAAAACAGGATGACACGCAAATGCCAGCAGCAGAACAAGCGCTGCAGGATATGGCATTGCCCGATAACTTATTTAAGCTATTAGATTCTATTAGCGTGCAACTTTAACTGAATCGCCATGAGTATTTTAGAAGGAATTGCCATTCGCAAACAGTCCAAAGGCGCAATGGTGCTATTACCACAAAGCCCAATTACCCAAGCATGTGGTGTCGCTAATGACCTGCGTGGCAAGCCGGGTAAACGTCAGGTAACCGTGCTCTCTGCACGCAGCTGGCAGCAAGCCTGTGCAGAGATAAATATCGAACTGCCCTGGCAAGTGCGCCGTGCCAATCTATTGGTCACTGAACTCGAGTTTTCCGCCGCCGATGTTGGTAAGACCTTGTGTATAGGCGCTGTTCGCTTACGCATCACCCGCCAGACTGACCCCTGTCACTGGATGGATAAAGCCCAACCCGGCTTACGACAAGCACTCACGCCACACTGGCGGGGGGCGTTTGTTGTCAGGTAATCAATGATGGCGAAGTCAAACTTGGTGATCAGGTAACACTGGAAGATTGAACCCGGCCCCTTTATTCAGTAATGCCGCTTGCCAATGACTTAATTTATTTGCTTGAGATCAACAGCATGATCAATATGGATTTTAGCCAACGCGTGGTTATCAACACTCATCATCAGGACTGGGTGGCCAGCCCTAAAGCTGGCGTTTGGCGTAAACCACTCGCTCGTGAAGAAGCTGAACGCGGTCACGCGACTTCAATAGTGCGCTACGATGCGGGCGCCCGTTTTCATCCGCACGACCACCCTTTAGGCGAAGAAATTCTAGTATTGGAAGGCACGTTTTCTGATGACACTGGCGACTATAACGCCGGCACCTATTTTCGCAATCCAGAGGGTTTTCGCCACGCGCCTTTTAGTGAAGATGGCTGCACCATACTAGTCAAACTCCATCAATTTCATACCGGCGACAATCAGCACGTGGTTATAGATACTCGCAGCGCCAATTTTGTCCCTGGACAAGGTAATTTACAGGTTTTACCACTGCATCAATTTAACGCTGAATCTGTCGCATTAGTCCGCTGGCCTGCCGGCGAAAAATTTTTGCCCCATCGACATTATGGCGGTGAAGAAATCTATGTCCTCAGCGGCGAATTAAAAGATGAACTAGGCAGCTACCCAGCAGGCAGCTGGATTCGTAGCCCTCACCTCAGCGAACACCACCCCTTTGTTGAAGAAGACACCCTAATCTGGGTAAAAGTAGGCCACCTACCCGTATAAATACCTCAGAATAATGTTATCCAAACGCTAGTACCCAGTTACCAATAAGCTCGCTATTATCTGGTCCAAAGTAGCTAGCGCTGCGTAAGTATGTTGTGTACCAGAGGAATCAGTCATGACGCATACATCTAGCAAACCGGTAATTGGCATCGGTGCCTGCCTGGTAGGACAGCCAGTCCGCTATAACGGCGACAGTAAACGCCAAAACCCTCATATAGAAGCACTGAAAAACCATCTTCAATTCAATAGCTTTTGTCCGGAAGTCGCCATTGGTCTAGGTGTTCCCAGAGAAACTATTCGCCTGGTAGGGGAATTAGCAACAGTACAATTAATGGATAGCAATACCCAGTCAATTGACTATAGCGAGCCAATGAAAAATTACGCAGCCAAGATTAGCAAGCAACATGGCGATTTGGCAGGTTACATTCTGGTAAAAGGCTCCCCAAGCTGCGGATACGATCGGGTAAAGCGCTACAACCAACAAGGTAATGTAGCCGGTCATGATGCCATGGGGTTATTTGCCCAGGCACTACAACAAAAAGACCCGCTATTGCCTATGGAGGAGGACGGCCGTTTACATGACCCCGCGCTAAGAGAAAACTTTATCAGCCGCGTCTATGCCTATCATGATTGGAAACAATGTATCAATAACGGAGTAAGCCATCGCCAGCTCATTGAGTTTTGGGCACGCTACAAATATTTAGTGATGGCCCACCACATCAGCAACTACCAAAAAATTGGCAGGCTGTTAGCCAATAATAATTATCAATCAATTGATCAACTGGCCGCTGAATTTATTCACTTGTTAATGCAATCGTTGACGGTATTAGCCAGCCGAAAATCACGCAGCAACGTACTGGAACATATCCGCGGATACTTGAAAAAACAGCTGGATAGTAACGACAAAAACGAGTTAAGCCAATTGATCAATCAATATCGCGATGGCACCGTACCTTTAATCGTACCACTGACATTACTGCGCCATCATTTCAAACATCATCACCACAGTTATATCGATCAACAGGTTTTTTTTCACCCCTACCCTGAGCAACTGAGTCTTCGCAATACTTTATAGGTTAACTATTAATGACGAATAAGTTAGTTTGGTTTCGACAGGATTTGCGCGTCGATGACAACACGGCGCTGAGCAAGGCCTGTGAAAATCCAGACGATCATATTTATGCTTTATTCATCGCCACCCCGGGCCAATGGCAATTGCATGATATGGCACCACGTCGCGAACATTTTATCCGTGCGCATGTAAACGCGTTACGTTCAAAACTTGAAAAAATTAATATCCAATTACTGTATTTTGAAACCCCTTTTTTTACTGAGATACCAACGCTCATCGCCAAGCTGATAACTGAGCATAAATTTTCAGCAATTTACGCAAATCACGAATATGGCTGGAACGAAAAAAAACGCGACCAGCATCTTGAAAAAATACTGGCTGCCGGCGACTGTCATTTTCATCGTTATCACGATCAATCCATGCAGGCTCCGGGTTTACTCACTCAAACCGGTAAACCCTATACCGTATTTACCCCCTTTAAAAAACGCTGGCTGGAAAACTGGCGTATCAGCCGTCCCACATTATTGGCAGCACCGGCAAAAAGAAAAGTAGCCCCCACCATAACCTCATCACTATTACCAGCAACCAACACCACTGAGAAATCGCCGCAGTGGCCTATTGGTGAAACTGCGGCTCAGCGACGTTTAACCGAATTTTGCCAACAGCAAATTGATCTGTATAAAAAGCAGCGTGATTTTCCTGACATTGATGGCACCAGCGGTTTATCGCCGTGGTTAGCAGCCGGAGTGCTTTCACCCCGCCAATGTTTAGCAACGGCGCTTGATGCTAATCAAGGTATGTTAACGAGTGGGCAAGAAGGTATAGATTGCTGGATTTCAGAATTAATATGGCGCGACTTTTATATCCACATTCTGGATTGCTTTCCACAAGTCAGTCGCAACAAAGCATTCAAGCCCGCCACTGAAAATATCCAATGGCGAAACAACTCCTCCGACTTCGAGGCATGGTGTAACGGCAACACGGGCTTTCCTATTATTGATGCCGCCATGCGCCAGCTCACGAGCACCGGCTGGATGCACAATCGGTTGCGCATGATTACCGCCATGTTTTTAAGCAAGCAATTATTAATAGACTGGCGCTGGGGCGAGCGGTTTTTTATGCAACATTTGATTGATGGGCATTTGGCCGCCAACAATGGCGGCTGGCAATGGGCCGCCTCAACCGGCACCGATGCGGTGCCCTATTTCAGGATTTTTAACCCTGTTACCCAAAGCCAGCGCTTTGATGCCGAGGGGCATTTCATCCGCCGTTATGTACCGGAATTAGCCAACATCCAGGGCAAAGATATTCATTTACCTCCACCATTAATCCGCGCTAGTCAGGCAGCACAGTATCCCGCACCCATCATTGATTTAAAGTTGGCCAGGGAGGACGCGCTTAGTGCTTATGGCAAGCTTCGCGATAGCTGAATAGGGTAATTTCAATATCAATGCGTCATCACCAGCGTAGGGTGACTACTGAAATTTACACTCCCCAAACCAACGATCGTGATCTACGCTTAATAGAGGGCATCGCTTCATATTCAGGGTGTCTTGATGAATTAACCGAGTCAGGCCTATGCGTTTTTTTATATGCCTATGGATAACAGTTGTTCTTGGTGCCGATACTGCAGCGCAAAGCTCAGTACCCTCCTTCACCATTGCCATGCCCTACTCATCTGAGATTCCACCCTATATATGGCTAGACCGCACTACTGGCAAGCCCGTCGGCAGCATCATTGACAATCATGAGCTAGTCGCGCAAAAACTTGGGTATCACTTACGCTGGCGTCTCTACCACCCCACTCAGGATCAACAGGTATTATTTGAGGAGTTTCAGCGCGGCGAAATTGACATTTTAATCAACAAGCCACCGCCCACCTTCGATGAGGCCAATCTCGTTTTACTCAAACCCAGCATGCCTATGGCAAGCCTGAATGTGTTTACCCCGAGTAACAGCCAACTCGCTCAATTAACCGTTGATGCACTGCCTGATTTTCGAGGCGTCTCTACCACTATGACCACCGCTAGCCTTGATCGGCTGCTAGAAAAACACCCTGTACTTAGCAAAGATCTGCAATTGGTCAGTGCAGAGGATATGCCCTCATCAATCATCGCTATTCAACAGGGTCAAGCCGACTACAGCTTTGCTGAGCGTTCAAGCTTGATCATCGCACTAAGAAACGCCGGGGTAATCGATAACTACCAAATAATGGAACCACCACTGGGATATTTTTTATCCTTCATGTACTACAACCCCCAATCTGATTTCACACAATATGAAAAAGGCTTGCTCGATATTTTTTTCAAGTATCTTAACAATGGCCGGCTGGAGCATATCAAAATACGCAATATGCGCCGCTACATCCGGGAAAATCACGACCGTACTGACTAAAAACATACGCATTTTAACGTTAACGCGTAATGCGCGAATTAATAAACCAAGATTATTAAATATAAATTCACCATTACCTCGGCACATAAAAATTCTATTGCTTGCAGATTATGATGCGGCTTATTAACCCATCCACCTTATAAGCAAGCCACACAAACTAACCACAATAAGTCGAGCACAGGCAGAGGAAATGACCCATTAAACGCTACCTAACAGGTTTTATTAGTCGGTTAACATTGAGACTAAATGGTTAACAGCGCACGACTCACACCCTAATTGAACTATACTGGCCATATTCATGATTAAGTTGTAACCGATGCCTTATTGAGTGATGTATAAACTGATCGACATACTGATAGTATTGACTGTGTTTCTTTTGCACAGCCTTTCCGCTCAGGCCTTTGAAGTAGAGGAAGAATTCTACGAGCTATCCCCGCGGTTTCACTATTTTGTCGATGAAAATGCAAATCTGACCCTGAATGACATCCTCAGCCCCGAAGTACAAACCAGGTTTCAATCCAGTAGCGGTAATCATCCGCAACGGGACAATATTAACGCAGCACTATGGTTGAAATTGGAGCTAACTTTTTCACCATCCAAATTAGATCAGCCGTATATTCTCACCGCTTTAATCAATAACTTTAATGAAATATCTATTTTTCGCCCCAATAACAATGGTCAATACCAAGAGCCTTTTGTAACTGGCAACACCTACCCAGCCAGCCAGCGAGAAATACAATCCAGCCGCTATAGCTTTGAGATTAATCCAAACCAGAACGCACAAACCATCTATATCCGCACCATAGGTTCTATTGATACTTTTCAGCTGCCCTGGATGCTAGTCGAGCATGATCTCTTTGAAGCGAACAGTAGACACTACTGGATTATCAATTTGTTCAGTTTAGGCATATTAATCGGGGTTACAGTGCTCTGCCTGGGTATTGGTGTTATTTTACCCAGCAAAAGTTACCTGGTTTATAGTGCATTTCTAATTTCTGGGCTAGTGTCCTTGAGCAATCTGGACGGCCTGACATTTATGCTGCTGTGGCCGAACACGCCGGCATTGAATGAGTACGCCGTGGATGTGATTAACATCGCCATAGCCATTACCCGGTTCTTAACTATCGTTTTATTTCTGGATATTCGAACCCGCTTCCCGTTGCTGTTCCGCTATTGTTTCGCTTGGATCATTTTTTTAGGAATAACTTTCGTATTTGCCGCTACCACCGGTTTAAAATCGGTTTCAGAAATTTTTGGCGGCATACTGTGGCTGATTTCAATGCTGCTTGGTCTGGGCCTGGTTGCTTTTGGTATTATCCGTAAACTGCCATTAGCGCTTACTTTATTTGTGATACTACTCATTCCCTTATTGGGCAGCCTTTATCAAGCGGCGGTAAGTGTCGGTCTGTTAGAAATTAGCGTGCTAAGCCTACAGAGTGCCAAACTCACTTTTGTCATCCATGCTATTTTATTCTCTGTTTGTCTGGCGCGGCAGATGCAATTACAGATAGAGACCAAACTGATTGCCCAACATGATAATTTGACGGGCCTTCCCCGCTTGGTATTAGCAAAACAATTTTTTCAACACGCCAGGGAGCTAGCCGATGAGCACCAATGGAAGGTGGGTGTGCTGTTTATCGATCTCGATGGTTTTAAGCCGGTGAATGATACGTATGGGCATAAAACAGGGGATATTTTATTAATTGAAGTAGCCGCACGAATCCAGCAATGCTTGCGTGAAGTTGATACCGCAGCACGAATCGGCGGCGATGAATTTATGGTAATTCAAACAGAAGTAAAAGACGATACAGCCTATGAAGTAGTCGCTAAAAATATTCAACAGGTATTATCGCAGCCGTTTCTGATTCACAAACACCACATCAGCATCAGTGCCAGCATCGGCATTGCCTTTTATCCAGACCACGGCAACGACCTGACCGAATTAATGAAACAAGCTGATGGGGCCATGTATCAGGGTAAAAATACAGGTAAAAACCAATACACCATTGCTACAATTGAAGTAAGTGGAAACCCCGACATCGTGGGTGACCATCCATGAGCAACTTGTTCTTATACATTTCACGACTACCGGCGAACAGCTTTTTTTGGCTACTAATGTGTACTTGGCTAATTGGCATACCCGCACAAGCGCTGGATGCCAGCAACAAAAGTTACAATCTGGGTAAAGAGCTGAGCTACTATATTGATGAGGATCAATCCCTTTCCATCGAACAGCTAACTGATAAAAAATCGCCGGTTGAATTTACCAAAGCGAATCAACAAACCCTGCTTCGATTGAAACCTGATACTGTTGTTTGGTTACGGTTGCAAATCAATTTTAGTGAGTCCGAATTACAAGAAAATTATATTCTTACCGCACTTGGCAGTGATTATCAGGAAATTCGCTTGTATAGACCTACCGGGCAAGCTAGCTACAGCGAATATATTACCGGCAATCGCTACCCAGCTGACCAGCGAGAACTACCCGCAGCGCGGTATGGCTTTGTCATTAAACCGCAAGCTGAGCCTATGCTGATCTATATGAGGGTGACCAATAGCTACAATTTTGATCTGGCAAAGTTGCTGCTAATCAAAGAAGATGTGTTCGCTAAAAATGCTGCGATTTATAGTACTATTAACTTTCTCTCCTATGGTGCACTTACCGGAATTTTGCTGTTCAGTGCCGGCATTGGCCTGACCCTTAAAAACAAAAGCTATCTCTATTACAGCCTCTATATTTTATGTGGTTCGTTATCATTAGCTAATTTGGACGGGGTTGGTTTTTATTGGCTGTGGCCGCATAGCCCTGAGCTCAATGAACGATCAATACCAGTCTTTACATTTGCACTCATCATCAGTCGACTGGCCACCATTTATAGTTTTCTTGAGATAAAGACAGCCGCTCCGAAATGGGCGCGACTAACGCGTCGCTGGGTGATAGTGTTAAGTGTACTGTTTATAGGCGCACTATTTGGCATCTTTGATATTCTAACGGCACACGTTATCGGCTTGGCCTGGTTAATTTCAATGTTACTGGGTATCACCTTATCCCTTATTGCTATCAAGCGCGGCGTCTTCTTGGCCTGGCCTTTTTTCTTTGTGCTATTGATACCTGCAATCGGCACCTCAATACAGATAGCTTCCGACCAGGGGTTAATTAATATTGGTGCGTTATCTACCTTAATCGCAAAATTTACATTTATTTTTCATGCATTTTTATTTTCAATTTGTATCGCATTACAAATCAAACAAGAAGAACTCAGCGCCTTTATCGCACAACACGACGACTTAACAAAACTTGAAAATTTGACGCTGATAAAAACGCGATTCGATAAAGCAGTCGCAATAGCACAACGCTATCAATGGCAATTATTAGTATTGTTTATCGACTTGGACAAGTTTAAACCCGTCAATGATACGTTTGGCCACGAAGTTGGCGACCAACTGTTGCAAGCAGTAGCGCAACGTATTGTCGCCATTGCCCGTAACAATGACCTGATCAGCCGCATCGGTGGTGATGAATTTTTAGTGGTACAGACTGAATACCACAAAAAAATAGATATAAAGACTACAGCTGAAAAAATTATTGCTGAATTATCACGCCCCTTCATAATCAACGGTCATACCATTAATATCGGCGCCAGCATTGGCATAGCACAATTCCCCGACCACGGCAGTACTCTGGATGAACTGATGCATGCAGCCGATAAAGCCATGTACAAGGTAAAGGATAGTGGAAGGAATAATATCGCTGTGTTTGGACAAGCCTGAACCGTTCTATAAAAATACGGTTATTTGATTATTAACATTGATATTTTCTATCGCTATTACCTAATATTATGCACGCGTCTCTTGCAAAGCTGCTAATACTAACTGCCGATAAAGCCGCTGCTTAAGTGTTTTCGGCGCAGCCAAATCCATGCGTAGCAAATGCTGATGAAAATGCTCAGCAGCATCGTCATCAACAAGCGCTTTACGTGCTAACTCCAACATAAACCGTGGCTCGGATTTGCTCTTTAACCACGCCAATGCTTTTAACAAGGCCTGCTCCGTAATATTGAAATCAGTACCCAGAGGAAACTCTGGAAAAAACCCTTGCTTTCGCCACTGCTGGTAAATTCCCTGCAAACGCTGCGGTGTATTATTGCAATATACCGATGGAATTTCATAATTCGGGTCAATTTTTAAATGCCTCACCGCTGTTGCCAATAGCTCTTGCTGAAAACGCGAGTCGGTAATATTGAGCAAAGCCTTAATGACTTCACTGTCTGATTTACCTCTAAGGTCCGCAACACCATACTCGGTGATAACAATATCGCGAAGATGGCGAGGTATGGTGGCATGGCCATAACTCCAGACAATATTGGATAAGCATTCACCGCCGCGCTCGCGACAAGCGCGCAATAATAATATCGAGCGTGCGCCTGCTAACTCGTGCGCCTGAGCAACAAAGTTATACTGACCACCAACACCGCTGAGAATACGGCCATCCTCTAACTGATCGGCTACACCCGCGCCCAACAACGTCATTGTAAATGCGGTATTAACAAAGCGGGCGTTTACGCGATGACGACGTTTTTCCAACTCATCACCATGCAGATGATTCACATAGCTGATATTCGTCATGCAAAGTAAATTTCGGACTTCATCATCTAATTGATGTAAACCGTCATAGAGTGCCGTGGGGCCGAGAAAAAAACCGCCATGCAGACAAATATTTTGGCCTCGATAATTAACCTGACGTTTGATTACCCCGCGTCGAAATAACTCAAATAGACCATAGGTGAACATTTCCGAACAACCGTATAAGCCTTTTTCAAAAATATTGTCATCACCAATTTGTGCGCATATCGACGCTGGTGGAAACTGTTCATAGATATCAGCAAGTAACTGTCGATAACTCGTATTATCTTCCTGCCGCAGCAACAATGCGCCGGTTACCGCATCGCCCAATGCACCAATCCCGATTTGCAACGTACCGCCATCCTTCACCAGGCTGGCCGCATGCATGCCGATAAAATGCTCCACCATACCTACCGGCATATTGGGTGTACTGTACAGACGGGTGTGACAGGACTCATCGGCAATCACGACATCAAACATTCCCTCCTGCACCATCGCGTCACTACCCATAAACGGCAACTCATTATGAATCTGCGCTACCGCAATAATGGTCTCGCCTTGCTTACGACGATCCAGCAACAATGGCATCAGATCCAAAGTGACTTCAGGATTGCAACTTAAGCTCAGCTGGCTAACGCCATTCTCTATTCGTTGTGCAACCATTTGCGCAATTACATTCACGCCCCTTGCATTCAAATCACGAGCCACATGGGTGTAATTCGAACTGATGTAATGTTGCTGCACGTAGGGATGGTTTAACTCACTGGCCGGTTCCACAAAAAATTCATGCACAGTGATATTGGCGGGTAGATTATTCCGCCTTGCTGCAGCCAGATAATCGAGCTCGGCATAATCACCGTACACGCGCTCGACAAATGGCGTTAGAAAGCGTTGTTCAAGATCGCTACTCCCTCTTGGCCGGGTAAGCGACAGTGCGGTTAATATTTCCAGCTGAATAGTGCTGTCTTTTAACGCGCGTTGATAAAGTGCGTTGACCAACTGATTGGCCTTACCCAAACCCAACGGCATCGCAAGGATAATATGGTTGTTCGTTGCCACTATGATGTGCTCAACGGCATCTGCGAGGGATAGCTCGGTCGTTCGGTCCGTCATTATAAAAACTCTTCCGCAAAGATTAGCATTCTGACTCTATTCAAGCGCGATGTTAACTCATCAGTAAACCATTGAATATTGTTGGCTGACAAAAATTGTTATTCTACTAACACTAAACACTATAACCTTGCCAATGAATTAACTATCACGATTCAAATCTGTTGAATAAGCTAGTAGAGCATCAAACCAAGGATTTAGAATTGAAAAATAAAGAAGATAATAAAGTAGTCTGGGCCTGTATGATGATCCCCACCACCCAAAAAGCCGATTATCTTTAACTAATTTACTCGCTTATCTCGCCACTGCCTGGGCGAAAAGCCAGTCCAATGACGAAACGCTCGCGAGAACACCGCTGTATCGGCATAGCACAGTGCAGTTGCAATTTCAGCGATGGGTAGCTGCGTTTCGTGTAGCAGCTGCTGAGCAAGTTCAAGCCGGGTTTTGGCGAGTATTTGCTGCATACTGCTACCCTCTTGCTGTAATCGTTGTCGCAGCCGCCGCTCACTGATACCAAATAAACGAGCGACGCTGGCTGAAGAAGTATCCCCACTCAGTAACAATTGTGGCAACATGCGTTGCACTTGCTCGGCAAAAGTTAAAGCGCCTCGATCGTCAATATTATTGATTGTGTTTATCAATGATGTTCGCTGCCTTAGATCCGCACCTTCAACGGCTTGATCTAACCACGAAGAGGCAAATAACACCCCACTCACTTCTGCATTGAAACGTATGTGCGTACCAAAAAATTTTTTATAAGGCCGCTGCACTTTTGGTGGATAATGGGCGAACTGCACCTGCAAGGGTTTCCAACTGGCACCACAAAGTTCAGCAAGTATTTTATAAGCCACCGCCATGGCCAGATCATGCAGATACGTTGCGCCGGTATTACTATGTAATTGGGTGGAATAGCCTAAAAAAACATAATTTGAATCCGATCTCAGTATCACCGGCACCGCAAAACGGTCATGCAAATGCAGATACAACACCAATACCCGCAACGCTTCACCTACCGTAGTGGAGTGACGCATTAAATTACCGATAATGCCAAAATCATCAAGCGAGCAATACTCACCAATTAACAAGCCGATGTCAGTGCGCTGAGTCAGGCTAGCACTACACTCCAGCAATCGATCCAGTGTTCCGCGGGCCATGCGATTATCGGCGTTACTAAATACTGCGGTTTTTATTCCCGCTTTTAGCAACACTTTTTCTGGCGCAACACCTAAATTTTTCAACACTTTTGGCAGCACAATCACTGGGCCAAGCCTCGCCTCACCCGCTGTACTGATAGTCTTTAATGCAAGTGTCACTTGCTCGGAGGAAGCGGCGCGCCTCAAGCTCGACTCAAATGTTTTTCGATCTTTTATCAAAGCCATGTGTCCTACTGTAGGTGCGTTCTCATGTCATAACACGTAATAACGCTAGTGAACTGCGGCGCCCCTAGCCACTACAGCTAAATGTGGAGTTGGTGCTATCTGCCGGTCACTCGATTAAACTCCACGACGATAAGAGTAGCGTATTGGCTATACCAGTCGTGTTTTATCTTTATCGGTTATTGCCGGAATTGCAAAGTTTATTTTGAGGGTAGCGCTACCATATACCCTCACTAGGAAAGTCGTGGCAACTGGCTAAGCTTCTCTATTGTGCTCACTTAAACGACTTTCTGTGTGATTGATTATTTCGCAACATAATTACTGAGCGATTAAACCGCACGCATAGACTGAATTTTGAGGTAACCCATATGAACAATAACAATCTGCTTACCCTGTGGGGATCACCACACTCTCTCTACACCGGTAAAGTTCGCTCCTATCTAATCAAGAAAGGTTTAACCTTTCGCGAGTTACTCCCCGCCAACCCGTATTTTCAAAACGAAATAGTAACAGCGGTACGCTTGATGGTAGTACCTGTCGTGGAAACCGCCGACGGTGAGATTTTGCAAGACAGCACCGCCATTATCGACCAATTGGAACACCGCTACCCTGACAATCCAATGATCCCCGCCACCCCGATACAACGTATCGTCGCGCATTTACTCGATGGTTTCGGCAGCCAGGGCATGCTGCCAGCGGCGATGCATTACCGCTGGAGCTATCGTACCGAGCAGGAACATTTTCTGCGGGCAGAATTTGGACGCACGATTCATCATGGCTCTAACCGGGAACAACGGTTAGCTGCAGGCGCAAGCATGATGGATTATTTCAACGGTTTTCTACCCACCCTGGGCGTGAATAACGATACCATCTCCGCAGTAGAAGCTGCCCACGAAGATCTACTGGACGCACTCGATACTCACTTTCAACATCATCCTTACCTTCTTGGCGGTCACCCCTGCATTGCTGACTTTGGTTTTATGGCACCACTCTATGCACACTTGGCCCGGGACCCAGTACCCTCTGCCTTGATGAAACAACGTGCTCCTAATGTATATCGCTGGACCGAGCGCATGAATCAAGGTCTCATGATTGATGCTGAGTTTTTTGATCACCCGCCAGAATTTTTGGCCGACGACGTCATACCAGAAACGTTAGAACCAATTCTAAAACTCTTATTCGCCGATTGGGGCCGCAACTTATCGCCGATACACAGTTCACCAATAACTGGCTACAGGAAAATAGTGACACAGCAGCAGGGCAAATAGTCGCCAATAACAAGCAACGGGCTACCCACCCCAGCTTGGGACTTATCCGCTACCCATGGCGAGGCGTAACTATTGAGCGTGCCAGCATGCCCTACGGGCTTTGGCATTTTGAACGCGCTATCAGAGCAGCGAGTGAGCTTGGCACTGAAATGCAGAAGCAATTTGATCAACTAGTGCAGCGTGTAGGGGAAGCGAGGTAATGCAGCTAAAACTGGAGCGGAGTTTGCACCGAGAAGATTATGTATTGGTATGGAGTGACTAAGTGTTTTAGACTATCTCTAGCGTCTTTACTCGAAATTAATAAACGAAGATTCGATTAATTATAAATAACCTAAACCAGTAAGCCATCAAAGAATGGCGCCGCTATGATAGGCTGTCATTTTGCTTCAAGCGGTAATCCAATGCGCGTCTTTCTATTTATCTTTCTAGCCTGCAGTCAAATGCAGGCTGTCGCCAATAGCTTCAGCTATGCACATATTGAGGGAACAACCGCCCCCCGTACGGCTGGCTCGATAGCTCGACAGGCAAAACCGATGGCTATCTGACCTATTTATTTGACAGCATCAGCCGAAAACTGGCTATGGACAGCCAGGCTCGTATATTTTCCACCCATTCAACCAATTTACTCGCCACTTACGCCGAGGCCATTCAACAACGTCAACTCGATGTTTTCGTTTTTCCCGCCGTAACACTACCCGACACATTAGCGGTCTATCGCCTACCCAAGCCTGCATTCACTATCCGCAGTGTCATCTATAGCCAACAAATTATTAGTGACTGGCAAGAACTCAAAGGGTTACGTGGCGGTTATTACAGCGTCTCTCAACAAGCCACCATTGGCGGCGCAAGTCCCTTTCATCAATACGCCAAGCAGCATCTTGATATGCAGCCATACCCAACTAACGAAGATTGTGTAAACGCCTTTGTGCGCGGTGATATTGATTATATGGTGGGACTGGAACAACCGATTAAAGCCCTACTGCGGCTAACATCTCCAACGTTGGTCTACCATATTCACCCAGAACCTTTAATCAGTATTCCGGTACATTTGCACATAGCTAACAATTCACCGCTACTCATGCAAGCCAACGCCATTGAGTCACTCATCGAAGAACAACGCCAAAGTGGTCACCGGGAATTAATGCTGAAACGCGCAATGAACAGTTTTATCCACTATCAGCAGCGGCTTAAAAAAACGCCACCAGCGCTGCAATCCAATTAATCCTGCATCCAATATTTATTGATAACAGCTCGCTTAATTATTATCTATCGCAGGAATAATCCACTCACCCGATACAATTTTCGAACAGTGACCCACATCACCAAGATATAGGTATAAGTAAGCCGCTCCGTATACAGTGGTTATTTGCTCGCGCTGATACCAGTCGGGATGCCCCTCTAATTCATCTAATTTTTCAAGAGTAGAATTATCAACTTCATAGACCTCGCCCTGCACGGAAGTAGTACCACCACTGACAACGCAAGGAAATGATCCCAGTGTAAATAACTCATAGGCAGGCTCAGTGCGACAGCGACCAATAAAACTACTTTGGCTAAGAAAATAATGATTGTGGCCACCCTGTTTCAGGGAGCCATAGACAAATACTTTGTGCATGTATTGAAAATCCGGAGTTTACGAAAAGTGTATCACTTGTGTGAGTTTTAAACTGGCGTTTTATTAGAACTGAGGCTTGGCTGGGAGCGAGGCTAGACTCATAACTTATACCTTTTTGGTATAGGTGTTAAAGCCTTACCAAAGCAAGAGCCTTCACAGACAGTACACCCCCAATTAATAACACTGGCATAGCATTGAAAATTCAGCATAGAATGGTCGTCCTTATATGTTAATGAACCACTTTTATCAGTAAAATGACACACCATTAAACACAATAACAAACGGAATTTAACCCGTAGGTAACTACTGTAGATATCCAAAGCGTGTCGCTGCACCCAAGTAAATAAGTCAAAAAATTCGCTATTCTTTCATAGTTATTAACCACCACAAGAACGCGGGAGAACTTGGGTGAAACAAGGAATTGATGATGAAAAGTACATTTACAGTTTCACAGGATGTAGTCGACGAAGTTTGCCGAATAGCCCAAACCATGGGCTATTCTATTGCAGCAGCACTGCAAAATAGCGCTGTGAGCAACCACAACAACCGACGCATGCCCGCCTTTGAATTTTGCCATCTATTGGCAGAATTAAAACAGCAAAGCGGTGACCCCGATATCGGCCTAAAAATAGGGCGTCAATTTCAACCCTCAGGATTCAATATTCTCGGCTACCTGGTAATGGCCAGCCCCAACATCGGTGCCGCACTCCCTCTGGTACAGCAATTTCAGCAATTGGCGATTGATTGTGCACAAGTGGATTTGCGAATTACTGAAGACGAAATTCACTTTAATTGGACCCCTTTCTATGGTGCAGGCGTGGTCGAACGTGTTTTTATCGATCTAGTATTATCAGCTATTCGCAATTTCGGGATTTGGGCTACCGGCGTGGAGGACCCCTTTCTCAGCGTATATTTTCAATATAAAAAACCCCATAGCACGCAATTGTGCGAAGATATTTTTGGCCACCCAGGGCACTATAACTGTGCATCTAACGGCTTCAGCATGCCTATTACCTGGCACGAAAAAGCCATACATACCAGCAGTCAAAACCTCACGCCCATTCTTATTGACCACGCTACACTTTCGCTGAATCATCTGTTAAGAAATGAGGGGTTTTCCGGGCGTGTTATCGAGGAATTAATAAAGCAATTGCCTAATGGTCATACCAATATCGATACCGTAGCAAAAATAATGAATACATCGGCTCGCACCCTACAGCGCCACTTGAACGACCAAAACACCAGTTTTAGTGAATTATTGCAATCTATCCGCTACCAAATGGCCAATTATTTTCTTCAACACACAGAGCTACCAATACAAGAAATTTCCGCTCGCGTGGGCTACCAAACACAAAGTTCGTTTACCGAAGCCTACAAAATCTGGTCAGGAAATACACCGATTGAAACAAGACAGAAAAATATTTGAAGTCAACCGCAAGTCAGTAAGACCTCAGCCATTTAGAACAACCACCCCACCGCCGTTATAAATGTGTTGTGGCGCATTTTCAAAAGAGGATGGCGTGATTTCAAAAGTGAAACGTTGTTGATCCCCCTACAATCCTTAGTGCAAATGTGAAAATTTGTCGTCCACTGCTTGCCCACAACAGGCTGGAAGCCAGAATAACAACACAACCGAGGATAAAATCCATGAAACTTTCAACACTCCTGCACTCATTATTGGCGAAGCTTTGCTGTGCTCGTTTTATCGCACTCACTGCTCTGCTGTTACTGGGTGCTGGCCAAGTTCAGGCCACCTATATTGATAAAACAATATCAAGCGGTAAAGTACGTATTCATTATGATAGTAGCTCACCCACTGCCTGCGATGCTGTTTTGCTAGGTGTTGGCACCGCAATGTCTCCTGATGGCTATGATAAATTATCAGACCGCCTTATTAGCTATGGCTATGTAGTAGTCATACTAGACCATGCTCCAGGCAACCCATTTAAAACCGATGCCACGTTATATGCCAGCCTTGCTCAAGATGTTAAAACCAACTTAATTAGCTGGATTCCCGACTCTAACTGCGAGTCCATTTCACATTGGGTTTTAGGTGGGCACTCCGCTGGCGGTCAGGCCGCACAGGAAGCAATTTCCAATGACTCGACTTTGGCCGATGCTGTTTTTAGCATTGACCCTTTTGACTCAACCACTGTCGGCAATGTCAACGTCCCGGCTATGTACTGGGGTTTTGATGTAACTACCTGCTTTGTTGATAAAGATAAAGCCGCCAAAGCTGCTTATTACCGTAGTAATAATCTGCGGGCTTTTTATAAAGTGGCAAAAAAATATAGCTGGGGGCCTTGTGGTTACTCGCCTAAGTATTTCCACTGCAGTTTCTGCGACGGTCACTGCCCAGCATGTACCAATTGCAAGCGAACCCCCGATCACTTTTTTGATGATGTAGGCGCTAGTGTTAATAAATTTATCACTGTTGTATTTTATGGTAGCTGGTCAAAGAGCGCTCTTACCATCAACGCTACAACCCCATTAACTCTCTACACTGACGGAGACCAACCCTAAACCAAAAGCCGCAACATACGGTTGTGGCAAGGGCAATCAAACCAAGGGGCGACCACTAAAGACAGTAATTCGAATAACTGGCGCCCTTTTTCGAAATCAATACAACTAACTATTACCGCCTAGCAAACATAATAACGCCGCAAAAACTGGCTCAGCACTCTATCAATAACCTTTCAACAGTTCGAAAGGCTCTACTTCCATATAGCCTTCTAAAATAAGAGCATTAATATCCCACTTACTGATGTTTAACTGATCGCCCTCCTCTAAAGAAGTATGATAAACATAGTTTTTGTAACCTATTAGAAACCCCAGAAACAACAAAGCCCCCGTAAAACGGAGGCTCTGAGGTACTACATCGTACTTATATGGCGCGCTCGGAAGGATTCGAACCTTCGACCGCTCGGTTCGTAGCTTGGACAAAAAATACTAACCAATTGATTTTATTAACTAAATAGCGGTGACGTTCGTTGCAAACAGCACCACAGAGTACTACCAGTCATGACTCTAAACGGCAAAAGTCCGGCAACACAACCTAACTGTTAAGGTCAAAGCTTTATTGAGCTTGGAATAAAATTGGATATTCCTGAAAAGATGCACAATAAACCAATTGAAATAATCAATCATAGATTAAGCGCACTACTAGCTGGAGAAGAAGCGGAGCAAGCTAATTTGTAGCTCTCGTTGCGATACACGGTTAAATTAGAGCCTGTTGAATTACACTCAAAACTGACCCATTAACTTAAGGTGCTCGCATCGAAATTTTTACCCTTCACTCGCCCCTAAAATAAACACATACTATCGATTAATTCAAAAGCAGACTAGCCAAATTAAAATCACTTTATTATCAATAATATATAATTACCTACTTTCACTTAATACTACATTCAAATTGGAAAATGAACATTTACACTACGATCAATAACCTTTACCTATACATTTCATCCTTAAAAAATATCAACTCACCTTTCCTAATGGAAAAATAATGAATTGATATTTGCGTGTAGTTGTTTTCACTCTTTACAGCTTCTAGTCTTATAGCTCTCGATTAATTTGGGTCATCGGCAGCACATAAAGCCAGATTAGGTTCTAAAACCCGATTACAAACATGATTGTACTTAATATTCATTGCGGGACCCTGTGATAAACCAACTCCAAAATCAACTCCGTATGGTTTATATGTAAGCTTATAACATGAATTATAATTACCAGAGCCACCATATCGATATGCGACCTGAGTGTAACCAGGCTGACTATTACAGCTTGAAAGAACCAACGGGACTCCTGTTATTACTTCCCAATCCCCGTAAGAGTTTGTAGTATCAGTAACATCCGCATTTCCTGAAGAGCCAAAAGCATCTATTGAAGTATATACCGAATGCCCACTACTCACTTTTGAACCGTATGCATCCCAAACACTGCCAGATATTTTATAACTGTAATTTTTAAAAAAATCGAATGTGGTCTGCACCCCAACTTCAAATGGCACAATTTTGTGAATGTTAAACCCAGTAATAGAATAATCTACAACATTTGTTACTGAGACCGAATCAGGAATACCAATTAGATCACCATAAAAGTGAATGTCGTAAGAATTACTAGGTAAAAAATTCCAATTTGTTTGTCTGACTCGCAGAGCAACGAAATTATCAGCTACAGCGTTCGTATAATTTAATCCTGCATTGCTCCAAGTCTCAGCAACTGAATCCCACACCTCTAAAACTAAAGTTGGATTATTAGTAGTCACATCAACTTGTATCGTACTTTGACTAGAGGTCATTTTATATAAGAAGTAATCTGAATCATAAACGTAATCCAAATTCTGATTTAGAAGAGTAATATCCCCCGATACATTTGTACGATCCGCATTGAAATCGTTGGGCTCTGAACTATCAGGATATATACTGGCATCATTGACCTTATTCAACGTGATAAAGTTTTCGCCTCCAGATTCCAATCCAAACGTTTCCAATCGAGTCACAAAATAAAAAGTACCAGCATTTACTACCGCAGTCGCTCGAAGTAACCCAACCAGCCCTACATATGTTAATTTAGCCAAGTTAATACAATTGCTAGTGCCGTTTGTACACTGCACTATATTGCCGGTTATGCCATCGCCTGCATCTAGATAAGCATTGATTTGAATTTTCATCCGCTCAGATGAAACCCCCTCATAGCATGAATATGCCCCCAAAATTTTATTTGTATTTTCAACGGGTGTACTAAAAGGAAAAGCAGTGCAGTTGTAATCAACCGGATTAAAATCTTCTAACTCTTCCCCGATTGCAAAACTTTTTGAGGACATTAAAAGTGCCAGAAAAAAGAATTGAAAAAGTGGTATTTGGATCGAATGGCGCATTTTTATTATCCTTTTTTATCATATAATTTTAACAAAAAATTATATTTCATACTTTCTACAAAAGCAATTATAATATTTAGTAGTGCCTGTCCCAGCAAGTTGATATCAAACATAAAAGAAGCTCGAAACGTTATTACTTACCTCTAATCCCGGGCCGACCGCGACCTCGATTTTCAACTCGCAATCCGATTCGCACTTCAATTTCATCTACAAAACGTGAGTTTCCAGTTAACTGATTACGTCGTATGCCATTTTGAATCACTAACTTTTCTTCAGCATTTTTGGGCTGCTCAAGAAGATCGTAATAATACTGCCAACGACGCTTCTTGCAGTCACATAAATGTTGACTAAATAGCGATGACGCTCGTTGCAAAAGTACCACAGAGCACAACTAGTTATTACTATACGCAGCAATAGTCCGGCATATCAAGATCCAGCTACACAAGCAGCCTTGCATGCCACACACTGAAAATAGGCTACATGGTTAACGTAGTTTTTAATCCTATGGAAAATTATGATCTCCGGATGGAATGGCTAAATCTATAATGCCCCTGTGTATTTAGCAGCCCCATCAATATGCTGATCTGCCTATATAAACCAGCCAAGCTTCGGTTCATAAACCCGCCCGTTCATATGGATGCGTACGAATTAATGACTAAAAATATAAGGTTACTTATCGACTACATATATTTTAAGCGCTATCTAGATCTATCTTCCTAACAATCACGTCTGGGCAACCTATCGTTGAATAATCTATGCATCCCCCCTGATAACCAATAATTAGAAAAGTTAGCCTATAGAATAAATACATTGCTGACTGATATTGTTGAAAATATTCTTCGTATTTATGTTTAGGCATATCAACATCATCAGCATGAGCTGTTTTATTTCTCAATTTTGACCAACTATTAACAATTTTCTTGTCAAGACCGAGCCTATCACAAAGAACATACAAAACACTTTTCGGGGACTTTGATTGATAGTTCCCAAGCGCAGACATCAGCTGAGTCCTGATCACACTATCGATATCTATATCAGAAACAACTATTTTTGCCTCTCCAATTAGATCAATTTTCCCCTGCTCGGCAGGGAACAAACCTTTAAAATACTGTTTTACTACGCCCTCTACAGCAACACCACAAGCCAAGGAACTCGCTTCTATAGTGCTATTTGATACTACAAATATTTTGTGCCAGTAACCAAATAGTCGATTTAGGTCTTGGCCCTCTGCTGCTTTTATATATGCCTCCACAAAACATCTCATATCTTCATGCTGATAAGGCATCCATGTTTTTAATGGGCCAGAAAGCTTTCCACTCGCAAAACGCTCCGATGAAAAAATGGATGTTTCGGCGCTATCAGCGGTCCTCTTAATCGAATACATTACAGGTAGATCAACACCAAGGAGAATACTCACTGCCTGCCTTAAGTTTGACTCGTATGTTTCTAGTAGAATTTTTATATCAATTGAAAAAGATATGCCAAGTACATTGTTATTATTATTGAATTCTATATCAACATCATCGATAGACATCCGAAGTTTACAAAGGCTGGACCCTTTTTCACCATTATCCTGAAATTCATTGTAGGGAAGCTTAAAATCACCTTTAACAAATAAATTGCATAATTGGACCGAATCTCCAAGACCTGTTTCACCCGAAGCAACAAGTACAAGCTGCCTAATATTTCCAGTTATTACTGCCGTATTCTGGCTTACATAGATTGATTTATCACCTAGATATAGATTGCTAGCCTTCCAAGTGGAGCCGCCAACATCACTAGCGACAAGATCAAAGTAATGTGTGGCAGGAACAAGCGTGCCGGAAGGAGCGGTATCTAAAAACTGTAGCGCCCTATGGATGTTAAGACGATCAGGGTTTGCCCCAAATATAAGTCTAAATTCAATCAGCCCTTCAGAAGTCTGTCGAATAAAGCCTGTGCCATCAATCACTATAGGGCATTCAGAAGTACATTGTGTCAGCGTAATTGATAGGCAATCGACTTCTAAGCTTCGATTTTCTATTGACCTATAAAATTCCCTACCCCTCATATGTAAATATCTCCCTTATTCCCGCCTCATCATTGAGTGCAGTACGTGCTTTTAAGTATAACTTTGTATATGGGCAGCTATTTAATCGCATCCGTAGATATGGTGTTTGTAGCATCTAAGTAAGCACTTTTTACATTCTCGAAGTCTTCAATCAGGCTTAAAGCATTGTCCCTCTCAGACTCAAAGGTCTCCCTACCAAAGCCTTAAATACTACTACGTCTAGTTTAAATTATATTTTTATACGCAGATATTTCTGCGTCAACAAGCCGGTACTTACAACGCAGACTTAAACTGTCAGCATCAGCAAGCTCATGTGCAACAGTATTATTTGGTACATCATCCCGACGAATGTTAATAATAACCTTAGCCAACAATGCATCGACCAAGTAAATATTAAATTGTCTAGTGCTTGAGACATTAATACAATCTTCTATCAACATTCCAGCCTTATTGATATCACCTATCTCAGCCATCAATAATGCCTGAGTGGTTAATATACGAATCAATAATGGCTCCAAAGCGGCTTTACGACACATGTTTTCAGCGCTATTAATAAGTTCAAGCGCCTTGTCAAATTTACCAAGGTCATAGTTGATTGCTCCAACAAGCCATGTTGCGTAAATTATATAATCGTTCCTGCTGGCACGACCCGCTATATCTAAACCCTTCTCCGCAAGCTCAGCACTTAAGTCCAACTCATCGAGGGACCTTACAACTTCGGCTTTTTTAATATAGGCTTCTGCTAGGTGATCATTGTTTTTTGTGTTCTTTGAAAAAGAAGAAATCACGCTATTAAGCATAGTTACCGCTCTTTCAATATCTCCTGATAGAAAAGCCACTTCGCCCATTGTTAACAAAAATGGACGAAAGTCCTCAGTCGTAAAATTTTCATTAGTGGCTATTTTCAGTGCATCTTGCGCGTAAGTTAACGCCCCATTTAAATCTCCCTCTAGAACCGAGCAATGCGCCAGCCCATCAAGAGCCTTAGCCTGATTCAGGAGTTTTTTTCGCTTCAGATATACAGCGCCGGCTTCTTCAAAATACTCTCTAGCCCTTCTATAATCACCTAGATGAAGGCAAAACCGCCCAGCTGATGACTTATAAAATGCCGAAATAAGGTTTCTGTCCTTATATTTCTCTCCAAAAAGCATAAAGGATACAGAGGAATTACTTATTTTACTCGAATCAGATAAAGCTTCCGCCGCACGTTTCCCTAAAAATGGGGTGGCATACTTTAAAAAAACTAGTCCACTATTGAGCTTATTTTCATACAGATCATCAGCTTCATACCAGTTATTACCGGCAGCAAAAATTTCTACTGCTGACACGTACCATTCAACATCTTCACGTTTACTAATGATATTTCTACCTGGCCTATTAGCTAGAAAACTTCCAACATCGTATGATTTTTCTGCATCACCGGAAAACTGAGCACGAAAGTAATCTCTAATTATAGGATGACAAGAATAACTATATACCCCTTTAAAATAATCCCTATAAACAAGCCCAGATGAAACCAACCGACTTATATCATCAAGCTGTTGAATATCCACATCATCAATATTAACGTCCGATTCATAAGCATTCTTTATATATGTTTTTTGAACCAAGTCCATCAGGCTTCTTTCATCTATTGGCCTGCTAAGTAAAGAAACTCCAGTTAACAACTCTCGTTGTTTGTGATTTAGAGTTGATTCATACCTCAATAAAAGCCGAGCCAACTTCTCTTCAAGGTCATTAGCTGGATCATCAGCAACACCAGCGAGTACAGAGTCAAGATGTGGCAGCGGGTTGGCCTGCATCTCTTCAGGCAATCCCGCAGCAAATATACGTAAAGCAAGAGGGTGCCCCCGAAGGGACTGTGAAATTTTAAAGCGATCTTGATCAGAACCACCAACAAAGAACCGGCCTAATAACTGACTGCCTTCCTCTTCAGTGAGGTTATCAAGAGGCATGTTTTTTACACGCGGCACGTATTGTCGCAAATCAACCACATCAAACCGACTTGTTAATACAGCCATAGTCTGGCTAGGACTAGAACAAATATCACACAGAAAATGACGCAAATCACTTTCAACAAACTGGCCGTAAGATGGATGATTGGGCGAGTTTTGTAGCATTTCCAAACCATCCATAACCAACAAAACATTGGTTTCTTTTATTATTTTTCGCAAGGATTTTAAAGGCTGATCGCGGTCATACCTAACATTATCACTATTTACCGCTTGCTCTACAAAACTAATAAATGCATTAAAAAATACGCTAACAGAGTCATCATTATAAAAACTCCAATAAAAAACTACGTCGAAGTTTCTCGAATTTAGTGGGTATCCGTTTTTAATCCAGTGACCAATAAGTGAAGTTTTACCCTGCCCGCCGATTCCTGTAACTGCAATAACTTTAGTATTCTTATCCGCGACCCACTTATTTAGCGCATCCAGCTGATTTGTTCTAGGAATATAATCATCATCATCTGTAGTTTCATGGCACCACATTTGTAGCACGCTAGGGTCTTGTGACGGCAAGGTACTGGCTGCTTTAATCAACCGTTCCTGGGAACTAGTTTCAGCATCATACTTCCACTTAAATAAAACATCTGCCAGATAAGTAGAATCATCTCTATCCACAGCAGTATGACAAGTCGAACATAGCCATAAACCATTGGTAGGTGATTTTAAATCTTCACTCCCAAGATCTAGATTCGGCCGTGGCCCACCAGGCCTTGCAGCAAATATATGTGCAGCCTCTCCAGTGATAGTTGCTTTGCCGGGATCACTATGACCGCCTAATGTTTCTCTTCTGCAATACGGGTTTGCACACATGCCACCAGCGCGGTGTGCAAGTAAATTACGCGTTTTCTCTGAAAAATCAGCCCTTTTATTCATCTCTAATCCTGATCTTCATGAAATTTTAGATTTGGGCTAAACGTATTCCACTCGTCTTTTTTGTCTTCAAACAACCCCTGAATTCTTTGCTGGCCTTTTTTAAACATCCATTGTGATTGTTTAATTAAACTATCCGCAACTTCAGGAAAAACATTCCGAGGGGAGCTGCCAGCAACATTTAGCGCAACCATTCTAGGCCCTGCCTCACTTTCTGGCTGTAAAGTAACAATAAATGGCTCATTAAACATAAAGCACAAAAGGTCATCATTTGGCGCATCACAGGACCAAGAATAGATATTTAGTTTTGTAAGATCTAAGATCAAATGAATACAGATATGCAACCAGCGACCAAACGTGCTTGGCAGAATGGTCTGCGCCAAATCTTGCACAGCCGTAGGGTGCAATTTTTTATCAATATGAGAAGAAAGTTTATTTCTTAGCGTGCTAATTTCAGCCTTGTGGTCATGTGGCAAAAGTTGAGCAAACTCCTTCTGCATAGAAGATATTTTCGGCAACTGATCCGCATCCACCCTATTGCGTGTATCTGGATTAGTTTGTATGTCATTAATTAGGTCATCAATAGACACTATAAAAGAATATAATGGTGTTATAGCTAACTTGAGCTTTCTTTTACGTTTTGTAGCATTTTTCTGTGCGCCAATTAACTCAAGTAGACTATCGAGATCACGCATAGACTCAAGGCAACACCATAATTTTTGAGCTGCTTTATTAGAAGGATACCAAGCATCAACCTCTATCTCCTCAGCGGCCATAGGGTCTGTGACAGACCTAGGTGTTTCATCCAAATATATTGGCATACCATTTGATTCTGTTGTCACAAGCCCTCTCTACGCTAGCTATTATTATATCTAAGCAACCGCCGCCGCAATATTTCTCAGCTGCTGCATTGGCTTGATTTTTTTCTTAACCAATACATCCTCATTAATTTTTAAAATAATGCTTTTAATAAGATCGGTAGTGTTATTGATGTGTGTGGTAATCTTTAGTGTATCCACATCATCGTAAATTTTACGGCCTTTCAGTGACAACCGCTTCTCTGCCTTACCTACAGCCAACTCACTGGCCAAAAACGAGGCTATTTTACTCGCTGCTTTTTCGTCCATAGCAAGACTGTGAATATAAAATTTCATTAGGTGAGGAACAAAATCTATTGACCCGCCAATTTCAGCTGACGCCAAATTCAAAATATCCAGCATATGCGCGGGCAATCGACTCTCAATCGGTTTACGCTGAGTTTCCAATTGTTTCTTAACTACCGGTGTTGACTGGTGCGGCAGGATACTGACCTCATCACACTTATCACAAACGCCCACCAATACATTTTTAACAATACCGCCACCATCACTAAACGGGACATCCCTCAATGCGAATGTCGCACTCTCAAGCGAGCGACAGCTTTCACAGATCACTTTTTGCGAATCGCCGACCTTGAAAATTTTCATGACCACTCCTCAGTGATGAACACTTATAAACACACTATTGGGTTCAACGAAGTACCATTTGATATACCACTCTTCACCACCAAACCAGGTTTCAATAATATGAACCTCGACCTCTTCAACCTGATGGTGTGGACTTGAACTGTAGCTATCACCTCTGGACCGGCCGATAATAGCTGCCACTTCATCGAGTGATACCTGACCTACCGCAAGTAGGTTCTTCACATCTATATCCACCCGCTCTTGGTGCAGTACGCTTCCATTCTCCAGACATTCCAGCACCTGTTTCTTAGCGCCTTTAAAACCCATACACGCCCTCAATTGTACGCCAAATATCGTACATATCAATCATTATATATACTCTGCTAATTTATAATAACTATGACGCCAGCATACTGAGATTAATCTTTTATATCAAACACTTAGGCAGCTGATGCCTATAAGCATCCATGCCCAATAGTTAAATAGAGCAAGGCGGCCCGAAAGCCGCCAAATTGTTAAACTCCCGCTGCGCCAACGGATGCGTCTCTTGATATACTTCCTTCAGCGTATTAATCGCCACATGGGTGTAGATCTGAGTAGTTGAAATATCCGCATGCCCCAGCATCTCCTGAATCACCCTAATATCAGCCTTATTCTGATGCATGAGGGTCGCTGTAGAATGACTACGTGACATATAAAGGCGACCTAAAATAACAGCCATAGAAACAACGTTATTTGCTAAGTAGCGGGCTAAGCCCACCGCGCTTAAATTTTTTCACTTGCCCTGCTACGTAATATTAAGTATCTAATCGTTCCGGTCAGGTTTGTTGTCTGTTCTTCAGTATGCATGTCCGTTCTGTACACACGAGAGGTCTTTCTGAACGGACCAGCGACTGTTCAGAACGGTGATAACAATCAAAGCACAATAGGTGTTAGAGTTTTGATTAGTGTTTATGACTATCCAACTACCGCAGTAGAGAGATAAGCAATCGATTGAGCTGATTGCTAACGTCGCGGGACACCACTCCCACAAACCTGAATAAAGGCATAACCAACAACGATAATCTCCAGACGGGTACATCACTGTTTTGTTTTCACGCTTTAGACGGACTTACTTTTCTTTGCCAGGCATTACTCCTTTTTAAATGATAAGCCACTCAGTGCGGTTGCATGAGTTAACTTAAAAAGCTCTTTCGAGCTGGTTTGCTATTGAGGGTGCAATAGCCACACATGGCAGTTGTATGATCGAGGAAGCGGGCTAAAAATACCCTGATAATGTTTTCGTCATGTTAGGAATCTTTCTGAAAGCCAGTGTTCATGGGCTAGCGCGCGTCACTGCATTTTTTGCAGTGACGCGCGCTAGTAAATATTATGCAAATAAAGTCCTAGCAGCAAACAGGTTAGTGTTTAGAGGCGGCCATCTGCCCACCTCGCTCCACTTTGATTTACAGTGAGTTGATGGGAATTAGTGCCAGCGGTATAACCAGCGACCTACCCAGCTTTTAATTGTGTCCCTCTTTTTGGTGTTGAATTAATTCAACGCCAAAAAGCGGGATGGCTTAAAAACCAAACCCGAGCGGCTCACTAAACAGAGTCACTTTTATTCTGGCTGGCAGGTTCATCATCAGAACGACTAGGGGCATCAACTTCCAATAAATGTATAAACGCATTAATGTCGGTGCGACTTATCCCCAAACACGCCTCCAAAGCCTTATCAAGTTGATCTTGACTCGTTTTATCTGGTGATTGCAGTGCGCGAAATAAAATCGACTGTTTTAACTGTTCCTGATGTTGCTTCTGGCTGGCCCGAAGATCGCTTAAGGTCAGGCTGACATAACGTAAAGTATGCTTCAGCATGTGTATTAACCAATAAAACCCAGCGGCTGCCTCCGCAGACAAGCCTCCACTATTAGAGTCATCGTTAACAATGATATGCCCGAAAAGATCCACCAGATCTGCGGAATTAGCCAAAATATCTTGGCAATCAAGGAGAGTGGGAGATTCAGGGAAATGAACCAAAGGGTGAACCAATAGCTCATGATGGGGAGGCGCTAAGGGCGCTGATTGTGTAAAATTCTGAGCAGTCATAATAACCTCTTATACAGGTTGTTGTGGTTAGCTCGTTTGAGGTGGTCGCACACCTCAAACGAGCGCTTTAATAAATATGGTCAAAAATAAGATGGGGGCAGCCACACATAAAAAACCTTTTCCTGTAAATCCGATTCAACAAATGACTAGATTCGCATCTAAAAATAACCATAACAACTTACTACTGATCCATTATGGTTATCTAACTCCATTAAATCAACCTTTTTAGCTCGTAAATCGATTTTTATAGTTATACTTGCACCTGTTTTAGCCCAATAGGATATATGGTGAAAATTGCTACAGGTGCACAAATTCGCATGGCTCGCGCCTATCTTCGCTGGTCGGCTGAGGAGCTAGCCCAAGCTTCCGGGGTTGGGCTATCGACAATCAAACGAATAGAAAAGGCCGATGACCTGCCGGATGTGAGAACGGCTAATCTTAAAGCCGTTTGTGATGCGCTATTAAAAACGGGAAAAATTCGTTTTGACGGTGATAAGTGTGTCTGCATAGCAGATTAAATATTGGATGAGGCTCCCCATACATCAACTGACGATGAGTCATAAAATTCAAATATCTTAGAAGGGTATGATTTACGCCATCGCTCGACCTTACTAATTATAACCTGATTGTGTGGCTCAGAAGAGGCACCGAATAAACCAATAAACATTTTCAGATTTCTATTGTTTTGGTTTATAAAATCAAAAACATGATCATCTTCATCTCGAATTGAGTGACCGAATATATATAAATTTCCCGTAATACTTTTCAGGGAGGAGAATGTTCGAGATAAGTATCCATTTTTTTTAATTCTGGCTAGCTTATGTTCAGTTGAGCCTTCCGATATAAAAACTGGGAATCTATCCTGGTCTATTGCCTGCTTAACTTGCTCAGCTAAAGGCACGCCTAGATTTGCATAAGACAGTTTTTCAATATCTGAACCGTCACTAAATATATGCATTGCTCCATGGATGTAATATGTACTTTGACCACTTTCACGCCCGATTTCCCAGTGTAAGGAAGTATCTCTCTCTTCCTCAGGAACGTACTCATCAGAGTAAGGGTAGCGAAAGCCATCATCGCATGGTAATTTAAGCAATTTATCTTCGTTAAAGTGCATTAAGACCCAATACAGAATTAGATCGTAATTGAATGTGTAGGTTTTACCTTCTTTAAAGTTTAGGAGAAATTTACGGCAACTTTCATATTGATGATCTGTGATTTCAGAGGGTTTAGGAGGATGAGATTTAGATATTACATGTATCAAGGTTCTCTTAAGTTCCTCTATATCCTCGTGTATATGATCAGTAATTTCCTCAGACGAGTCATAATGCTGCACAATATCAACTGCCTCTAACAAGCGCCTCATAACAAATTCAAAGTCGTGTGTATCTATAGCATTGAAAAGCAAGTTGATGCGATCAGATTCAATATTTTCAGCGAGGCGCTTGTAATTAAATATTGAGGGAAATAATGAAACACTAAAACCATTACCCAGCATCAAGTGTTTTTTTCCTGTCCCAGCCTGAGCTATACAGTCTTCAAAGTTTTTTATTTGCGTCACTACTTATGTTCCTTGTGATGGTATACCGTTAAGTACAATGCTGATAAGCCATCTGACTCTGAGGCTGCATGTGGGGCGCAGCGTTTGCAGTTCCTAGCAGGCCCTTGTTATATTTTTGTTTCGAACCACTCGTTCATGTGATGTATAACCTCGGACACTTGAACTTCGTCAGTTGATTTGTGCCCATCTTTTTCCACAACTTCATCGTAAAGATAAGCCTGGAAATCATTAAACCTATCCCAAACCATACTTCCGCTATCACCTCTCCCTAGCTCTTCAGTTATAAACCAATCTCGGACAGAGCATATTATTTTATCTACTTCGTCGTTATGATTTTTAATATCACAACCAGATAAATCAGATATTGCCTTTTGAAATCGATAACGCTCTTTTTCGAGTATCAATATCTTCTTGTCTTTCCATTTCCCGCCTTTTAGCTTTTTACAGCCGTAGTCTATGCCTAATTCAAAAGGCATGTTCATACGATACACTTCCCCTTTGGCAGCGGAAACAAGCCTCGACAAGTCATGAATTCCAAATTTTGATTCTTTGATGAGGTTTGTAATCTTATCGATTCTATTTTCTGCAGAATCGGCTCGCTCCAAAGAAAGTCTGGGGTTGTATCCAAAATATATAATTGTAAATACTACTCCGAGTAGAAGCTGCCTAAAATCATTATCAAACGGGCAATTTACAAATACATTCTTTTCAAATTCTCGCTGCATTATTCCGCCTTATTTTTTATCTTTAGGCGGATAAGGATCTCTACCGTAACTATCTTTCTCCCTAATTTTTCCGTCCTTACCATGAACGTAAAATTCAGCTTTCTGATTTTTAGCTACGTTTCTTCCATGCACCACAGCTTCCCTCTGGGTTGAGAAGACTTTAGTTGCTCTAGTAGAGCCGCCTTTTTTCACAGCCCATCCATCAGAGCTTTTTACAACGTGTTGTGACGGTGTTTTCTTAGCCATGAAGATACCTCTATTCAATGTAAAGCCTGAGTAATATGCGTAAGAATACGCAGGTTTTTGGAGTCATATTGACCCATTTGTTCAATTTTTTCTTTCTGATACCACTTAAACTAACCAACCGTTTTCACCTCAGGATTTCGCTCAGTTGAGTCCTCATGATAAATATCGAAGAGATATGTTAGCAAATCATCTTCTCCCACATCTGAAGGAATAACAATATCGCGGGCAAGCCTCTTCTTCCCCTCATTGCCTCGATAGAAAACAATCCACTCAGGGTCTCGCTTTACTACTTCGACTACCTTTCCGAATATATCAATAATCATAATTGGTATTACAACCCCTTTCTGATGGGCAGCGTTGTGGCGAAGCCACACTTTTAGCTGCCTAAACCCAAGCGTTCATTGAGTCACTTGTGTGGTGCGGGGAGATCAAAGCGAACCTCCACACTGCGAACAAAACTTATGCGTTTTATCTACTTTACAGCCACAGCCAGTACAAAATAAACCGCTTTCATTAGACGGTTTACTCTTAATGTTTTTTTCGACCTTATTTTCTGCGATGTAATTTTGAAGTTTTAGTTTCGCTGAATCTAAGCTGAGAACTAAATTATCTATATACAATTTTATATCGTCATACGGCGACAATGCTGAATCACGACGTCTAGTCATGCCTCGTTTAGCTTCAGCTCTTATATTGCCGGCTATTCCACGCTTGCCAAAAACAGAAAATACACCGCCCGTTACCGCACCTGCATTTGTTATAGATTCTTTAAAATTGGCTCGAATAGTTTTAATTTCAAAATTTATCATTTTCTTGATTTGATGTAGCTCTTTTTGTTTTTCACGACACTGCGCTAATAGAGTTTTCGCCTCTGCAGCAGTTGATACACTCATTTCAAGTCCATCAATTCCGAGATTTTCTATTTGATTCTCGTATTCCGTTGCGCTTGTCATATTAATCCTTTCTGAGCACCTAACAGTTATCAACCGCAAGTGGGCGTATATCCCTCTAGTGGTTATTATTCGTTACCGGAGTATCAGTAATAATCTTTTCAAAATCAACACCTTGTCCTCTTCATTTTACAGCCTTAGTGTTTTCACTTTTAGCCCCCTGATAGCCGCACTTGTTACAATATATTTCTGAATTCAGCCCTTCGGCCGAATCACTCTTTGCTATTTATTGATTACAATGAAGGTTCTTACACCAGGATCACATATCGCTAACTATACAACTCAATAAACTAGCGCTTTATTTACTTACGCAAGAGACAATGGTTTTATTTTTTCGCTAATTAAAAACAAAAGACTGCACTAGCTTATCCAGTTCCATATCCCACCTCTTTCTACGATAAACACCTGAGCCAAAACAATAAGTTTCTTCAAGCCTTGAATTGATACCAGCGGCTTTTGTATTAGAGCAAGAATAGCTTGTACAAGCATGAAACCACGATTAATTCGATTGAGAGACGCACCAGGCTACTTGGGCATGGACAAAAACCGTTTTAACCGGGAGGTAAGACCTGTCTTGATGCAAATACCCATCGGTAAACAGGGCATTGCTTTCGACAGGCTTGAAATGGATGACTGGGTAGAGCAATATAAGTCCTGCAACGGGCGTCCCGCTTCTGCTAAAGGAGAACAGATATGGGACGTAAGCAAACGTCAGGATTACGAAAACGCGGCGGCATATGGCACATTGAGAAACAAGTGCTCGGCCAAAAACTTTTCGAAAGCACTGGCACAGGCGACCTCGAAAAAGCGCAGCTGATGCTGGCTCGCCGAATTGAGGAGGTGCGACAAGCCACGGTTTATGGGGTTCGCAAACAATGGATTTTTCGAGAGGCAGCAACGCGCTACCTTGAAGAAAATATGCATCTAGCAACGATTGCTAATTGCGCATTGTATTTAAAACAGCTCGACCCTTACATCGGCCACTTGCCGCTCCAGCAGGTTCATATGGGAAGCCTGCAACCGTTCATCAATGACAGAAGAAAGCTTGGCAGGAAGAATAAGAGTATTAATCTCGCACTGTCGATTGCCCGCCGTGTACTGAATTTAAGCGCACGTTTATGGCGCGACGAGAATGGTTTAACGTTTCTGGAAACAGCACCACTGATCCAGATGCTACCGTTGACCGATGCTCGCAAGCCTTACCCCTTGTCATGGGATGAACAAAACCGATTGTTTCGGCAATTACCCGACCACCTAAGCCAAATGTGCTTATTTAAGGTGAATACAGGGTGCCGAGAACAAGAGGTTTGCCAACTTCGCTGGGAATGGGAAATACCGGTTCCAGAATTGAATACCTCGGTATTTTTAATTCCTGACAAGTTAGTGAAAAACCGAGAAGATCGATTGGTGATACTGAATAAAGTCGCCGCTTCGGTTGTTAATAGCCTGCGAGGCATGCACTCTGAGTATGTGTTTACCTATAAAGGCCACTCGGTAACCAGCATCAATAACAGTGCGTGGAAGCGTGTACGCAAGGCGGAAGGTATCCCCGCCAGAGTACATGATTTGAAACACACGTTTGGACGTCGATTACGCGCCGCTGGCGTTCCACTAGAGACGAGGAAAATTCTATTGGGGCATCGAAACGGGGATATTACTTCGCACTACTCTGCGCCGGAATTAGAGGAGTTAATTGAAGCGGCTAATAGGGTCTGTGAGGGTAAGTCCGGCAAAACTCCGGCACTGGTTATTTTGAAGCAACGGATAGCTTGAAATTAAGACCGGATGAACGACGACTTTTTCAACTTAAAACGAGGAAAATAGGAGCCTCAAAAAGCAAGACACCACGCTACACCCCTTGCCACACAAGGGCTTCGAATTGTCTGAGCACCAGACAAAAAAAATCCCGGCTCAAAGAACCAGGATTTTTAATATGGCGCGCTCGGAAGGATTCGAACCTTCGACCGCTCGGTTCGTAGCCGAGTACTCTATCCAGCTGAGCTACGAGCGCGTAGGGTGCGCACTATAGGGATCGGTGCGACTTTAGTCAATAGCTTCAAGCACTTAACTTAACTCGTAGCTATCTTCCCACGACGGGAGGATAGGCTGCAAAACTATAACTGAGCATTTGTGATCGTTACACCCTAGGAGCTGTAACGACCCTTCGGGCTTCGTCGCTCTCGCTCCTCGTCCAACTTTTACCTAAGGTAAAAGTTGTCGAACCAGTTTCGCGTTCCACTCTCTCCTGCTGCGCAGGTTATTTTAAAAGTCCTTAAATGAGGGCTTTTAAAATAATGGCGGAGAAGGAGGGATTCGAACCCTCGATCCAGTTTCCCAGATATACCCTTAGCAGGGGCACGCCTTCGGCCACTCGGCCACTTCTCCACACAAACTTGGGTAGTTTTAACTGGCTACCTCCAGTACCGACCATTTGTTCGTCGCTTCGGGCATTGAGCCCTCTTCAACGAATTCTTCGGCCATTGATTTTTTAAGCCTAAGGGCTTAAAAACCCCTGCGGGGCTGCGTCGCAAGCTCCTTGTCCACAAGTGCTTGCCACTTGAACGCCCGCTTTATTCAGGGCGGGCCTTTAGGCCGAGCCCTCAAAGAGGGTGAGTAAACTGCTTTGCAGTTTGTCGGCCACTTCTCCACACAAACTGTGATATTTTTTAGACTGGTCATCGCCAGCAACTTACATTCATTAACTAAGGTTTTGGGCCCTGCAAATGAGCGCGGCATGATACCACATTTGCCGATTTTTCAAAGGCTTAAATGAAGATCATCGGGTTTTGTCGATGCTGATTTCATTAAACTGCCAGTACGGCAACGCTTATGGCGTCTCAGCATCCAAACCAAACGCAGTATGCAGGCTGCGAACGGCTAACTCTAAAAACTTTTCATCAATCACCACAGAAATCTTAATCTCTGACGTAGTAATTAGCTGGATATTGATATTGTCATCAGCCAGCGCTTTAAACATGATGCTGGCGATACCGGCATGTGAACGCATGCCGACACCCACAATAGACACTTTAGCGATCTTGCCATCGGTGACAACTTCTCTAGCACCCAGTTTTTCTGCGGTGTTACGCAGGATCGCTTCGGTTCTGGCCAAATCGCCACGACTAACTGTGAATGTAATATCGTTGGTATTGTCAGCGCCCACATTTTGTACAATGACGTCCACTTCGATATTGGCTTCGCTAACCGGACCTAATACCTGGTATGCAACGCCCGGGTGATCGGGCACGCCCAATATGGTGAGTTTGGCTTCGTCGCGAGTAAAGGCTATTCCTGAAACGGCAGGAGCTTCCATTTTGGTATCTTCCTCTAGGCTAATCAGTGTACCGGGGCCATCTTGAAAACTGTGTAATACACGCAGAGGCACATTGTATTTACCGGCAAATTCTACAGAGCGAATTTGCAGGACTTTGGAGCCCAAGCTGGCCATTTCCAACATTTCTTCAAAGGTAATATGATCCAGACGACGGGCGCAGCTGACCACACGTGGATCAGTGGTATAGACGCCATCCACATCGGTATAAATTTGGCATTCATCCGCTTTCAAAGCCGCAGCCAAGGCGACAGCCGTGGTATCTGAGCCACCACGGCCAAGGGTGGTGATATTGCCATGCTCATCAGCGCCCTGAAATCCGGCTACCACGACCACGCGGCCAGCTTTTAAATCAGTGCGAATATTGGCTTCATCAATTTCTTTAATACGGGCTTTATTATGTGCGCTATCGGTAAGGATACGAACTTGCGACCCGGTATATGAGCGAGCTGGACAGCCGCGCTTATTCAGCGCCATACTTAATAATGCAATAGTGACTTGTTCGCCAGTTGATACCAGCACATCCAACTCACGGGGTGTGGGCTGCTCCTCAATTTCATTGGCCAAGGCAATCAGGCGATTGGTTTCGCCACTCATCGCAGACACCGCAACGACTATGTCATGCCCCTGAGCCCGGAAAGCAGCGACTTTCTCCGCCACCGCTTCGATGCGAGCAACAGTACCTACCGAAGTACCACCGAATTTTTGAACAATTAAACTCATGTATTTAGTTTCTGTCTTGCCACCAAGGGCTCAAAGGAAGACCAGAGGCCGAAAAGGGGCGCAATTAAACACTAATTCGGCAATAATTTAAAGCCGAATTAATCGCCGTTAACCCGCAGCAACCCACTCGGTTACCGACGCTAATGCCGCGGGCAATGCCGCTACATCGCTGCCGGCGCCTTTGGCTTTATCCGGCTTGCCGCCGCCCTTGCCGCCGACTTGAGCGGCAACATGTTTCATCAAATCTCCGGCGCGTAATTTAGCGGTTAAATCACTGCTGACACCACAGGCCAGATTGATTTTGTCGCCATCGACACTGGCCAGCATTACCACTGACGAGCCCAGCTTGTCTTTCAATTGTGCGACGGTGCTATCCAGCGTTTTCATATCGGCGCCATCAAGCTGGCTGGCGATAACTTTGATACCATTTACCGCTTGTGCCTGCCCGGCTAAATCACTGCCCGCTGCTGAAGCCATTTTGGCTTTTAGCTGCGCCAATTGTTTTTCCAAGGATTTTTTCTCTTCCAGCAACTGCTCCACTTTTTCTACAGCACTGTCTTTATTACCTTTTACTACCGCCGCGATAGTTTGCAGCTGCTGCTCAGTCTGCTCAATCACTGCCAGTGCTGCCGCACCAGTGACTGCTTCAATCCGGCGCACGCCGGAAGCAATTCCCGACTCCGACACAATCCGCATCAAACCAATATCACCGGTGCGCTTAACGTGAGTACCGCCACACAGCTCTACCGAGAAGCCGTCGCCCATCGCTAACACCCGCACTTCTTCGCCGTACTTTTCACCAAACAACATCATGGCACCCAGCTCTTTAGCCTGATCCATGCCTGTTACTGTGGTTTCAACGGCAGTGTTTTGGCGAATTTGTTGATTTACGATGTTTTCAATTTGCGCCAGTTCTTCAGCAGTTACTGCTTCAAAGTGTGAGAAATCAAAACGTAATTTTTGTGAATCAACTAACGAGCCTTTTTGCCCCACATGATCACCTAGCACTTTTCTTAGGGCGGCATGCAAAATATGAGTCGCTGAGTGATTAAGCGCCGTCGCTTGACGAATATCACCATCAACCTCGGCCGTTAATTTTTGGCCAACAGCTAACGATCCTTTAGTTAATACTCCGTGGTGCAGGTGGTTATCATTGCTTTTGGTGGTATCGCTCACTTCAAAACAACTACTACCGGACAGCAGTAAACCACTATCACCGGCCTGGCCACCAGACTCGCCGTAGAACGGCGTTGAGGCAAATACCACCACACCCTGCTCGCCTTCGGCCAAGCTAGTCACTAACTCACCGTCTTTTAATAGCGCGGTAATTTCACACTCGGTCTTCAGGTCGTTGTAGCCAACAAATTCTGTGCTACCGTCAATGGCCACACCTTCAGCCAAATCCATTTTAAAGTTGCTGGCATTGCGGGCGCGTCGCCGCTGTTCATCCATCGCCTTTTCAAAACCGGCTTCGTCCAGAGTCAGTTCGCGCTCGCGGGCAATATCGCCGGTTAAATCAACGGGGAAGCCAAAAGTGTCGTAGAGTTTAAAAATGGTTTCGCCGGGAATTTCAGTACCTTGCAACGTGGCAAGATCAGCCTCCAGAATCCGCATTCCCTGATCCAGGGTTTTGGCGAACTGCTGTTCTTCAGTCAGCAACACTTTTTCTACTTGTTTTTGTACGCTCACCAACTCCGGGTACGCCTCACCCATTTCTTTGGCCAAGGTGCAACCAGTTTGTGGAAAAAGCTATCGCTGGCACCGAGTTTATTACCGTGCCGCACCGCACGACGAATAATCCGTCGCAAGACATAACCCCGACCTTCGTTGGAAGGCAACACCCCATCAACCACTAAAAAGGCGCAGGAGCGAATATGGTCAGCAATTACACGTAAAGAGGTATTGCTGGTGTCATTAACACCTAACACTTTCGCTGCGGCGTTGAGCAGGTTTTGAAATAAATCAATTTCGTAATTGCTATGGACATGCTGCATCACCGCAGCAATTCGCTCCAGGCCCATACCGGTGTCTACCGACGGCGCTGGCAGCTCAGTCATCGTGCCATCAGCGGCACGGTTAAACTGCATAAAAACGTTATTCCAGATTTCGATAAAACGGTCGCCATCCTCTTCCGGTGAACCCGGCGGGCCACCCCAAATATCAGCACCGTGATCATAAAAAATTTCAGTACAGGGACCACAGGGACCGGTATCGCCCATCGACCAAAAATTATCGGAGGCGTATTTGGCACCTTTATTATCGCCAATACGGATAATACGCTCAGCGGGCACTCCCACTTCATTCTGCCAGATATCAAAAGCTTCGTTGTCGTCGGCGTAAACCGTCACCGTCAGTTTGTCAGCGGGAATGTTAAGCCACTGCGCGGAGGTTAAAAACTCCCAGGCAAAGGTTATGGCATCGCGCTTGAAGTAATCGCCAAAACTGAAGTTACCTAACATTTCAAAGAAGGTGTGATGACGAGCGGTATAACCGACATTTTCCAGATCGTTGTGCTTACCACCAGCGCGCACACAGCGCTGGGAAGACGTAGCGCGGGTATAGGGACGCGGGTCCTGACCTAGAAATACATCCTTAAACTGCACCATACCCGCATTGGTAAACAGTAAAGTAGGGTCATTGCCTGGAACTAATGGGCTGCTATCGACTCGGGTATGCCCCTTTTGTTCAAAATAGGATAAGAAGGCTTCGCGGATTTCAGAACTTTTCATTATTGACTCAGTTAGGGACTGTAGGAGGTCTGTATCTGTTTTGTGTTGCTCTTATATACATCCAAGGGCGGAAATTATATAGGAAAGCGGGGCTAACACTGAATAGCCAGCCCCGGTAATTTATTGGTAAAACTAACCTAATTTCTCATCGGCAGTCAGCTGTCGCGCTTCATTCTCCAACATCACCGGAATGCCTTCGCGCACCGGGTAGGCCAAACCACTCGCCTTACAGACCAATTCCTGTTTTTCTTCATCGTATACCAACGGCGCCTTGCTTACCGGACAAACCAAAATACTTAATAACTTTTTGTCGATCATTTAACTACTCTCTGTCTATTTATTTTCTGTTACGGGCATTTCGCTCACTAACAACTGGGGATCTATCCGCGCGTTAAACCAATTCATCCGCCAATCCAAATGCGGCCCGGTCGCACGTCCACCAGCACCGACCTCCGCGACAATATCACCTGGCACAACTTCCTGCCCAACCTCCACCAGCACTTTACTTAAATGCATCAAGGTAGAAGAAACCCCATGACCATGATCGATAATGACGGTGCCACCTGAATAAAACATATCGGGGTGCGCCAAGGTCACGGTACCCGGTGCCGGCGTGGAAACAGGAGTGCCCACTGGCGCCGCTACATCAACCCCATAGTGCGGTCGACTGGGGACGCCATTATAAACACGCTGGGAACCAAATACACCGCTAATTGGTCCAGTTAGCGGCCACTGAAAGGCGTTGGCAAAATCCAAACGTTCAAAGACCTGCGCCCGCGCCTGCCGAACCTCGGCGGCCTCGCGGCGAATACGTAGCAGATCAGACTCACTGGGGCTCATAATTTTTTTTGCGATACCTTCAATACGCTGGATCTTGTATTGTCTGGCCTCAATCTGCAGTGTTTTAACCGCCACTTCACCACTAGGCTCTGTTACTTTCAACTCTGCAGTAGCGGCGGCATCGCGATCAAAACCCAAAACAAACACACCCCCGGCACTGACCTTGATCCGTGTTCCGTCCAGACTTACCTGACTTCCTGGCGCCACCTGCCCAACCAGCATACCGCCCTGCTGTAAGTCACCGGTTAATTCAACAGCTAAACTTGGCAACACCGACAATGCAGCAAGCAGTAACACAACAAATCGCATAACCCCTCCTTCAAATTAATTACCCTAATCATAGCCTGCCTTTTCCATCGAACAAACCGTTCAGGCTATTACCAGACCTTACAGCTGTCATTTTAAAAACATATTTCCGTGAGTAGCGGTTTCAGTCCCTCGCTTAGCTATACAGCTGACAGGTCATAAACACGACAACAGGTATAAATAAAATCTGCCGACGGTACACGAGCGCGCATATAATCTATACACTTAAGCCACTGAAGATAAACATCGTTTACTGAAACTGGCACTGCTGGCTCCCTATTCTTGAATAAGCTATCCCATTCGCTACTACTGATCTTTTTCTCCCTTTTCGTTCTGGCAGAAACCACCATTCCTGTACAGGTGAATGGGGCAGATGCCGTACTTGCCGAAAATATTAGATTAACTGTGGGCAGCATCACGGAGGATGATCTACAGAGTTATTTTTTTGCCAACCGGATTAAATCAGCGATCAAAAAAAGTACCAATGCCTTGGGCTATTACCACTCTACATTTAATTACGAAATTAAAGACAGCATACTCAATCTTAACCTCACGCCCGGCCCTGTGGTTAACTGGGGTTCTGCGAATATCAATGTGCAAGGAACAGCAGCCCAACTACCCGCCATTCAGAACTTACTGGCGAACACCCCTTTCACCCAGGGCCAACCGATTAATCATGCCGTTTACGACGATTATAAACAGCGCTTGTTTGACCTTTGTCTCTTTCACGGCTTTCAAAATGCCCGCTTCGTACACAGTGAACTGCACATCAATTTAAGTGAAAATATTGCAACGCCAACGATCAACATTGACGCTGGCAGCCGCTATAAAATCAGCGGGATAATCTATAGCGGTAGTCAATTGAGTGAACCCTTACTCGTCAGCCTTGAAGCAATAAAAGTAAACGATTGGTATAGCCGCTCGGTAGTGGCCAAGCAGTATAAAGCGTTATTGGATACCGGCTACTTTAAAAATGTAGAAGTACAAACAACTTTTGACCACAGCAACCATCTAGCCACCCTGGTAGTGACACTGGAAGACGCACCTGAGGACCAGGTATTAATTGGCGCAGGGTTTGGCACTGACACTGGCCCAAGACTCACATTGCGCTGGAGTAAACCGCTAGTGAATGCCAGCGGTCATAGTTTAGCTAGCGAGTTGGAAATTTCTGAACCCTTACAGGAGCTCACTACGCGTTACCAGATACCCATGGACCACCCACTCGAGCACTTCATTGAATGGGGTACTGGTGTACAAAACAAATCCGTTGAAGATACTGAAAGCCTGCGTATCAATACTGGCTTAAACCTACACACCTCGCTTGGTCGCTGGCAACAAATTATCGGCGTCAATTTAGAAAATGAACAATATAGTCAGGGCGATGAACCCAGCCAGCAAACCACCTATGTATTACCCACTGCCAGTTGGTCATACAGCGCTATTGCCGACGGTGGTGAAAAGGGCTTTCGCTTTTGGCTCAATATGCAAACCAGTACCGAGGATTTATACTCTGAAACCAATTTTTTCCGCACGGTTACCGGCTTTAAGTACCTGCTACCTGTCGGCAACAATCACTCTCTGATTACTCGACTGGAGGTAGGCATATTACTCAATGAAGACTTTGATAAAGTGCCGTCATCAAAGCGCTTTTTTACCGGGGGTGATCAAACCGTACGTGGCTACGAATTTGAATCACTGGCGCCACGAAATAATGAAGGCGACTTAATTGGTGGTGACCGTTTAAACGTAGCCAGCCTCGAATACCGCTGGCGTTTTAACCCACACTGGGCGCTTGCAACGTTTATAGATACCGGCAGGGCATACACACACTCAAGTGAACCGTTTCGCACGGGCGCAGGCATTGGTGCGCGCTGGTTTTCACCTATTGGCCAGGTCAGTTTCAATATCGCTTTCCCAATTAATGATGATGAATACGACGGCTTCCAAATTCATATTTCCATGGGGCCATCTATATGAGCACCGGTGATATGCCAGCCAACAACAATAGTAGTAGTGCCAGCTATAAAATCTGGCTAAAACGGCTTATTTTACTCCCCCTGTTATTATTCATACTATTAACAGTACTGGTATTTATCACTAGTTATTGGCTGGTTTACACAGAAGCCGGCTTAAATAAAGTAGCGCACTATGCGACATCGTTTGAACCCCGCTTAAGCCTGACCACAGCAACTGGAAACTTATTTGGTGACAGCCACTTTGCCCTCATTAGCTGGCAACAAGAAGGCGTTAAGGTCACCCTTACTGACACCAACATTCAACTCACACCACTCTGTTTAATCAGCCTTAATATTTGTGCTAAAGACATTACTACTAATAATATTGGTATAGAATTATCTGCCGACGAAAACAGTACCGATGATCAACCTGTAGCCTTACCGACTGTCTCCCTGCCGTTTGATATTGCGGTCAGCAAAATAAACATTAATCGCTTAATCATTAGCAGTAATACGACTGGCTCATCCACAGAAGTAGCCAGCATATTATTTTCGGCAGAAAATATAAGGGCAAAAAAGTTTTTATGGCACCAGTCAAAGTTGTCATTTTCACCCTTGATTGCCACCCTATGGGGAGAGACATTAAGACTTAAGGGTTCGATAAACCTCAGCAAAGACTACGCAATTAAAGTAACGGCCAATCACAAACCACAACAGCTACCAGACTTTTCAGCAAATATTGCCAAGAAAAATTCAACCACGGTAAAAACCATTGATGAAGTCACTGCAAAATTAAGCGGCTCGCTGCGTCAGCTGCGCGCACAATTTTCAACCCAGGGGCTAATCGAGATTAGCGGCAATGGTGAAATTCAGCCACTGATAGCAAATGTACCTTTTTCCGCCAACATCGGTATTGAAGCACCGCTCACCGTTATCGCCAACGATGAAAACATTGCAATCAAACAAGCTGTATTAAAGCTGCAGGGGGATCTGAACCAATTAACACTTTCATTAAACAGCCAATCGACACTGCCTTTTGCTATCGGCTCTTCATCATTGCAACTCGCTGCTAGCACAGATTACCAATCGCTCGCGATTCGACAGGCCGAAATCACCAGTGACAATGGCCAAGTCGTCGCCAGCGGGCAACTCTATTTTGATAGTCACAGCGACAGCGAATTATCGGTTACCGCTAGCAATGTGAATCCCGCCTTAATCAATCCGCAATATCAAGGCAAGCTCAACATCAAAGCCGCATTACAAATAAAGAGTCTACTCACGGCCCCTGCACTCACTGTTACACTTAACGAGCTTAATGGTGACTTTATGGACACGGCATTAAACTCCAGTGGCACGATAACCTTAACGCCCAACCAACAGCTGCAATTTAAGCACTGGGGGCTAATGAACGATGGCAACCGTTTCACTATCAACGGCGACTTCCCCAATGGCACAGCGCAGTGGTCTGCCAATATCGCTCACATTGAACATTTCATGCCCGATATCAGTGGGCGTTTATCTGCCAGCGGCAGCTTACTTGGCACTCTGGAAAAACCTTCGCTCAACGCCAGCCTAAAAGCCGAAGATATTCGCTATCAAAACCTTCATGCTAAAACCATCAGCAGTAGCGTTTCGCTGCGTAAATTAGCGTGGGAGAAAAGTAAAATTGAACTAAAAATTAGTGGTGCCAAACTTACCGGACAAGAAGAAACACTCGACTTTCAACTAAGCGTTGATGCCACCCAACGCCGCCAAAGCGCCGTTACCAACCACTATAGCCCATGGACACTTTCTCAACACCTGGACGTAAATTATATTCTCAATTTACAGCAAGCTGATCTCTGGAACTCCACACTGCAGTGTGCCCTGCATGTTAATCTGGAGACCTTAGCCGTTGACAACCCCTGTAAAAAACTTCGATTGGCGGTTAACGAAAAACTGGTTTCTTCGCCAGTTTCAGCAACTACCATTGCAACAGCTGATCTAAATACCACCCAACGGGAAGCTGTTTGGTCAAACTGGTCCAATAAGAAGCCTTTGAGTGCTAACTGGCAACCTGGCGAGCCATTACACATTGATAGTTTTTGTCTGCGCAACAATGCATCAGCCGTTTGTCTGCAGAAACCTATCCAGTGGCAGCCTTCAGCAGCTCACGCAACAACTAATCCTGCACCCACTGCAATTCACTTAGCTGGCACACGACTACCATTCAGCTGGCTAATGCGATTTACACCCAGCGCATATCAGCTGCAAGGTGAATGGGGCTTTAACGCCGTACTCGCAGAAAATTCAATTACTGTAAGCGATAAAAACCAAAGGAACTGGCAGGCCATTGCAGACGTCAAAGCCAAAAACTTACTAATCTCTATCGACCTTGATGAAACATCTAAACTAAAAATTCCCGTTGAAGATTTTAATTCCGCACTGACGATTGACAAGCAAGGGGTTCGCTCCGAGCTTAGTTTGACTTCAAAATACCTGGGTAATATCAACGGCAATATTGATTATCAACAACAAATATGGAACGGAAAAATAATACTTAAAAACTTCACACTACAACCTCTGCAATCTTTATTCCCCAATGTGAATCAATTAACCGGAGAAGTCTCCAGCAACCTGAACCTAATGCTAGCCGATAACAATGTCGTCATTGACGGCCAATTAGCGCTTTCAGATTTTTACCTCCGCAGTCGAGACCTCCCCATTGACATTAGCAATGGCAATAGCACTTTTAACTTCAATAAGCAGCAAGTACTTTTTAATGGTCAAGCAGCTATTGGTGAGGGACATGCAAATTTTAATGGCAAGGGAGAATGGACCAATACTGACTGGCTAGCAAATGTCGACGTCAGCACCACCGCCATCCGGATAGAACCACTTCCACGTTCCTACCTTAATGTGGTTTCCGACATTCAAATAACCGCCGCTCCGGGCCAGATCGATATTGGCGGTAAACTCAACATCCCAAAAGCCAGGATTGAAATAAGCAAACTTCCCAAAAATGCCGTTACCGTGTCGGATGACACCATCATCGATGATCAAACACTGGATTCTGGCGGCATGGCAGTAAGCGCAAACGTAGAGACAACATTAGGTGACGATGTCAAATTTACCGGCTTTGGTCTAACTACCAACCTTAGCGGCGATCTAATCATCAAACAAAAACCAGGACAATTGATCACTGGCAACGGCATCGTTAATTTGCGTGATGGCCGCTACCGCGCCTATGGACAGGACCTGTTGATCGAAGAGGGGCGAATGATTTTTACTGGCCCGCTAAGCAACCCGGAATTACTGGTTACCGCCATCCGCAATCACACTGAAAATAATGTTCGGGTTGGCGTGCTCGCCACTGGCTCAGCCAAAGAGCCAATAGTGACGCTATTTTCCAGCCCAGCCATGTCAGAACAGCATATTCTTTACTACCTGCTGACCGGCAAGGGACCAAGCAATACCAATACCGATGAAAGTCGTTTAGCCCAACAAACGGCCATCGCTTTAGGTTTAGCGCAGAGCAACAAAAGAGCTGGCGATATAGCCAATGCACTGGGTATAGAAGATTTTCAAATGACCACCGACATGGGCCGTAACGGCGAGGAAGCACAGTTCAGCGGATATATTTCGCCAGATCTCTACCTGACCTATGGTGTATCCCTGTTTGATCAGCTGTCATCAATTACGGCCCGCTATAAAATAAAACCTGATATATCAGTAGAGATTTACAATAGCACCTCTTCTGCTATCGATGTTTTTTGGTCTATTGTGAATGAATAATTGTCCTTAATTCCTTACTAATATTTTCTCCTCAACCCGCATTAGCGCTTTACCCTACAACCCTTAAACCCAGCAATAATTGAACTATTCAAATACGATCTCTTGTGGCAATACAAACCAGCGTAGTTTTTCTGCGCTCTCTGTTAGGGGCACTTCATAACGCTGAGCGCTGTGCTCGCCCAATAATGTCTGAGTAGCTAGTTGCAGGTATTCATCAAGTTTTACCTGACTTTTCCCAGCATCTTTATTCACACTCGGTGTTGACAAAAAATCTACAGAAAATAAATCATTTTTAACTAATACCTTTTTATTCTGATAACGCCAAGTACCGCCATCAGTATCAAAATCATAAAATGGCAGCAAGCGCCAGCCATGCTCAGCAATTAAAGCTACCGCCTTGACCAGATAATCAAAGCTGTCTTCATCAATAAAATAGTTAAAGTTCAGTCTTACCCAGCCAGGCCGCAGTAGCATATTACCTTTGAGTATTTCTTTTTCCAAAGCATTGCTATAGGCCATATCCATGTTAAGCAATGCGTGCCCATACGGTCCCGCGCACGAACATCCTCCTCGGGCCTGAACACCAAACAAATCATTCAGCAATGCAACCACAAACCCGTAATGTAAATCTTTATTCTGATATTTAATACGTAGCGATACGATGGATAGCCGCTCAGCAGTAGTACTACCCAATATTTCAATATTGTCATATTTTTCCCAGCGACTAAACGCGCGCCCAATCAATTGACGCTCTCTTGCTTCTATATAATCAGTGCCAATGTCTTGCTGTAATTTAAACACCAATCCAGCACGGATAGATTCCACTATTGCCGGCGTCCCACCCTCTTCACGCCGTTCCCGATCATCGATATAACGGTGCGCCTGAGGGCTTACATACAACACCGTGCCGCCACCAGGCACTGCAGGCACTGAATTCTTTAGTAAATGTTTTTTTACTACCAATATTCCAGGGGTAGCCGGCCCACCAATAAATTTATGGGTAGAAATAAACACAGCGTCTTTACTACTATCGCCATAGGCAGAGGTCGAATTCATATCAACACCCATATAAGGTGCGGCTGCAGCATAATCCCAAAGCACGTAAGCATCATAAGCATGCAATAAAGCCGAGACTCTATTCACATCTGTTTTGATACCCGTAACATTGGAGGCGGCAGAAAAACTACCGATTTTAACAGGTCGTTCTCTATTTTTTTCTAGTTCACTTTCTAGCACATCAATATCCAGACACCCCTCATTATCGAGCGGAATCACAATTAACTCAGCAATGGATTCACGCCAGGGCAACTCATTGCTGTGGTGCTCATAGGGACCGATAAAAACAACTGGACGCTGATCTGCAGGAATTTGACGATCCAGCTGATGGCGCTCGGCTAAATCAGCTGGCAAACGCAAATTAAGAATATCGATGAGCTTGTTAATCGCAGCGGTAGCCCCCGAACCACAAAATATAACGCGATCATCCTCTCCACAGTTTAAAGATCGACGGATAATATTTCTGGCTTGCTCTCGAAGCGCACCGGTATGCCCACCGGTATAAGAACTTTCACTGTGGGTATTGGCATAGAAAGGTAATACATGATTACGAATGTATTGCTCAATAAATTCAAGCGCGCGCCCCGAGGCTGTGTAGTCGGCATAAATTAATGGCTTTAACCCAAAACAGGTCTCAAATAATTGTTTTTCGCCAATCACTGAGCTGCGAACCTTCTGTATGAGCTTCTCTTTCATATTGCCACCCTGCATTGATACAACAACCTAAATCACATAAAAGATGAACGCTCCATCACTCAATAAACCATAAAATTAAAGGCTGGCATTATTTATCCCTTGCCGCGCTTAGCATTAACCTCTTGAAGAATAGCGACATTAATTTCCTTAACGCCCTTGTCTTCGGCGGCCTTAAAAATAGATCGCAAAGCCGCGCCTCGGAACATTGCCGGAATTTTTTTAATACGTGCTGCTGCGCCACTGGTAAAATAGTACCCTGCTTTTTTACTGTTCATCTTTTCCAGAAAGCCGGCATCCACCGGGTCATTATCGCCACCTTCGTCAGCAATGTTTTGACTAAGCTTAGCTTCCGTATTGCCTGTGGTACTTTCTGTATAAGTTAATTCCGGCTTATTCGCACTATCGTAAAGATCCTCCACACTAATATAGGGTTTAGACGCATCCAGCGGTAATGGCGTTTGCTCAGCCGGGTTTTTGGAGGGACGAATATTGTCAACAATCGCAATCCGGTGCATATGACGATAGGCTGGTGAGAAATCATTTATTCCGCGATGCTGTAGACAGCGGTTATCCCATATCGCTATGGCGTTTTCTTCCCAGGTAAAACGGCATTGAAATTCAGGCTGGTAAGCATGTGCCATCAACATCGCCAATACAGCTTCACTTTCAGCCTCAGTCAACTCTGGAATATTGACTGCCGTTAGCTGGCTAGCATGAATACTTTTTCGCCCGGTTTCAGGGTGAGTCACAATCAGCGGATGGGTAGCTGGTGGATTCCGCTTCATCATATCGTCCCATGCCTGCCCTCCAGCACCCTCTAATATGCCACGACCAAAAGACTTATCCAGATTGTGAATACAACTTAATCCCTGCAGGAATTCTTTCATCGGCTCTGAGAGCGTATTGAATGCTTTTTCCATATCTACCCAAATTGTATTACCAGCGCCCGCTGGAGTCTCCAACGCACGCAGAATTGACATTTTAGAGGGGTAGTCTCGAAAGGTGTCATCAGCATGATAATTTACGTCACTGCCTATAGTCGTATACTCATCGAAAATTTGTTCTTTTATTTGCGGGTAACCTTCCACTTGCGGAATTGCTCCTGGTCCCTGGATTAATCCGAATCGTCTAGCCAGAGTCAGATGTTGATCCTCAGTCATTGGCTGATTGCGAAAAAAAATAACTTTATATTCCAGGAATGCAGCATATAGCTCAGTAAAAGCAGCGTCTGAAAGCTCTGTGTTTAGATCGATACCCTCTATATAAGCACCTAGAGCGCCAGCCGCCGGGGTCGCAGTAAAATGCTGAAAGCGCGGTAGTTCACGCTCCGTAGAAAATTGGTAGCTCATAGGAATATCCTCATTAGCTGTTACGCAACACAATCGTTTAGTGAAAAATAGCCGCTCCTTACAGCTTATACACAAGAGCCTCTAACTACTTAACCTCTTCGGCCTCTTGCTTACATCTGGCTTTAGTTTACCCCTATAGACACAAGGTAACCCCGGCTGCGGCGTAGGCTTTTGTGACTCACATTAGCAATACCGAACGACATACCCGTTATCAAAAACACTTAAAATTCAGACATTTAGGTATATAAGCAAAAAGAATCCCAGCAATATTTAATTCACGCGATTTAAATATTGCACTACTCTAACCGACCCTTTAATATTAAGTCAAATGATTTAAATATAGCTTTAACAGGACTTATTGATGGCTCGAACCAAACAAATTGATAGCGACACCCGGCAACGACTCATTCTTGCAGGGGAACAACTTATTGGCGAAATGGGTATTGAAGGCATCTCTCTACGCCAAATTAATACGGCTGCCGGGCAAAAAAATATTTCTGCAGCCCACTACCATTTCGGCACCAAGCTTGGATTAGTTGAAGCCATCTATGATTACCGCATGAAGCAAGTCAATGAACGACGAGAAAAGATGCTCGACCAAAATGCGGGCGATATCCGCGCCCTAATCGAAGCATGGGTTTACCCGATGGTAGACGTGATGAATGAATCTACTAGCGGCTCCCATTACATTCGCTTTCTGGCCAAAGTCAGCAACCACGCTGACAATGATATTCGTAAATTATGGGATGCTCATCACTCTTCCGGCCTGCAAAAAATAGCGACGGGCTTGCGTCAACTACTTATCGATATCCCTGAAAAATTATTCGGCATGCGCTTTGGTTTAGCAATGCTGCAGTTAATTCATGCACTGGCAGAATACGAAAGACTCATTGAATTATCAGACGATGGCGAGGTGATTAGCAGCGCACTTTTTGTAGGCAATTTAGTAGATGTATTAGTAGCAAGTCTACAAGCCCCGATAGCCAGCATCACTAGGCAAGAATTAATGGCACAACGTGCTCAACGCGCATAAGATACCTAACTATAAGCCTTTGGAGATTGCCTTGTGAGTAACACCAACCAATTTGGCCCCGTCACACTCGCACCAGGATATACCCGCACCAATGCTTTTGGGTTTTTACTAGCGGCGTTCACGGCAATCCCCTTGGTTAGTTTTATCAATTTTGCCCAACCCTTTTTACTGGAAGAGGTTTTCCACGTACCCAAAGAAGAGCAAGGCGTATTAACAGGGCAATTAGCCGCCATGCAAGAATTCATCGTGCTGTTGCTTATGGGCGTAGTGGGCGCCTCTTCCGATAATTTTGGTCGCCGCATTATCATGGTGGTTGGCTTAGCCATTCTTGCACTGGGACTCGTCATTTACCCTTTAGCCACAGCAGCTTCCGACCTGTATGCCTATCGCATAATTTTTGCTATAGGGGCAAGCATGGTGCCAGTGATGTATAGCGTCACACTCCATGACACCAGTGCCAATAAATCTCGCGGCGTTTTTACTGCCATGGGTAGTTTTTGTACCGGGCTCGGAATGGTACTTATTTCCATGCAAATAGGTAAGTTACCGCAGCGTTTAATTGCCCAGGGAGTCGACCCAATTATGGCCGGCCGCTATGCCTACTGGGCGATGGCCGCACTTGCAGTAGTGGTCGCTTTATTAATTCATTGTATGTGGAAAAGCGGTCGCGCCACCACAGCCACAGAGAAAACCCCTGTGCTAAAGCTAATGCGAGAAGGCTTCGGAGAAGCGGCCACCAATCCACGCATTGCCCTATCCTATTTCACCGCGTTTGCCTCCAGAGGAGATTTGGTGGTGATTGGTACGTTTATGTCTCTCTGGGTCGTGCAATCTTCATCAGACTTCGCCCTCACCAGCGCTGAAGGTTTAGCCCGCGCAGGCATTATGGTAGCCATCGTGCAAGGCGTAGCCATGATTTGGGCAATAGCAATGGGGATATTAAGTGACCGTATTAATCGTGTAGCCTCGGTATGCATTGGTTTTACCATCGCCGCTTTCGCCTATATGAATATTTCTTTTATCGATAATCCATTTTCCAGCTCGGCGTTATTTGCTTGCGCGCTGCTAGGTATAGGCGAGATCTCAACAATCGTTTCAGGCTCCGCACTTATCGGCGAAGAAGCGCCAGCAGAACGCCGAGGCTCCGTACTGGGCGTATTTAATGTAATCGGCGCTACGGGAATTTTACTGGGGACTTATTTTGGGGGCGTGGTTTTTGACGGTATTGGCAAGACCGCGCCTTTCATGCTAATGGGTATAATTAATGGCTTAGTTGCAGTGACAGCATTAAGTATTTTAGTTTTCGCGCCAAGCCACCAAAACGCTAAAAACAATGCTGACTAACACGGGGGACGTAAAGTAAAGGCTTACATTACATCAAGACTGCGTTGACGAGTAACTAATATTTGTCACATACCAACTGACGTCACCGCTAGGCGTTGGCACTACCGCCTCATCATCAACGGATTTTTTTACTAACGCCCTGGCCATAGGCGAATCAATCGAAATGTAATCTTTTCTTTCGTAGATTTCATCGACACCGACAATACGAAAACGCAGACTTTCCCCGGCATCATTTTCAATTTCTACCCAAGCACCAAAAAATACCTTGCCATCCTGCTGCGGGGAGTAATCTACAATTTGTGCATCTTCAATCCGTTTACGCAAATAGCGCACACGTCTATCGATTTCTCTCAAACGTTTTTTATTATATTGATAATCGGCATTTTCACTGCGATCACCCAATGACGCAGCCCAGGAAACCTTTTTGGTAACTTCTGGTCTTTCTTCACGCCACAGAAAATCCAATTCTTTTTTTAATGCGGCGTAGCCTTCACGGGTAATTAAATTAGTTTTCACACAATCACCACACTCTCACCCAAACTATTGATCCATTAATCAATAAAAACCACGAGCAAAAACTATCAGCAAGCAACACTGACAGCCTTTTAAGTTAACTATGAAATCAAACAGAGAACGTAGACAACAAGCTATTCGCGCAAATGAACTAGCTACGCTGCAAGTCGTATTTACGCATTTTTTCTACCAGCGTGGTACGGCGAATTTTTAATTTTTCTGCCGCCCTTGCTACTACACCGACACTGTCGTCCAGCGCCTGCTTAATGAGACTCTTCTCCAAGGCAGTAATATACTCCTTAAGATCAATACCATTAACCGGTAGCAACGCGGTAGTATCCATACTCGCCACTGTCGGCATGCCATCCAGCTTGGCCGACTCTGGAATAATTAAATCTTCATCCGCCTCTTCAACATGGCGGAATTTTTTCGGCAGCTCCTGCACACCCACCACGCCGTAGGGGTGTAAAATTGCCATCCGCTCCACCAGATTGGCCAGCTCCCTGACATTGCCCGCCCATTCATGACGACACAGCGACATAATCGCCGCTGAGTTAAACCGTATAGAGCCGCGCTTTTCATTTTCCAAACGGGTAATTAATTCATTCAGCAACAACGGGATATCTTCCACCCGCTCGCGCAAGGGTGGCATTTCTATGGGAAAAACATTGAGTCGATAATATAAATCTTCGCGGAATGTACCTTCACGAATCATTGTATCCAAATCGCGGTGGGTTGCTGTAATAATCCGCACATCGGTATTAATGGTTTTATTGCCACCGACGCGTTCAAAACTACGTTCCTGTAAAACACGCAGAATTTTCACCTGCATATCTAGCGGCATATCACCAATTTCATCAAGAAACAAAGTGCCGCCCTGAGCCATTTCAAAACGACCGGCACGACTGGTTACCGCACCAGTAAAAGCGCCCTTCTCATGACCAAACAATTCACTTTCAAGTAACTCGCGAGGAATCGCGCCACAGTTCACTGGCACAAAAGGCATATCACGGCGATTAGAGTTGTAGTGTAAAGTACGAGCAACCACTTCTTTACCCGTACCAGACTCGCCGGTAATCAACACGGTGACATCTTTATCCGCTACCTGCGCCATCATTTCACGCACTTTTTGCAATTCGCGACTGGTCCCCACTAATGAGCGAAACAGCTGAACATCGCGCTGCTGTACCCGACCGGCATTGATATCATACTGCTCACGATAGACCTGCGCACGATGCAAGGAATCCATAAATTTATTGTAACTGGGGGGAAATTCTAATTGCGCGATGACTTTGTGGCGTAAATCAATATCTGAAACCTGCTCCAGATCATGCTCACCGATTAAGATAATGGGACAAGACTTATCCCATTGCTGAGCGTCATTTAAGCGCTGCTCCAAACTGGCAGCAGACTCGCCAAACACTAACGACCTGACCTGACGAGAATTTTCCTTAGCCGCACTGTCCGCACTTAGCTCAAGCCACTCGCCAGCAGAGTAGGTAACCGGGTTATCACCCAAAAAATCCAAAATGACCTTAGCATCATGACGACGCTGGGCATTATCGTCGATAACGATAATGTTATTATCTTCCCACATAGAGAGTCAGCCTTTAGTCAAATTGCCCGCAGTTGGGCAACATCAAATTGACGATTATTAGTATACGTTAATTAATTATTCAGCCAGTAGATTGACAATACTTCCTCAATCCCCAAAAAGCACCTAAGGCTGGTCAAATTTATGACGCAAAGTTTAAGTTAACCGGAGGGTGTTAGCAATTAAAATGACGCTTAAATAATGAATGAGTGAAATGGAGGCCTGGACCTAGCCAGCACTGGAAAGCGAAGAAGAATCCCTTGCACGTAACCAATCACTAATATCATCTGCCGCCATCGGCCGACAATAATAGTAACCCTGGACCTCATCGCACTTTAACTGCCGAATCACCTCCAACTCCACCTCAGTCTCAACGCCTTCGGCAACTACATTGAAGTTCAAACCATGCGATAAATTAGACACCGCAGATACAATCGCTGCTTTATCGGAATTAATCGTAATATCCTGTACAAAGCAGCGATCAATTTTAATCGTATCAATGGGGAAACGGGTAATGTAACTCAGCGAAGAGTAGCCTGTACCGAAATCATCCAGCGCAATAGAAACACCCCGGCCCCGCAGCTCCGCGATGACATTTTCAGTATTGGGGTCCGACATTAATACACCTTCGGTAATTTCTAACTCCAAATTACGCTCACTTAACCCGCTTCGCGCTAATGCGCCTTCTACAACTTCCAGTAGGTTTCCCTCTTTAAACTGGCGGGCTGCGACATTGACCGCCACTCTTACATCAACCAACCCCATTTCTAACCAACGCTTATTCTGCACACATGCGGTTTCCAATACCCATTGCCCAATATCTACAATTTGGCCAGTCTCTTCCGCAACGGTAATAAATTGATCGGGAGGAATTAAACCTTTCACTGGGTGAATCCAGCGAATCAAAGCCTCAAAGCCTTTAACCGAAGCATCTTTAGTCGAAATTTTGGGCTGATAAAATAGTTGAAACTCGCCGTTTTGTAAGGCCTTACGCAAATCACTCTGAATAGATAAATGAGTGGATACCTTGGCAACCAGATCACCACTGTACTCACGCACTTCATTGCGCCCCTGCATCTTGGCCTCATGCAGTGCCAGGTCAGCTTTTTGCAGCAACCCTTCTGCCGTACTACCACCAGACTCAGAATAAGCGATACCAATACTACCAGTAACAAATAACTCCTGACCGCGATAGATAAAGGGCTGCTGAAAAGAATCTTTTATTCTGGCCGCAAGCCGCTCGACATCACCACTCCTTCTATCCACCGATCCCAGCACAACAATAAAAGTATCGGCAGCCAATCTGGCCACCATATCTTTAGAGAAATCATCCAGTGACGCTTCTGTCGATAATGATAAACGTTCCAATAATTGACTGGCGTCTGCACAATGAATTAACTCACGTAATCGCTCAGAGACTTTTTGTAAAACTGAATCACCCGCACTGTGTCCCATGGAATTATTGACTCGATTAAACAAGTCCAAATCCAGCGACAGCAATGCAGTGCCCCTGCCACTCATATGCGCACGCGGAATAACCTGCTCCAAAAATTTCTCAAGCAATGAACGATTGGACAAACCTGTTAATCGATCACAATAAGCCAGACTCAAAATTTCGCGCTCAGATTCTTTGCGCTCGGTAACATCAATACTGATACCTAATAAATGGGTTGTCCCTGCGCCTTCATCACGCATCACCGTAATGTGAACCTCTAAATAACACTCAGTTCCGTCATCAAAGACGATACGGTGCTCCACTCTAGTCTCTTTAAGCTCTCTAATAGCGGTAGTTAACGTTTCAAATAAATACTGCCTATCATCAGGATGACAACGCTCCATCAACACTGAGGTATCATGCTCATCGTACTCACCCTGCAAACGATATAGCCTGAACATCTCTTCAGAAATTTTGAACCGGTTTCTATCAACATCCAATTCCCAATGGCCCAACTTTGCCACTTGCTGCGCACTGGCCAGGGACTGCTGACTCATACGCAGTTGATCCATAATCAAACGCGCACGCAGCAAATACCGGATGCGATGTACTAATAAGGAATGATTGATTGGCTTAGTGAAAAAGTCTGTAGCGCCAACTTCATAGGCGCGGTTGATTGAGCTAACATCATCCAGACCGGTTAACATAATGACCGGGATATAAGCGCCCTTGGGATGAGCGCGCAAATGCTCGCATACATCAAAGCCATCGATATCCGGCAGCAGGGCATCCAGTAAAATAAGGTCAGGCTGGTAATCAATCACCGTCTCCAGCACCACCTCACCACAATCAACCGCAATCACTTCAAAATTGGCATTGCGCAGAATTTTACCCACTAGCTGACGCTCGACAGGGTTATCTTCCACTACCAGAATAATTGGCTGCTCTTGCGATTTCTCTATGGGTTCCAAACTTTGGCCTTCCCCCTACTCCGCTACATAAATCGATTATAGCTGACACACCAAATCAATAAGGCTTTAACCCGGATTTTAATCCGCGCAGCCTGCCGAATTAATTCATTGGCGACACAACCTACCGACTTGCAGCCAATGTATATAACGCCCAACCTATTCACGATAGCTGAGAGTAATCTGCGATGCCAGCAATGATTAAACTCAACTAGCACCTGCCCAAGCCCCAAATCAGACCAGATAACAATCAACGCTTCAAAGACACACATTTGAAACTGACAAAAATAAGGCCGGAAACCCGGCCCTAAGTAAACATTTCTCTTACAACTCATCAGGAATGTTATGCAGCTGCCTCGGCAATACCGTCCCAACCCGACTTAACAGTCCGCATTAATGCCATTACCTCATCAATGATAACTTCACTACTAGATAAATTGGCCTCAAGAACTCGGCGCTGCATATAGTCATAGAGATCATCGAGATTTGTCGCAATTTCACCCTCAACATCCTTATTTAGACTATCGCGCAAGCCACTAAGAATGGTAATCGCCTTGCCGCAAGCCACCCCTTTATCGGCCAAGGCCTTGCGCTGCATTGCACCCTTAGCTTCTGCCAGACGCTGCAACACACCTTCCATCAACATTTGGATTAAACGGTGGGGAGAGGCACCTTCGACACCGGCATTGACATTTACTTGCTGATATTGAGCTAAACCTTTATTCATCATAACCATGCTTCCCGAGTGATTTAATACCTTACTCGTCAATATATCGGTCAACCATGCTATTCCTTTAGCCACAATTCAAGTTTTTTATTACTCAAACGATATCTGTAAGTAACTGATTACTTATACATTTATAGAGGCACGCCGTTAAAACCATAAGACCGATTATAGCGACAATTCATAACAATAAGTTCTATATAAAAAAGCTAAAGATACTATCAACTGGGCCGATAGCCTAATCGAAGACAATGAAACGATGTGGATTTCACATCTAAACCAACGCTCCAACATAGGCTGAGCCTTCAGACGGAGCCAAGGAGAAATAGCAATGCCACAAGTTATTAATACCAATGTTGCGTCCTTGAACGCTCAGCGGAACCTGGATAAGTCGCAAGGGGCCCTACAAACCTCGCTACAGCGCCTTTCTTCAGGTTTACGTATCAACTCAGCGAAAGACGATGCGGCAGGTCTAGCCATCGTTGACCGTTTCACGTCTCAGATCCGAGGCCTAAACCAGGCAGCTCGTAACGCTTCCGACGGTATCTCTATATCGCAGGTTGCTGAAGGGGCGATGGCTGAGTCTACCAACATCCTCCAGCGGATGCGGGAACTGGCGATCCAGTCAGCTAACGGCTCTAACTCCGCCGATGACCGCGCCAACCTTAACAAAGAGGTTGTGCAGCTGCAGGCGGAATTAACCCGTATTGCAGACACCACCCGATTCGGTACCCAGAAGCTACTTGACGGTTCTTTCGGTTCGCAAAGCTTCCAGGTGGGTGCTAATGCCAACGAAACAATCGATGTGGATTTGACTCAAAGCTTTACGGCAGCCTCACTAGGTACCGAAAGCATTAATGGTAGTGCCGCAGTTACCATTTCCGGTACAGTTTCTGTCGCCGGTCTAGGTACCACTGCAGCAGGTATCACCAGTACTGACACCTTGACTATTATTGGTGTTGCAACTGCTAGTGTTACACTCGCCGCCACTGATAGTGCCAAAACTATCGCAGCAGCAATCAATACTGCGTACGATACTGCTACAGGCCAAACTGGTGTTGGTGCTGGCGCTACTGCCGGTACTGCTTCAGCTACTATTACTTTTGCTGCAGCTACAGGTACGGCAGCAAATACAATCAACCTCACAGTCGCAGGTGATGTTGTTTCAGTCGCAATTGGTACCGCCTCAGCCACAGCATCACAGGTCGCAGTTCTGGTATTTGACCAACTGGATGCAATGTCTAATGGCACCACAGCCACCATTAACTCCGCTGCTGGTACCATCACCCTGGTTGATGCTGACGGTGACAATATTGCGATAACAGCAAGTTTTGCTTCAGCAGCCACTAGCATTGACTTAGGCGGCGGCCTTATTGCAAGTACCGGCGTTTCGGCTACAGCAACCGCCACTGGTACAGTGACTTATGCTACTGCAGCTCAAAGCATTAGCAGCACCGAGTCCGGCATAGCCTCACTAGCCGTAAGCGGCACCGGTGACTTCACCGCTACCGACTTAACTTTAGCAGCCACCTTTGCCACTACCGGCGTTGGCATTGCAGTAGGCAACAGTATCGCTGATGTTGATATATCAACAGTATCCGGTGCACAAAGTGCCATTGCTGTTACCGATGACGCAATATCAACCATCGATAACGCCCGAGCCGATTTAGGTGCGATTCAAAACCGCCTTGAATCAACGATTTCGAACTTGACCAGTATCTCCGAGAACGTATCCGCTGCGCGGTCACGGGTTCAGGATGCTGACTTTGCATCGGAAACGGCGAGCTTGACCCGGAACCAGATTCTGCAGCAAGCAGGTATCTCGGTACTGTCGCAGGCTAACTCATTACCACAGCAGGTATTATCACTGCTACAGTAATCTTAGAAACTGGTATACTCAGCCCCTTAAGAGCATTTTTTAAGGGGCGATATGCCAAACCAATGTGAAGGTAATCAACCATGCTTAACGACATTGTTAACAGTGGTTTACAGCCAACGGTAAAGGCCAGGGAAAATGTTGCAAAACCTTCCCAAGCCCAAGCTGAAAAGGCTCAACCTGAACAGGAAGTTGTAGAACCAACGACAGCAGAACTCCAGTCAGCCGTCAGCAAACTTAATGATTATGTTCAAAATGTACAAAGAACTCTATCATTCAGCGTTGAGGAAAATACCGGAACTACCGTTGTCCAAGTCTACGATTCTGAGACGGAAGAACTGATTCGACAAATACCTGCGGAAGAAACTATTAAGTTAGCGGCCTCGATTGAGGCACAAAACGCCACCCTGCTCCTTAAAGAACAGGCCTAGGCAAGCAACAGCAAGGGAGGCACTAGCCTCCCTTTTTCCCATCAAGCTGTTTATTTGGGAAAGAAGAGGTATCCCCACCATGGCACGATATATGCTCTTATTCCCTTTATTCACTAACGGTGTCAAACTCCTGATGATCCAATCAGAGAACTCAGGCACTGCAACTTTGCGAATGGGTAATTAATAATGGCATCTATAACATCAGTTGGCGTTGGTTCTGGTCTTGATCTTGAAGATCTAATCACCAATATCGTAGAAGCTGAACGCGCTCCTACAGAAGCTCGGCTGAACATCCAGGAGGCCGAAACACAAGGCAGCATCTCCGCATTTGGTAGCTTGAAAAGCACTTTATCAGCGTTCCAAGATACCCTTAGCGGTTTAACTGATAGCGCTAACTTCTCCAGCCGCAAAGCGACTTCAGGAAACACTGAGTCATTTACTGCTACATCCGACTCAAGCGCCGAGATTGCCAATTATAATATCGCCGTGCTGAGCCTGGCCTCAGCCAGCAAAGTCGCCACCAACGGCAGCTTTGTCGACCCTGACGCCACAGTCGGTGAGGGCACACTAACCTTAGGCTTTGTCGATGGCGATAGCTTTGATATCGCCGTGGCAGCCACTGACTCTATTAGCGACATACGCGACGCTATCAATAACGCCACTGACAATACGGGTATTACCGCAAGCCTGCTCACCGTCGACGCAGGTTTAAATGACGGCAGCACCATCACGGAACTGGTTCTTACTTCAACCAGTACCGGTGAAGCCAATCAAATTACCATCAGCGTCGACGATACCGGCGATGCTGACGACACCAATGACAGCGGATTATCACTATTTTACTTTGATGGCAGCGATCCGGATGCTGTGAGCAATCAACTCACCAATAAAAATACCGCTCAAGACGCCAGCATTACCGTTGACGGTTTCACCGCCTACAGCGCAAGCAATGTTTTCGATAGCGTGATTGATGGTATTTCTATTACTGCGGTAACTGCTGATGAAAACCCATCAGATCCGACCAGCGCAGTGCTTAATGTAGCGATTGATACCGCAGGGGTGCAAAAGGAAATCACTTCATTTGCCGCCACCTATAACGAGCTCATCATCGTCCTCAATCAACTCACTGACTACAATGCAGAAACCGAGACCCGCGGCATACTCAGCTCTGATTCCAGCGCCCGCATTATCGAACAACAAATAAGACGTATCATGAGCAATACAGTTGAGGGCGCACCCAGCGACTTTAATAGTCTTGCTTACTTGGGCTTTGCCACTAATCAAAACGGTACGATGAAGCTGGATGAAGACGACTTAAGTGAAGCCATATCATCGAACTTTGATGATTTATCTAGTATTTTTACTGGCGACAGCGGCATTGCCACTCAGCTCGATGACTTACTGGAATCCTTTTTACAATCTGGCGGCACTATCGACGTCAAAGAAAATATTCTTAAAGAAGAGCTAGATACTATTGAAGATGCCCGCTTGAGCCTAGGCTATCGACTCGAAGCCATAGAAGCTCGCTACAGATCACAATTTGCGGCACTCGATATTCTAGTAGCCCAACTTAATCAAACAGGTAATTTCCTAAGCGAGCAACTTGAAGCTACAGCCAATATCATTAGCGGCAGTAAAAAATAATTTTGCGTTTATAGGAAGAGATAAAACACGTGGCGACGTCGATAGAATCCAGCTGGATTAAAATCAAATCATTAACAGATGAAATGATCTCTAACAGTAGTCGCGAAGACTGGCTGGGAGTTTCTGAAACTGCCAAACAACGTCATAAATTAATCACCTTACACTTTTCAAATCACCCGGTCGGACCCGATACAGCCGAGTTCTATCAACAACATCTCAATGAATTAATGCAAAATGAGGCAGGACTGCAATCGTTGATTACAGCGGCCAGAAAAAAATCAATGAAGGAAAATAGTTTTATTAACAACCGAAAAAGAATACAAACCGCCTACCGCCAATCGACTTAACCATAAAGCCATTCAATATCGTAACCAAAGGACTGGTAGATATCTTTGCACACAGGGTTTATTCTAAACAATTTCACCAGCATGGCTTGCTGACTTTCGGGAAGCTCGGCAAACACCCCTCCTCCGAGACAAAATCCTTACCAGTATGGCTATTCACCTTGTTTTCTGCACTAAAAATAGCCTCTAGCTCATCTTCACTCGGCACACATCGACCGGCTGACAAATATACGGCCATTTCCTTAAAGTAATTTTTATCTGTCGTGTAGCGCTCCATTTGATACACCTTATCGAATTTCGATAGGTTTTTATGTATCCCCACATCAAACTCAATAATATGTAACGCCGCAAAAGCAAACAATAAATCATCAAAACTAACTTCCAACCCACCGATCTGATAAGCCAAACCCAATACATTAGTTGAAAACTGAAAAAACTGGCCACGCTCAAACTTACCTCTGGCCCAGCCATGACAGGAACGAATACGGGAAACAGGTGCGCGAACAGCGACAGCATAGGGCGCCGAATGCTGAAGCAGCGACTGAGAAATATCAATATTAAATTTTGAGTGAATCGCACCTATAACCTTATTTTCCTGCTCTTCCAGCTCCAGCATTTTATCGACAAAAGCAACAGCACTGAGATCATCCTTGGAACCCAAGGCTTGAGCATTAGGAATGGACCTAGTGCCATGATAAGAGTGCATGCCAGCGATAGAGCTCAACGCGTTAGCCAAAAAAGTAGTAGCAGAAAAACCATTTGACTCTATATAAAACATAAGACCTCACAACCACAAAACATTAAAAGAATACTGAGAACAGCATTAGAAAACAAAACTCTTGTAAAGCTCAAGAGCAAGTTGATTATCATCGGCCTGAAGATACTGAACACCGGTATTTCTACCATTGGAAATCAACTTTATTGTAAAAATATTTTCCTCAGGAGCATCGCAGCTAATAGCAAGAGACTGATCTGTATACTGGTCGATAAATACAAACTTTGCCAAAGAGTTTTTACTAGCAATAAAACTTATGCACTCACGATATGTATTATAAGTCTGCCCTAAGGGTACCTGAAAAGACGCATCAAAACCTTTTGCCCAGCCAACTCTTTTTTCTGGCTCATTAACCAAAGTGCAAATAAAAACCGGAGGTATTACACCAACAATGGCATCCAAAAAACGCTTAACACAACGCACGTGGTAATCGTAATCCTCACCGGAAGCTAAAGGATTACGATGGTTAAACATAGAAGAGTGATACATCTTATGTCCAGCCGCAGCCCCATCTTTAACAGGATAAATCATCTCCTTATTCAGAAAAGTAGAAAAATCATCTTCTAAACAATGCTTTAGAATATCAGCAGAATTAAATATCCAATCAAATGGGCCGGAGAACTGCTTCGCCCCTGCCTGCTGCAAATACCAGGCAGTGTTACAATTTTGCCCAAGGGATAAAGGCAATATTTTTTCGCACCCTAAAAAAACAGAGAGCTGGTCTTTAACAGAATTTAATTGTTGAGTAATTTCACTCATAAAATAGCCACCCCATGTAAAAGCATAAAACCGATTGACACCACTAACCAATCATTTTATAGCCAAAAGATTCGAACTCCTCTTTGTATATTTCATTAATTCTTTGAATCTGAGTCGGAGTAAATACTTCCTCGACAACCAGATCAAGAGATGACATTCCTTTCTTATAGTGCTGGATAGGTTCGCGCTCCACACCACCAAAGCCCGTGACAATTTTTGCCACTTCGTCGACAAGGTTTTCGAACCGTACAATTCTAACGGTAGTAGAACCTGCGGGCGTTTTGTACATATCAATATTTTTGACCATACCAATCTGGCCAGCCGTAAACATACTGTTAATTTGTAATTTTAAAACATCAATATCAGTTAGCATATCAGCGCCACTTTTCTTATATTCAGAAAAATTTAGCATCATATTAGCCAGCGAAATCACTTTTCTATAAGGACATCTCTCGACTGCAAATACCGTCCAGTCCTGAGGAATATCGCCATAAGCATCCAATATCTCCCTGAGCGGCATATGGTTATAATACCGGCCTCTAGGGATCTGAATTGAAGCCAACTGATCCGGGTTAAGACCTGCCAGCTTTGCTATATATTCTGCATTTACGGCTTCATCAACTCCATAGTTCTGAGCCACAGGCCAGCCTCTAAGCAATCGACTCTTTTCATCTATTGGTGTCACTGGTGTGATTATGTCTTGCTTGCCGCAAAACTGGGATAAATAAATCTCAATACTGGTACTGGCAACTTTATGCCCTTTAACAAATACAAATTTATTTTCTTTCGATAAAATCATAATACAACCATATTATTAAGACTTGAAATGAGCTTACTAACCGCTGGCATACTCTTCAAACCAAGAGCGATCCAATTCATATCCATACTGAATCAATATATCAAAAAGCGCCGGGCATCTACTAAACTGTGAAAGCACACGCTGTTTATGTTTTTCCTCACGCCAGCTATCAATTCGCGTCTTATCTACCGAACGAATAGAATTTAACGGTGCCTGTAACTGCGCAGGGATAGTACCCTGATGAAAATCCTCAAAGCTATCTTTATAAGTAAAATCCAGCTCACACCCTAATCTTTGCTGAATACTAGCCGGATCCGAAACAAGGTCTTCAAACTTAACAAATAAAATATTCTTGCAGGCTTTAGTCTCATAGGCCTTAAAAATTGCATTATGAGTTTTAATAATTCCCGGATTAATATATTGAGGAGCCTTATTAGCGGATATGAAATATTGATAGTCGTAGCCAATAAAATAATCATTGGCTACGCCTTGGTGACGGGACGTCATTATCGACCTAATATCTCTAACCAAAACAATAAGATGAACATCTTTTTTATGCACATTGGCTTGGGGGATCTTGTCAATATCAAAAATATCTAGAGGACGCTTACTTACAACATTACCCTCACTCCCAAGCAGGGATAAAACTGGCGTTTCCTTATCCAGAAAAGCATAATTATCAACAGCATGTCGAAGCATGTTGTAAAACATTGTTGTTCCTGAGCGGGAATATCCTGCCACTACAACATGAGACTTATTACTCATAAAATCCTATAAACCCTAAAGACTTCTTAACAAAAACCATTTTGCACCCTCACTAGAAACTGCCCCCAAGGCCGGACTAATTTCACCACTAAGCAAATCAACCTCCATAGTCACATAAGAGCAGCCTTCAGGAAAAATGGCTTCTAATAACAAGCCGGTGGCCAAACCTGAGCGCGGCTCAACTTCAATGAAAATATCTGGAGTAAACTGGGCAATCAGCGGCCGCAATGACCTCAAGATAGATGCTGCAGGCATTCCTTTCGATAACAAAATTAAGTCCGGCGGAGCGGTATCCCCATCATCCACAATAGATATAATATCTACAGAATCAATACCACGATCAATAGAGTCTCTATCTCTAGCAGCATTAATTACAATCGGCATATTTTCCGATTGTTCTTTAACACTCCACTCAACCGGTGCCGACGTAGAAGCTGGCAAAGCCTTAAAACACTTGATATATTCGCCCAGATTATTTAGCTTAATATTTTTCTTACATCGTTCATAAGCCCAATTATTGGGCTCAAAAGAGACAACTGAAGCATTAGATATAGCGGCCATAACTATGTCAAAGACACCTGTATAAGAACCTATATTATAAACAACCCTAGACTGACTTAGCTCTTTAATGCTCGTTAAAACTTGCATCAACGTGCTACTTTTTCGCCAAAAATTATTTAACAACAAAACATCATCATTATTGCAATGAAATGATATCGACTTACCTTCAAGCTCAAGGCTTATATCATCATTAATCGGATAAGTTTTTGAAAGCTCTATGCATTGATCAATAGAAATATCAGCCATATCTTTTACTAACGTGGCTATTGATATTGAGCAGCCAGCGATTATTTCATTGCTTTTCTTCAACCGTCCTTGGTTATTGATCCGCTGTTTTTCTTTAGCTAATAATGCTTCAACCTGAACCCGCCACTGATGCCCATCTGCTGATCTTGGTCCTGTCGAATGACTCCCCCTTCGATTGGCAAAAAATATTTTATTTTGCTTAATGCATTTATTTTTTCGCCAAACATCCAAATAGTATTTAAAGTCCTCACCCGTATCCATATCTTTATCGAAAGGAACCGTGAGGGCAATTTCGGTTTTAATAAAATGGCCCATTTGCAAAGTTATGAAAGGGTCATGTAACACCAACTCTTCAATAGTATTTATATGAGGTAATTGCGGTAACCGAATATTGGCTTTTGTAGCATCAGGGCTTAACTCGGAAATCAGCCCCCATATCCCGTCATGACTGGCCAAGTACGGAGAAACATCTTTAAATGCGTTTGGAAGCATTAAATCGTCAGCATCCAAAAAAAATATCCAATCACAACCTAACTTCGAGGCCTTTTTAACCCCATTGTTTCGCGCGGTTGAACGGCCCAATTTAGCCTGTGTATCGTCGATGCTGACTAATTCTATAGAGGAAAATTCGCCCCGCGAATTTTTGAAAGCCTCTTCTACAGATTTTTTCATTTCCCTATAGAGGTCACTGTGACCTGGACCGATGGGAGTAATAACAGCACACTTCATTTATTAATCATCCTAAGGTCTAAAGCAGCTAGTTTCGCTGCCTATACATCGGTGATATCGGATAATGCCAGATTAACTTTCTGCATACACCCATCCCATGAGTCCAACTCAGAATTTCTAAACAAGCGCATACTCTGATACCACGGACTATCATCTCGCTCTAAAAACCATCGCCATTCAGCTGCCCTAGGTATCAGATTCCATATAGGAATACCAATTGCACCAGCTAGATGCGCATTAGTATTATCCGATGTGATATAAAGATCCAGCGCCGCCAAAAACGCCACAACGGTATCTATATCCGAGCGCAAATCAATTGCAGGGGTATATACACCTTGCGCATCCAGCGCTGCTATTTCTTCAGGGGTGGCATCGTACTGAAAGTTAATGAATTGACATTCTGGACGAGAAAATAATGGAGACCAAAGTGGTAGATCAATAAACCTAGCATGATCACGGGTGGCTGATATACCACCGCGCCAACCAAAACCAATAAGTTTTTTATTTGGGAAGCGCTCTTTTAATTCTTTAGTATATTGCTCAACCAAGGTTTTATTTGGTTTTAAAAAAGCTTTTCCACTACCGAAGTCGTCGAAGCTTCTTAAGTAAAACGCCGGCAATGAGCCCATAGGCGAATGATAATCATACTGGCCCGTAGAATTAGCTATTTCTTCAATACCCGCCTTATCGAATGAGAAAAAGTTTTCGATTTCAAAACTGCGCTTAAAAATATCTGCTAAACGCCTCTCCGCCATAACCGTCACTCTTGCGCCGGCGTCTACCAATCGAGGAATTAAACTACAGTACATCACCTGATCACCCAGGCCCTGATCAACCCATAGAAAAATGTGCTTACCAGCTATTGGCTCATTATGCCACTGAGGAAAAGGCAAATTAAAACGCGCAATATTTTTCATTGACTCATGAAAACGCCATTCATGATGCTGCCAACCCTCATCAAACATACCGACTTTCAACATAACATGCGCCAAGTTGATATGCGCCCCTAAATGATCAGGATTTATTTCTATAGCTTTAGCTAAATTGGTAACACCATCCACAAGATTCTCAATAGCAATATAACTCAAACCCAAATGAAAATATGGCTCGTCACGAGCGGGCTGAAGCTGTATTGCCAATGTGGAGGAGGCAATAGAATCATGATAACGATTTGTTTTAAAATAACTTTCACCCAAGCCTAGTAGAGCATGAAAGTGTCTATCACCTGATGTGTCTTTTTCTAACAGAGATTCAAATATAGGAATTGAATCCTCAAAACGTTCCATTCTGTTTAACACCACACCTTTTACTGACTGTACGACCAAATTGTCCGGATTATATTTTTCCCCGATTTCAATTAGCTCCATAGCCTTGGTATGGGCATCGCGCAATGGACCGCTATCCAGCCAGAGCGTAATCTGAAGCCCTAACTCAGGCTTAATTTTACATGCTTTTTCAAAATACTCTTTAACCGGAGACCAGTAATCTGCATCTGCTGAAAACTTGGCAACATCAAGATAAACTTCTGCTTGTTGCGGCCGTGTATCAATCTTTTTTTATTTTTTTTGCTTCAATAAAGTCCTTCTCTTGGAGGGACGATTTAAGCTTGCTGAGTAACTTTGTGATCATAAAATATTTTACCAGTCCGAATATTAGCGGAGGAAATTAAACAACGACAAAGTACTTATTTTAGCAAAACTCTGTTGCGCTGCCTCGAGCGTGAATGTTTCAAGGGTTAGTCTGCTCAAGGCTTCAGCATAATCCAGATCGCGTATTTCTGACAGTACTTCCTGATTTACCTGCTCCACACCTTCATGCAAGGTGCGCACGCTGTCCAAAGTGTTTTGCCGAGCACCGATTTGCGCCTTGATTTCAGACATTCTCGCTTCAGCATGATCCAGATTAATCAGAGTATCACTAAATAATCGATCCAATATCAACTCATCAGCTACTGAATCGGTTAAGTTTTTCATCCCTTCAGATAGCTTACCCACTGTTGTCAGAACACTTTGTTTTTCGGTTGAGCCCACGTAAAACCGATCACCAGTAGCAGGCGAGCCATTAATCGTAATCGACCAACCTAAGTTAGTAATATCAGGGCTGGCAGGCGCACCATCAATCGCGTTAGCGTCAATAACCATGGGACTGCCGGTATCCAATATTGTCGCTAATGGCGTATCTAAAGTACCGTTATCCAGTTGATCGGCACGAGTATATATTGTGTAGAACGGCGCAGGTGGCAACCCTGCAGCATCATCATCGTAAATGACGATAAAATCATCCGGGTAGGCGTTGCGCTCGTAATTATTCAAATCATCCGCAGGATCGATCGTGACATCAATGCTGCTGGTACTGATAAAAGCGTTACCCGTGTTTCTCGCTTCAACAGTCGGCACGATGAGTTTCTGAGCGGATTCAATATCCACAAATATAGATTTACCGCTGTCACTGATCGGAATAGTGGTGGAACTGGCAATCTGAACCTTACGTTGACCATCATCGCCGTTATAGATAAATTCACCAGCATCAGTTCGCTCAAAGGGCTTAACCGAGCCTTGAAACCCCGCAAAAATATATTCACCATTCACGTCCCGGGTATTGGCCAAATCCACTAATTCCTCTAAGCGGGTATCCAGTTCTGCAGCGATACCCTGACGGTCACTTTGAGTCAAAGCTAAACCACCACCCTGTATCGCCAACTCCCGAACTCTGACTAATAAATTTGAAACTTGCTGAATCTGATTCTCCGCCAGTGCCAAACGGTTTTCAACTGCATCGGCATTAGTGATGTACTGATTCAGTTGCGACAACTCCTGGTTGATTTGAATAATCCGCGCAGATGCCACCGGGTCATCTGCAGGCGTAACAATGCGGCGACCACTGGAAACTTGCTGCTGGGTTTCAAAGGTTTGCTTTTGCGCCCGCAAAATCCCATTCAAGCTACTATTAAAACCTTGCAGGAAAGAAAATCTTACCGCCATGCTGATAACCCTCTGCCGACCATCATCTCAATATACCTAACAGTGTATCGAAGATTTGCCGGGCAATGCTGATAATCTGTGCCGATGCATTATAGGACTGCTCAAACTTAATTAAATTCGCTGCTTCTTCATCCAAATTAACCCCGGACATCGAATCCCGACTTGCTTGCGATTGTAATAATAATGATTGTGCGGCATCACGCGCTACATCCGCTTGCGCAGACCGGGTACCCACCTCCTCAATCAAACTGCCATAGGAATTTTCAAAATTAGTTGAACCACCGTCAAGGATGTCAGCCTTACGAACCGCCCCCAAGGCTACTGCATTGCGGTTATCCGAGGAACCATTGGCATTAAATTCTATTGTAAATTCATCACCAGCCTGTGGAATACCACTAATGGCGGCCTGAAAACCGAGATACCGATTAGGAATAGTGGTATCGGTTAAACTATTGGAAAATAAATTATTATTTTGCCCCGGGATAATAGTACCGGAAAATAAAACTTCTGGTGCTGACGGGTCCGACGCTTCATACATAGTGTAATCAGTCGCCGAAGTAAATCGAATTAACAACGGCGAAGCTAATATACCTGGAGCCGAATACAATGGGTTAGCCGGCGCAAAATCTGTACCTGCATCATCAACAATTTCCAACATAACACCTGGCGTAATCAACCCACTACCGACATTACCGGAAGCCGCATCGGTTACGATAGGCGCCGCGTAGGCCAATTCCTGCACACGGGTCATTTCAACCGCCATATCCAAACCACCACTACGTGTTGGCCTGATATAAAAGCGATCATTATTGGCTAAAGCCGATTGGGTGCTGCCATCAATTGTAATAGTCACGCCATCAACGGTGAAGCTTTGCGTATCTGTAGGTAAGGCTAAAGCCACACCATTAACCACAGTCACAGCATTATCACTTTTTCTGGTTATCTGGTAATCAAGCACGCCGTCAGCGTTATTATCAATCACATTTAATTGATAATCGCTAGTGGTTAACTGGGTAATATCAGCGATAGTCGCAATGACAGATTGATTGGAAGGATCGGAATTATTAGAGTCTGTAAGTACACGCTGCCCAGGGATTTCACCCGCATTAATATCGCGAAAAATATCACCGCCGATGTTGCCATCCAGATCCACCCCCAAACTGTTCTGCTGATTCAGGCTATCAGCCAAACCTATGGATAAACGCCCTAACGAATTCACTACATCGCTGATTACATCATCGCGAAACTCTAACAAACCACCTAATTTTCCGCCGCTGATAAAACTAGTAATAACCTGCGTCACGCCATTCTGATCAACAAAGGTAATATCATTATTGCCTAACTCATTAGGCGCAACTTCAACCCCCAGCATCGAGGCGTCGCCACCAATGACCAAGGGCTGGCCATTGCCGATAAAGACATCCAATGAATTGCCATTTTGCACGGTGGTTACCGAGACCAGTTCAGCAAGTTGCCGCAGTAATTCATCGCGTTGATCCAATAATTGATTAGGCTGACCACCGCCCGAGCGACCTATTTCATCCGCAATTTTAACGTTTAATGCGGCGATACCACCAGACAAGGTGGAAACCTGTGTCGTCAATGAACTCATCTGAGCATTGACTAAATCAGACTGCTGTAACAATCGGCTTGTTAGGGTATTTATTCGCTGCGCTAAACCATCTGCTTCAGCCAATACGACCTGTCGCGATGGTTCCGACGTAGGATCCTGTGCACTGGCTTCAATAGCCGCAAAAAAATTACTGATAGCAGGCCCCAAACCACTAAATTCATCTGCTAGCAATGAATCCACCTGATCAATATTGGTGTTAAAAATATCCAGACTATTGAAACTGGCAGTATCTAATCGTACCTGCGTAACCAGAAATTGATCGACTACGCGAGTGATATCAGAAACGATACTCCCCGACCCGATAAAACCCGGACCACGCAACTGCTCGGGTAAGGTTTCCACCTCAACTCGCTGGCGGCTATAACTGGGCAAATCAGCATTGGCGATGTTGTTACCCGTCACCTGTAATGCTGTCTGACTATTACTTAGACCACTAAGGCCAATACCCAACAAACCCATATCAAATACCTAAAACGCCTTACGCGTGTATGCTAAAAAACTGGTTTATTCGCCAACCATTGCTAATTGCGCAGGCTTATTTACATTACCTGCGGCAGTAAAATCTGTGCTGTTAATAATGCGAATGATTTTTTCACTGTAATTCGGGTCTGTCGCGTAACCCGCCGCTTCTAATGACTGGATATACTGCTCAGAATTTTCCGCCTGCAACGCCTGCTGATAGCGCGGGCTTTGACTAATAAATTCTGCATAGTCATTGAAACTCTGCTCGGGTGATGAGTAAGCGCGAAATGCTGCGATCTCTTTTACCGCCACACCATTCTTAATTTCCAGTGTAGGCACAGTAACAGTACTACCCTGCCAACGTTGATCCGCTTTAATATTGAAAAAATTAAAACTGGTTTTCTCGCCCAACCCAGTAACCTTTTTACCCCAACCGGTTTCCAGTGCCGCTTGCGCCAATAAAAACTCAGGTTCTACGCCTAATTTTTTCGCCGCTTTTTCGGCCATCGGATACAGGTATTCAATGAATTTTTCGCTGCTGCCATCGAACAGCATTGGCTTGCTGGCATTCTTAGCCAGCTGTTGATTTGTTTCTTGCGCTTCAGCTTTGGCGGTAGTTAAACCCACCACATCGGCTTTAGCAGTATGGCGATTAGCCAAATACTGATTTAACCCGGCACTCTTTAACGATTTATCACTCTCACCGAATCGTCCTTTTAACTGTCGTACCATTACCTCAGCAATACCCAAACCTCGTCCCTGCGATAAAGACAGTGCCATTTGATCGTCAAACATTTCCTGATACATATCGCCTTCGTGGCTGGACAAATAATTACCTTCCGCAAATACTTCATTAGCCGAACGCATACTTTTCATCATCATCCGCGTCATCATTGACTCGAACTGTTTGGCAACTTGCTCTAATGCCTGATTTTTATTTTCTCTCCCCAAATCACGAATCGCATTCAGGCTGGATAAATCAGTATAGGAATCGCTAGCCTGTGCGCCATAGTTGGCGGCTGCACTAGTAGCGTAAGTCGATACCTGGCTGGATGAATTCATCATTCGGTTGCTATCCGTTAAATAACTATCAGTTCGGCTTGTAAAGCACCGGCTTGTTTCAGCGCTTCCAGAATGGCCATCAAATCACCTGGTGCCGCGCCCACTTCATTCACTGCACGTACCAATTCATCCAGCGTGGTGGTTTCCTCCAAGGCAAACATACGGCTGTTTTCTTCGGTGACACTGACATCCGACTGCGGTACCACAACCGTACGACCGCCAGCCAATGCATTGGGCTGACTAACCTGACTGCTATTCGTAATCGTCACGGTCAAACTACCGTGGGTAACCGCGCCGGAACGCACCCGTACATGCTCACCCACAACAATGGTGCCGGTTCGCGAGTTAATCACTACTCGCGCTGGCGCTTTACCGGGATCCACATGCACATTTTCCAATAGTGATACAAATGCTACGCGTTGGTTGGCATCGCGCGGGGCAGTTACATGGATAGATGTGGCATCCGATGCTCTTGCTACATCGGGACCTAATAACTCATTAATACTTTCGGCAACACGACGGGCGGTAGTGAAGTCGGAACGATTTAGATTCAACGTTAAATGCGAACCCGCAGAGAAACTATTCGCAATCGCCCGCTCTACAATGGCACCATTGGGAATACGCCCGGCACTGGGGATATTTACTGTGACGCTTGAACCGTCTGCACCATCGGCACCAAAACCACCGACAATCAATTCACCCTGGGCAATGGCATAAACTTGCCCGTCAGCGCCCTTAAGTGGCGACATTAACAAGCTGCCACCGCGCAAGCTTTTTGAGTTGCCGATTGAAGACACCTGCACATCAATATTTTGACCGGGCTTGGAAAAAGCAGGTAATACCGCATGAATAGTAACCGCAGCGACATTTTTCAATTGAAACGACTGCCCTTCTGGTAGCGCTATACCTAATTGTTGCAACATTGAACGAAACGCTTGCGTAGTAAAAGGCGTTTGTGTTGTCTGATCACCCGTGCCATCCAGACCCACCACTAAACCGTAACCAATTAAGGGGTTATCACGCACTCCTGCAATAGACGCCAAATCCTTCAAGCGATCGGCCTGAGCAGAATACATAGTGGTCCAAAACGCCATTAATACCATCAAGGCTTTGGCAATTAGATGATTCTTTTTTCGAAGACTTGTTAACAACATAATATTTCTCTTTACTTCGTAGGCTTCAATGACGTTGCTTAAAACACGCAATCAAGCTGAATTAAAACGGCCAGTATTCACTATTAAAGAATCGCGATGCCCAACCCTGCTTATTGGAATCAGCCAACTCACCGGTACCGCTATAGGTTATTCTGGCATCCGCTAAACGGGTAGACAAAATCGTATTGTCAGGCTGAATATCTTCCGGTCTCACCAGCCCAGAGATGCGAATAAACTCTTCACCACGATTCAAGGTCATCCATTTCTCACCGCGCACCATCATCAAACCGTTAGGCAATATCTCGGCAACCGTCACAGCGATACTACCGTTCAAGCTATTACTCTGGTCGCTTGCAGCTTCGCCGGTAAGCTCACGATCCTGTTCCACCGCTGTCGCCAGGTTGTAATTACCCATACTGGGTGTCACTCCCATTATCGTGCCAGCATCTATAGAGATCGAATTTTCCTTGGTGATTTCGGTATCCGCTGTTTTGCTAGACTGAGTGCGCTCACTTAAAATTACCGAAATCACATCGCCAACTCTGGTAGCTCGACGATCTTCAAACAACGACACAGAAAAACCAGGACGATAGATACCGCCAAGATTAGGCGACGGGATTTCCGTTGACGCAGGAATGACTGGTGCATAACGTGGATCATCGGGTACTGGCTGGGGACCAATGGTGCAACCCTGTAATAACATCAAGACTGCTGCCACTTTCACGAAACCGTTTTGCTTGCCTATATTCATAGTCAGTAACCTAATTCGGTTTATAAATTCTGCGAAATGTATTGCAGCATTTGATCGGCGGTAGAAATGACTTTTGAATTCATTTCATAGGTACGCTGAGTAGTGATCATGCTAACCAACTCTTCCACTACGTCGACATTGGAATTTTCCAGCGAGCCCTGCTCAATACTCCCTAAACCTTGATTACCTGGCTGGCCTTGCTGTGGCGTACCACTGGCAGCAGTTTCGGTGTACATGTTGGAACCAATCGCCTGCAAACCGGTGGGATTAACAAAATTAGTTACCGTTAATTGCCCTAAGTTTTGCGCTGCCGGGCTATTGGCTACGGTCGCCTCAACAATACCGTCAGAACTGATAGAGATGCTTTGTGCGTCTTCAGGGACAGTAATTGCTGGTTGCAACACCATACCTCTTGCAGTTACCACCTGACCGTCTGCATTAATCTGGAATTGTCCATTACGGGTATAAGCCGAACTGCCATCGGGTAACAGGATTTCAAAAAAGCCGCGACCAACGATGGCTAAATCCAACGGCTTTTCAGTAATCTCAACGCTACCGGGAGAAAATTCTTTCTGGGTACCGATTACCCGCACACCCGTACCTACCTGCAAACCAGAAGGCAGCTGGGTATTCTGTGACGATTGCGCACCTGGTTGACGACGGATTTGATACAGCAGATCTTCAAACACCACACTGTCGCGCTTGTAACCTACCGTCGCCGCATTGGCCAGATTGTTAGAAATCGTAGCCAAGCGCGTATCCTGAGCGCTTAAACCGGTCTTACTGATCCATAATGATTGATTCATAAATACCTCTGACTTGTTTCAAGTCTGTTCTAACGATAATTAGTTGCTGCGCAAAATTTGTGTAGCGGCGCTGGAATTGTCCTCAATGACTTTCATCAATTTCACATTGACTTCAAATTGACGCGCCAGGGCCATGATCGTGGTGAGCTCATCAACCGGATTGGTGTTGCTGTTTTCCAAAAAACCGGACTGTAAACGAATACTGGCATCCGGCACTTGTTCTTCGCCGTCTTTGCGACGTACCAAACCATCCACACCCTTCACCAGGTCCTGATAATCAGGTTTCACCAACTTAATCCGGTCCACTGTAGACAGCACATCCGCCGGCTGGCCTGAAGGCTGAATAGTGATCGTGCCATCAGCTCCCAGCGTCACTTTGTCTGAAGGAGGCAACGCAATCGGGCCACCATTACCCAATACCGGCAAGTTGTTGCCGGTCAGCAACTGGCCACTGGGTCCAGTTTTAAATCCCCGGCACGAGTAAATGCCTCGCTACCATCTGGGGCCAATACTGCTATCCAACCATCGCCTTCGACGGCCAAGTCCAAATCCCGGCCCGTCTGGTTTAACGAGCCACGGTTGTAATCGGTACCAGGTGTTTCGGTCATGCTATAAGCACGGGTACTGTAACCATCACCGTAATAGACGCCCATTGCCCTAGCCTGGGCAAAATCAGCCTGAAAACCGGTGGTATTGGCATTAGCAAGGTTATTAGCGTGAATCGCCTGATTGGCCATAATCTGCTGGCCCGCGGTCATCGCTACATAAATCGCTTTATCCATTCTGTTCTCCACTCATTCGAGCTTGTTGCTAGTAACCATCCGGCAAGCATGGGAAAAGCCTTGCCGCTTTTAGCACTATATCGGCCTATTTGAACCCAAAAAGCGCTGTTACAAGGTAATCAGCAAGAAGGATGCCAACGTGAAGAAAGTGGGCTAGCAGGGAGCTGACAAATTACCATTCGTTTAACTAATGACACAGACCGCGTTGCTTGCGCTATAAAGCAAATCCTTTAATTGCTACTCAGGCTAACTCTATGAAAGTAACTGGTGCTGTATTTGATGAACCCGCTATTGCCAGTGAGGTGGACGGCGTTGCGCGCGAGCGCTTTACTGCAGACGTCTGTAAAAAGATAGATGACCATAACTACCTGATTGATGGACAAGCGGTTGATTTTCCGGTGGTGGTCGCTGAGGCCTCCATGCTAATGAATGCTTTTTTAGTCGATGCCAAAGTCGCTCAGTCAATGATCGCTGATAGCGGCTTTCAAGTGGTGGAATTGTTCCCGGGCAAGGCCATCCTGCAATTGCTCTTTGTCGATTACCGCAAGAATGATCTGGGGGACTATAACGAAGGCGCGATTATTTTTCCGGTGCTGACTCCCGGCCAGAAAAAGCCTTTTCCCTTCTTCGGCACACTCAAACAAATGGGAGCAGGAACCTTGGGTAACTTTGTCTACCGGATGCCCGTCGATCAGGAATATACCACCCATGCGGGCCGTTATATTTGGGGCTTTCCCAAATGGGTATCACGTGTGGATATTGAGTTTGAAGCGAAACGCGCAACAGGCCGCTTTATCGATGAAGGCGAGCTGGTCTATGCACTCGCAGCTAAAGCCGGTGGCACTGGTGCCTCCAAAGAGATGCGGGCACCATCGCTGGCGATTCGCGAAGGTAAAGCCTGGAAAACCTACGGCAGCAACTCCGGCAGCGGGGTTACTTTTTCTCTCGGTGGCGAGATGCCGGAAATTGGAGAAACGCACCCTTTGGCAAAAGAACTGCGCGCACTGGGATTACCCAAAAAGCCATTATTTAGTATTTCCATCGCCCAGACGGCAATGCGTTTTGAAGGGCCAGAGTCGGCAGCGATCGGCCAACCCTTTAGCAAATAATAATCAGACGTTTATCTATGCAGCTGCATTTAAATGGCTGCCTCTAAAGAAGAGTGACGATAGACAGTCTTCTCAGTGCTGAAACGTTAACGGTGCTTTCCGACTCTTTATGTACCTTATAGAAGCGCGCATAAAGAGTCAGCTAAGCTGCTTCAGCGCCAGACAGGGATACTGCACCAGCAATTAATGGGGCATATGTTCGCCACCATTCACATCCAACTGCGCACCGGTAATCGCACAGGCATAATCCGATGCCAAAAAGATAACCGCTTTAGCGCAGTCAGCGTCATCGGGAATTTTGCCTAGCGGAATATTTTTCTCCACATCGGCAATCATCGCCTGCTTATCGGCGCCAGTATGTTTAGCCATCATATCGAAATAGCCTTCTACCGGAGGGCCCCACATCCAGCCCATATAAGTGGAGTTAACGCGGATATTATACTGACCCAATTCCGTAGCTAAATGTGCTGTGGCACTACTTAAGGCGGCCTTGGAGGCACCATAGCCGCCTTGTGTCGCCAAAGGCTGTCGCGTCACCATGGTATTCACCATAACAATGGCACCCCCACCCTGTTCTTTCATTTGCGGGATGGCTTCCAATGTTAAATTCATGGTGCCAAATAAATTGACATCCAATGCCGCTCGCCAACCATCCAGATTGGCTCTTTCAATGGGCTCAAAACTACCCGGGTTATAGGCGCTATTAATTAACGCATCGACGCGACCATATTTGGCAACTGCCTGCGACACCAGATTTTTACACTGCTCGCGATCACTAATATCAGTGGGAACCTTTATCAGTTCAGTATTCAAACCCAATGCGGCAACCGCCTTTTCAGCATCGTCCAACTTTGACGCGGTGCGTGCCGCCACCACTAATTTGGCGCCTTGAGCGGCAGCTTGTACCGCCAACTCAATACCCAGCCCCGGTCCAATACCGGACACAATAACCACTTTATCTTGTAGCAACATAACTGAACCTCTTATTAATGTATTACGCTGTTTTTTCTTATACGCCCAAATTACTCAACCTGCCCAGGGTTAACCACACCTAAAAAGGCTAGGCTTGATAATCTACTGGGGTTCCGACAATAAAAAAGCACTTACCACCCTTTCAAATGACTGCTTGCATTCAATCATTGCCCAGTGGCCACAATCAGGAAATATATGTAGCTCACAATTAGGGATTATTCTCATCGGCAACAACGCAATATCCATCGGGCTGACGCGATCATCCCGGCCCCACACGATGAGGGTCGGCGCCTGGATAGCGGCCAAATAAGCATAGGACTCTATACCCGCAGGCGATCGCCGAAAAGAGGCAATTTCGCCTATCGCTTCACGGGAGTATATTTTACGGGTGGTCGCCAACGTCATCGGATCCGTCGCTTGCTGATAACGCTGATCAATTAGCGCATCTGTAACCAATGCCTGATCATAGACCATTGAACGCAGCCACTGCTCTATCCGCTCGCGGGTAGGATCTTCTGCAAAGGCCGTTAATAAATTTAAACCTTCACCTGGAAACGCTGAAAAAATATTCAAGCCAACACCACCGATACTCACTAAACGATGCACTTTTTCCGGAAAGCGTGCCGCAATATGCGAAGCGACAATGCCTCCCAATGAATTTCCGATGATATGGGCACGCTCAATCGATAATTTTTCCAGCACTGCCATCACCTGCTTGATACAAGCTTCAATCGGCGGTCCTTCCAGTGGGTCACTTTCTCCATAGCCGGGAAAATCAACTATCAAACAGCGAAAATGACGAGCAAAGAAATCCAGATTGCCCTGATAATTTGCCCAACCAGTGACACCTGGGCCGGAGCCGTGTAACAACAGTAGCACTGGGCCAGCCCCTGCATCGTAGTAGCGCACACGGCCGTGCTCCAGGTTCAAATATTGACTGCTAGTTTCACTACTCACATTACGCATAAGAAATTCCTTATAGAAAAACGCGGTTAACATTTTGTGCATGGGCTTTAATCTACTTCAACAGTGATTAAAGCTCAGGCAAATAAGACATCCGCCTCATTAGTCCGCTAATCTTACAAGTAAAAAACATTAAAGAATAAGCACAACATTGATAATTAATCCGCCGTTAATGTCGTCATTACAGCGCTATGCTATAAAATTGCCCAGTATGCTGTAGAACTTTTCGGCTAAGCCAGCATCTAGCATCTAGCATCTAGCATCTAGCATCTAGCATCTAGCATCTAAGAAAGTTAAACCCTCTCCACTAGCAAAGGAAACAAAAGTGCCCGCCCATTACGGACAAGCTTTACGCCCTATTTTGATTATTGTGATTGCGAGCTTAATCGCCTTTGGCTTTTATCTCAGCCGTCCCGCTCCTAAACACGCTGAGATAAACATCCAACCCTTATTAGTCAATGCTGCCAAAACAGTAAAACAGGATATCCGTATCTCAGTCCGGGCACAGGGTGCGGTGACGCCGCGCACACAAACTACGTTAGTGGCTGAAGTGTCCGGACGAGTGATTAAAGTTAGTGAAGCATTTAAAAGCGGCGGTTTTTTTAATGAAGGCGATATGTTGCTACGTATCGATCAACGCGACTACAAGGCCGATTTAAAACGGGCTGAAGCCGCTGTTGCTAGCGCCCGTTCAAATCTCGCCTCAGAACAAGGGATTGCCGAAGTCGCCTATCAGGACTGGATGAAATATAAAAGCTCCGTTAAACGCAGCCAGGCAGCAACTGATTTGGCATTGCGTAAACCGCAGCTGGAAGATGCAGAAGCGAAACTGGCTTCGGCATTAGCCGATTTAGATACTGCCAGAGACCAACTTGACCGCACGACTATCCGTGCGCCGTACACCGGTTTAATAAAAAGCAAAATGGTTGATATTGGTCAATACATCAATGTCGGCACTACAGTTGCAGAAACATTTGCTATCGATGTCGCGGAATTACGACTGGCTCTACCGGAAAGTAAATTAAACTATTTAGAGCTGCCATCGATTTCTGATCCAGAAAACACCTTACAACCCAAGGTAGATTTAACTGCAGACATTGGCGGTAGTCGCCACCACTGGCAGGGTAACATTGTGCGCACCGAAGGTATTTTTGATGAACGCAGCCGGGTGTTATTTGCCGTTGCTGAAATAGAAGACCCCTATGGTTTACAACAACCAAGAGCACAAGCACTGCGCATCGGCACCTTTGTTGACGTCAACATCGAAGGCCGAGTGATCAATGATTTAATCGCACTGCCTCGACACATTTTACGTGCAGGTAACCAACTATGGGTGATTGATCAACAGCAGCGCCTGCAAAATCGTCAAGTGAGCGTGCTGCGCACCGAAGGATCAAATATTTATATTACTAGCGGTCTGGATGAAGGCGAGTTGGTTTGCCTTTCAACAATTAGTGCCGCAGTGCCCGGGACTCAGGTTCGTATTGCTGAAACCACTCCTACTGACCACCAACCCAGCATTCCTCCAATTCCTGAAGACGTTCCTGCCAATCAGGAGAACGGTTTAGAAATAGCGCCAGCACCAGATCAAGCTCAACCTTTAGATCCTAAAACAGCACATAAGGATCAAGCAGCATGAGCACTAACGACGAAGTCACAGCAAACACTGTCGAGCACAAAGGTATTATTGCCTGGTTTGCAAAAAACCCGGTGGCGGCCAACCTGTTAATGATCGTTATTTTTGCAGTAGGCGCAACAGCTGCATTCAATGTTCAAAAAACCCTTGATCCCAAAATCGAAACCAACATTATTACCATCAACATGATATATCCCGGCGCCGCACCGGAAGAGGTAGAACAAGGTATTGTCTTTAGAATTGAAGAAGCATTAAAAGATATCGAATCTATCAAAAAGGTCGAAGCCACTTCGCAAGAGTCTATAGCCAACCTAGCTATTACGGTTTATGAAGACTATGACGTACTGACGGTACTGGACGAAGTAAAATCTGCTGTCGACGCTATCAGCAGTTTCCCTGAGCAAGCAGAGAAACCCATCATCAAACACCTGCGTTTTAAAAGCCATGCGATTAACTTGCAGGTGTATGGCAATATGGATGAAAAAGGGCTGAAAAATTTTGCCGAATCGGTAAAAAACGAATTACTGTCCGACCCGAATATTGCCTACATCGATATTTTTGGTGCACGAGACTATGAAATCACCATCGAAGTCCCCGAAATCACTTTGCGTAAATACAATTTAACTCTGGCGCAAATTGCCCAGACCATCCGCCGCTCATCTTTGGATTTACCCGGCGGTGCAGTTAAAACCAGCACTGGCGAAATCATGCTGCGAACTACTGGCCAGGCCTATCAGCAATATGATTTTGAACAAGTTGTTTTAATCACCTACCCGGACGGTACCCGCTTAACGCTGGGTGACATCGCCACCATTAACGATGGTTTTGTCGAGGCCCAGGGTTTCGCCATGTTCGATAATCAATTCAGTATAAACCTCACCGTATACGCAGTCGGCGATCAAGATGCTCTTGAAGTCTCGCGTGCCGCAAAGGCTTATGTCAAAGCAAAACAAAAAACTCTCCCTCCCGGCCTTCATATCGAGTACTGGGCCGACATCACCTATTATCTTGAAGGGCGTCTGGGGATGATGCTAAAAAATCTGGTGCTGGGTGCCTTTCTGGTTTTCTTAGTACTTGCTCTTTTTCTGGATATAAAACTAGCCTTTTGGGTAATGGCAGGCTTGCCCGTTTGTTTCCTCGGTACCTTTATCCTGATGCCGCTAGAATTTATCGATGTAACATTAAATATGATCAGCCTGTTTGGATTTTTACTGATTCTTGGCATCGTCGTTGATGATGCCATCATCATTGGCGAAAGCGCGTATCGTGCTACAGAAGAAAAAGGTCACAGCGTCAATAATGTTATTGAAGGCGTAAAGCGGGTAGCCACCCCAGCCACCTTTGGCGTGCTGACTACAATTGTCGCTTTTATGCCTACCATATTTACTGAAGGAATTTTAGCCCCATTTCCTGCAGCACTTGGCTGGGTGGTAATTCTTTGCTTGATATTTTCCCTCATTGAGTCTAAATGGATTTTACCCGCTCACCTTGCCCACAGCCGTCCCCTGCAAGGAAAAACATGGAATAAACTCAATGCTATTCCAGAGAATAATAATCGCAAACTAAATTATTTTATTGAAAAAAAATACATGCCTTTTTTGATGAAGTGTATACGCAACCGTTACACCACTATGGCAATTTTTGTTTCCATGTTGATATTGGTCGCGGGTCTGGTGACTGGCGGCGTCGTCCGCTATGTATTAATGCCCGCCATCCCCGGGGATTTTTTACGCACCGACCTGGAAATGGTTGAAGGTACACCGGATCACCAAACGCTGGCAGCTCACAAGCACATCAGCAATTCGCTGTATGAAATAGATGCTGAGTATAAGGCGGAAAACAATACTGACATTGGACTGGTGAATCATATTTTTTCATGGGGCCGCGACGGCCGTTTCACCAGTTCGATGATGGAGCTGACCAAATCAGAAGTACGCAGCATAGACAGCAATGAGATAGCAAAACGCTGGCGGGAAAAGGTCGGCGATATTCCCGGTGCTAAAGTACTGTCCATCAGTAATATGGAAGATATGGGCGGCCCTGCTTTGGGATTTAAATTAATTGGCAGCGACCTTGAGCAATTAAAAATTATTGCCGAGGAGCTGGAACAACAACTCGCTACCTATGAAGGCACTTATGATATACGCAGCAGCGCCAGCGCCGTGCAGGATGAAATAAAATTATCAATAAAACCAGGTGCCGAAGCGTTGGGAATCACGCTGGAAGATTTAGGCACACAGGTTCGACATGCGTTTTACGGCGCCGAAGCACAGCGATTACAGCGAGGAATTAATGAAATTAAGGTGATGGTGCGCTATCCACAAGAAGATCGGGATACTGTGGCCAATTTGGAAAACATGTATATCCGCACACCCAGTGGTGACGAACTACCCTTCACCTCAGTTGCCGAAATTACCGTTGCACCTGGCTATAACAAAACCACACGCATCAACAGCGAGCGGGCGATCAAAGTCACCTCACAGCTTAATAAAGCCCTCAGCGAACCTTCTGCGATCACAGAGGATATTGTGCAAAACTTTATGCCCCAAGCTAAAAACCGCTACCCCGGCTTGAGTTATAAATTAGACGGTGAAAGTGAAGAGGCAGCAAAACTTTTAGGTAGTATGTTTAATGGGTTTTTCATAGCATTATTTGGTATCTACGCTTTACTGGCAATACCGTTAAAATCGTATCTGCAACCTATCATTATTATGGGTGTTATTCCTTTTGGCATTATTGGCGCTATTATCGGCCATATTTTTATCGGCATTCCATTCGACATGATGTCCTTCTTTGGTGTTATTGCACTATCGGGCGTAGTAGTAAACGACAGTTTAATAATGGTTGATTTTGTTAATAAGAGCACTGCTGACGGCACTGACAAGTTTGAAGCGATAGTGAATTCCGGAGCCAAACGATTTCGGGCAATATTGATTACCTCGCTCACTACCTTTTCCGGGTTACTGCCGATGCTAATGGAGACTAGCTTACAAGCTAAACAGGTATTACCCATGGCGGTGTCTTTGGGCTTCGGTATCATTTTTTCTACTGTGATTACCCTGTTGCTAGTGCCCTGCCTGTATATGGTGTTGGATGATATAGCAAAGTTTTATGATAATTTAACGGGCAAGAAACTCGCGCAAGCAACATAAAAAATAACAGTCAACGTCTAATAGACTATTAGGCTTTGACTAATAGCGCCCTGCCACGGATGACTTCCTGCAAACAAAACGCATGCAAAAACAAAGCATTGATTTCATCTTGATTAATAAATTCGATACCGTAGGCAAAACCGCATTCAGGATAAGCCTCTGAGGGCTCAGTTTTATTACGCAGTTCAGCGGTTAATTCCATATCCCGCTCCAACCCCTGTGCTGATAGCATCACCCCCACTGTCATCGTTGTAACCATGCTGGTAATTTCTTTTTCCAATACAATTTTGGCTCCAGTGACACTCACATCCAGCATAAAACCATTAATCGAGCTGGTATTCATACCCAATGCAGTATGTCCGGTCAGCTCAACCGGGGTATCGACCGGAATACGCTCGTGTTGACGCAACCGGGAAAAATTAACTCCTAACGGATAATCCAACACCAAATATAAAAAGGGCGACTCATGAATATGCTCAATAGCCGTTTCAAATTGCACACTTCCTTTAGCCATAGGCGCCTCTAGACTGACCGCCTGACCCGCCTGCAATAAAACTTGCCCTGGTTTCGACAACACCGTAACCAACAAATTTTTTCCTTCATTAAAACCGAGCAACTGCACATCGATTTTATGTTTTTATAATCCAAGCCAACCATACGCATGGTCATTTTTTTGCCAACGGACAAATCAAGCTCTTTAAAACGCATAATCACTTTTAACCCTAAAATAAAAAACTAACTTTCAACACAATAACGATAAAATTAACTCTGCAGTCCGAATAGATAGGGATAAAAAACTATCACCGCCACTACCATTGCCGCTAAAGAAAATATCAACACTGCTGCCGCGGCAACATCTTTTGCCAACTTGATTAATGGGTGCTTTTCAGGATGACAAGCGTCAGCTAACGCTTCTACCGCAGTATTCAGCGCTTCTGTAGTCCACACTCCAGCGATAGCAAATACTATTGCCACCCATTCCCAACGTTGTAGATGTAAATAATATGCCAAGGCTAACACCACAACAGTGGCGACAATATGAATACGAGCATTGGCCTGAGTTCGCACTAGCGCCGACAATCCTGAAAAGGCATAAGCAAAGCTACGCGGTCGTGATTTTAACTCAAACACACTATTCACTCTCTAGTTATACGGTTGCACAGCTACCCGCTTGCAAGCCATTAAGGACAAAAGCATGTAATAAAATACGCTGCTCATCCGGCAAAGGTAAAAACTGTACACCATAAACATTGGCATAGGTTTGATCTTCATTATTTGCATTAGCCAAACGCGCCCGGATCACCGCTGGCAAACTTAACTCGCGCTCGATTCCAGCAAAATACATGGTGATATGGATCGTCAATTCATCACCGACACGGCCAATATTGGTATCCGTAGCCAACTTCAAACCTGACACACTTATATCCAACACCCGGGACTGAAAGCCTGAACTGTCATCACCCTCATCGACTTTAGCCACTTTAGCTGGCAATTCAACTTTAACTCTAGCCGCACCGCGGACTTCGCGAAAAACCACCTCTTGTGGATAAGACAAATGAATATAACTATAGGGGCGCTCACCTATCGCATCTATGCGGCTACTTAACGTCGCCACCCCGGTGGGCATGATCACTGTCATTGCCAAACGCATGCCGCTACGCCATTGCACTTCCAGGTGAGGAGAGGGCATTGCCACCAGCAAAGAATGCAAGGCCAAGGAACCAATATAAACCGTATCAAGACTATAATTTTGTTGATCGTTACCGACTACAACCAATTGTACTGATGCCCCCGGCATTAATTTCAAATCTTCAAATTGCTTCAATTGCCAATCCCGAATTAGTCATTATTCTTGTCATTGCTTAGCCTTGGAATGTAACCACCCACTAAGCCTAAAGTGTAGCAGAACATGAACCAAGTACCTCTAGCTTCAGCTGACTAACTCTCACACTAATAACTATCACGGGGATAGACTATGACGTCGATTTTGTAGCACCAGCAACTGTGCTTGCCGCTGTTTTTTTTCCAGGCGAGCCAGCAGCGCCACCTGCTGATAAAAAAGGCCCATCTCGCTACCCTGCTCAAGTAATAACTGCTGAAATGCCGGTACCCATTGATGATAACTAGCCACCGTGACTAGTCGTGCATTATTCACCGGCTGCTGCATCCAGCTATCAAAGGCGGTAGTGTGATGCCAGCGCTGCTTAAAGTGCTGGTAGCGGATTGGCAAGCTCTCGCTGAACAGCTGCTGCTTACGTTGTTGTTTTTGCTGCTCACTGACTGGCTCAGCATATAACTGCTCTAGCTGTTGCCGAAAAGCTAATAGCATCTCAACAAAATCGGCCTGCATTAACCGCTGCTGCTGGTAACTGGCTACCTGTAGCGGGTCCAACCGCTGCTGTTGTACCCAACGTTCAATACCTGCCAATTCAACTGCGGTAGCAAAACTTTCATTAAAAACCGTATCGCCTCCTACATAAACCTGCTGATGAGCCAGCTCATGAAAAATTAATCCCGCCAAACGCAACGGTTTGCGGTAGATAAACGTATTTAGTAGGGGATCGTCAAACCAACCCAAGGTGGAATATGCCGACACACCACCCACATAAGTTTCATAACCTTGCTGTTGTAATTGTTGCGCGTAATCAAGCGCTTTCTGCTCAGAAAAATATCCACGGTAGCTCACACAACCGGCGATAGGAAAACACCACTGCAAAGGCTCGATGGAAAAAGGACTGGCGGCAAACACATTCCAAACGACATAGTCCCGCTCGGTGTCCGCGTAGTAACGATAACTATTATTATCAGGTAAGCCTAATTGCTCGGAAGCAAACTGACGATACTGCTGAACTTGTAACAGTTGCTGCTTTAATTGAGGGCTGGTGTCATCCGCATGCAACAGTTCATTAACTTTTTGACGCTGCCACCAAATTGACCACTGTCCCTGCGCTGCCTGCGAATAATAGGCAGCTGTTTCGCAGCCACTGATAACGCCTGTTAACGCGACCAGTATCAACAGGCGAAATACCCAGCGACTGCTAGCTCCACGGCGACCACTGGCCTTTACTAACCGTTTTTTTGATTTTGTCACGCTCAAAGTTATACCGTGGTTGTAGTTTTAGATGCTGTGGATATTACCACTCAATAATTTCAGGTTGGCCACATCATATCAGTAACGTATAGTGGCACCAACGCACACAGGCTCCACTTTACAGGAAACACCATGGGTAATTTTCAACGCATATCTACCACTCAGGCAAAGCAACTTATCGCACAAGGCGACATTGCTATTGTTGATGTGCGTGATGGCCAGTCCTATCACAACGGCCATATCGACCAGGCTATTTTGCTCGACAATAGCAGCGTTAATCAGTTTATTGCCAGCACTGAAAAATCGACCCCCGTACTGGTCTATTGTTACCACGGCAATAGCAGCCAAAACGCAGCGCAATTTTTATTCGAGCAAGGTTTTGCCGAAGTCTATAGTATGGATGGCGGCTTTGAAGCCTGGCGCCAGCAGGACTAACATCCACTAAAACTATAATATTTATCCAACTTTTTCACCACACTATAGCTGTAACAATGTGTAAACATTGTGGAAATACCTGGAAACTATTGTACTGGCTTAGGATAGGAGGATAGGATTCAAAGCTGTACTTACTCAGCCTAGGCTCGAAGCGGGTTTTATTCTTGCGTATTCACAATAAATTATTACTGGTACTGGTACTTAGCAGCTGCTTAGTGGTGGTTATTATGTTCGCGTTTTTTCAGCGCAGCATAGACCGGGGCATGCTGGAATACGTCAATACTCAAATGATTGAGGAGCTGCAACCCGCAGTCAATTCTCTGGCCAAGCTCTATCAACAACAAGGTGACTGGCAAACCGTTCGCGATAACCCCAAGCTACTAAGGCACGCTTTTTTGCCAATCCTGCGTGACAAAAAGCTACGCCATTTTTTCCCGCCGCCCGACCCCGATCAAAAACCTCGACGCGGCATTGCACTACTTGATAGCAACCAGCAATTAGTCGCTGGAAATGAAGTTACCGAGCATAAAACCACCCGCATAGCTATTCAATCCTCCGGCCAAACTGTCGGCTGGCTAATACTACCGCAGCGCCGACACATCACCGACGGCTTTGAATTACGATTTATTGAAAAACAAACCCAAGCACTGCTCGTTATCAGCATTGCGGTACTGTTAGTGTCGATTATGATTGCACTACCCCTAAGCCGCCACTTTGTGAGGCCGATTAAAAAACTAGCCGCTGGGGCACTGGACTTAACTCAGGGCCGTTATCAATTAACGCTTGATACCCAGCGTAAAGACGAACTAGGGGAACTGGCAAGAGACTTCAAACAGCTTGCCAATACCTTACAAGCCACGGAGAGCAATCGTAAACGCTGGCTGGCTAACACCTCACATGAGTTGCGCACACCACTCGCTATACTGCGCGGCGAACTGGAAGCTATGCTGGACGGCGTGCGCCCCGTCAGTATCCAGAATATTCAATCTGCCCAACAAGAGGTACTGCACCTGGCCAAACTGGTGGATGACCTATACCAACTGAGCAATGCTGATTTAGGCAGTCTGCGCTACCAGAAAACCTCTGTCGATCTTGCCGAATTACTGCAATTGACCGTGAATTCCCAGCAAGCACTGTTTAGTCATCAAGGGCTGCAATTGACCCTGCAAACAGCAATAACCAAGGCACCTGTCTGGGCCGATAGCGACCGCTTGCAACAATTGCTCAATAACTTATTAGCCAACAGCCAGAAATATACTGACCCTGAACAAGGCGTGGTTAATATTACGCTTAACAGCGATAAAGATTTTTACTTCATCATTATTGAAGACTCCGCGCCCGGAGTGCCCGATGACGCATTGCAACAATTATTTGATCACCTTTACCGCGTTGAAAGCTCCCGCAACCGGGATACCGGTGGCTCTGGACTAGGTCTAGCGATTTGCCAACAAATTGTTGCCGCCCATGACGGCACAATCAGGGCTGAACACTCTGAGCTTGGCGGTTTAAAAATCACAGTACAGCTACCTATTGAGCCGGAGCGTTCGGAAGATGACTAAGAACGAAACGACCACTGGGAAAATTCTCATTGTTGAAGATGAACGAAAACTGGCGACATTGATGCAGGATTATTTAATGCAAGCCGGTTTTAATACTCACATTATCGACCACGGTGACAAAGTTATTGACTGGCTGACACAACATCAAGCCGACACCATCTTGCTTGATCTAATGCTACCAGGAAAAGATGGCCTAACTCTATGCAAAGAAATCAGAGCCTTTTCCAATACCCCTATCTTAATAATCACTGCCAAAGTAGACGAAATTGATCGTTTACTCGGACTAGAACTTGGCGCTGATGATTATATCTGCAAACCTTTTAGTCCCCGAGAAGTCGTCGCCAGAGTTAAAGCTATATTACGCCGCAGCCAACCCTCAACGCAGCTGGCAAACGCAGAATTCAGCCTCGATCCAGATCGTGTTATCGCTCGCTTTCAACAACACACCATTGAATTTACCCAGGTAGAATTTCAATTATTAAAATTGCTCTACAACACACCAGGGAAAATCTTCTCACGCAATCAATTGATGGATAATATTTATAGTGATCATCGTATTGTCAGTGATCGTACTATCGACAGCCATATCAAAAAGCTACGTAAAAAACTCCACCTGCAATTCCCTCACTATGAATTTGTCCACTCGGTGTACGGTGCTGGTTACAAATTTGACCTGCTAAAAAAGTCATCAAGCCCTATTTAATGCACCTTTCATCCACAATTTTTGCACAATGTTTGGTTATAGTTATATCACTGGCTAACAAAGCCGTTACAACCAAGAGGAATTATCATGAGAACGCTTATCATTTGTTTAGCACTAAGCTTATTTAGCATTACTGGTCTTGCCGGCGATCGTCAGGATAAGATGCTGCATAAATTAACCAAGAAATTGGATCTCACTGAACAGCAGGTAGTGGAAGTCAAATCCATCATGGATGAACAGCAAGCAGAACGCAAAGAGATCCGCAAAGCGATGGAAGCTTTACACGCAGCAACAGTAGAAAAAATGTCAGTGGTGCTAACACCGGAACAACTGGAGAAATTCAAGCGTATGGAAAAAAAGCGTGACCACAAAAAAGACAAGCATAAAGATCACCACCACGACAATGAAGCCTAGCTATCAATTCTAGCAATTCAAAACTAGTCTGACTTTTATAGATACCAAAGTCAGACTAAACCATACTTGTTGCTTTCAACCCCCTTAAAAAGCCCTGAAGCTGAACCGGTTATGGACTAATTCAACCGACCGCGCATTTTAGTCACGCGCTCCGCGTGATGTCGCTCACTATCGATACTGGAAACAAAATCAAGACGCTGACGGCAGATATCCTTAATTTCCATATCATCTGGATATTCACCGAAATGCCCAAGAGCAGACATCACGTAGTTAAGGTGGAACTCCAAACAATTGGGAAAAACTTCAATCCCCTGATTGAAGATCTTCATCGACCCTTTATAGTCCCGAGACTTGTACAGGGCTGCGCCTTCCGAGTTGATCTTTGCCAACCTGGCGCGCCCTTGGGCGGAGATGGGCTCGGATGACACCCTATCAATACGGTTAATTGCTGCTTCCTGATTTTCATAAACCACCCCCAGTTTGCGAATAATCTGGTTGGCGGTTTTTACTTCATTCAGTTGCAACAAGCCCTTGATGCAACCGAGGGTGATGGTGAAGTTTTCTTCCTGATAATTCACCGTGGCATTGATAAGCTGCCGGGCTTTGTCTATGCACTCATCCGCTTGCGGCCGCTGATCATTTTCTCTGGCCTCAATAGCTTGGCCAATGAACTGGCTGACACGGACCCAGTCATCGACATTATCCCCTTCAAGTGCTGATTTAAGGTGACGATTTGCCTCAGCCACTATTTTGCGCTTATCTTCCGGCCGATTTAGCTGCTGGGCGTGGACCATCTGTGCCTGAGCCAACTCCACCATACTGACCTGACTGGCTCTGCTGGTAAATCGGCCCAGCTTGATAACATGCTTACAAGCACGTACAGCTTTGTCGGTATCACCATTATCCAGGCACAACTGGGAATAAACCTTTTGCCGGGCATAGGTATTGGGCGACAAGCTAACTCCCTGCTCCAGTGCTTTCTGGGCCAGGCTTGGCGCCAGTCGTTTCAGCTGGATATCCGCTAACAAATCGTAGACCTGCATTTCGGTAGTGGCGGTATCCACCAACGACTCCAAAATCTCCACAGCCTGTTCTTCCTGACCCAAACCATGCAGTGCCTGCGCCATTCCATAGCGGGCCCAGTCCGGTGGGTTAGAAGGCATACAACGGTCATAGGCACCATGCGCCTTCTCTAGCTCCCCATAACTCAAAAGCAGATCGGCGTAAAATCGTAGCAGCTTGATACTAGGCGATTCCTGTCCGTCGATAATGGCCTTGCATTGGCTGGCGGCCTGCTCTCGCTGACCCTTGGCGTCGGCCTCAAGCACAGGCTTTAACAGCGACTTCTCTTTCAGTAAGCGGTTGAGTTTTTTTTCTATGGTGACCTGGTTAAAAGGCTTGGCAATATAATCATCGGGGCGGCACTCCAGTGCGCCCAACACCATTTCTCGGGAAGTTTCAGCGGTGGCCATCAGAAATAAGGTCTGGCGCCCGATCAGGTCGCGAGCGTATAACTCCTCCAAAAACTGCTGACCATTCATTCTCTCACCCATATTGTAATCAGAGAGAATAATGTCAAAACCTTCGCCATCATCAAACTGAGGTAGCTTCAATGCAGCCTCGGCGGAGTCCACTATTTCAATTTTTTCATAGCCGAGCGCGTTCAGCATACGTTTGAGAATCATCTGCGAGTCTCGCAGATCATCCACGATCAATAGACTGTTAGCACTGGGGTTTCTGAATTTAGCATCCATTTAGCTGTTTACGAATACCGCTATCCGTCCATTCATATTATTCAATCGGCGGCAAAGCCGAGCCCTATCGACAGCTACTATAGTGTAATGGCAAGCAAAAACAAAAGTACGATTTACTAAGCCTTTCTAGCAACGGATAATTTCACCATCTAACCCGCGCTCCTTTCAGCCAATACAACCTTAGTCATTACCACTGTCGCCCAACATCCGTACTTCCCGCTGCGGGAATGGAATAGTAACACCCTGTGTTTTCAGTGCCGTAAAAGCAGCCTGATTCATGGCATAGAGCGATTGATAATAACGCTGGGTAGGCAGCCAAGCCCGAATCCCGATATTGATACTGCTATCACCAAAACTCTCAATACCTACCTGATGGGGCTTATCAGCACTAATGTCCAGTGATGTAATAGCGTCATAAATAATCTTAACCGCTCGCTCAGGATCTTCATGATAAGCAATTCCGATAGTGACTTCCGCTAAAGTACTGGCAGCGGAATTATGAATAATTTCACCGACAATATGTTTATTCGGAATACTTATTCGGACGCCATCTTCATCAATTAAAATAGTAAACGCCAAATGCACTTCGGCGACCAGACCTGCCACACCTTCAACACTGATGGTATCTCCCACTACAAAAGGCCGGGTAATAATAATATTTAAGCCCGCACCATAATTTGACAGTAAACCCTGTAATGCCAAACCGACCCCTAAAGACAAAGCACCTAAAACCGCCAGAAAAGGAGTGACACTAATGCCGACTTTACCTAAGGCAATAACGGCTACCATAACAACAATGGCAATTTTCACTGCCGAGGCAATAAAATTACTTAGCGTTACATCAAAATCTCTTTTACGTAACAATCCAAGCACCCAGTTACTAACTTTGTTTGCAACAAAGATACCCACTAACAATATCAATAAAGCGCCGATAATTTGAAAACTATAGGCGACAAAAAACTCCACAATCATTTGATAAATTGCGGCAGCTTGCTCTATTTCTTTTTCGATTAAATCATCTTTCACTGTTACAGCCTTTTATTTAAGCCCATGACAAAACTGAAAGGATAAAGCTAAAGCACAGCGTTGTGCTATCAACCTATCAGATACTAAAATTACAGCGCAGCACAAAACCCGCAATGCAAATAAACTCCCTGCGGATCATTCATGTGACTGATAAATTCAAAATTGGATTTTAATGGTTTTAACCATTGCTGCAGTTGGCCCAATATACCAGAGCGAGCCGCTGTTGAAGCGGGAAAATACCACGCCACTTCTCCGCTAAGCTCTTTCAAAAACTGCTCCTGAGGCGTCAGTGGAATTTGAATTAAATACTTTTTATAGCTTTCCAATTTAGCCAATGCCGCTGCTGATTCGACGGCTTGTTGCAAACCACCGAGGTGGTCAACCAGACCTAACTGCTGAGCATCTTCGCCAGACCACACCCGCCCTTCAGCCAGACCGGCAACTTGCTCAACACTCATATCACGGCCATCGGCTACCAATTTCAAAAAACGGCGATAGCCATTTTCAATGGTACTTTGAATCACCTTTGCTGCCAATGGCTGTAACGGACGATCAATCCGCAATGCCCTGCCAAACTGGTAGTACCAACACCATCAGTGCTAATTCCCAGTTTTGCCAAACTTTTATCAACCGTTGGAAACGCACCAAAAATCCCGATAGAGCCTGTCAATGTAGTAGGCGTCGCCCAAATCTGATCCGCTTGAGCGGCAATCCAATAACCACCCGACGCAGCCATACTTCCCATAGAAACCACCAGCGGCTTACCCTCGGCACGTAACAACTCCAGTTCACGGCGAATAATTTCCGAGGCAAAGGCACTGCCGCCACCGCTATTAATTCTCAGCACTAGCGCTTTTACTGAATTATCCATTCGCGCATCGCGAATCAGCAAGGACAGCGTATCACCGCCGACTACACCTGCGGGCTGGTCGCCATCAACAATATTACCGGACGCAACAATAATCCCGACTTTATTTTCAGTGACCGGCTGTGAAGATTCCAATCGTTTTAACCAAAGGTATTTTTTAAAACCCACCGCCTGATAGTTACCGTCTTCATCCTCGGCGCCGACCTGAGAAATTAAATAAGCATTCACTTCATCGCGGTTTTTAACACCGTCGACCAAGCCGCTAGCCACTGCTACCGATGCAGTGTCGCCATGATATTGCTCAAGTAATTTATCGATACCGTTAATATATTCATCCACTGCCGTTGCCGCTAAATTCCGGCGCTGCGTGATGCCGCTAGTATACTGCTGCCATAAATCACCTAGCCACACCAGATTTGCCTGCTTGGCTTCATTCGACATATCGTCACGCATATACGGTTCCATCGCAGATTTAAACTCGCCAACACGAAAAACATGGTAATTAATTTCCAGTTTATCCAGGGCCTTTTTAAAATAGTTGCGATATAAACCGTAGCCCTCAATCAGCACTCCGCCAAAAGGATGCAGATAGACCTCGTCAGCCTGCGCCGCCAACCAGTACTGATCCTGGGTGTAGATATCACCGAACGCGATGATTTTTTTACCGCTATCCCGAAAAGCCTGTAATACCGGTGCAATTTCCTGCATTTTACTAATGCCGCCATAGCGCATCTGGTCCAGCGATAACACCAACGTAGTAATTCGCTGATCGTCCCGGGCAAAGTTCACCGCGTCAATCACATCCTGCACTAACACTTCCTGCTGCGAAGGGTCAGCCTGCCCAATCAATTGGGTCAATGGGTCTATATAGTTTTTTTGATCTACCAAACTACCCTGGATATTTAACAGCAATGCCGTTTTCTTCGGCACCGATGGAATATCTGTTGATGAGAGCGCAATGATCACAATACTGACAATAATCAGGAACACGAGGTTAATAACCAATAGGCGCAATGCACTGATAAACTTCATCAGCCTGCTATAGCTACGTCGAATTATTCCAGGTCGTTTTTCTTCCACTCTATCTCTCCGGTACCCAAACTATATGTCAACAAGACTTCATACTATTTAATCAGCGTTCTGTGACTCTTCAAAGTCTACAGCACTGGCCGCTATATCCGCTTTTAATTCGCGGGAACGCCAGCGTATAAAAAGCAAGGCGGCAATAAATAAACTACTAATCAGCGATACTTCCAACAAGGTTAGCCACGACGTACAGGCAAACGCGGTAGACACTGACGCCATAAAGAACCCTAATAATACAAAAGTTAACCACGCGTGGCCGCGAACATCCTGTTTAATAATGGCAGGCAAAAACGGTAGCAACAATAATAGATGAATACACCAGATAACCGGATTTGGATCACGATTACAACTGGGCGCAACAACCGTGACCAACGTAAATACCACCAACAAGGCCACATAAGAAAACCACACTGTGATGCGGGCTCGTCGAGCTAATACGGTATATTTGTTTTGCATTTATAGATTAACCTCAACCGTTAACTGTAACGCCAACCCAGCAACGCGCTTCCCCAGCGCCTGACACAGCGTAGACTCATCCTGATCCAGGACGCGCTCACCTTGCTGACCGGCCAAGTGACTGGCGCCATAGGGAGTGCCTCCACTCCGGGTACTCATTAGTGCCGCTTCGCTATAGGGCAATCCCACCGCAACCATACCGTGATGTAACAACGGCAGCAGCATGGTTAACAATGTCGATTCCTGACCGCCGTGCAAACTGGCGGTGGAGGTGAATACTGCAGCCGGTTTATCAATCATCGCCCCGCTTAACCACAGGCTGGAACTGCCATCGATAAAATATTTCAGCGGCGCGGCCATATTGCCAAACCGGGTGGGGCTGCCTAATACCAAGCCTGCACACTGCTGCAAATCGTCCATACTGCAATACAAAGGGCCGTCAGCAGGAATATCGTCTTCACTGGCTTCACACACTGTCGATACGGCTGGCACAGTACGCACTCGAGCTTCAATGCCACTCACTTGCTCAACCCCGCGAGCAACTTGCTTAGCCATCTCAGCCACCGCACCATGACGGCTGTAATAGAGTACCAATATATAAGGAGCACTCATCTTTCGCTCTCCTCAGTGATAACAATGTTTAGACTGACTGACATACTAGATCAACGCCAATACATTTTCAGGAGGACGACCCAATACCGCTTTATTGCCTTTAACCACAATAGGCCGCTCTATCAATTTAGGAAATTTCACCATCGCCGCTACTAATTGCTGTTCCGAAAGCGACCCATCCTTTAGGTCATTTTCTTTGTAAGCATCCTCGCCTTTACGCAGTAAATCTCTCGCACTAATACCTAATTTTTTTAATAGGTCGTTAATAACATCAGCTGCCGGAGGGGTTTCTAAATACAGGATAATTTCAGGTGTGACACCATTATCTTCCAGTAATTGCAAAGTTTGACGGGATTTTGAACAACGGGGATTATGGTAAATAGTTACTTGGCTCATAAAACTCTCTTTCTATTTTCTCACTGGTATTAATCCCGGCATAAGCAGCAGGGAGATAAAAACAACACTCGTATTAACGATGAGTCAATAATGGTCAGCTCGTGTATACTCTGGAGCAACACAATGGGCAACATTATACACGAGCAACAACGATCCACCCCATGAAGAAGCTACTAAAAGACACTCTCGATCTTATCCGCTACGTCTATCGCCGCTATCACTCCGATGGCTGTAATAATAGCGCTGCTGCTCTCACGTATATGACGCTATTTGCGGTAGTACCCTTAACCACTGTCATGTACGCTATTCTCTCCGCAGTCCCGGCCTTCCAGGAAGTAGGCTTGCAAATCCAGCAGATTATTTTCGACAATTTTGTACCTGCCACTGGACAAGGCATTGAAAAGTATCTTGAACAGTTTTCCCAACAAGCCCGCAAACTCACCGGTGTAGGCGTTGTTTTTCTTGGCATCACCGCGGTGCTCATGCTCAAAAACATTGAAAAAACCTTTAATGCCATTTGGAAAACTCGGGAAAATCGTAGCGGTATTGCCAGCTTTTTATTGTACTGGGCAATTCTTAGCTTAGGCCCAATTTTTATCGGGCTGGCCATTGGCATAAGTACCTATTTGCTGTCGCTTAAAGTGATAGCAGAGCAAGTAGAGATGCTCAGCATTGGTCCGCAGCTTCTCCGCTTTACGCCCTATCTACTTATTTCTGCGGCGTTCACTTTGATTTTTACCGCCGTACCCAATTGCCGCGTGCCGATCAAACACGCCATTATTGGTGGCTTAATCAGTGCTTTGATTTTTGAAGTCGCCAAACAACTGTTTACCGGTATTGTCTCGAATACCAGCTACCAAACTATCTATGGCACCTTTGCTACTGTGCCATTATTTTTACTGTGGATTTATTTATCCTGGATAATTGTACTGGCGGGTGCTGAATTTGTTTATGCACTGGGCGGTTTTAAAAGCGAAGCCAATGAACGTTTTAATGACTTCACTCTATGTGTAGCTGTGTTGGAGTTACTATGGCGCAAACATCAACAGGGCAACACGGTTTCTGAACATGATCTCATGCGAACCCCCTGGCTGTTTAATCACTACTCTATTTCACCGGATCGCTGGCTGAGTATACGCAACTTTCTGTTTCAGGGAGGTTTAATACGCACAGATGAAACTGGAAAATTCATTCTGGGCCGAGACCTCGATCACTATACATTGTGGGATTTATCTTGCCTGCTAGGCCATCATACCGATACCCAACAGGATGCTTTTAACGATTCAGATCAATGGTTTCAGTCCTGCCTGAAAATAATGAATGACAGCCAGCAACAACAGCAACAACATTTATCCATTTCGCTGACCCAATTATTTACCACCTCAGCGTCTAACCCTGCAACTACAGCACCCTAATCGACCTAACGAGTATGCGTAGAATTAATCTTAGCCTTGCCATTATAATTTGCTTACTAACTAGCAGTTGCAATCAACACAATGAAAGCACGATCAATAGTTCAGACTTTGAAGGTTGGTTAGTCATAAATTATTGGGCTAGCTGGTGCAAACCCTGTATTCAAGAAATACCCGAATTAAATCACCTCGCCACCTCCAAGGCTAACAGTTTAACTGTGCTCGGGGTTGATTATGACAACAGTCAAGGCCAGGCTCTACAGGAGAAAATCAGTCAACTAGGTATTAAATTTACTGTTCTACATTCCGATCCAGCAGCCGAATTAAACTATCCACGGCCAAGTGTGTTACCCACCACCATCATAATTAACCCGCAGAAACAGCTACATAAAACGCTAATCGGCCCACAAACCGAACAAAGCATTTTACAAGCCATTTACCCATAGTAGCTTACACAACTAAAGCTCAGGCCAAGCCCCACCCGCCAAACAGCATTAGCGACAATTCTTTTGTTCAATAGGTATCATTCTGCTAGATTAGAAAGGTGGGAACTAAAGGGCGATATTTCTGATAATCAGTAGCATAAGATGTAGTGGGCATTGAGGCCTCTGGTAAGCGATGACATTCAGTACCCCAAAAATAATAGTCATACATCCAACCGCCCTGCTTAGACTTTGGTTCTTGAGCTGGTTTTTTATACTATTTATTAGCCCAAGTTACGGGCAAGTTTTAACATTCCCCTTGCAATCATCAAACGCTATAGAAGTTTATCAGCAAAGTGGCTGGCTATTTGAAGAAGATACCCCATTAGGCCCTGCCGAATTACTCACTAAGCCAGCACTCTTTAAACCATTTAATACTCTCAACAACCCCTTTAGCCTCGAAAATAGAGCATACATAAATAATCAACCTGCAGGCATTTGGTTGCATATCCCACTACAAAACACTAGTGCCGATACCATAGCACTCACCTTATATGGCAGAGAAAGTGTTGAACTTGGCAAACTGGCAATATATCGATCCAGCGGCAACACTACAACCACGCTAAAAATGACTCGACTACCTCAGCAACGCTATGCTTACTCTGTAAGCTTTGAGCTAGCAGCCAATAGCAACGAAACATTGTTAATTTATTGGCCGGGTCAAATTAATCCGAGTACGTTAAAGCATTTCAAATTACTGACTAACGACGACTATCAACAAGACATCATTAAGCATTTTGCCATCGCTTATTTGACCACGGGGATGGCACTGGCATTAGCACTCTACAATCTATCTTTATTTATATATACCAGGGAAAAGCCGTATTTTAATTATGCCTGCTATGTCATTTTTGCCGGTATATTCTTTTCCTTACATGACGAGATTGGCTTTCAGGTACTGGAACACTTTTCTTTTTCTGCCGAATTAATGAGCAAATTTTTATGGTGGAGCTATATGCCAGGTATCATCGGCCTGATGTTATTTTCCAGGGAGTTTCTGCAATCCAGAATTTATCAACCTCGACTGGATAAAGTCATTTTATTGCTCATTGCCATAGCAGTATTTATATCGCTGTTTGGTCTTGCTTTGGAACAAAGTTTAATTAGAGATGCTTCAACACTCACCGTTAGTTTCATTTATCCGGCACTGTTAATACTTGGAATAAGGGCATGGATTAACGGACAAGCACAATCAAAAATCTACGTAATCGCCTTTTTATGCTATTTATCCATGGCGCTACTCGGCGCCTTGGCAATAGTCATCGGCAACGATACCGATGCGGCCTCTGAGTATGTAGAACTTACCCGAATAGGCTTAATGGCTAATTTATTTTTGCTATCCATCGCCTTGGCTGACCGCATCCAAACCATGAAGCAATTACAAAGTGAAGCCATCGCCGAGGCCAATGCGGCAAAAGAATCTTCCGACCTAAAAGGCCAGTTTCTAGCCAATATGAGCCATGAATTGCGCACTCCTATTAATGGCATTATTGGCATGGGACAAATTATTAAAGAAAATGCAAAAAACGCTAATGAAGAGAATAATGCCAACATCCTTTTAAACTCTGCAGACAATCTATTAAATGTCGTCAATGACATTCTTGACTTTTCCAAAATTGAAGCAGGAAAACTCCGCATTCAAAATGAAAGCTTTGCGATTAGCCAAGTACTGACACAGCTCGGCACAATTTTTTTCGGCATTAATGACCATCCTGCCATTAAGTTTTCCATCAAGGTCGATGGCAATCTGGCAACATTTTTAATTGGCGACCAACAACGTTTGATACAAGTACTCAATAACTTGTTGAGCAATGCCTTTAAATTCACCAGCCAGGGTAATATCACTCTAAATTGTACCTGCCTTGAGACCAATGACCGAGAACAAACGATTCGATTTTCGGTTATAGACTCAGGTATTGGTATTAGTGAAAAAGACTTGGAAAATCTGTTTGAAGCCTATGAACAAGCTGATAAATCCTCTACTCGGCAACAAGGAGGTACTGGTCTTGGACTGACTATTACCAAGCAACTGATTGAACTTATGAATGGCACTATTGGTGTCAACAGCGAACCGGGTAAAGGCTCCGAGTTCTGGTTTATCCTCACGCTGGCTATTGATCAACAACAGCAGAAATTATTGCAACAACAACGGCAGCAATTAAAAGGGAAACGTATTGCCATTATCTTCGCCGACCAAACCTTTGGTCAAAATGAATTCGGTCGCTGTATTGCCATTGGTATGCAACCTAGCCTTTATATTTATGATGAAAAATCAGCCGAACTGCCGACAATAGCCCAAGATAATTTTGACGTAGTTTTCAGCAGCGACTCTATTGGTTCAATGCTCATCAAGGTGGTTCAACAGTGTGCAGAAACCCAAACCGCACTAGTTATAGCTCGAACCGGTCGCGGCTATTTTGAAGATCAGTGGTTGCAGCAGACCAATATACAAATCCTGAACATTCCCGCCACCACATTAACCTTAGAAAACACCATCACAACGGCCTTATCCTGCAATATTCTGGTGACCGATCACGATAAAAACTTAATACCCAACAGCCACCCCCCCACACCAATCAATATTTTAGTGGGCAGAGGACAACCCTACTAATCAATTGGTGATCGAAGCGTTACTCAAGAAATTGAAACAAAATATCACCATGGTGGCTAATGGAGAGGAAGCATGGCAGTACTATCAACAACAACCGAAGACTGTAGACTTGATTCTTATGGATTGTGAGATGCCAGTAATGGATGGCTACCTTGCGACAGAAACTATTAGAGCATTTGAACGCGAACAAGCTATTCGCGCAGTGCCCATTTTTGCATTAACCGCTCACGCATTAGATGAAAATCGTCAACGCTGTTTACGCATAGGAATGGATGGAGTCATCACCAAGCCCGTTAAAGTAAATACGCTTAAATCCTTATTATTTAAGCTAAACCAATAACATCTACTTACTACGCACAGCCAGCTATTTGTCACTAAACCGAATGTCGGCATAGTAAGCTACAGCCTTGCCACCGTGGTTATCCGCATCGGTCATAATCGCTACCCCATCTGCTGTTTTTATTCGGCGACCAAAAATACGATAAAAATCCTCTGCTACATTCACTCTTTGTTGATGCCACTCCCCAAGCCTAAAGCCCCCCACCGCACTGGAATCATCACCGCCTTGCTGGTAAAAGGATTTGACCAGAAAGACTTGGGTGTTTCTGTATTAGACCAGACATAATTCAATGCAATAGTTTGCCAAGGAAAAATGCCTTCCCTAACCACCACATAGATTCGCGCGGGATAATCATCACCCTGCTTGATGGTTTGATCGGTAATGTCGTAAATATTTTCAACTCGCCACTGCCAATGCAAAATGGGGTTTGCTCTAAATCAATGGCTATTTCACGGAACAATGCCGACGCCGACGCCTGAGCACTTGCCTTTAAAACTGTGCGGCCATCAACGCTTACCAACGAGTAATCCGTTTTACTCTCGAATCGCTTTTCACTGAAAGGCGCTAAACCTTCGGCAGCAAAATCACTGACGATTAGATCCTCGGCAACCGATGACACACAACAACAGCACAGCAATAGCGAAAAAATTTTCAAATAATGCATCCTCATTGCTTGGGCGTCAGAGTATTTGCAACCAGCACATTCATTAATATCACCCTGTCAATCATCAATATCAGCACTGTAAGCAGTCAGGCAATACACACCTGATATCCAAAAAATAGCTCTCAAGGTTGGCAAATCGCGGGGTTCATCACATTTAAATGACCGAAGCGATCACTTTTCAGCAACAGCGACTATAATGTATTGCAAATTGCTGAAGATCTACAAACATGCTTAAATTTATCGCTCTAGTCATCACTTTATCTATCAACCTGCTGATCCCCGCCCAAGCGGAAATTTATAGCTGGAAGGACGCTGATGGCAATACAGTCTACAGCGATCAAAAACCCTCATCAGATGCCACCCCCACCCGTTCTGGCAGTACAGTTAATTATTACTCCAACCCAACGTCGACCACTACCCCAACCACGCATAGCAAGCTATCACCTACTGACCGTCTGGATGCCTTAAGCGAAGTAACAGAGCAAGATATTTCAGAAAAAATGACTGAGCAGCAGTGCCAATCTTTATTTGCCACTAACTGTGACCAAGTGGAAAACTGGTTGAAATATGCTCTAGAGCAGTGCGTTGATGATAGCCGTTGTCAGGACCCTAAATTTCTGGAGAAAAAATATCGCCCCCGCAGTCTGGAAGAGCTACAGGCGATTGCCCGTCGGGCTGGCGTCAGAAACAACATGCAAGATAAAAAAATCGATCAATTTCTCAACCGTAAATACGGCAATCAATGCGAAGTGCAAGCCCAACAATACTGCGCACGCCAACGGGATAGAAACTGTGCCGCTAACATCATGGCTGCGTGTAAAGACCCTCGTGGTTTAAATGATATTTTTGCCCGTTATGACAACTTGAGCGCTGCAGAACGGAAAGCTATTGTCGCCAAGGCCAAAGCAATAGCACTCGCTAACGGCGACGACCCTGGCAATTACGATAAACTCGCTGCTGGTATCATTGACATTTTATTATCACAAGCGCTACTGGGCATATAGCTCATAGTAGTGCAATTAATGATTATTCATTGCACAAACTATTACTGTTCATCCACTTTTTTAAATAGCTATTGTGCAGGTGTTCTAACTTGCCACTTTCGGTTATTTTCTTCAAATAGTCACTAAACTTATCCACTAATGGCACCCACTGAGAACCGCCCTTAACAGCAAAATAATAATTCGTTGCTGGATTGTGAAACGACTCAAACTCAAAGTCATGCACAATACCTCTGTGCAGTAAAATACCTTTGGTCCGATAAAAGCCACTAATTAAATAGTCACCCTTTCCCTGCATCATATAATCGATACTTTGTTCCGTCGATTGAGTTTCCCGAAATACTAAACCGTTATGTCTGGCTAATAAATAATTAGCATTAGCCTCTTTATCCTGCCCCAATACTGCAACCAGGCCACGCTTTGCCCGCCAGGCTTCAGTATCAGAAGTATCAACAGGATTAGATTTTAAGTAGACAATAGCCTGATCCGAAACAACTATCGGCTCGGTAGAATAATGTAATGCAGGCAGTTGAGGTGAGGCAGGGATTGCCACCAAAGCATCTATCTCACCGGCAGACAATTCACCAATTAAAGTCGGCCAAGGTAAATCTTTTTCAGGCTTGGCTTCGTTATACGCTAATAGCACCCCATGCCGCTTAGTAAAAAAATCATACAATATATGATACATACTGCCGATCAACTGCCCGTTACAAGGATTAACCCAACTAAAAGGCGGGTAGAATCTGTAATCACGCCACCCACGCGCATGATTTTATTGGAAGGAGTGTTTGAAGTATCATCGCCCTTAAACGCAAGAGCTTCTATAGGGAAAAAGAATAAACATAAAGCCAGATAAGAAATTTTCACGATCAACATCCTGTGACACTTGAAAAGTTTGCTAATACCCACCTTAGCAGAAATTGACTTGCTAAATACAGTCCTAATTGTCTGTAGCGACCCGGTTGATAAACCTCAGAATATCTGTGTGAACCGAGGAACTATTACGCAACGGGACGGACAACGCGGCTAATATTCCAGTGTGCGTTAGCTCCGCATAAAAAAGGCTATCTACCCGCCCCTGCCGTTGTTTCACTGTGGCGGTCAGACTATCAATATTACGCCGCTTAACCGTGTCATCTGCCTCACCATATAACAGCAGTAATGGCGGCTCCGTTCCGGAGACAAAATTCACCGGCTGGGAGCTGGGGAATGCTACTTCAGGTGCAAATAACGCGCGCTGATATTTACGTGTTAGTGGCAGAAAGTCATAGGGGCCGGCCAAGCCTATAAAGCCTTTTAGCGCAGCATAATGCTCAACCGGGAGATAGCTCTCATTGAGCGTTAACATAGCAGCCATATGAGCGCCGGAAGAATGCCCCATTAATACCAACTGATTGGCATTGCCACCATAAGTAGTAATATTTTTATGCACCCAACTCACCACAGCGGTAGCATCCTGCATAATACTGGCGAATAACACCTCCGGGTAACGTCGATAATCAGCAATCACTACCACTGCATCAGTGACCGCCATAGCCTGCGCGACAAATCGATAATGCTCTTTTTGAAGTTCAGTACACGCCCCCAACAACCACCATAAAAAAACACTACTACTGGCCGCGGTTTATCTAATGCATCCAATGGGGCATAGATATCTAACCGCTGTATTTTTTCGTGGCCGTAGGCAATATTTGAGTCAAGCCGATAATCACTGCCAGCTGCCAAGGTATTTGCTACCCACAACTTCATTTGACTGACACTGCACGCGGTTAATGAACCGCTTATTAATACTATGAGCAACAAACGAAAATTCATCACACACTTTTTATTGAATATTTTCCAAGGCATATTGCACACAAGCTTTAATATCTTCAGCACTCAGTTCAGGAAATCTATTTTCGATATCGTTGATGTTCATGCCGGCTGACAATAATGCCAACACATCTTCGACACCGATATCTACCCCATCAATACGATGCTTACCCGCCTCAAAATATAAACGTTTAGCCATCATTCAACTCGCTATTTTCCATACGCTTTTAAGCTATAGATATCAAATCGAATCGCTTTACCTTCGACAGAAAAGTTTGGTTTCCTGGCGGCCAGATGTTCAGCCTTTTTCGGCCGTTTAACCACAACCCGATGTCTAGCGGTAAGCAACGCCTGTTCTATCAAGGCCTCACTATCATTGTCAGCTCCGACCAACTGATGGAAGACCTGCATTTCTTTTTTAACCAGCGCAGATTTTTTTGAGGGTGGAAACATCGGATCAATCACCACCGCATCCACTGATTGCGACCCTAAAAGCTGCATATATTCCACAGCGTTCGTGTTAATCAACCGCATATTGTTAACTATATTGCGCAATTCTACCTCGTCGGCCTTAGCCGCCCGCTGCAAGCCATCTGCCAATAAGGCGGCAATAAGTGGCGAGCGCTCACACAAGGTTACCGGATAGCCGCAACTGGCCAGTACAAAACTATCGCGCCCTAAACCCGCTGTTGCATCCAGGACGGTCGGTTTATTTTGTTTATCCCCTGCCACCGCTTTCACGATCAACTCACCGCCCCCTTGCTTGCGTCGATGCTCGCTGGCGCCAGCTAAAAAATCTACCCGCACAGGGCCGGGTGCTTTAGGGCCGGTTTGCTGGATCGCTACACCCCGCTCATCGACAATGAGTACAAACGGTGTCGACGGCTCGGTTTCAACCAACTGCAGTTGCAACTGTTGCGCAAGTTGCTGGCAATCACTGCTATAAACAGCGTGGTTTTGAACCGCAATCAAGTGCGCCAGGGAACTCACAAGAACTCAGGGACGTAGTAGCGGTTGGTTTAGCAGTGCGGGATTATTTTCTTCAATCAACTGCTCCAAATAACGGCAATTGTTTTCCAGCGCTTCCATATATAAATTGCGCCCGCCAAAGTGGGCAGCCACATGGTGATACAGCCCATGAAAATGACCTTGCAGGCGCGTTTCAATCGTTTGTTTAATAAATGCAGGGGTTTTTAGCAATAAATCCTGAGCAGATTCATAGAGAACTGTTTCACTGCCATCAGCCTGCTGCTGGCGAGTCATGCCACCTAATTCAAACTCCGGGTATAAACGGTCACGGCACTTCTCTAAATACGCACGATCAGCCATTTGTGCAATGACGTCCGCGGTACCCGCCAACCCCCCCATGACTCGCTGCTGGGGACTATCCAATTCAATCTGTTCGGGAGAATACTCATAGCCAGTGAAATGCACCAGCTTGCCCGCTAACTCGACCCAATGATCACAGCCGATACCGGGGAGATACTCAGCCATAAATTGCGCGCTGCGACTGACATGAATTTTGGTATATTCGGCACCGTTTTGAATACCGGTTTCACCTTGCCGGCGGATATAACCCGAATCGTGAAACAACGCCACGATCATGCCTACAGTAGCTAACTCTGCCCCAGTCGGGATGCTGCAGGCTGCGAACTGTCGTAACCATCAATTAAACGGGCCATCGCCAAGCTCACATCCAGCACATGCTGGCTGTCGTGATAACTGGTGTCACAGGCTAAAAAACCCGCCAATTCACCACGATAAAGGGTATCGAAATCAGTATAGATTTGTTTAATTATGGAGAAATCAGCCTGCGGATAGCGTTTTTGCAGTATCGAGATAACAGCGGCGCAAACATCACTGGCTTTAGTCACATCGACTGTGCCACTGACATCCAGCGCAGGTGGTAAGGGAGATTGAGACGAATTCATAGTAAGGGGTTAGCGCCCTGCCGTTAGCATTTATACCAAGCAGTATAGACCAGCTTACTAAAGCTGGCAGCAGGGGCATTTGCCAGCAAGCACAGCCCACACCACCCGACACTCAACTCTCGCCCTGCTCGCGGCCACTTAATGAGGGGGCATGAGCGATTATCCGGTCAGCCAACCGAGAAAATGGCAGGCTTTGAATCCACACCGCGCCCTTGCCGGTCAATGTCGCCAAACAGATGCCCTCACCACCAAAAAATAAACTTTTAAGGCCGCTAACCATTTTTATGTCGTAATCAATACCAGCGCTAAAAGCGACCAGGCAGCCGGTATCCAGGTATAACGTTTCGCCGTTCAAATCCTTGCGTACCACCGTGCCACCGGCATGCATAAAGGCCATGCCATCGCCTTCCATACGCTGCAGCACAAAACCTTCGCCGCCAAAAAAACCACTACCAATACGTTTGTTAAAAGCGATATCGACCTTTGTGCCCAAAGCTGCTGCTAAAAACGAATCTTTCTGACAGATCAAGCCACCGCCAAATTCTGCAAGATTAACCGCCACAATAGAACCTGGAAAAGGTGCAGCAAATGCCACTTGCTGTTTGCCATGTCCGGAATTACTGAAATGCGTTAGAAAAAGTGATTCACCGGTTAACAACCGCTTGCCTGCGCCAAATAATTTACCAATCACACCTTGATCGGCCTTTGATCCATCCCCCATTTTAGTCTCAAAGGTAATCCCGCCCTGCATGTACGTCATTGCTCCGGCTTCAGCTATCACAGTTTCACCAGCATCAAGTTCCACTTCGACCATCTGCATATCGTGGCCAATAATTTTGTAATCTACTTCATGGCAGCGCATGACTGTCCTCTCTGGCACTAATACTAAAACGATTACACAAACATCAAGCCCATGCCGCCACTGTGATGATGCACGACCTGCATATCGACCGGCTGTTCATTGATGACACCGGTATGCCGTTTGATTCTTGCCTTCACTAGCGTGCCAATGGGTAGCGCTATGTGATTGCCCAAGAACACAAAGACTCCACCGTCGGATAAATCTTTGGCTTTAAATTCAACAAGTCCCAAACTGGGGTGACTAATTTCAACCTGTGCCTGGCTGTTGGCACGCATGTATCGGCGTTGATCTTGCATCGACTGACCTATTATTAGAATTAAAGGTGTAGGAACACTATATTACTGGTGAATTCTATTATAGTTGGCTTCTACGATACCGTGACCACCATAAGAATCAAAGTACCAACACAGACTTATCAGGGCATTGCTCGGTGTCACTCGCTACAGGTAGACAATTAAACCTAATTGGCAGACACAAAAAAGGCGGCTTACGCCGCCCTGCACCTACGAGGATAGGTAAAAAACAAATGCTTAGTGCACCAGTCTGGGAGTCACTTGATAAACCGTAGTGGTACCACTGACTTCATTACCCACTAACAGTAAAGGCATACCATTCGGGCTTTGTTCCGCAGGCACAAAACTAAAGCCTTCCGGCCCCAAGTCACCCGCATCAACACCCTCACCGGGCTCAACATCAAAGTTGCGGTTAGTGATGTACTGTAGGAATTGGGCATCCGCAGGCACTGAAATGTCATAGACCATAATGCCGCCCACCCGCTCCAGACCAATAAAAGCATAGGTTTTACCCAGCACTTTACCCACCACAATGGCTTCCGGTTCCGGCCCTTTATCATCACTACGGCCATCACCATCATTTTCTTCATTGTCATTATTGAAATTATCACCCAGTTGCGCTGACGTAATGACTTCGAAATCATTGCCACTATCAAATACCACCTTACCTTCGGTATCCCAAATAGTGAATGAACGAGCACCGTAGCTGTAAATTGCTTCGTTCAGACCATCATTATTAGCATCACCCAACGTTGATGTCGTTTTTAAGCGACCTAAATTTTCTGATTCCACTAAATCCGGATCAGAAAAAACTGCAGGATCCAGTTCCAGATCTTTCACTCGCAACTCTTCACTGAATGCCAGGCAGCCATCATCTTCATCATAATCCTGACCGCCAGCAGCCAAACAGCTAGCTTCATCCTCCGCATCAAACCAGTAATCTCTGGCGTCACCTTCATTAGCAGTCACTATGTAGGTTTTGCCTTTGATGCTAACGGTATCAATCGAGTCCGGTTGATACATACCCAATACTGGCCAAGGGGCGATGTTGATGGCGTCATCTTTATTACTGGCATCCATCCCATTAACTAATAAAGAGTGGTCTTTGGTTCCCAGTGGCAGCAGTGTTTTTACCTTGGCACGACGTACATCAACCACAGCAATAGCATTATTTTCCTGCAAGGACACATAAGCTGTTTTACCGTCATCGCTGACACTAATGTATTCAGGTTCCAAATCCTGCGCAGCATTAGCGCCCGGCCCAAAAATACGAATACCCTGCGCACGCAATTCATCTTCCTTGCCAATATAAGCTGAAAAGTCTGCCGTCTTAACTGTCGCTTTGCTGACACCGCGACGTAAATTAATCACGCTGATAGACCCTTCAGGATCATTTTTATAATCGCTACTGGGCTCACCTTCATTCGCTACCAGTACATACTTGCCATCCGGTGAAAATGTCACCATGTCAGGTAAAGCGCCAACGGTTACGCTATTCAGTAAACTTAAATCCGAAGCATTATAAAAAGCGACGACACCATTGTTCTGCTTGTTTTCCGCCTGAATCGCGACAGCAACAATCCCGTTGTGCGCGCTCACACTATTAGCCCCACCGCCGAGAGCAGTCGCATCAATCGTACCAATCAACACCGGTGCGGTCGGGTCGCTCATCCCTAATACATCAACGGTAGATGCATTGGCATTAACCACAAAAGCACGCTGGCTCACAGCATCGTAAGTCACTATTTCTGCAGCACTCTGGGCAAACACACCCGACTGGTAGCGACCAATCTCTTGCAATTCAATCGTGGTGTTTTTACAACTGGTAAAGCCAAAAGCAATTGGCAACGCCGCCAACGCAAATGCCAGGGGTTTTAATGGAAGGGAATAGGAAGCCATGGTTTTTCTCCGAAGTTATGCTGTCGGCACAAAATACTGACTTCGTGTTACGAAACGATGGCAACTAGATGACAATTTGCTTGTTGATACGTCTTAAATTGGCGAGGATTAGTCATCGGCAGCAAAAATAAACTGGCGACTAAGCAATGTCCACGCCCAGGGACCGGACTGTACAGCAACGCGATCTGGCACCACGCCAAAATCCCAACTGGGATGACCGCAGTAACGGCAAGGTGGTAAATCCATCGCGGCAATTTTAAAAAAATGCCTGGTTAAATCCTCGGCATCGTAGTAGACATCATTTAACTCGGCGTTAAATAAATACTGCCCCTGACATTGATTACAGGATTCAATACGCAAACGATCAGCACCACATAAATTGGCGCCGCGTTCAGCGAGCAGGGCAAAATTAAATTCCAGCTTTTCCAACCTTAATCTTCTGGATAAAAACGGCTGATAGTTTCGATAACACAGGCAGGACGATCACCGCCTTCAATCTCTACAGTGACGCGCACCACGGCCTGAAAGCCACCCTTCACTTCCTCGACACTAAGCATTTCACCGCCACCGCGAACTCGCGAACCGACTGGCACCGGTGCTGGGAAACGCACTTTATCGCAGCCATAATTCACACCCATTTTCATTTCCTGCACTTCCATAATCTGCGGCAGAAATAAATTCACCAGCGATAAACTTAAATAGCCGTGTGCAATACACTTGCCAAACGGGCCATCTTTCGCTTTCACTGGATCAACATGAATCCATTGATGGTCACCTGTTGCATCAGCAAATAAATTAATCCGGTCCTGCTCTATCGTCAGCCAATCGCTATAGCCTAAATGTTTACCAACGGCTGCGGGTAATTCATGGGGGGTTTTAAAAATAGTAGTCATGGTGATTCCTTGTTATTCGGCAGCCAAACCAATGGCCTCACAGGTGCGCAACTATAGCAGCTTCACCCCTTGGGATTGAACCGGTTCCTACCATTTTGTAATCCTTTAAGCCCGCAATAACCGTTATAGTCAGCGCCATAAAATTCAATCACTGCTGAGGTTTATTATGCGCGCTGCCATTCTGGAACAGGCCAACCAGCCAATCAAAATTTATGATGACGTAGAAATTATCGAACCCCGCGTTGGCGAGGTACGGTCAATGTTAAATACTGTGGCCTGTGCCATTCCGACCTGGGATTTGTTGATGGCAAGATGCCGCTAGGTGGCCAGATTATTTTGGCCATGAGGCGTCCGGCATCGTCGAATCCATTGGTCCCGGCGTCACCAATCTGCAACCCGGCGACCACGTTGTACTCACCCCCGCACCTCCCTGTGGAGAGTGTTATTACTGCCAGCGCAATGAACACAGCCTGTGCGTCAACGCCATGAGCATCATGACTAATACCCTGCCCGATGGTATCAGCGGATTATCACGCAGTGGGGAAGCCGTATTGCGAGGCTGTGGCGTAGGTGGCCTGGCTGAATATGTGGTCACGCCCTCTACCGGGGCGATTAAAATTGATAAAGACATTCCACTGGATGTGGTCTGTGTGATTGGCTGTGCACTGCAAACCGGCGTCGGCGCGGTGCTTAACACCGCCAAAGTAGAAGCCGGTGCCACTGTGGTCATTATGGGTTTGGGTGGTGTCGGTATGGCCACGGTACAAGGCGCCAGAATTGCCGGTGCCAGCACCATCATTGTGTCCGACCCGGTCGCTGCCCGCCGCGAGGCCGCGAAAGAATTTGGTGCCACCCATGTGGTAGACCCCACCACTGAAGACCTCGCAGCGGTCTGCCTGGAACTGACTAACGGTATTGGTCTGGATTACGCCTTTGAAACGCCGGGAAAGCTATCTTAATTGAGCAAGGTATTGCTCTTACCCGCATGGGCGGCACCACCGTGTGCGTCGGCGCACCGGCGTTAGAAGAAGGGATTAGCCTGCCCAATGTGGTGTTATTTGCCGCTACCGAGAAAAAACTCTGCGGCTGCCTGCTGGGCTCCAGCAACTCCATTTACGAAATTCCCCGCCTGATTCGCTTGTGGCGTCAGGGGTTATTAAGCATGGAAGAGATGATCACTTCGCGCCGCCCCCTGAGTGAAATCAATGAAGGGTTTGATGATTTGGCTAATAGCCGTGGCATCCGCACCGTGATAGAAATTTAAATAAAGCGTGGCTGGGGATACTCTCATCAACCGGAACCCAACTCTCATTGAGACTACTACTATTGAGAATAGCCCCAGCCACACCCTAGCAGATCGCAGCCGTAGCGCCCGATCATCACAGTAAAACGCTTAATTAAACAATTACACCTTCAGATTCCAGAATTCGGTTGTTACACTTATTCTAACGCTTTAATCTACCTGCCTTTTTATTCAAGCAATTAATCGCTTAATACAGTCTTGGAAATTCATGATTCGCTCGCTTACCCCGCTCGCTGCCCTCCTAATTTCTGATGCCCTGGTTTTGCTTGGACACGGCTTATTACTGACATTGATCCCTGTTTCTGCCAGTCAGCTAGGGTTCTCTGATTTTCAGATAGGTTTAACCGGCACCGGCTATTTTGTTGGTTTTGTGACTGGCTGCCTGGCAACCCCTTACGTGTTAAAACGAGTGGGGCATATTCGTACTTTTGCTGTGCTTGCTTCAGCCTATACAGCGTTTATTTTATTTTTTGCTTGGAGCCAAAGCTTTGCTGGCTGGATGTTCCTGCGTTTTATGATTGGCGCGATAATCGCTGGTATTTATATGATTATTGAAAGCTGGTTAAACGAACGGGCTGACAAAAACAATCGCGGGGCGATCTTGTCGTTTTACGCCATGATGAATCTCATGATGATCACGATTGCCCAGCAACTATTAAACTTGGGTGGGGTAAACCCAACATTGTTATTTGCATTGGCGGGCATCTTTTTATCGCTGTCTATTGTGCCAGTATCACTGACTTTAGCGCTGGCACCCGCCCCTATTCACAAAGTGAGTATCGACTTTACTAAAGTCTGGAAGCATTCACACATTGGCATCATCGGTTCAATTTTTTCCGGTCTGATCACCGGTTCATTCTGGACACTAGCGCCCATTTACGCAAAAGATAGTGGCCTCACGACCTTTCAACTAGCAAACTTTATGTCTGCAGTCGTACTGGGTGGGGCATTGTTTCAAATTCCATTAGGCAGATTTTCTGACAAATTTGACCGTCGTTTAATCCTGATTTTTATCGCACTAGCTGGGGCTATTATTTCCCTGCTTACTTTTATTGCCTCGTTTGAAAATTACTATGCAGGAGCAGTTTCCACTTGGCTGGCATTTATATGGGGAGCTTTTAGCATGACAATGTATGCCATCTGCTTGGCACACGCCAACGACAATGCTGATAGTGCCGACTTTGTCGATATCGGCAGCGCCATGCTGATCACCTATGGTTTAAGTTCAGCAATTAGCGCACCGATTGCATCTGCACTTATGGGCATGCTGGGCCATCAATATTTATTTGTTTTTATGGGGACCAGCTTTGCGATTTTTTGCGTTATCCTAATTGCTCGCCGTAAATCCCATGTATTACCAGTGATGGCAGAACACAACGGAGAATTCCATTCAGTAGCCGGCTTGACCACCCCCGAGGCTTATAACCTTGACCCCCGTGCTGAAGAGTTAAATGAAGCCGTGCCAGCAAGCGAATTGGAACGGGAGTGGGCCGATGTCGATGCAGACTACCATGATAATATTGATAAAAAGACGTGATTGAAGTTCAGTAGTTCAACAGCACTTTAAGGCCCAAGTAAAAACCGGACAAAAAACCCATCGTCGTGCAGCACCAAGTCAGACAAACTTTATTACTGTTCGCCAAGTTTATACAGACACCTAATAGTTTTAGGCTCAGTTACTTTGTTAAAACCTGATAATTACCATTGCTGCACTTATAGCTTAATGCTCCGTCAATAACTATCGCCTTGAATGTTTTAGCATTTGTGCTGATGGTACTTTTAAAATCAGCAGGCTGCGTCCAAAATAATCCAGCAGGTAACCACATTACAGTGCTTAAATGACCAAAGCTATCCGCACTGCATCCAATTTCAGCTGCGCGCCCTGTAAATACCGCTGCGCTTTAACATTGACTGCTTTTAAATAATCCAATTCTTGCTGACGAATATTGGGGTTCACTTTCGCCAGTGCTGTGAGTCGTTGCAACTCCGCGGTTTGTTCTGACTGCATCGCTTCTGCCGCAGAAGTCAGGATATTGTCTTTCTGCTGTTCGGCTAACTGCTCGGCGGTATTAACCATGGTGCTAATTTGCGGACGGGCATGACGCACTAAATCCTGAGCACTGCGCTTGGCCACTTTCTGACCCAGCTTTTCCAAATGCGCCGTTGTTAATACATTACTCAAATTACTGTTATTGCTGTCTACAACAATACGCACAGGGGTCAGAGGCAAATGCCGCTGTAATTGTAATTCCCCCGGAGCGGTACACTGCACGATAAAAATAGCCTCCAAAATAACCGTGCCCGCTTTGAGCGGCGGTAATTTCAAAGTACAAAAAGCGGTGTTGCCAAAATCGCCACTGAGCACCATATCCATGGCGCCGGTAACCATCGGGTGCTCCCAACTTAAAAACTGCATATCTTCGCGGGACAAAGCCACTTCCCGCGAATAGGTAGCGGTCACTGCATCATCAGTTAAACCAGGGAAAGTATGATTAATCATATGGTCACCGGGCCGCAAAATAACCGCCGCCGCACTGTGATGCTCCTGATCGACACCAAACTGATCAAACACCTTTTCCATATAACCGGTCAATTCTTGCCGCCGCTCTTCTTCGACCATGGCCTCAACAATGGCATCGGCCTGTTCATGGTTACAGGAGTTAAGTTCTAACAATCGATCCCGGCCTTGCTGTAAGGCCTGCAAGGTTTCAGCTGTGCGCGCCTTGGTGTTTTCTATCAACTGTTCCAATTCTGCGGATTGTTCCTGTTGCGTCAAACACTGCAGCAAGGACTGCTCAAACTCCTGATACAAAGCTAAACCGGCGGGGCAAGTCCGCTCAAACGCATTGATACCTTCGTGATACCAACGCAGTAATACCTGCTGCGCACTATCCTGATAATAAGGAACATGCAACTCAACAGTGTGACGCTGGCCGATGCGATCAAGACGACCAATACGCTGCTCCAACAAATCGGGGTTTAACGGTAAATCAAATAACACCAGATGATGAGAAAACTGAAAGTTTCTGCCTTCACTACCAATCTCGGAGCAAATTAATACCTGCGCGCCCTCTTCATCATCAGCAAAATAAGCAGCGGCCCGATCACGAGCAACTAAGGATAAGCCTTCATGGAATACCGCTGAATGCACGCCGCCACGTAATCGTAAATGCTCTTCCAAATCCAGTGCGGTATCAGCCTTGGCACAGATCACTAACACTTTCTCGGAGCGGTGCTGTTTCAACCAATCGCTGAGCCACTCTACCCGTGGATCTTCAACAATCCAATTGGGCCCTAATATAAATTCCGGGGCTAATTGCTGTTCAATCGTCACCGCATTGGCATCCGCACTGCTGCAGGCCGCTACATAACGCGCTGGTGACACTAAGGGATAGTGTTGTAAACAGCGCTCGGGGAAACCGGCAACTGAGGAGCGGGTATTACGGAACAATACTCGACCAGTGCCATGCCGATCCAGTAATTGTGAAATAACAGCCTCGACTGCTAACGTAAACCCAGCACCATCATCGCTATTAATTGCCGTTGCTAACTCTGCAACGGTATCTTGCCCCAGATAATCGGTCAATTGCGCTAACAGGTTGGCATTGTTTTGCATCCGTTGCTGTGCATCTTCTGCCAATAATTCCTGTACCAGCGCATTCACCGGCTGGTGATTTTTTTCTTCTTCAATAAAGGTTGGTAAATCGTAATAACGGTCGGGGTCTAATAAACGCAGACGGGCAAAGTGACTGGCTACACCTAATTGCTCAGGGGTGGCGGTTAACAATAATAATCCTCGCGCTTGCTTGGCCAAGGCTTCAATCGTGCTATATGCCGGACTGACTTGCTGCTCACTCCACTCCAGGTGGTGAGCTTCATCTACGACCAGTAAGTCCCATTCCGCCGCCATCGCCTGCGCGTGCCGCGCAGGATTGTCACGCAAAAATGACAAGGTACAGAGGACTAATTGCGCGCTATCGAAAGGATTAAAATTATTATCGGCATGATCATCCATCATAAAAGGATCATCGAACTCCTCAGATAAATCTCCAAACTCTTCCAATCCCTGACAGCGCTGCTCATCCAAAATGGTAAAAAATAAATTAAAGCGGCGCAGCATTTCAACCAACCACTGGTGCAACAAACTATCAGGCACTACCACTAACACCCGCTTGGAGCGGCCAGTAATTAGCTGTTGATGAATAATCAAACCCGCTTCAATGGTTTTACCCAAGCCCACTTCATCCGCCAGTAATACGCGTGGTGCGTAACGGTTAGCGGCTTCGCTGGCGATATAAAGCTGGTGCGGTAATAACTGGACCCGCGCGCCTAACAAACCGCGGACGGAAGATAGTTGCTGATGGCGAATCTGCTCCAGCGTTTCACACCGCAGGCGAAAGGCGCGGTTTTTATCAATTTGCCCGGCAAATAAGCGGTCTTGCGGTTTGCTGAATTGAACAAAACTGCTCAAATCCAATTCCGGCACAATCACCTGCTCGCCATTCTCATCAGTGGCGTTGTAGATAAAACAACCATTATTGTCGATCACATCCACGATAGTGACGGCTTGCTCGGACTCCGTCATGACCTGCTGCCCCACTTCGTATTGAACCCGGCTGATCGGCGCATTTTCCATCGCATAAGTACGCTGTTCTCCCGCGGCTGGAAAACTGATTTCAACGCGGCGATTGGCAATTTCAACCACAATGCCGAGGCCTAACTCTGATTCGGTATTACTAATCCAGCGCTGGCCGGGAACAAATACAATAGTGGACACTAAACTCTCTCTACAACTTTAATACTGGGGATTTATCAGGAAGGTGATGGACGCGGATGATAAGGGATAAGAAAAGCGACTTCAAAGGTTTTATCTGTCAGATTAAGTCGCTAAGCTAGCGCCCCTAATCATTATTTGAGGTTGTAACGCTCCATGGATATTGGCCAGCAAATGCAGCAGCTCTATCAACAATTTGGCGAGCTACCAGGAATTACCATTGAATTGCATAAGGAATTACTGGCGATCAATATTGAGAACGATATGGCGCAGGCAACTGTTTTTCTGCAAGGCGCCCAACTCAGCCACTTCCAACCCAAGCAGCAGGCTCAGGCGGTCATCTGGTGCAGCCCCGACTGTGACTACCGTCAAGGTCAATCACTGCGAGGTGGCATTCCCGTATGCTGGCCTTGGTTTGGCGATCCCAGCCGCAACCCGGAAGCAGTACAACAATTAATGGGCGCTGAGCCACTTAGTGCTCACGGCATAGTTCGCAATCAATTATGGGATCTCAGGGCGATAGAAATTGTTAATACCGGACATACCCGCTTAACGTTATCTCTAACAGTGGAAAATGAGCCTGCCTGGCCTTATACATGCCAACTACAACTCATGATTGATATCAGCGATCAACTTCAACTGCACTGGCAAATAACCAACCTCAGTCAACAAACGCTCTCGTTTAGCGGCGCGCTGCACAGCTATTTTGCCGTCAGTAAAATAAGTCAGTTAGCAGTGAACGGCTTGGAGAATCTCAATTATATTGACTGTCTCGATCAGTGGCAGCTCAAATCTGAAGCTGAACCGGTTATCATCGACCGGGAAGTGGACCGTATTTATCAGCAGTGCAGTAACAGGGTTTCCCTACTCGATAGCGGTTGGCAACGGCTGATACACATCGACAGCCAAGGCAGTAATAGTGCGGTGCTGTGGAACCCATGGATAGAAAAAGCCAAACGCCTGTCTCACTACCCTGATGATGCCTATCAAGCCATGGTGTGCCTGGAAACAGCTAATATAGTTGACGACATGGTGACCTTGGCAGCAGGCGCTAGCCACCAATTAAGCATAACTATTAGCACCGAGTCACTAGCAATAAACCATTAGCCTCAAAGCCATTAAATTAGCCCCGACAACAGAGCAAGTAAAATGATCGAGCCAATCAAAACGTTTTTAAGGCTGGAAAGTGCCAGCGGTATATTATTAATTGCCGCGACAATCCTGGCCTTGTTATTTGCCAATACCCCTTTGGAAGCACTCTACGTCGGTTTTCAAAATATCCCGGTCGAAGTACGGGTTGGCGCATTGCAAATTGCCAAGCCCTTGTTGCTTTGGGTTAACGATGGGCTAATGGCCATCTTTTTCTTTTTAATCGGACTGGAATTAAAACGCGAACTCGTAGATGGCGAATTATCCAAACCCGGTAATATTATTCTTCCCGCCGTGGCCGCCGTCGGTGGTATGGCGGTACCTGCGGCAATATACAGTGGATTCAATTGGCATGACCCCATAGCCATGCAAGGCTGGGCGATTCCTGCCGCCACCGACATCGCCTTCGCCTTGGGGATTCTTACGCTACTGGGTAATCGCGTGCCCACTGCCTTGAAAGTGTTTTTAGTATCACTGGCCATTATTGATGATATTGGCGCCATTATTATTATCGCGCTGTTTTACACCTCTAATTTATCGGTAACCTCACTGACTATCGCAGCTGTCTGCCTGGCAGTATTGTTTATCCTTAACCGCAAAGGGGTCACCGATATTCCGGCCTATATGGTGGTGGGCTTAATCCTGTGGACTTCGGTATTAAAATCCGGGGTCCACGCCACGCTGGCAGGCGTGGCTCTGGCATTTTTTATTCCCTATAAAGACGGACATGGTGGCTCGCCGGTAAAAATGTTAGAACATAGCCTGCACGGTACAGTCGCTTTTTTTATTCTGCCGCTATTTGCATTTATGAATGCAGGGGTCGCCCTCAACAGCGATGCTATTGCGCAAGCACTCACCCCTATCCCCTTAGGCATTGCCCTGGGCTTATTAGCGGGCAAACAAATTGGCGTATTTGGGTTTAGCTGGGTTGCGATCAAACTCAAGCTGGCGCCGCCGCCAAGCTTTAACATGAGCCAGCTATACGGCATATCCATATTATGCGGGGTAGGCTTTACGATGAGTTTATTTATTGGCTCACTGGCTTTTGAAGAAACCGGAGCAGGCAATTTATCCGTAGACCGCCTGGGCATATTGGCAGGGTCATTTTTATCAGCAATTTTTGCCTATATGTATTTATGGCTCACCCTGCCAAAGCAAGGCAAAGATGAGGCCTAAGTTTGATCATTCATAGACCAGAGCAATAAAGCGTACCAATAAGGCAGCTTAATTCCGTGCCGGTAATTTCGACAACATGGCCGGAATTAAATCAGCAAGTACATCACTGACTTTTTCGGCGCCTAGATCACTATCTTCAACAATTTTATTAGCCGTAACCTGCCATAATAATTTATCGGTTTTCGGCTCAGTCAACATAATATCCAATATCGACTCACTAATTTGTGCAGGAATATAGTGGTTATAAACTTCGGTATTACTCAAATCCCTTGTACATTCCAGGCAGCATCCGCTTCATTAGTCGGCGAAATCATTCCTCCTTGATCAGCTTTCACCTTGCGCGCAACCCGATACTCAACAATGAAATCAGCGTCTTGCCTGGCTGTTCTGTTAAACCCTTTCTGCGCTAACACCTGATCGACATTTTGGCGCAGAAAACGATCGATATTGTAATACCTCCATCTCGACCAGCATGTTCGGGCGACTTTATAGCCTCTGTTTCCCAGGCGTAGGTCTGGTAAGACGACGCAGTGAATTGATGTGCAGGATCAACCTTTATATGAGTGCTGATACACGCCGTTAATAAACTCAATAGCATGACCAGTAATACAGTCCGTGATTTTAACGCCAATGACTTCAATTTAAATAGTTTCAACGCTGACTCCTTTAGCCACATCAATAAACAGGCTGTTATATTAACCCGTCAATCACTGAACAGCGAGAGCTGTCGGCCACCATCACTCACCATCTCTTGAAAGCGCACCCCCAAACCCAATAAACGTACAGGCAAACCATCGCCGCGCAAACAAGACTGCTGACATAGATCATTAAATACGCTGATGCGTGGGCTGCCCTTGGTTACACACTCCATCGTTGTTGATTGAAAATTATTAAACTTCACTTTTACGAATTGCTTGGAGACTAGATACTCTTTGCCCAATCGCGCCAAGCGCTCGCTTAACTTATTAAATAGTTGAGGTAGCTGACTAACGCAGCCAGTAATGGTGGGTAAATCGCTGGCATAGGTATGCTCAACACTCAATGACTTGCGTCGACGGCTTATTTGCACTGGCCGATGATCAATACCATAACTGAGTTGATGCAGCCTTGGGCCAAAACTGCCGAAGCGATCAGACAATTCAAATACATCAAAGCGCCGTAAATCACCGCACGTATCAATACCCAGACGATGCATCTTATCCGCCGTCACCCGCCCCACACCGAATAAACGCGCTACCGGTAATTGACAAACGAACTCGTCAACCTGTGCCGGCGTCACCACCCACATACCATTGGGTTTATTCCAGTCACTGCCAATTTTAGCTAGAAATTTATTAGGCGCGATGCCCGCTGATACGGTAATCCCCACTGTTTCGAAAACGCGTTGTCGGATCTCTGTCGCCATCAACGTCGCACTACCATGGCAAAAAGGCGATTCAGTGACATCTATAAAGGCTTCATCCAATGAGAGTGGCTCCACTGATTCAGAATAATCGTAAAAAATCTCACGAATTTGCTCCGCTGCCTGTTTGTATTTATCCATGCTATGGGGCAATACCAGTAAATCAGGGCATAAGCGTTTTGCCGTTGCCGTCGCCATAGCCGAGCGCACACCATAGGCACGCGCTTCGTAGTTACAAGTAGAAATCACACCACGACGATCCGCATTGCCACCCACTGCTATAGGACGACCACGTAATGAAGGGTCGTCACGCATTTCAATGGCCGCAAAAAAACAGTCCGCATCGCAATGAATAATCTTGCGCGAACCGTAATCGCTCATACTGGGTAAATTATCGGGTGAAAACAGCATCATTTCCGGAACCACATTAACTGTATATAAAAACAGTATAACGAGTCTTATCCAGATTACTAGCCTCAATAGCTGGCTGCTGACGCCGCGATTATTAACTTACTGTATGTGTTGTTAATACCCGGCCCTACGCTGACAACCTGCTGCATAAGTAAGCGCCATTCGGGCCTGGGGCCAATACATGAAAGCAATCTCCCCGAAAGCGCTCAAGCCCGTTATAATCACCCCCGTTCAATCCTTCACCCCTAATATCGGAGCCATCCATGTCACTCGGCAGTTGGGATCCCCAAGCAGAACAAAACAGCACTGATTTTCACATTGAGCCCTCAGTGTTAAATACATTTATTGCCCTAAGTGAAAATAATCAGCTCGATCAACTCAGCCAATACCTCCCCCTGAACAGCAACAGCAACAAGCCCAGTTAATGCAGCAACGCAAAGCGGATTGGTTTCATGTCGCGTCGACGCTAAGTGATGAGCAACTACAACATCTAATGCGATTTTTCACAGTGGCAGAGAGTTTACCAGGCTGGGAAGCCGGCGATAATTCACCGGTTATCTGGTTGGGAAAAGTATTAAAACAGCGTGGCACAGGGATCAGCCGGGAGCTGGTATTGTGGATAAAAGCCAATAGCAGCAATCAATTCTTGCCCCATGGCGCGTTGCTATAGTCATCGCCATCAATGAATTGGCCTATTCGACTATCAAATTTCATTAGTCGGGATATTTTGCTACTTTGCGGTTTTACTAAAAAACCAATCGGGTCATACCCAAGCTCTGAAATCCGATCAAATTCACAGGCCAATCCATCGTTATTACTTACCGCGGTTATTAAACTGCTCCAGCTGCTCAGGTGTTGCTTCAAGTTGGTGCTTGTCTTTCCATTGCGTATACGGCATCCCATAAATAACTTCTCTGGCCTGATCATAGTCCACCACAGTCCCTTGCTCCTCTGCAGCAGCCATATACCATTTAGATAAACAATTGCGGCAAAAATTAGCCAAAATCATTAACTCGATATTTTGTACCTGCTTATTTTCATCCAAATGCTGTATTAAACGACGAAACACTGCTGCCTCTATTTCAGTACGTTGTTGATGAGTTAAATCTGCGGTCGCGTCTTTCATATGCCTAAAACCTTTCTGGGTGGATTTGCTTTTTACTAAGGCCGTGAATTATATCATGATAAAAATAAACGCCTGAGTAATCGGCAATTGATTGTGGTCAATAATAAAAAGCCATTTAGGGAATAAGACGATTTTAATTTTAACAATTGAACCTAAATCAATAAGAAATCGAAGATAACAGCCAAAAAAATTAAATTAATCATCATTTTTTCTATTTTTTATACCAACTTTTTTTAAAGTGGTTATAATTCGCTCGGTTTTATCAACACCTTTAATCGATGTAAGGAAGTAAAAGAAATGCCAGTAAATTCTGTCGCTCAACTAGAGAAAGAAATCGCCCAGCTTCAAGCCCAATTGGAAAAAGCTGTAGCAAAAGAAGCAACTAATGCTGCCAAAGCTGCTGACAAAGCTGCCAAAGCCGCCGCCAAAACCAAAGCTGCACTTGCTGCTGCAGGTAAAAAACTAGCCGCTGCTCGCAGCAAAGCTAAAGCCAAACCAACAGCGACGGCCAAAGCACAAGTGGCTAAAGCTCGCGAAGCGGTTGCTAATGCAACAGCTGCCAACAATGCCGCTAAAACTGTCGCTAAAGAAGCTAAAGCCGCTGCTACTACTGCTAAAGCAAGCGCTGCAAAAGGTGCCGCCGTTGCTAAAGCTGAAGCTGCTGCACAGAAAGCTTTAGACAAAGCTGCTGCTGCTAAAGCCAAGAAGGCTGCTGCTAAAGCTAAAGTTGCTGCCAAGAAAGCAGCAATTAAAGAAAAAGCCGCTGCCAAAAAAGCGGCTGTAAAAGCTAAAGCCGCTGCCAAGCAGGCCGCTGCTAAAGCCAAGGCAAAAGCCAAAAAAGCCGCTGCTAAAGCTAAAACTGCCGCTAAAAAAGCCGCAGCAAAAGAAAAAGCAAAGGCCAAGCAAGCAGCTGCCAAAGCCAAGAAGACTGCGACTAAAAAGCCTGCCAAGAAAAAAGCAAGAAAAGCTAAAGCTGCCAAAAAAGCCGCTCCGGCTAGCTAAGTAAGCCTTCAGCAACTTAAAAAAAGGCCAATGAGAGCAATCTCATTGGCCTTTTAATTTAAATCTATTTTACACCTTATAGACAGGTCAACAGCCCTTTATCACTCACGAGGTTACTTCCGCGCGCTCAGTTTAATCGTGCTGCGGCCATTGCCACCCACTTTACACTCCGCTTGATACTGCAACGTTCTACCGCTGGGATTTAATGCATCAAAAGGAATAACCGCTAAATATCCACTTTCGTCATTCCCTTCCAATTCCGGTATTTGCTGATGTAACACTTGTACATTGAGCATTGTTTTGGTTTCACGCTTCAGCTCCCCAATACAAACCTCAACAATCGCGGCGGTATCGATGGCAGTAACCACTTCCGCCACGTCTTCCTCATCAACCAGGCAAGATGCCTTGAAATCTCGCTGATTGCCATCCGGATCATTCGCTTTAAATGGAATGACCATACTAAAACGACGACCTAGCTCTGTCTCAATGGTTTTCTCTTTACTAGGCTGCTCAGCAACTTCAACGGATTTCATTAATAAGGTTTCTGTTAGCAAGCTATCTTTACAAATGGTAAATGCACCACTGGGTAATAATTCCAACCCAATCTGTGCATCCCCTTCGGCGCTTAATTGGCAATCGGCCTGATAACGTATCACCGACCCTATACGATTCTTGACATCAAACGGAATTTTATAATAAAAACCCCTCAAATCTGGCAGCGCTTCAATTGCTTCGTCATCAAATTGAATCCGGCCATAGAGTACCGTTTCAGCACGTACTTCATCACGGCAAATGGTTAACGCGCCGGCACTTTCCAATACTAATCGCGCCTCAACATCTCCTTGTTCTGCCACCTCACATTCAATTCGGTAACGCACATCGTTGCCCAAGTCGCTTTTAGCGGTCATAGGGAGACGGTAAAAGAAACCACCATTGCGAGGAAAAGGTTTAGAAATTTCCTGCTCAATAACGCTAACGCCATCCAGCTCATCGGTTAATTTGGTTAACTGATTGCGACAGATTTTCAATGCTTTGTCTGCATCTAGCCCCGCCTCTTCAACCTCCACCGCTTGCTGCTTTTTTTGTTCTGCTCTGGACACCTGCTCAGCAACCATGGTTGGTGCCTCGCCTGCTACCGGAAACTCATAACTGAGGGTATAACTTTTAAATCGACTATCTCTGCAAGTAATGACGAAGTAATAATGATCTGCGGTATTTTTTCGAACGATCATCTCTCCGCCTAACACATCTACACAGCGCTCGGTTCGCTCGGCATCACGTGCAGCTGCTAATAACTTGGGTTTCACTGCCTTGTATTTTTTGGGTAACCAGATACGACTTTCATCCAGCGCCCAGCATTGGCCGCTAATAGCCACCGTTGTAATAACACTAAAAATTAAAGTAATTCTAGGGAATAACACGAGTTAATACTTTCCTTACAGGGATCCAATGATCAGTATAGACAATAAGCCAGGGCACCTCTGAACTAATTAGCAAAGGGCGCAACACTTTTAAGAATAAGTTGAATGAGTTTAGTTTGGCGAGTCAAACCCGTTTTGGAAAAAACCGAACTGAGGTGCGATTTAGCTGTATTGCGCGATACCTCAAGTTCTTCGGAAGCTTCATCCAGTGTTAAACCATTGGCCAATAACAATGCCAGCGCAGCCTCAGCAGGAGTGAAACCAAATAAATCCGCCAGAATTTGCGCTGGTACTTGCCGGCGCTGATTGGGATCACTGATAAAAATTGCGACTGAGGGGTTTTCTTTCCCTTCTGAAGAATCCACTAACGGCAAAGGCCTTAACAGCAAACCTAAACTGTTAGCAGCCTCCGAAGCACCAATTCGGAAAGCTTTAACAAAACCGGGTTCAGAACTGCGATGGGCTTGCAGCACTTGTTCCAACACTTGCCGAAAGGCTTTATCTTCGCTGCGCTCCCCCACATATAAACGGCCAGCTTTGACGCGTAATCTATCATTGGCTGCCAGCAACTGCCGTGCGGCTTTATTAGTGTTTAATACTTTGGCCTGATCATCAAGAATAACCGTCCCCATCGCTAATTGATCGATAGCATCAGCATAAAATTCCCGCTCGCGTTCAGTGCGCTTGAGCTGCGAATGCAGCACGATAGACTGCTGTAGATGCGGCAGTAGCAACTGGCACAACTCAATCTCTTGCGAAGAAAAATCATCACAGCCTGTCGGCCGGGTAATCCGCAGACGTGCATTTAAACCGTCAGCGGCAACCATATCAGCGCCCATATTATGAAATACGCCTACCGGCTTCATATATTCCTGATAATACTCGGTTTCAAATAAGGCCTCACGAGGCATAAATTGCGCCAGTGTCACTACCTTTCCAGCCGGCAAGTTTACAAACGGATCCAGCTCGAAATAACTGTGTTTGTAAATTTCGCGAATATTTTCAGAGGCGACCACGGCATTTAGAATTAACCCCGCATCCCCAACTTTTGGCGGGCGCAACAACAGGGTAGCGTAATTTGCCTGCATGGTCTGTCGCAATAACTCTAAGAAACCATGCCATGGCTGATGTTCCAGCGGCCCTTGATAGATGGCTGTAATCAACTGATTGACGAGAGGGGAAATAAATTGAGCGCTCACAACATCCAACTTCGCTAACTAATGACGATGCATTGTCGCGGCTGGGCAATCGGCAAGTCAAGGTGAACCTTGTGGCATCCTCTCCTGCGCGTCTTGCGCTCGAGACATACCACTCATCCTGAGCATAAAAAAGGCGATGGTGTTTAAACCATCGCCTTAAGTTACTGCCAGAAAATTAACGGATATTAATGATAGCCTGCGTAACAGTATCCGCAGTTTCAATCGTCTTCGCATTGGCCTGGAAGTTCCGCTGAGCAACAATCAACCTGACCAATTCTTCTGATAAATCCACATTAGATTCTTCCAGCGCACCGGATTGGATAGCACCTAAAGTACTGGTTAGCGGCGCACCCACCACCGGCTCTCCCGACTCAAAGGATTGCGCCCACGACGTTTCGCCCAAAGCACTTAAACCCTGTTCATTGGCAAAGGAAGCCATCGCTACCTGGCCTAAAATTAATGCCTCACCATTGGTATATCGAGCAAAAATTTCGCCGGTACTGTTAATTTCCAATCCGCTTAACTGCCCGGTAGCGTAACCGTCCTGATCAACTGAGGAAACGGCAAAGTTACTACCAAATTGAGTAGAGGTACCTATATCGACAACAAAATCAGAGTTACCCGTTGTCGCAGTAGTACTTCCATCAGTGGAAGACTGGTTAGCACCCGCCGGATTCCAGTTATCAATAGTTAAGACATCCGGAATAGAGCTTTGCAAAGTACCATCTGTAGCAAAAACTAAATCATAATGCACTTGAGAAGCAATATTTGTAGCTCTTACCAAAGCGCTGGCAGTATTTGCAGCAGCAGTTTGTGCAGTGCTATCCAACGTAGCTGCCAGCGCCAATGCATTTGCTGAAGCAGTAGCCGCCAACAAAGCCGAAGCAGCAGCATTATCGACATCCGCCTCACCAGCACCTGGACCCGCTATCCTCGCTGCCTCAGCAAAGGCTTCAGCATTCACCGCCTCATCCCGTGCCGTTGTAGCTGCTGCGGTCAATGCTGCATTACCTGTAGCTACCGCGGCTGTAAGCGCAGTATTGGCAGCGACCACCAACGCCTCAAGCTCTGTCTCCAGCGCCGCTACATCACCAGCCACAAAAGGAGTTGGCACTGCTGCCGCTGCTGCATTAGCAGCCGCCGTTGCAGCCAAGCCATCAACCGTCGTAGTTTGCGTCGCTGCATCAGCAGTCAATACAGCTGTAGCCTGAGCGACAGTATTATTAGTGGTTGCTGTCGCCAAATCTGCTGCTGCCAGTGTACCGCCATTATTCAGAACATTTTGTAAATTACCATTTTCATCAGGAATATAGGCATACATACGCCATGCATTATCAGTATCAGACTTTACATAATAGGTAGACAACACATGTGACTGACCACGGCTATCAAAAATCGTTAGAGACGTAGAGCTATTAAACGTGTCTGCGTCATTAGGATCAAAAGTACTGATAACTGGCGGGTCGTTACGGGCATCAAGATTGAAAAGCAAATCAACTTCTGTGGTAGGCGATGGCGCCAAATCACTCACTGCAACTTGCAAATCATCCGGGGTGCCACCAACACCGGTACCAGAACCTGTCGGTAAAAAGCCCTGTAATCGCGATCCACTATTATTGGTGATATAGCCTTCTTCATTGAGACCAAAATACCCCGCTCGGGTAAAAGCTGTCGCGCCACTCTCTTCAGCGACAATAAAAAAACCGGTGCCATTAATCGCCAGGTCCAAACTATTGTCGGTAAACGAAACGTTACCCTGGTCGAACTGTTGTGCAATGGCATTGACCAACACACCACTACCGGCACTATTACTACCGCCACCCACTAACGAGTTGGCGTAAACATCACCAAACTCAGCACGAGAACGTTTGAAGCCGGTGGTACTAGCATTAGCAATATTATTACCGGTAACTTCAAGGTCCGTATTGGCGGCACGTAATCCACTAAGCGCAGTATTAAAAGTCATGGCTGAACCCCTTTAAGGTTGTATTAATCTATAAATTGAATTTGATTTACAAAATTTCTCGTACCGAGGAGATAGACACTGGCCCAACCCCCGCGACATTTAAACTAACAGCGCCATTGGCACCAACGGTGACACTATCGACATTGTGACTAAGTGCAGTATTGAGCTGTACATCATCGCCACCAAAATTGGCATACGCCTCAAAACGGTAATTACCTGCGGGTAATTGTGTGCCTTCAATATTGCCGTCCCAGGCAAAACTCATTGGACCAGCTTCCGCTGCACCCAATAACTCTTCGGCGACCAATTCGCCTTCTTCGTTATAAACATTAACTTTTAAATCATCGGTTGTTTGCGGTACATCAATAGTCCCTGCAATCAAACCTTCATTGCCCAAGTAAGAAGTATCAGAATTAACGATAACAAAACGACCAACCATTGCTGATGCCTGCAACGCCTGATTGGATTGCAAACTGGATTCAAAGGAACCCACGAAATCACCCATCGTATTATTCAGTTTATCCAGACCCTCAACCGAACTAAATTGTGCTAGCTGCGCAACAAACTCACTGTTGTCCTGTGGATCCAGTGGATTTTGGTTACGCATTTGCGTCACCATCAGCTCAAGAAAAACATCCTGACCCAGCTCTTTACTTTTCGGCTCAGCCGCATACTTTTCCTGTACCGAAATATCGCTTAACAAGCCGGTTGAAATTGCATCTGTCATGTCACTTGTCCGTTTATTTAAACGTTAATCTGTTAAGTTCTATAAAATTTACTGACCCAGCGTTAACACCCGCTGCATCATGGTTTTGGCAGAATTCATTACTTCCACATTAATTTGAAAAGAGCGCGACGCAGAAATCATGTCGGCCATTTCTTCCACCACATTCACATTCGGGTAATAGACATAACCATCTTCATCAGCTTTCATGTGGTTAGGTTCGTAGCGGCGCTGCAAGGGAGCATCCGATTCAACAATGCCACTCACCCGCAAGCCCATGGAGGCATCGTCATCCACTGAAGGCATTACATTAAAATCATCGCCATGCATTAAATCCCGGCGCATGGTTTCAAATACCGGGTGTCTGGCCCGGTAAACTTCACTGGTATTGCTGCTGGCAGACTGGGCATTGGCGAGGTTACTGGCCGTGGTATTCAGCCGAATACTCTGTGCCGACATCCCCATACCGGCAATATCAAATACACTGCTTAACGACATTACATGTCTCCTTTAATAGCATTGGTCAGGCCTTTAAACTTGCTATTCAATAGCTGAAAGCTGGCTTGAAAATCCATAGTGTTTTGCGCGTAGCGGCTCATCTCGCCCTGCTCATCGACGGTGTTACCATCAAGCGAGGGCTGCATGGGATTGCGGTACATCAGCTCAGGTTCAAACAGGTTATTCGAGCCGCCGATGTGACGACTATTGGTGGCGACGATGCGGGTGCTGCCGGGGGTATTGACCATCTGGCCTTTTAATACCGATTTAAAATCCATATCCCGTGCTTTGAAGTTAGGCGTATCGGTATTGACCAGGTTATTAGCCAGTATCTCTGCACGCTTGGCACGGACATGCAGTGCTTTTTCGTGAATACCTAATGCGGATTGAAAGTTAATAGCCATCTGCTGTTGCACACCTTGCTGATTTAAAGAATCTCAACAGGGATATAGCAAAGGCTGTGCCAGACTTTCAAGACATTGATTTTAAAGGATTTAATAATATACAGAAGGGAAAAGCGGCAAATGGATTCCGCCCTATTTAATCACAGCGGCAAGAGTGGCAACCACCTTTGCCACCAGCTAAACCTAGCATCTAGCATCTAGCATCTAGCATCTAGCATCTAGGATTATCACTTGGCACGATAGATAATACCGGGGTTACATTGCACCATCTCATAAAACTCACCAACACCCGATAAACCTTCAGAGGCGCCAAGGATCAGATAGCCACCCGGTTTTAATGTGCCATGAATACGGCGCAGGATATCAACCTTTAAATCCGGTGAAAAATAGATCAACACGTTTCTGCAGAAGACAACATCAAACTTACCCAGGGACAAGAAACTATCCATTAAATTCAAGGCCTGAAAACGTACTGCTCGACGAATATCGGATTTCACCCGATAGACATCACCGCTAACCGGTTCGAAAAAACGGCTTAATCGCTCCTTGCTCAAACCACGTCCCAATGAAAGCCCATCGTACTCGGCTTTTTTACACTGCTCCAACATTGACTTGGAAAGGTCGGTGGCCACAAATTCAACCGGATGCTTCAGCCCCCCCTACCGGAGTTGCGAAACTCTTCCACTAACATACTCAGCGAATAGGGTTCTTGCCCTGAAGAACAGGCTGCAGACCAAACCCGAATAGTGCCTTTGCTGTCTTTTTGAAACTCAGGCAATAGCCGGTCTTTAAAAATAGTAAACGGGTGAGAATCGCGAAACCATAATGTTTCATTGGTGGTCATCGCATCAACCACAGCTTCTTTCAAACTGCGTTGAGAAATCTGTTGCATGCACTGCACCAGCTCAGTCAGGCTAGCTATCTGTTTCTCAGCCATTAATTTATTCAGTCGGCTGGAAACCAGGTACTGTTTATTTTCTCCGAGAATAATGCCGCAAGCATCCTCAAGAAAATCTCGAAATATTTTGTAATCTGCTGGTGAACTAGCAACCATTGGCGGCCCTGAATCAGATGATCGAATGCTGGTCTAAACTATCGAAATTTAGACTTCTAAAACCCATTGAATTGACTGACCCGAGTAGTAGCGACAGTAAATTTAAACTTAGTTGTCCAGACTATAACCGGACCCCTCAAGCGGGCGCTAATCTATCATTATTAACTTACGGCTGATATAGGTAAATCAGCCTATATTCAGCCGATTAACCACCAACGGCTTTAATTCGATCGGTTACCATTGTGGCTAACTGATCGGGATTAAATTTCGCTAAAAAATTATCCGCGCCGACTTTTTTCACCATCGCCTGATTAAACACACCACTAAGCGATGTGTGTAAAACCACATGTAAATTAGCTAGGCGTGGATCGCTTCTAACAGCAGCGGTTAAAGTGTAGCCATCCATCTCGGGCATTTCGATATCGGATATCATGACTAAAAATTTCTCGGCGACATTTTCACCGGCGTCGGCTAACTCCAATAAATAATTCAATGCCTGACGACCATCATTCAATAGTGTGGTTTCTACACCTACTGTTTCTACACAGCGTTTGATCTGTTTACGGGCGATACCTGAGTCATCCACAATAAGTACGTGCATAGCCGCCGCGGCCTGAGTAGCTTCCTCCGTTAAAATATCCTCAGATATTTCTTCATGCATCGGTGAAACTTCCGATAAGATTTTTTCTACATCGATTATTTCAACCATCTTTCCGTCAACTTCCGTCACCGCGGTTAAATAGTGCTCAGTGCCTGAACCCTTGGGTGGTGGATGAATATCCCCCCAGTTCATATTGATAATACGCTCAACCCCTTGCACCAGAAAACCCTGTGTAGCGCTATTGTATTCAGTGATAATGACAAAGCGATTTTCGATATCGTCTAACGCCTGCTGACCGGTAGCCAGGCTCAAATCCAAGATTGAAATAGTGCCACCACGAATGTGGGCAATACCTCTAACGACAGGGCTACTCTGGGGCATCATGGTGAGCTTGGGACACTGCAAAACCTCTTTAACCTTAAAGACGTTAATCCCGTATATTTGCTCGCCTGCCAACCTGAACAATAACAACTCAAGGCGGTTTTCACCCACCAACTGAGTTCGTTGATTCACGCTCTCAAGAACGCCCGCCATAGCTATCTCCTAAATCAATTCATATCTGTGGCAACGGCAAAGCCGCCACAGCGAACTAGTCATTACCTAACCCACAGCCTGCAATACCTATACTGGGCATAGTTATTGCTTTGATTAACTACCAGATAGATAACCGACAGTTTATCGTCGCCATGACCCGATATTAGTCTATCGGCACCAGACAGTAACTATTTAATCATAAACACTTAAAGTGCAAGCAGCGCACGGTGCTAAGCCGTACCGCCAACTACTTAGAGCATAGGTCAAGATAATGAGAGTTCGTAGTTTTTTACTACTTTTAAGCCTTTCGCTAAGCCTATTTGGCCCACAGGCCTCTGCAGCCGTGGGCAGTAAAACTATTGAAGATCGTGCCGACCAGTTTTTGCAGCTCCACATCGTGGAACTACAAGCCTTCTACGATGATGCGGTGCGTATTGAGTATCAAATAAATCCACTGGATCCACGTCTGGCGATGGCTGACTGCCCTAGCCCCCTTGACGCTAAACTAAAGTCACGCAACACGATAGGTAACATAAACCTGAAGATCAGCTGCCCCGATGGTCGGCCATGGTCCCTATACATTCAAGCCAAAGTGAGCTTATTCCGCTCGGTTGTCACGGCCGTAATGCCAGTACCCAGAGGTGCCCGCATTAGCGCAGAACATGTAGAAATGCGCGAAGTCGATACCAGCCGATTGAATGGCAGCTATTTCATCAGTCTTGACGAAGTGCTGAATATGGAAGCCAGCCGTAATCTGCGAGCCGACAACGTCGTTATCGCCAGTTACATCAATCCACCACTTGTCGTCAAAAAGGGCGAAATGGTGCAAATGACCGCTCAAAGCAGCGGTTTAATGGTGAAAATTTCTGGTGAAGCGCTGATGGACGGTTATTTAGGGCAACAAATTAGTGTACGAAACAATCAATCAAAACGTGTGGTTGAAGCAAAAGTCAGTGCCCCCGGGCAGGTAACCATCAATATGTAAATAGCCCCTTTGAGCGCTCTAGAGCAGCCATTGAAAGCACTAGTTGAAAGCTGAAATATGCTAAAGTTAGCAGCGGCTTTGCCGATACATACACTGATCGTTCTGAAATTTGCCTAACGGTGCTTGTCACCACACTAATGGATGTAAAAAATGGTTAGAGATATCAACGGCTTAGGAGGTTTTTCCGGCCCCCAAGCGAAAACTGAACAAAGCGGTAAAAATACCGCTAAGCCCACTGAATCCAGCACCCCTGGCAGTGAATCAGTCGCCCCTGCTGCAGACGATGTGCAACTCAGCAGCGAAGCGAAATCACTGCAAAGCCTGGCGGATAAGGTGAACAGCCTGCCCGAGGTCAATATCGAGCGTGCCGAGAAAATCAAGGCCATGCTGGAACGCGGTGAATATCAGGTGGATGACCTGGTGTTAGCCGACAAAATTTTAAGTTCAGACGCGCTCTTTGGCAAATAGAGCGCCCTGAACGATTAGTAAGTACAAACCAACTTACTGATCAACAGCATTACAGAACAGCACCATCCACTAGAAATAGATGAGCGATCAGAGGTAGACAGCTATGGCCCCATATCAAGCACTATGGTCCGAACTTGAAGACACCTTCAAACTGGACCTACCCACCACCACGCAATTACTGGAAGTCTTACAGCAGGAACGTGCCTCGCTGGAACAGCGTGATTACGACTTATTCCAAAAGCTGATCGGCCAAAAGCAGCAGCTACTTAAGCAGCTGGAAAGCCACTCCCAGACCAGACAAAAACTGCTACTTGAGGCCGGCTTTATTGATGAAAGCAGCACCTTGGATGCCGCCGAAGAACATGCACCACTGGTAGCCAAAGCCTGGCGCAAACTGGGCGAACAATGGTCACAATGCCAGGAGCTCAATGAAGTCAATGAGCGCATCGCCAAGCGCACCCGTTTAGTGGTCGGCCAAATTCTGGACTTATTACGCGGCAATACTCACCAGCCCAAGCTGTACACTAATAAAGGGATGCCCAAAACCGCAGCACTGGCCGCAGTATCACCAGCGCCTGAATCACCCCGCCAGCTAATAAACAGGTATTGGCATAAGCCAATGTCTGTTTTATGCGTTAACACGTCTTTTCTCGATCATCTCAATCCCTTATAGTCATGCGTTCAACCAGCTGTACAGACCTCGACTATGCCCGCTCAGTTTTGCTCCCTCACACCCGTTCATAAACTATCAATTTATCTGTGCCTCTGCTGCGTACTGGCTAGCTGTGGGGTGGCGGTGGAAGTAGTAGCACACCAGCCACTCCACCAGTACCAGTCAGCAATGTAGTGGCAGATATCAGTTTGTCACGCACCGAACAAGCGGCTATTGCGGAAATCACTTTTGACGGCAGCGCCTCACAAGTAACCGGCACCACCGACGGCCAACCCGTTATTGAAAGCTACCAGTGGAATTTTGGCGATGGCAGCACCGCTACTGGCGCTGTGGTTACCCACACTTATGATATCGAGAACTTACAGCCCTACACTGCCACGCTGATAGTCACCGACAGCTCCGGGGATACCGACACTGCCAGTGTCGCCACTACTTTTTCTGTCGGCGGGACTATCAACGCCGCCAGCAATACCGTTGTTGACATTGACGTCAACGACCCATCGCGACAGAGCAAAGCCCAGCTAGGCTTGTTATTTGAAACCAACAACCTGGGTGACGTACCACAGCCACTGCCCAATCCGGTGGTACTCAATGGTTTTGCAAACGCGTCCCAGCGTCAGAATCACTTGATGGTAGCAATTACCAAAGTGAGATTGATGAGGACGATATCTATTCCGTCTACTTAACTGCCGGTCAGTTTGTTTCATTACAAATTGCTGACTTCAATCCCGCTGATGATGAAGAAAATGACCTTGATTTATTCCTACTCGAAAACGACCTCGACATCGTAGCAAGCTCCACTTCATATACTGAATTTGAATCCGTCAGCGCTCCTGCTGATGGTGAATACCTTATTGCCGTCAACGCCTATGCCGGCATCAGCAAATACATTTTAGCAATCGGCAACAGCTCATTGGCCTCTGGCAGAGCAGCCTACGGCCAACCAGCCAACATTATTCCCGGCCAAGCCATTGTCAAAATGAAACCATCTAACACCGTCGCTAAGGCGAATAACGTTGCTAATGGTGCAACCGCTGCCGCCACTCAAAACCGCCCTAGCCTGTTAACGTTTGCTACCGAGACCAACGCCGTTAGCGCCAGCTACAACAACCAAGCAAGCAGCCCTCCATTTCAACAAAAAAATCAAGCACTGCTAGCCACACTGAAAAAAATCAAACAACTTAACCGCCAAAGTGATGTGGAATACGCCGAGCCCAATTACCGTGTCAGCGCGTTTCGCACCCCCAATGATCCTCTCTACCCAATCCAGTGGCATTACCCGCAAATCAATCTACCTCAAGCATGGGACATCACCACCGGCACACCAGCAACCGGCAATGTTATAGTCGCGATTGTTGATACCGGCGTGGTACTGGATCATGACGATTTAGCTGGCCAACTGGTCAGTGGTTACGACTTTATTCGCAGTACCACTGCCAGCAATGATGGTAACGGTATTGATAACGACCCGAACGACCCCGGTGATGGCGATGGCAGTGTTCCTGATTCCTGGCATGGCACCCATGTTGCCGGCACAGTTGCCGCAGCCAGCAATAACAATCGCGGTGTTAGCGGGGTAGCTTGGGGGCAAAGCTTATGCCTATCCGGGTGCTGGGCCAAGGTGGTGGTAGCAGCTATGACGTCATCCAAGGGGTTCGCTATGCTGCCGGCCTCAGTAACGATAGTAATACTTTGCCAGCACAAGCAGCCAGCATCATTAACCTGAGTCTTGGCGGCAGCGGTTTAGCCAATCCGAGCAGAACTTATATAATCAATTAAATAGCGCAGGTATTATTGTTATTGCCGCCGCGGGCAATGAAAGCACGGCAACCCCCAATTACCCGCCAGCTATGACAATGTCATTTCAGTCAGCGCGGTTGACCCTAATAATAATCTCGCGCCTTACTCCAACTTTGGCAGTTTTATTGATGTTGCCGCACCCGGTGGCGATGCCAGTATTGACCGCAATGGTGACGGTAATAAAGATGGCATTTTGAGCACCTTTATAAATAGCAGCGGCAACGATGGCTACGCACTCTATGAAGGCACGTCAATGGCTGCTCCGCATGTCAGCGGTGTTGCCGCATTAATGAAAGCAGTACACCCAAATCTCAGCAGCGCAGAATTTATCAGCAGCCTGCAGAATGGCCAGCTGAGCACGGATATCGGCAGCAGCGGTCGAGATAACTCATTTGGCTATGGTCTTATTGACGCACTGAAGTCTGTGCAACAGGCGCAATTACTTGCTGGCGGTAGCGCCACAGGTAGCCTGTTAGCGTCACCCAACCGCATTGATTTTGGCAGCACCAGTAACTCTCGGGAACTCAGCCTGGAAGGTATTGGGAGCAACCCTCCTGCTATCGTAAGTGTTAGCGAATCACTACCCTGGCTGACCATCACTGACCTTGGAGGAGACAACTATCAACTTACCGTAAACCGCAGCGGCTTTGGTGATGCCACCTACAGCGGCAATATTGAATTTTCACTGGATAACGCTACAGAACTCAACATCCCGGTGGCCATGACCGTTCAAACCAGCGGCACTATCAGTTCTGATGCAGGCTTTCTCTATGTGTTATTACTCGATGCCGATAACTATGACTTTGTTGCGCAACTGAATGTCGATGTTAGTGATGGCGAATACGAATACAACTTCAATAACATTCCCTACGGCGAGTACGTGGTAGTTGCCGGTTCGGACATTGATAATGATAGTTTTATTTGCGGCGTAGGTGAAAGTTGTGGCAGCTACCCAACCAATGACCAACCGTTGCGCATTCTGGTAGACGGCAGTAAAGAGAGCCTGAATTTTCTGGCATCGCTTGTTTCCAATGTGGTCAGCAATGCCAGCAATACCGATGAATCTGAAAACCGGCCGCTCGCATTCCAGCGCAAAGTACAAGTGCAGCCAATTAACAGCAAAAAGTTTTGATAACACCGCCACTCAATTACTTTAAGCCAGCAGGAGCGATATCTACCGTTAATGCTGGCATCGTTTTTTGCAGTTGTAGAAAATCTTCGGGGCGGTCAATGTCCGACATTGATGGTAACTCACAATAACTCAACCCCAATGCCCTTATCCGGTCAAGCGTTTGCGCTAACACCTGATCACCTCCCCAGCTGATGCCCTGAAATAACGAAGGGGACGGTGCTTTCATTGCCAACAAAACATAGCCGCCATCATTGGCCGGCCCCACCACCACATCATAATTATCCAGCGCAGCAAAAGCCGCAAACAGCGTTTGTTGATTAAGGCTGGGGCAATCTGTACCTACTACTATGACCTTATCAGCACGCTCTAACGTATTCGTTAAGGCATGTGATAACCGTGCCCCCAAATCCTCACCCTGCTGATAAAATAATTCTCCCGAAAAGTCTTCACACATCTGTGACCAGCACGCATGAGCACTGCCCACCCACAACTCCAGCTGCCAGCGTTCAGTGAGTGATAACTGTTGCAAACAATGTTGAATTAAGCGCTCATGCAAGCGCGCAGACTGGGCTGCACTCAACAGCGGCTGCAAGCGAGTTTTGACCTGCCCGGCTACTGGCGCTTTAGCAAACACCAATAAACGCTGTCTCCCCCATTCAGCGACCATAATAATATTTCACTAATCGCTGCGGGCTAATCCCTAAAAAATAGCCCAATCGTAACTGCCACATCAATAACACCGTAGCCAAAAGACCGTGCTGCTCCCAGCGGCGACTAGAGGTCATCACTGCCGCCGGCCATACCAAGGGCTTGGCTATTTTTTTACTGCGCTTACTTATCGCCACATCTTCCATCAATGGAATATCATCATAGCCATTGATCGCTTGAAAAAAATCACGCCTGAAAAACAAACATTGATCGCCGGTAGCAACGGCTGTCAATCGCGAACGACAATTCATCGCGCGCTCGATAATACGTAAGCCCAAAGCGTGGCCACTTAATGCAATAGCAAAAAAACCCCACGGCATGGTTGTAGCCGCTAAATTTTTTAAGAACCGGGAAAAGTCATCCGGCAGTACACTATCGGCATGCAAAAATAACAGCCACTGCCCTTTTGCTACTGCAGCAGCAGCATTCATTTGCGCAGCACGACCTTTAGGCGCCTCAATCAGCCGATCAACCAGGGGAAGGGATTTGTCGATGGTAGCATCGCTACTACCACCGTCGGCGACGATAATTTCACAAGAATAGTTTCTGAGGATCTGTAATCGTTGTAACTGGGACTCTATTAACGGCGCTTCATTTAATACCGGGATAATAATACTCAACAGCAAGCCCGAGGCGGCAGGTACTGGTTCAGTCATGCAAGGCGCCACCACAGCTACTGCCTTGCCCGGCGGTACAGCCAAAACAATGATCACCAATGCTGATGTCTTTACCAGTGATATCGGTATTTAACAACTCGGCTAAATGTATTTTAGGTTTATCCGTAGCCAGCATCGGCAGTGCTAACATTTGATTAAAGTCGCAATCGTAAACATAACCCTGCCAATCAATGCTGATCAAACTGCGACACATAACGGTCGCCATATTAGCTTCACTAAAATTATTTTTTAGTAAGTCCATATAAGTATCCAACTCACCATGGGACATCAACACGCTACCAAAACGACTAATCGGCATATTAGTAATCGTAAACAGCTGATTAAACACCACTCCAAAACGAGCTTTTAATTCACGCTGATAATCGGCTTGTAATTGTTCCTGTGGTGGCGGCAACGTGGCACCCGTTGGGTTATAAACCAGGTGCAATAATTTATCGGCATCAATACCGTAACCCAGAGCATTTAACTGCTGCAGTACTTGCATGCTTTCGTTATACACGCCTTTGCCCCGTTGTTTTTCAACATTTTCTTCCAGATAACAAGGAAGAGAGGCAGTGATAGTTACCTGATTAGCCGCGAGAAAACCGGCCAAATCTTCATAACCGGGCTCTAATAAAATCGTCAGATTACAGCGATCGATGACCTCCACATTGCGCGCTCTGGCGGCAGTGACCAGATAGCGAAAATGCGGGTTCATCTCCGGCGCACCACCGGTTAAGTCCAGGGTTGTAATCTGCTGATCATCGATAAAATCAAGTAATAAATCGATAGTGGCTTTGTCCATCAACTCGGTGCGACTGGGACCTGCGTTGACATGACAATGCACACAACTGAGATTGCACTTATATCCCAGATTAACTTGTAATGTGTGTAGCTGATCGCGCTGAATCGGTGGAAAATCAGTGGCCAGTAATAGTGGACGGCTATCTAACATTGCGTAGATTCCATAGGATGAAAATAAACGACAACGTTGGACAGTATTACGCGCATTAGATTCCAGCGTTGCGATCCATCAATATACACGGTGCAACCTAATTTCAAAAGCGGTGTAAACTAACGGCTTGTAACTTAGCTTGGTAGACTAAGTGAGTTCATACTCATGTAAGCCCGATTCCGCGCGCTGCTTAAGAAAGGTTTTATAATCGCCGGGAAAGATAAAAGGATGATGGCCACTATCGGTTTGGTAGTAGGTATTACAACCACCACTGCCCCAGGAAAACAAAGGGATATTTTGCTGCAGCCACTCGCCGTATTGCGCATGCAAATCACGTTTAACATCAATACTAGCGACACCTTCAGCGCGCATTTTCGCCAGTAAATTTACAATACAGGCCACATTAGGCTCTAATGATTTAAAATAAGAAACCGACAGCACGACCGCATTAGGTCCCATGCCAAAAAAGTAGTTAGGAAAACCCGGTACTGTAATACCTTTATAAGCTTCCGGTTTTTGCTCTAATAATTGCGCCAGATTTTGCTGCTCTTTACCCAACACCTCGATGCGATCATAGTCCAGCACCCGATAACCAGTGCAATAAATAATAATATCGGCATCGATATGCGACCCCCCGCTAGTAACAATACCGGTAGGCGTCACTTCACTCGCCCCCTCTGCTAGCAAACGCACATGCTGCAAATTTAACGTTGGATAAAAATCATCAGCCACTAGCGGCCGCTTGCAACCAAAGCGACTGCTTGGCGTGACCATTTTTTGTATAGCGGGGTCCTTAATGGCTTTGGCGATATATTTTCGCCCCATATTTTCAAAGGTATCCATTTGTTTACTGCCGTTCATCGCCCCTTTATGCATCAACAACATCAGCCGCCCCTGCCCCCAACGGAGCAACCGCGCCAACGCCGGGATACGATTAAATAACGTGCGCTGAAAGGCTGAATAGACTTTACGTCCCCGCGGCAAAATCCAGTTGGGTGATCGCTGCAATACCGTTAACTGCTTCGCCACCTTCGCCACTTCCGGCACGATTTGTACTGCCGCAGCAGCAGAACCCACCACCACTACCCGCTTACCGGTCAAATCGATATCGTGATTCCAGTGCGTACTGTGCCAACTGCTGCCTTCAAAACTATCAATACCTTTCAGCTTGGGGTAAACCGGCGTGTGCTGGTTACCCATCGCATTAATCACCACATCAAACGCCTCTACCGCAGTTTCACCTGCCGACGTTTGCGTATGCACTTGCCATTGATCAGCTTGAAATTTTGCAGACAGCACTCGCGTATTGAACTGCATATACGGATCCAAACCAAAGTCAGTCGCACAGCGCTGCAAATAAGCCTCGATTTCAGCATGGCCGACAAAACTCGCTGACCAATCAGGGTTTGGCGCATAGGAAAATGTATAAGCATGCGCCCATACATCGCAGGCCAAACCCGGATAGCTATGCATATGCCAAGTGCCGCCCGCTGCGCGCTCTTTTTCAAAAATCGTAAAATTGTTAAAGCCCTGGGCTAGCAACTCACGGCCAGCGGCAATACCCAGCGGGCCAGCACCAATCACTGCGATACGGAAATCTTGCTTGGACATAACCTGACTCATCATTATTGTTAGATACTTAAAATTGGCTGCCAGAGTGGATGTATAACCATTAGCCCAGCAATATCGCCAACAACCTTGGATTGCAGGCATAATACCAAAAGCCCAGCGCCGTGTTTGCTTACAGAGATTAACAATCAGTAACCGAGTTGCGTTATTAACAAGCAGACATATACGCTAGCAAACGCATCCAATAACCGAATAGTAGAGCCCATGACAACGACCACCGATAACTACCCTATTTTCAACCGTGATGAAAAAGTCTTTATTGCACTGGCGGGCTTTTTTATCTGTTCAATGACCTTGTTGAATGTCATCGGTATTACTCGTTTTATCCAAATGGGCCCACTGGCACTGGCTGTTGGCGTTCTACCTTACCCGCTGACATTCTTGTGCACTGATTTAATTTGTGAACTTTATGGTAAACAACGTGCTAACTATGTGGTCACCTTAGGGCTCATTCTGAATTTTTTTATTATTGGCTGTCTTTGGCTAGCCCAAACTATCTCTTCAGTTCCCAGCGAGGCAATGCCACCCTGGCAAGTACTGGAACTCAGCAAAGCCGTGATGTTGCCCAGTGGCGAAAAACTGGAAGGCAGTGTTGAATTATTTACCCTCATCTATGCCTGTACCTCCGGTGCAGTTTTCGCCTCCATGCTAGCCTATATCGCCGCCCAGTATTGCGACGTACAGTTATTCCATTTCTTTAAACGTCTCACTAAAGGCAAGCATTTGTGGCTAAGAAATAACTTCAGCACCCTGATCAGCCAAGGAGTCGATTCTTTTATGGTAGTCGCGGTGACCTTTGGCGCCAGCTTTTTGGCTGGCTCAATCGGTATACAGCAAATATTATTACTAATGGGCAGTAATTATTTATTTAAAGTCTGTGTCGCTATTGCAGACACCCTGCCGTTTTATTTTTTAGTGGCGAAATTAAGCCGCTATTTAGGCAGAGACTAACCTCGTTTTGATCACATGTAATGAGCAAACTCTAAGCAATACGCTGCTATTTTCGCTTTACCTATTGCTGAGCGGTTGTTACCAATCCGCCCCTATCTGCCCCGCTAACGACACGCTGCCAGCAGCTGAAAGATTTGCCCCTAGTGCCGGCTGCCTCACACTTGTCGATGGAAAGTTATTAGTCGTAGAAGACTTCAACCAAAAACTCAGCATTCCCGGTGGCAGCAGTCAAAAAAACGAAACATCACGCTGCACAGCCCATCGCGAAACCTGGGAAGAAACCGGCATCAGCACCATACCCTTCACATTTATTCACCAGTTTGACAGCGGCTTTCACCTATATCACTGTAAAATAAAATCCAACGATGCCAACATTAATCCACCACTGCGATTGGAAAATTTACGTGTATTCTGGTTAGCACCCGATCAATTTTCAAACTATCAATGGCGTTATACCGGACAACAAGATTGGATTGCCGGCTGGATAACACAACACACAGAATAAAATTTCGCCACCAAACTCTGGAATACAGCGCCGAAAAATACCGATCCGGTATCCAGCCTTTGCAGTAGGCTGATAATTCATTACAATCTCGATCTTTATTTTCCGAGTGTTTATTCCGCCCTTAGCTCAGCTGGATAGAGCGTCCCCCTCCTAAGGGGAAGGTCTCAGGTTCAAATCCTGAAGGGCGGACCATTCTTTTGCCCTTCAGGGTTTGAACCCAGGTTTAACAAAACGTATACGTTTTGAACGCCCGTTTTATTCAGGCCGCCCCGAAGGAGTTAAAGCAGGCCTTAGCCTGATTTAATTAATCCTGAAGGGCGGACCATTCTTTTGCCCTTCAGGGTTTGAACCCAGGTTCAACAAAACGTATACGTTTTGAACGCCCGTTTTATTCAGGGCGCTCCGAAGGAGTTAAAGCAGGCCATAGCCTGATTTAATTAATCCTGAAGGGCGGACCACATAAAAAGACTCCCCCTCAGTCATTTTTCAGTACCGCATTCACCTTCGGTAATAATGGTTTTTTAATCATCGGCCATAGCAACTCCTCTGCCCAATGCAGTCTGGGGGATATTGGCAGCCCAACATTTTGCTGGCGCTGATGCGGGTGTTTTGCTGTTTCAAATAAGTGATCTATAAAAAATAAGGTCACCGCATAATTTCCGTTAGGATGAGCGCCAGAACCATAGGCATGGTGGGCATGGTGAGCGTCTGGCAGTGTAATAACCTTCTCCAGCACCAACCACACCGGCTCGGTGCGAGGAAACATTTCCCGTAAATAGATATCCCAACGAAATGATGTATGGGTGAGTACATTGCACAGATAAGATGTGAGTACCGCCAAGGCATAGGCTTCGTAAATACCGGTATACATGCTAAAAGCGCCCATCCAGGGTTGCGGCAATAAAAACATCCAAAAAATATTGTAGCGATACATCAAGCCAACACTCATATCCAAACCGCTGTGGTGGGTACGATGTAGTTTCCACATCCAGCGCCATTCATGAGCCTTACGGTGTATCCAGTAATGCAAAAACTCTTTAGTAAAAAATAAACACAAATAGGCCAACCAAATAGGCGAGTCGATCAAGCTTAAACTCGATTCAGGAAAAAGCTGAATTAATAGATAACCTGCAGCACCTCCCAACAAGGCTCCCGATACAATCGGCTGGCCAATAAGACCCGCTAAAGAAAATGCGGCATCCCGTAACGGCCGCTTAAAGCGCCGCATGCGCCCGCTAATTAATTCAAAAAAATAAATAATGAAAAAAACACTAAATACCACGATGCCTAACTGCGACTGTACTCTCTCAACATCGTATTCCATAAGGCCACTCCCCTCTCCCGCTAGCGCTTGGCTGCTGATAAAAACTGTATGATGGCATTAGCTATTAATTCTGGTTGCTCTGGCAACATGGCATGGCCAGCGTCGGCGATTTCTACATAGCTGACCCGCTCTGGCAGACGTTTTGTGATAGCCCTTCCTGCAACATCAGCGGGGGCTGGTTTATCCGCTAGTGCTTGAACTACCAGCAGTTCGCTATCGCCACCATCAAGCCATTGTTTACCTCTATTGTTCTCCATCGCCGTTACCTTACCCTGCGCTATACCGGCCAAGGGGAACCAACCGTCGCGCCAATATTCCGGTGCGCGATTACCGTCGGCAAAAAAGGCAGATTCAACCGTGCGTTGACGCTGATCCAGGGACCAAAAGTTAAACAGTGACAGCATGATATTTTTAGCAACAGCTTCGGGTGTTGGCGCTTCGCCACCGGCAGCTAACAGAACTACCCTGTCGCTTAAGTGCGGATAGTCGGTAGCAAATGTACGCGCGATGCGATTACCAAAGGCGTGACCGATCAAATGAACGGGGTGTTCAATTTGTTCAGCATCAAGTACCGCTTTTATGTCACTGGCGAGAGCCTTATAGCTGCTGCTTGAAAAGTCGAGGGCACTTTGGCCAACGCCACGTGATTCTATGGCAACCGTTTGATAGGAATGGGCGTTTAAGCTAACAATCAACTCGTTAAAGTCGCTAACACTGCGCGCATAACTGGCGAGCAATACCACTACAGGACCTTCGCCACTAACAAAGTAAGCGACATTCCCCGCTGCTCCCGCAATCACTTTTGCGTCACCTAGCGGCTCTCTGCCGGGGTTGCTGTGTAATGCACTCATTACAATCAATGCCAGGCTTAATAAACTCGCCACAATTAGTTTTTTCATTATCAGCCGCTTTTAAAAGGTGGTAATTAACCAGGCTAATTACATGCCTGCTGTAGATAAACTGCTCTAATTAAGCGTACTATAACTGTTTCCAAAATATCGTAAACATACAAAAAAACAAAACAGTGTTTCCCTGGAGGAAACAAATGAATAATCTTAATGAGCTGATAGTGTTTGCCAAGGTGGTTGATTGCGGCAGCTTTTCTGAAGCCGCCATTCAGCTGGGTATGACCAAGTCCTCTGTTTCAAAGAAAATAGCGCTTTTAGAGAAAAGTCTTGGTGCCAAACTGTTACAACGCACCACTCGCAAGATCGGTATTACCGAGCTAGGCAAAGATATATACCAGCACAGCGCAAAGATTATTGCTGAGCTGGATGCTGTCTCACTTGCCGTTGCCGATGCCCAGCACCGGCCTAAAGGCTCACTAAAGGTGAGCGCCTCACGATTGTTTGGGCGAATGAAAATTGCGCCCATTTTGCCTGAATTTCTCAACCGCTATCCCGAAATCGATATTGCTTTACACCTGAATGAGAAGACGGTTGATTTGATTGGTGATGGTTATGACATAGCGTTATGTGCAGGTGAACTTGAAGACTCGAGCCTTATTGCCCAGCCGCTCTACCAAGTCAACATCGTTACTTGTGCATCCCCCATGTACCTATCGCAACAAGGCGTCCCTACCAGCCCTTCGCAACTGGAACAACATAACTATTTGCTCTGGCAACAAGGTGAAAACGCTCCCCCCAAGCAATTACGTTTGGAAAAAGGCGGGCGAGTTGAGTGGCCCGTTATCACGAGTAACTTCATCAGCAATGACATCTATGCCATCAGGGAAGCCGCTATCGCCAATGGCGGCATTACTATGCTACCGGATTTTTCGGTTGAAACAGCGATTAAAAAAAGGGAGTTGGAATCGATTCTTCGAGACTACCATATCAGTCAATATCCGATATCGATACTGTATGCTGACCGGAAACAAATGCCAGAGAAACTGAAGGTTTTTATCAATTATTTAAAAGAAAAACTGCAGTATAAATAACGTGATTAATTTGGTTAGTTAGTTCATTAAAATACCAGTTAGCGTATTGATTCTTCAGGCAGCTCACCCTTGATGCCCTGATCAATTGGCATCATATCAGGCTCAGCCCCAGTGTCTCTGAGCAACTTCGCCAATGCCAAACGCATCTTCACCAATTTTTCTGTACTAGCTGGATCAGCCGCCAGGTTTTGTGATTCAGCAGGGTCACTAGCCAGGTTATAAAGCTCTTCCTGATGCCGCAATGCACCGCCATCGCCATGCGGATAAGCAATATATTTCCAATCACCCTGGCGTATACCGCGCACATTTGGTGTGTACGGGAATTGTTTTTCGTAATTGTATTCATAAAGCCAGGCCTGACGCCAAGGCGCTTTGTTATTACTTAACAATGGAACCCAGGAGCGACCCTGAATATTATCCATATCCACACCAAGTGTCAGTTCCATCACAGAAGGTGCGACATCCAAACTTAAGACATGCCGTTCAATAATAGAACCAGCTGTTATTTTTTTAGGGTAGCGGACGACTAACGGCACCCGAATACTGGCCTCGTGCATGGTGCGTTTATCAATCATGCCATGCTCTCCAAACAAAAAACCGTTGTCGGAAGCAAAAATAAAAATCGTATTATCCAACTCGCCACTGCGCTCTAACGCGGCATAGATACGACCAACACTATCGTCAACGGAATTTATAGTAGCTACGTAGCTACGTACAAATCGTTCAAAATCATTCACTGCTTCGGGTCGAGTGTCGGGAAATTCCTTACGAAAACCATACAGGGGTCCATAAATACCATGCCATGTGGGCAAGCGTTCTTTAATCCAGGCGGGTTTATCTTCCAACTCAAAACCACTTTTGGGATAGGGATAAGGGATATTGTCGTAAAGATGGACGTAACGTGGCTCCGGGATAAATGGACCATGTGGCGCTTTATGCCCGATGACTATAGCAAAAGGTTTTTTATTGGCTGCTTCAGTAGACGTTAAATTGGCTAGCCAATCTAACGCCATATCGGTAACCCGGTCAGTATAATAACCGGCTACGGTTTTCCGTTCGCCGTTAACATTAAATTCTGTATCGTAATATTTTCCCTGACCTTTATGGGTAACCCAATAATCAAACCCTGGACGCGGATTATCATCGCCTTCGCCCATATGCCACTTGCCAATATATGCAGTTTGATAACCTGCTTGCTGCAACAACAGCGGAAAACTTTTTAATTGGTGAGGGTAATCCGTGAAGTTATCCCGCACGCCATGTGTATGCGTATAGGTGCCGGATAAGAACGAGGCACGACTGGGTGAGCACAGCGAAGTGGTGGCAAACATGTTATTAAAACGAACGCCCTCCGCTGCCAAGCGATCAATGTTCGGTGTTTTTATGCCCAACAAAGGTTTTTCATGGTAGCCCACTGCATCGGCGCGTTGATCATCAGTGAGGATAAAAACCACATTAGGCTCACTCGCACGGGATAATGTAGAAAGCATCGCCAACACACCAGCCAACGCCGCAATAATCGCTTTTCTTGTTTGCATACTAACGTCCGTAAAAATTTGTTCCGAAAAGAAAACCTTTCCCCTTCTTTATATTCGAAACGGGTCACTTTAAGGGATACCTACTGGAGCGGTACCGACCTTTAAGCAGCATTTATCCTCATAAAAAAGGCTTTACACATAGCGAGTGTTTTCACACCACGCTATCAATAAAGCTCGCGTTCAATTGTCAAACCGAAACAGTCAAAACATCACTATCAAAAATAGTATTTACCAGTAACACCGATCGATCTACCGTCAATAACTTGCACAGCGCGATAACCGCTATCCAGAAAGATAGAGGGGGATCCGGCTACGCCATTGGCTGTTAGCGTTCTATTATTATCAACGTCTGTTTTGGCAGACTTATCAAATAAATTTTTGGACCACACCGACACATCCCACTGCCCATTCACGTCACGAATACCTGTAAAAATATCTGCTACCGTATAGCCACCAAGATCAGAATTAGCCACCACTGGATTAGTTCTTCCACCAGTATATTTAGCTAACACCCGCAAATACCACTCATAAGAATCAAGCGCGATACTATATTCAGCGTTACTACTGATGGACCAGTTTGGCTCACCGCCGATTCTGGTGCCTTCTACATCACAATAAGCCACCGCATTGCCAACCTCGGTTGCTGCGTTATTACAAGGCGATTTAGCACCATCATCAAACTTGGCGTCGTTATAACTTAAGCGAAGACCTGCCACTAACTGTTCTGACACCAGCGCATTAACTTCAACTTCTGCGCCACGAATAATAGCGTCCGCGTTGTAAGTTAAACCGCCACCAATCCGGGCATCAGTTTCATCAATAAAACTGTCACTATTAGAATCCCAGTTAACACCAGCGATACGCGTAATATAGTCACTGAACTGCTGATAATAGGTCGCACCATTAAGCTGCACCCGCCCGTCTAACAATGTTGTCTTCACACCAAACTCCAGCGACGTACTGTCTTCGCCATCATAGAGTATATTTTCTGACCCCACTTCAAACGTAGGCGTGATAGTAACTCCGCCAGGACGAAAGCCGCGATCAAAGCTGGTGTACAACATCGTATCGTCAGTCAATTCGTATGAAAGTTTAACCGTACCGGTAACAGCCTCTTCGGTAAAACTTTGATATTCTTGTTGAATAATCGGTGTAGTCAGATCTCTGAGAGGGGTGTAAGCCTCTCCACTGCGGAAAGATTTTACTTGTTGCCAACGCGCGCCCAATTGCAATACCAATGCCTCGTTCAGATTTATTTTATGGTGGGTAAAAACACCATACTGCTCGCCGCGAGAGAACACATTGCCCTCGGTAAATACTTTTAACAAGCCACCAAATGCAGGCGGCAAATTAATAAAGGTATTACTGGCGGTGGTGGCGTTGGAATCTCGTTTTTCATAATACAGACCGACCAAATATTCCCAATTCTCCATCTCAATAGACGATAGGCGCAGCTCTTGAGAAAACACATCCTGATCACTTGTAGTTCCACCTTCGGTAGGCTCACCTTCAAACAGATTGGCATAATCATAATCGGCATTCACCACATCACTTGTCACCTGATAACCACTGGTCGAAGCAAGTTCATAATCGCCAACAGTCCATTCCACATTCAACACACTCAGACGGTTACGTTGTTGGTTCCTTAAAACATCTTCTGCCAAGGTTTTTCTATCACTGTGCTCCAGCGCTGGATAGCCTTTACCTAAATTATCAGCGCCCTCCAATACGGTTAATCTATCTCTATCAACCTCTTCATACTGATGCGTCAGGTGTAACGTTAAATCATCTGCCGCTTGCCAGGACAGTGTTAACCGGCCGGACGTACTTCGACCTTCGCTATCAACACCGGTGGTGACACTCTTTACATCACCCTGATCATTCTCATCGTAAGAACCCGCAACCCTAACACCGAACGTGTCACTCACTAATGGAAGACTAGCAGCGTATTGAGTATTAAAACGGCCACGATCACCAGCGGTTAACTGCACATTGCCGTCAAGCTCCTGCAGGTTAGCTTTTTTAGTAAATAACTGGATAGAGCCACCAGGCGATGTCCTCCCCTGAACCGTACCCTGGGGACCCCTCAATACCTCGACGCTTTGCATATCGTACATTTGCCCAAACGCCACAATAGAATCGACCGGGATTTCATTCCAGTAGGCCTGCACCGAAGCACTCGCACCAGAGTAGGGATTAAAAGTAATCCCTCTAAGACTAATAGTAGCAGGGCCTGTTGTTGATGAACTTAAGCTAAGACCCGCCGTCAGCGCCTCTATATCCTGCAGCTGCCTAACTTCAAATTCATTTAATGTAGATTCGCCTAACACGTTAACTGTGGCAGGAACGTCCTGTACAGACTCCAGTTTTTTCTGTGCAGTGACAATAATTTCTTCAAGCACCAAATTTTGTGCCGTCACCAATAAAGGAACCGACGCTGCAAATATCCCTAAAGCAAGAGATGTTTTTTTTATGTAGCCATAATTAGACATTCTATTTCTCCCCCAAAAAAATTTATTACGCACAAAAGCTAATCTAAAAATGCAGCTGATAAAGTAAAGACTTATCATATTGAGCACCCTGCGAAAGTTACCAGCAGCGTAACTTTTTGCTATGCATTAAATCGACTTCTATACCGATACTTCCACGACTTCTTAAGCTAAACCAAACATATAAATGTAAACGTTTACATTTTAGACTCTAGCACTCAAATAATTTAAAAAACAGGTTATTTTCTGCTAATAACCTGCCAAATCCTGCTATCCAAGAGCTATGGCTTCTGGCCGGCCCAACCGATGGCTTCGGTGATAAGGCTTTGGTAGCGTTTATCCTGATAGACCGATTCTAGATGCCCTGGCGCCGAATACACCGCGCGCCCTGCCCCCACATCATGCGCCCAGACCAAGGGGTGATCATCACCCATAGCCCAAAAGTTAGGGTCGTAACTTTTTTCATCAATAGTGAGCAGCACTTGGCTGCCCGCTGTTCTGACGCTACTCTCAAAGCTGTACCACTCATCCTGCAGCACCCACTGTGCTGGCAACTCGCGGATTATCGGGTGTTGAATAGCTTCAGTGTGCAAGTTGCCCTGCTGTATTTGTGGCCACATCGGGTGCATCGTAAACTGACTGCGAATCACTTCATTGGCATACCAATCCCAGCTTTTATGTGAGCCATCACCCGCAGCATGAATCCCCACATAACCACCACCCCCGACTATAAAATTCTCAAAGGCCCGCTGTTGATCAAGCGTTAAAGCGGGTCCGGTAGCATTATTCCAAACCACCACATCAAATCTGGCAAGCTGCTCAGCATTAAATACGGCACCATTTTCGGTAAAAGCAATAGCCCACTGCTGCTGCTCAGCGATCGCTGCCAGCAGTTGCTTAGCTGCAGGAATCGCCTCATGGTGACGAAAACCATTGGTCTTTGAAAATACTAGTACAGAAAAATCACGTTGCGCAAGATCCAATACCGGCGGCACGAAATCAAACACCGGGTCGGCAAACATCTGTGGCTGGTTACGCTTGTGTTCGAGAATAAAATTCCCCACCAACAACCCAAGACTTAAAATCACTACAGCAACCACTAGCAGTGATATTTTTGTAGTTTTACTCATGACTGCTTGCTCTCGAGCTCTTTACTCATTGACCGCTTCAACAGCAGCGTCATCAACAACAGGGTTACCCCCATCCAAAACAAAACAGGTTCATAGGGGTCAACTCCTCGCAACCAACCCATAGCCCGTAAAAAATTACAATCTGCACCAATCGAGTAAACACAGTCCAATGAAGACCACATGTTTTCACCCGTTTGTTTGCTCACAAAATAATAAACCAGGCCCACCACAGTGAACTAACCACAGTTAATAACGCACCCAGGGTAAAAAATATATTAAGGATTGTTTTAGTTTTCATATTAGATTTTTCCTGCCTTTAACTGTTTAACGGCATAGTCAACCGCCCTAGCGGTTAAGGCCATATAAGTAATCGATGGATTGACACACGACGACGAGGTCATACAGGAGCCGTCGGTAACGAAAAGGTTATTTACATCATGGGCCTGATTCCAACGATTAAGTACAGACTCTTTTGGATCGTTACCCATTCGCGCCGTGCCCATTTCATGAATAGCACTTCCCGGTGCGCATCACTGTCCATAACGCCAACATTGATAGCACCCGCCGCTTTTAGCATAGCTTGCGCTTGCGCCATCATATCCTGAGTCATGTTTTTTTCGTTTTCACCATAGACACTATCAAATCGTACCTGTGGAATACCAAAACTTTTTTGGTTCATCCAGCATCATTCGGCTATCCGCATTGGGGAGGTGCTCACCAAACCCGGCAAGGTAAGCCACCCAGGGACCAGGGCCACGCATCGCTTGTTTAAAACGCTTGCCAAACCCTTTGATCTGGGGCGGACATGCTTTTCCAGTCCATGCGCATAGCGCCGCCTTGATAGCCATAACCTCTAACAAAATCACCTCTGAATTATTGTCGGTTAAATTTCTAAAGCGCGGTGTATAAGTACCGTTAGGACGATTACCAATAGTGTATTTATCGAGATAGCCGGGCATGATGCCATAAGCGCCATACCCGGACGTGTGATCCATTAGATAGCGACCCTAACGCACCGCTACTATTGGCCAGTCCGTTTAGGAAAATGTTGGGAGCGGGAATTCAACAGTATCTGGGTACTGGCCACAGTAGAAGCACAAAGAAAAACCAGTTTTGAACGATAAGTAGTCTTGGATAAATTGTTCGCATCAATCACTCTGACCCCCGACACCTTTTGAGTGACCGGGTCGTAATCCAAGCTCTCTACCACACTGTCAGTACGAATAGTTAAATTGCCGGTTTTTTCTGCGGCGGGTAATGTTGAACTCTGACTGCTAAAAATAAGCACCCACTGAACAGCCTCGGGCAACAGGCACCGCGATTATTCTTCGCCTCGGTTTGAACTGCACAACGACCAATGGTCATATTGCGCCCAGAAAATGCGCCTCAACACTCTCTTTTATTTTTCGCTCAACAATATTCATCGCCATTGGTGGCTGAAATTCACCATCGGGTAAATGTGGCAGGCCTAACTTTTCGCCACTAACGCCAACGAATTCCTCAACATAGGAATACCAGGGCGCTATATCTTTATACCGAATTGGCCAATCGATACCGTGACCATCCTTTTTATTGGCCTCAAAATCCAGGTCACTCCAGCGATAAACCTGTCTTCCCCAGAGCAGCGATCGCCCACCTAAAACATCGGCACGCTTCCACTCAAAGGGTTTTTCTTTGTCATAAACGTAAGGATTTTTTTTGTCATTATTAAAAAAATGGCGAGTGGTCTCATCAAAAGCATACACCTTGCTTTGGATAGGGTACTCCTCAGCGTACAACTCACGCAGCGGTTTTCCGGCATAGGGGATTTTCCACGGTGGCATATGCTCACCCTTGTAATCCGCACCATGGCGCACCGGCGAACCACGCTCAAGCATTAATACTGTTAAGCCTTTTTCAGTGAGTTCTTTAGCGGCCCAGCCACCGGAAATACCCGAACCCACAACAATGGCATCAAAATCAGCTGTATTGGTCATGTTGACATCTCTCTACTATTTGATTAAACGCGAATAAGCACATAGACATCATGATGACCACTGCCGCTCCACATCTGCCAATTCGATATCACCATAACGCATCGGCATCGGATCATAATTAAGCTCTTTGGTTGCGCCCAGTTCCGAGCTGTAATACCCCAGCACCGTCAGCTCTTTCAGCTTAGTGAAAAAAGGCTTATCCTCATCCTCTTCGTTACCCATAAGGTTTTCTGGTTTGGCAGGTTTGTAAGCTTCACTCTGCTTTTCGGCGTCTTCAAGCGCGGTAATTTGTTGATCCTCGGTTGAGCTGAGAAAGCTCTGTTTAAATTGTGCAAGGCAATAAGCATCAAGCGACTGCAGTCCCTCAATATAAATGGTTCGTTCACGTGTGGTATACCAATCGGAAACCATTAATTCGATAAAGTGCGGGACACCAGCGTCAATAGCACCAGGCGTATCAGTGCGAGGAATAATCATCTCAGCCAAAACTGCGGTCATTGACTTTTGCGCGGAGGAAAATATCGGCGTCGCAATCTTCACCCTGCCATCGACTCCGGACAACATCGCATTAACGACCGACGCGGAACTCAGACCACCTAATAAAATGGCTGCATTTTTTAATAAATCTCTTCGATTCATGATAATTCCTCAGGCTGTTGTGCGTTTTTTCGGCCACTAACACCGTGTCAATTTTAAACTCACGATTAAAGCAAACATGTTGTGATATGTGATGAAATAATAGTCTGGCTTTAGTTGCAGTTGACTAACCCATTAATAATGGCACTTCAATAAACCATTCAAAAGTGCAGCTATTATTTATCACCCCTATATATAGCGATTTTTATTAGCCGGTAGAGCCCATACAGCAATGCCAACGCCAGCAAAACTACTGCCAGCACCAATAATCCCCCCTTGATAAATAATGGGCCATAACCTTTTTTATCCGAGCTCGTCGCACGCATGTACAATTCGCGAGGTTCTGCAGCGGCAATATTTTTTTCTAAATCTGCAATGGCTTGCTGCATACGAGTAACGCGCTCAGGATACTCAGCGGCAATATTATTTTTTTCCGAAGGGTCTGTCTCAAGGTTAAACAACATTAATTCATGGCTGTAGCGATCAAACTTGATAATTGGCTCCAGTATTTTTGGATAACCGGACCGAGCCAGTTTCAACTTCCAGTTCCCTTCCCGGTAAGCAACAATTTCTGGCGCGGCGGCGGAGTTATAAAAAAACTGGCGCTCAGTTGCTACCCCATCGCCTGTAAGGATGGCCGTAATATCTTCACCGTCGATGGTTCTATCCGCAGGTAACGGCACATTGGCCAGCGCAGAAAAAGTGGGCATTAAATCCATCAAACTGGTGATGGAGCTCTCCACTCGACCACCGTTAATTTGCGCTGGCCAATGAATCACTGTGGGCACTCGCTGGCCGCCCTCAAAGGTAGACCCCTTACCATCGCGCAATGAACCTGAAGAGCCACCGTGATCACCCATCGCTAACCACGGGCCATTGTCAGATGAAAACACTATCAAGGTGTTTTCCAACAGCCCCAGCTGACGTAGTTTATCGACGACTTCACCGGTACTCCAATCCAGCTCCTGCACTACATCGCCATATAATCCGCCTGCGGATTTGCCTTCAAACTCAGGGGATACATACAAAGGCACATGGGGCATGCTGTGCGCAAGATATAAAAAGAACGGAACATCAGCGTGCCGCTCAATGTAATCCACCGCTTTTTCTGTATATCGACGTGTTAAGTAACGCTGATCAATCGGTTCATAAATAATTTTCTGGTTTTCATAAAAAAAGAAATTTGCCATGTCATTGCTGAACGGCACCCCATAAAATTCATCAAACCCCTGATTCCAGGGCATGTAACGATCTTGATGACCCAGGTGCCATTTTCCCACCATGCCGGTGTAATAACCTGCCTGCTTGAGTTGTTCGGCAATGGTAATCTCGGACAATGGCATGCCATCTGGCGCGTCCGCCATAAAGACATGACTCATACCCATCCGCGCTGCATAACGGCCTGTCATCAGACCGGCCCTTGACGGCGTGCACACCGGAGCGGCCGCATAGAACTGCGTCATCCTCAGGCCATCTTCAGCCAGCTGATCAATACGTGGAGTGGCAATGGTTTTGGCACCAAAACTACTAATGTCTCCGTAACCCAGATCATCCGCTAAAATCACAATGATATTGGGCGCTTTCGCTACAAGCTGCTCCTCGTCACCCACCACCGCGCTTGCCATCACCGGCAATACGGCAAGCAAACAACCAATACTTACCCGTACTATACGGGGTAGAAAATAGCTCGTTCTCGACTGTCGAATCATTGTTCTCTCGCGACTAAATGTACACATACTGAATCAAGAATATCCCGTCAACTCGTGTGAAGGAATGCTTTGAACTGCTGAGTAGCTGTCATTTTCTGCTATCTTTCTTTAGTATTAATGACCACTCAGGTATTGCTCATTTCAGCTCATCATCCATTAAAATCAGTTAATGACGTAAGCTCCGAATTTCATAAAAATGAAACAGGAATCATAAAACTGGATAACACAACTATGCCCTCCCAATTACAAATAGCAGCCCATCTTTGTTACCACTGGTATACCGGCAATCTCGACGCCGAACATATAACCAGCGAAGGGCTGGACGCCTTACATAGCTTTCTAGGCTCTCCACTCAGCGCCGATGAGCTTATTCAATTTGGTGAGAAATTTCGCCAGAGCAAAGATTTCAATGCATTACAAAAAAAAATTAGCAGCCAGTGGCAGCACCGCTTTGAACCTAACCCCATTATTGACGACCATGAGTCACAACAATTTCTACAGATAATATTCGACAGCTTTGATCACTCGCTTATTTTTGACCACAGCATCATCGCCAACATAACTCACACCGCACGAGGTGGTGCTAGCGACAGGGAAAACCAATTTTCCGGAGCTATGCCATGCTGGACATTACACCTCACTACCCAGGGCAAAGCACTGGTTCTCAATGAAGAGATGGAAGTCGAAGTAACGCCCGGTGATTTAATGTTGTTTCACCCAGAGGCAAGCTACTATTATGGCCGCCATCCAACCGCCGATCATTGGGAGCACCTCTGGGTACTATTCCAGCCTCGCGCGCATTGGAGCGAGTGGCTGGACTGGAACGTATTAGACAAGGGCATCCTCCATCTATCAAAATCCAGCAGTAACCAACAGTCAGTCATAGAGCAGCTATTCCGCCAGCTAATTAATTTAAAAGATCACCATGGTCGCTACCAAACGGATTTGCAATATAACTGCCTCGAAGAAATATTAATCCGCGCCAAGGAAGAACAATCCACTACTACTGGTAAGCCTGTTGATCAACGCATTCAAAAAGCCTGCGATTACATCACTATGCATCTGGCAGAGCCCTTTTACGTGGAAGACGTCGCCGCCACATGTAATTTATCACCCTCACGCCTCGCTCACTTATTCAAACAGCACATGGGCGTCAGCCTCAAATCCTGGGGTAATAATGCTCGTCTACAACAGGCTCGAAAACTACTGCTGCAGACCAATAACAGTATTAGCCAGATTGCCAAACAAATTGGCTACGATGACCCTACCCAATTTGCCAAAAGTTTTAAAAAAAATATGGGCTGTAGTCCTCGAGATTTTCGGCAGTCTTTTAAATCCTAACGCTAGTGTCTTAGCCCCATCGTCACATTATTTAGATGCTCGATCTCGCAGCCAAATAGCACCAAATATCGGTAATAACATCAACGGAATAATGGCCACCGATTGAAAAGATTCAACAGATGCAAACCGCAATACCTGATCCAGCTCCTCAGCTGACAACACACTTAGGGCCTCAACACTTCCGGCCGCCTCAACTTTAGCCGAATCAAAAATCCCGCCCATTACCGGCAGTAAAAATTGAATCGCCATACCGCCAGCAAAACCCATTAAGCCCAACATCAAAGCACCCCCCTTAGGGAATCGCTCCGACACCACGGCCAACATAGTCGGCCACATATAACAGACACCAATACCCCATACTGTAGCCGCCACAAAAGCGGCAATAGCTGTTTCAGCGATACTCAAAAAATACAAACCGATCGCTGCTAACAATGCGCTTAACCACAACAACCCTACCGACGAAAAACGCCGAGCCACAGTGCCTGCAAAGTGGCGCATCACAAACATCAAGGCGCTAACGTAAACCAACAACAATATACCCTGCATACCGACGATGCGTGACAACGCTAAATTTACCCACTGCCCCGGCGCTAGCTCAGCCGCAGCTGTACCCCACATACAAATCCAGAACAACCAAAATAATGGTTGGCGTAATAACTCTTTGAACATATCCTGATAACTGACACCAGTGACCACTCTTTCTGTTTCAGGAAATTCAGTGTGACTCACTAACCAGGCCATTACTGCCGCCGGCACAATCAATACAAAAAGATTAAGCTCCCAGGCAAAATTCATCGACGAAAAAAGTACTCCCAACAACCCTCCAACGACAATCCCCGCCGGCCACCAGGCATGCAGAATATTTAATCGGTGGGTTTTTTCATCAGGGTATAATGAAGCTATCATCGGGTTACTGGCAGCCTCTACCGCCCCCCATCCCAGCCCGGTTAATAACAAGCCCACTAAAATTAAATTGCTCACCAACGAACCCACGGGCAACGCAGCTGCCACCAAAATCAATACCGCACCCAACACATAACCCAGTGCTGACAGTAACAACATTTTTTTCATGCCGATCACATCAACCAGCGCGCTGCCAAATAACAAGGTTAAAGCAAAGCCAGTAAAGGTAATTCCCAACGCCTCGCCAACCATAGAAGCAGACCGCGCCAAATCAATCTGATCATAAATATTAGTTTGTAAATCAGGGGCTATAGTTGCTCTAACCGCAAAACCCAAACCAATCATAAAAATAGATAAATTGCCGATCAAAAATAAACGTTTTTTATCCAGTGGGGACTGTGCTTGTGTCATGAACACCTCCGACATGATTGTTTTTTTGCAGACGGCTTATGGCTAACAGATTTGCTAAACTGTAAAACGCTGGCATGCCCCACTACCTCTGAAACAATAGTCATAGACCTAAAATCCGTTTATTGAGTAACGGATCAGCATCAACGCTGGCAAAATCATCAAACGCTTTATCGGTAGTGCGAATAATATGCTGATTGATAAACGGAGCTCCTTCGGCGGCACCATCTTGTGAATGTTTTAAACAACATTCCCACTCAAGCACGGCCCAGCCCTGATAATTGTATTGGGCTAATCGGCTGAAAATGCCTGAGAAATCTACCTGGCCATCACCCAAAGAACGAAACCGCCCCGGGCGATCAATCCAGTCCTGATAGCCGCCATAGACTCCGCTGCGACCATTCGCTCTGAATTCGGCATCTTTTACATGAAAGGCTTTAATGCGCTCGTAATAAATATCGATAAAAGCGAGATAATCCATATGCTGTAACAACAAATGACTGGGATCATAGAGAATATTTGCACGCGCATGATTATTGGTTACCGCAAGAAAACGTTCAAAAGAAGCGCCATCATGAAGATCTTCACCGGGTGAATTTCGTAGCAGACATCTACACCGGCCTCATCAAAGGCATTCAAAACCGGCAACCAGCGCCGACCTAATTCTTCAAAACCGTCGGCGACCAAGCCTGCTGGACGTTGTGGCCAAGGGTAAGCAGTGTGCCATAGCAAAGCACCGGAAAAAGTCGCATGCGCGGTTAAGCCTAAACGCTCACTGGCCTTGGCTGCATACAATAATTGTTGAGTAGCCCACGCCATACGGGCTGCGGGATTGCCCCTGACTTCTGCTGCGGCAAAGCCATCAAATAGCTCATCATAGGCAGGGTTAACCGCGATCAATTGCCCCTGCAAATGTGTCGACAATTCACTAATGGCTAAGCCGTGTTCCGCCAACATTCCGGTTATTTCGTCGCAATAAGTTTGGCTTTCCGCAGCCAATGGCAAGTTAAATAGCGAGCTCTCCCAGGTGGGGATCTGTAGCCCTTTATAACCCAAACCAGCTGCCCACCCGGCAATCGCTTCCAGTGTATTAAAAGGCGCATCCTCACCAGCGAACTGGGCCAAAAAAATCCCAGGGCCTTGCATTTTACTCATGATCGACCTCCTGATTTAGTGCTGTGGAATAACATGCCATTTGGTCTCGCTATTACCCGCAGTGACAACTTGTTCGATAAAAACCATGCCACGTACTGCTTCATCAATACCCGGGACATCCAAAGCCTGCGCCGAAAGTGTCTCCCCTAGCAAACGTGACTGTATCTGGCTGGCAAAATTTCGATATAAATTAGCAAATGCTTCAATGTAACCTTCAGGGTGCCCCGCCGGGAGGCGTGTATTCGCGTTTGCCATTGATCCAACAGCGCCGCCGGTTCGCAGCACGAGGCTGGGTTTATCGTTATATTTTATGACTAAAGTGTTCGGGTCCTGATGCGACCAGCTCAAACTGGCTTTATCGCCGTAAAGCCGAATAGATAGCGTATTCTCTTCACCGATCGCGACCTGACTCGCCAGCAAGGTCCCCCGAGCACCTTGGTCAAACTTCAAAAAAACTGCGCCATCGTCATCCATCGATCTCCCAGCTACCACATTGCCTATATCAGCACACAGTGCCGCTGCTGTCAGGCCGCTGATATACTCAACCAGATTAAATGCGTGCACCCCGATATCTGCCATGCAACTGCTGATACCTGCTTGCTTGGGGTCAAGCCGCCAAGCCGCTTGTTTATTGTCAGCTTCAGCTTGCTGTGCTGCCAACCAACCTTGTGTGTATTCGACGACCACCTTGCGAATATTTCCTAACTCACCGGACTGCACGCGCGCGCGCGCTTCCTTGACCATTGGGTAACCGGTATAAGTCTGGGTGATACCGTAGAGCAAACCAGAATCAACAATCAGCGAACGCAGTTCCAATACCTCTTCCACATTCAATGTTGCCGGTTTATCTGACAATACATGAAAGCCGTATTTGATCGCCTCTACCGCAACCGGAAAATGCAAATGATTGGGTGTCACAATGACTACGAAGTCCATGCGAACATCCTCCGGCAAAGCCGCTTCCTGCTGCATCATTTGCTGGTAACTTTGATAACAACGTTCCGCAGGAAGGTACAAGGCCTGCCCTGACCTCAAACTGCAGTCGGGGTCGTGACTAAAGGCCCCACAAACTAGGTCTATCTGACCATCAAGATTGGCCGCCATCCGATGAACGGCACCGATGAAGGCACCCTCCCCGCCACCAACCATTCCCATTCTCAGCTTTCTTCGCATTAAAGCGCCTCGATTTTCAGCTATAAAGATTGAATATTTAATACACAAGCAATAATGTAAACGTTTACATTATTGCTTGCAAGGCCTCGAGGAATAATTAACAGCTCGTTAATTATCTAGCTAAAACGCCGGAAGTTTTCACAATAGGGATTAGCCCAAGCAAACACAGCCGCTGTGGCGTGTTTCAGGGTGTTTAGGAAGAGTAATGCTGCAACTCAACAGCCTTTTCTTATAAGGACTGGGTAGAGGCACGCTCGATTAACTGATGTGGCAACTCTATCCGCCCCTTAGGTATACGCTCATCACCCAACATCCTCAGCATCAGATTCATCACCTGCTTGCCAATCTCTTGAGTAGGCTGCCTAATGGTCGTTAACGGCGGGTCAGTGAACTCGGAAAAACTAATATCGTCAAAACCAACGACAGAAATATCCCCGGTATCGTTAAGCCCGCGGCCTTTATGGCCGCCATTGCCCCTATCGCCATCTCATCATTAGCCGCAAAAACGGCGGTGGGCATTTCACCCCTGGACAACAACTTCATCATCGCATCCCTACCCGAAGCCAAACTAAAATCACCCTCAACCACCCAGCGCCGAGTATCTGTTACCCCGACTTTTCGCATCACCTGGCGATAGCCGTTTAGCCTATCCTTACAAATGGGAGACGCCGAAGGTCCATTAATATAAGCCACCTTAGTATGACCCATCGCCGTTAAGTGTGTGACCGCATCAATAGCCGCAGCAGTATTATCAATACAGACAGTGGGCACAGGAATGATACCCTCGTACTCACAGGCCATAGCAAAGGGGGCCAGGCTGGATCAACGGTGGTACGACCTTTTTTATAGCTGAAAGGGATATTGCCACCAAAGAAATAACGCCATCAGCCTGTCGCTGCGCGACCATTGCCGCATAGGCCTTCTCACCTTCCGGGTTAGATTGTGTGTCCCCTAAAAGTACTTGGTAATTACGTTTTTGGGCGACCCATTCAATACCCTGAATGACCCCGGCAAAAAAAGTATTGGTAATATCCGGAACCAATACCACAATTGAATTGGTTCTACGACGACGGAAGTTACGCGCTAAAGAGTTAGCGACATAACCGCTGGTCGTTACCGCCTTCATCACTTTTTCTCGGGTAGTCTCTGACACCTTATCAGGTTCAGCCAAGGTTCTGGATACCGTGGCAGTAGAGACACCTGCGAGTTTAGCTACATCTTTAATTGATACCATAAAAGCTAACGCTTATTGATTGATAATTTTTTATACCGCTTACTGTACACTATCAGATGGAAGTTTATTTAAATTATCAATGTAATAAGAGTCATCAATAAGACAATCACGGGCAGTAATTCGGCTTTCAGCACCTAAACATTTGACATCATATATGGCACTACATACGGCTAGTGCTGCCGAGTCACATAGTATCGTTTGGTCACAACCGGATACTCCCTGACTTTAACTGTCTTCTATTTAATTACATCTAACTGACTGACTATTCATGCTGAATATTGTGGATAATTCATAGAGAAACTTTCACTCTGGCCAAAACCAAATCTACTCTGTAACAGACATCTTGTATACGATCTTTTCTGGCTCATTGAACTCAGACCTCCCATTCAGACAAAATATTTAATCACTTGGAGGCATCCAGAATCGCTCACTTGCTTGCTTAACCCCCCAAACTAAAGATACTCTGGATACAGATTTTTCTTATAAATGTCTTTTATAGAAATTAATTTTAACGTTATTATGTGCCCAGCCAAGTACAGGGCAGCCAAAACCGAACACCTCTTTTAACACCTTAAAAGATTCTGCAAGCAAGCACCTTTACAACGCCACTTGAATTGTATAATCGATACTGTAATTTTTTTCACCGGAATCTATTGTATTATAATTTTTGGAATATTTGACTATATAAACAAGAGCAATAAAAAAACATAAAAAAACCGACTGTTTTCACAGCCGGCTAAGGGAGACCATGATGAAACTCATGGGTTTGAAACGCTTGCTATTAATCGCCTAATAACGCCAGGTTACGCTAGCACCGTAGGTGCGAGGTGCGGTATAGGTTTCATACAAATTACGCCACTCTGTTACCGCACTGACATTCAATTCATCAGTCAGGTTTTTACCCCACAGCTTAATTTCCCATTTGTCACTGACCGTCACATATCTCAATGCTGCATCGACAGAATACTGGCTATCGATTTCTGTGATTGCTTCATTTTCATTTTCGAAGAAATATGAATCCTGATAACGATAATCCGCGCGTGCATTGACGGTGGCGCCAGAACTCAGCGACCATTCATATTGAATAGCCAAACTAGCGGTATTATCTGCCGAACGTCGCAAGCTATTACCCTTCAGGTTAATACCGTCCTCGACAAATAAATCACCCGTAATTTCAGTATCCAAATAGCCGTAAGTACCCGAAATAGTCAGACCTTCAGCAACTAATGCGATCACTTCAAGTTCAACCCCTTGCGACGTTGCTTCATCAGCATTAGTGGTAATAATGGCAGGCGCACCTAAATCATTATCAACCAGCTGGTCTGTTTGCAGATCATCATAGTCAGTACTAAACACCGAAAGGTTTAACTGCAAGCGGCGATCAAGCCACTGTGTTTTGGCACCCATTTCGTAGTTAGTAGCGTATTCAGGATCATATGAAATTGTTGCTACATCACCGGCCTCTACTATAATTGGCGCCCCCAGCCAGAGCCATCATCAATCGGCTTGGCATCTTCACCATTCCAACCTCCGGCTTTATAACCTTCAGATACCGTGGCGTAGAAATATAAATCTTCTGTCGCCTGAAAACTGAGTGTGGCATTACCAGTAGTTGCATCCCAATCTTTACTGGTTTCTACATCGTAGAAAATTCCATCTTCCGGCGCATTACGCGTGGCACCAAAATCTTTATCATCCACACTGTGGCGAATACCCAGAGTCAAACTCCATTGCTCGTTAAAGCGCCAGGTACCCTGACCAAAAGCGGCGTAGGAAGTAGTGTCAACGGCGGTAGAATTACCTTCTTCACCGAAAGTACCAAACGCATAGTAAGAGTGAATATCAAAATAGAAATCAACATTTTCTACGCGCTCTACTTCTTCTTCAGCATAATAAACACCGGCTAACCAATCTAACTGATCATCAAAAGCCAGGCCGGTAAAACGGAATTCCTGTGAGAACTGATTGGAGCTTTCTTCCTTTACCTGATTCCACATTAATGAGGGATAATCATGTGGGTTTTCACCCGAAGCTGAAGGATCGTAATCCCAGTTATCCGGGTGATCATCCAACTGAAAGTTTACTAACGGGCTAACATAGGTACCAGCCGCATTATCAACTGTGGTGTAATCATTATCACGATAAGCAGTAATTGACGTTAAATGAAAGTTATCAGCATGCCAGTTTAAAGTGAATGCAACACCTTTCAGATTTACATCTTGTTGACCGTCCAGAATGTTAGTGCCTTTCCGAGGATCTGTTGCCACCCAATCCGCATCACTGCGATCACCATCTGAAATACTGGTATCGGCTTGTGCCAATGAACGCCAGGGCGCCGTGCTGTCTTGCTTGTATTGATCAACGCTTAGGTTCCAATCCAGCTGATCACTGACCTGATAGGCTAATTGGCCGCGTAAAGAAAACTGTTTTTGATCATCGACATCATTACCGGTGTAATAGTTATGTGCAAAACCATCGCGTGATTTTGAAGAGTAACTAACACGGGCGGCCAACTTATCAGTCAATCCGCCGTTTACAAAACCTTTGGTCTCTAACGCTTCGTAATTACCAACACCTAACTCAACCATCGCATCCTGCTCCTGGGAAGGTTTGCTGGTGATATAGCTTATAGCGCCACCCACTACATTTTTTCCGTACAAGGTTCCCTGTGGGCCGCGTAAAACTTCCAGCCGCTCCAGATCAAATATTTCTGTTGCAGCAGCAGCACCACGTGACATAAACACACCATCAACATAAATACCAACAGCCGAATCAGAACCGGCACTTTCCATATCACTACCGATGCCACGAATAAAAAGATTTGGCTCACTGGCGCTTTCAGTATTAATTTGAAAGCCTGGTACACGCCCAGCCAAATCACCTACACTTTCAATTCTGGCATTCCTTAAGGACTCACTACCAAAGGCACTGACGGCAATAGGCACCGACTGAAGGTTTTCCGATTTGTGGCGTGAGGTAACCAATACTTCTTCGAGGGCTGGAGCGTCAGCAGCATATGTTACTACTGGAAAACCATAACCCGATAAAATCACTGCGATGACCGCAGGTAGACGCTTTAAATGAAAAGCCGTTTTAATCATCAATCTATCCCCATTATCATTTTTAAAATGCAAATTTACTGAACTAGAAATTTGCGGATTTACTGTATTTTTATCTTTAATTTATTTGCACTAACATATTCACTAAGTCAGTCGCGACATCAAAACGCCGCTACAAACTATGCTATAGAGAAAACACAGTAAAATAATATTTTGGAGGGATATCATAATAAAAAAGCTATACCTGTTAACTACAGGCAACACTTATGATCGATAGACTAATGACTATCGATCATCAACTATTCCCATAATAGGATACGCTTAAACAATATGAAGAAACTATGCAGACAATAAACTATAACAGAGCAACGAAAGAACAACCGGGACCAAAAACCGAACGGAATATAGCCACAACTTAAACACTATACTCTCACCACTGGCGGACAACTCCTCAGCCGTTACACTGCGACTAATTGCCCACCCAACAAACAAAGCTATACAGGTTCCGATCACCGGCGCTGCAATTCGAGTCGTAATGAAATCATAGAGGTCAAAAAATGTTTTACCGGCAAAATAATCAAACATACCCAGCGGATAAACATCTGAAAGTAAACTAAAGGAAAACACACACAGCAGGCCCAACAGCCAAACCGTCGTACCGACTATCAATACAGAGCGCTTACGAGACCAATTAAATAAATCGCCCAGCCAGGCAACGGGGGCTTCCAACATACTTAATGCCGATGTTAAGGCAGCAAAACTTAGCAGTAAAAAGAATGCGCCTCCAATTAACGCACCACCATTGATTTCACCAAAAGCAATCGGCAAGGTCATAAATACCAAGCCCGGCCCACCGCCTGGCTCTAAGCCATGGGCAAAGATAATTGGAAATATCGCCATGCCCGCCAACAACGCGACCAAGGTATCAGCGCCGACAATCACCATGCAGGAGCGAGGAATATTGACATCACGATTGAGGTAGGCACCATAGGCCATCAAATTGGTATAGCCTACACTGACGGAGAAAAAGGCTTGACCAAAGGCATCAAGCACAATGGAGGGTGTAATCTTGGAAAAGTCCGGGGTAAACAAAAATGTTAGCGCTTGAATAAAAGCCCCATTAATCGCTGAGTAAACCACCATGCCCAGCAACATCACAAACAACCCAGGCATCAACACTTTTACGGTGCGCTCAACGCCACCCTGTATCCCTTTTGAAGAAATAAAAACCGTCACCCCAAGAAAGGCAGTGTAGGCTAACAACATAACTATGGGATCAGCGTTGACTTGATCAAAGGCCTGACCTAATTGCTCACCGGATAAACCGCTCAAGCTACCACTGAGCATTTTCTGGATATAAATCAGCGTCCAACCACCCACCACACAATAAAAAGCAAGAATTAAAAACGCGGCGATACTGCCACCATAACCCATACCAATCCATCGACGACTGGCACCCGCCTCTTTGGCAACGGCGGCAATAGCATTGGGAGGACTCGCTTGTCCACGTCGCCCTACCAAAAGCTCCGCAATTAATAGTGGTAATGCGACCGTCGCGACAGCAGCAAGATACACCAGCACAAAAGCGCCGCCACCACCCTCACCGGCGGCATAGGGAAAGCGCCAAATGTTAGCGAGGCCGACAGCCGAACCCATAGCTGCCAGCATAAACCCCCAATTAGACGACCACTTTTGCTGACTATTCGCTGGCATATGCTTACCCTAAAATAAAATAACGATGAACTGAAAAATAAATCAGGTGACTGCGCCGCGTTGATTAAATTCAGGCTGTTTCCACAACTGTGTTTCCATAATATTGACCAACCTATCAACCGCATCCCACACATCGCTATAACTAATATATAGAGGCGTAAAACCAAAGCGAACATTTTTTGGCGCACGAAAATCACCAACCACATCACGACTAATCAGTGCCTGCATGACCGGGTAACCATCATCGTGATTAAAGGAAACCTGAGAGCCGCGCAAATCGCCATCAACCGGGCTGACCAAACTAAAACCATATTCACTGCAACGCTGCGCCATCAAATCAATAAATAACTGCGTGAGTTGTTTCGACTTTCGACGCACCTGCTCAATATCGGCCTGTAAGAAAATATCCAGACCCACTTCGGTAACAGCCAAACTTAAAATAGGCTGAGTGCCACTTAACATCTGATCAATTCCTGAAGCCGGACGATAATCTCGCTCAAAGGCAAAAGGATCTGCATGCCCCCACCAACCTGTCAAAGGTTGCAAGGCTTTACCATGATGGCGCTTGGCAGAAAAAATAAAGGCTGGACTACCCGGGCCACCGTTAAGATATTTATAGGTACACCCTACGGCAAAATCGACATTGCATTCATTCAGCTGGACATCCAAGGCTCCAGCACTGTGACATAAATCCCATATGGTCAACGCTCCCACTGAATGAGCTTTGGCGGTTATCGCCGCCATATCAAAAATGCTGCCGGTTTTATAATGGACATGGGTTAAGCACACCGCCGCCACGTCATCATCAATAGCCGCCATAACGTTATCTTGTTCGATAAACCGAATCTCATAGCCGTCGCCTAACTGTTCCACTAAGCCCTGCGCCATATAATTATCAGTAGGAAAATTACTGCCGTTCATCACAATCACTTTGCGATCGGGGCGTTGCGTCAATGCCGCAGCTAACACTTTGTATAAGTTGATACCGGTTGAGTCGGTCACCACCACCTCACCCTCATCGGCACCAATAATTTTCGCTACTTTGTCACCCAACTTTTGCGGCAACTGAAACCAGTCTGCCTCATTCCAACTTTTAATTAAGCCGGTTCCCCACTCCTGCTCAACCACTTCAATGGCGCGAGCTAACGCCGCCTTGGGACGAACGCCCAGCGAATTGCCGTCTAAATAAATCATCCCTTCAGGGATGGCAAACATATCGCGGAAGCTGGCTAGAGAATCTTGCTGGTCTAACTGTTCACAGTCGGCATGGGTAATTGGGTTCATGGTAGGTAGACTCACAATAGTTCTTTAGTAGTTATAGCTAGTAGTAACGGCTGGTAGCTATGGCAGATCGTTTAAGCTGTTCACTTTGAGCCATTATAGGAAAGCCAGCTATATAGAGCTTATATTTTTTGTAGGTCACGTCATAACTTTTTAGATATACCATCCAGAAACATCCACGTTATAACAGCCGGTGTATAACGACGACAAAAAATACGATTAGTCTGTGATAACGACATTGACTATATTTGCCGCCTGAATCCGCGGTCATTAAAGACCTAACCCCACTTTGACCGCCCAGTATACATTCCATGACTTAGCATGAGAGTACATCATGAAACAGAAAATCAAAGCAGCCATTATCGGCCCCGGCAATATCGGCACCGATCTATTAATGAAGGCGATGCGTTCCGAGTTGATTGAACCTGTGTGGATGGTCGGCGTAGTGGCAGACTCCCCCGGACTGGCTCGCGCCAAGGAGCTGGGCTTAAAAATTACCGCCGAAGGCGTTGATGGCATGCTGCCAACGATGAAGGCCGACGGCGTGCAGATTTGCTTTGATGCCACCTCCGCCTATGTACACGAGGAGAATTCCCGCAAGGTCAATGAGCAGGGCGCGGTGATGATCGATCTTACCCCGGCGGCCATTGGCCCCTACTGTATCCCACCGGTGAATTTGGCCGAGGCGGTGAACGCCAAAGCGATGAATGTAAATATGGTGACCTGTGGCGGGCAGGCGACTATCCCGATGGTAGCCGCTGTCAGTCAGGTGCAAACAGTCACTTACGGTGAAATTATTGCCACGGTATCATCCAAGTCAGCCGGTCCCGGCACCCGTAAAAATATCGATGAATTTACTCGCACCACCGCAGGCGCCATTGAAAAAGTCGGCGGCGCCGGTGAAGGCAAAGCGATTATTGTAATCAACCCGGCTGAACCGCCGTTGATTATGCGCGATACCATTCACTGCTTAACCGAAGACGAACCTGATCAGGAAGCCATTACCGCCTCGGTCCATGCGATGATCAAGGAAGTACAAAAATACGTACCGGGTTACACCCTGAAAAACGGCCCGGTGTTCGATGGCAAACGCGTATCGATTTTTATGGAAGTGGAAGGTCTGGGTGATTTCCTGCCCAAGTATGCGGGCAACCTCGATATCATGACGGCCGCCGGTTTACGGACCGCCGAAATGTATGCCGAAGAAATTTTAGCGGGCCGTTTTGTGCCCACCGCAGCGTAAGGGGAAAGCAACAATGAATATTAACGGTAGAAAAATCACCCTGCACGATATGTGTCTGCGCGATGGTATGCACCCCAAGCAACACCAAATCAGCGTCGATGAAATGATCACCGTGGCCAAGGCTATGGATGAAGCCGGAATGCCGATGATTGAAGTCACCCATGGTGACGGCTTGGGTGGCCGCTCGGTGAATTATGGTTTTCCTGCACACAGCGATGAAGAGTATTTGAGGGCCGTGTGTGGTGTGGTCAAGAACACCAAAGTCTCGGCACTGTTATTACCCGGTATCGGTACAGTTGATCATCTGAAAATGGCCGCTGACTGTGGTATTCACAGTATTCGGGTGGCTTGTCATTGCACCGAAGCCGATGTCACCGAGCAGCATATTGGTATGGCGGCCGAGATGAAGCTGGATACCGTCGGCTTTTTGATGATGGCGCATATGATTGAGCCGGAGCAGTTAGTCGAGCAATTATTATTGCTGGAATCCTATGGCGCTAACTGTGTGTATGTCACCGACTCCGCCGGCTATATGTTGCCAGATGATGTCAGCAGTCGTATTGCCTTGGCGAGAAAGTCGCTGAAGCCGGAAACGGAATTGGGTTTCCACGGCCATCACAATCTCAGTTTGGGCGTGTGGAACTCCGTGGCGGCGATTGAAGCCGGTGCTAATCGTATCGATGGTTCCGTGGCAGGCCTTGGTGCGGGTGCGGGTAATACGCCGTTAGAAGTGTTGCTGGCAGTGCTTGAACGAATGGGCGTAGAAACGGGTGTTGATTTATTCAAGACCATGGATATTGCGGAAGAGTTAATTGTACCGATGATGGACCAGTTGGTGCGGGTTGATCGCGATTCACTGACACTGGGTTATGCCGGGGTGTATTCGTCGTTCCTGTTATTTGCCAAGCGTGCAGCAGCGAAATACGGTTTATCCTCGCGGGATATATTAATGGAGCTGGGCCGTCGTCGCACGGTGGGTGGGCAGGAAGATATGATTGAAGATCTGGCCTTGGATATGGCCAGACTTAATAACTGATACGGAATAAAGGTAGAGAAATCCCCAATAAGCCACACGATTTATCCAACGAGGATATGTAGATCGTTGGTGCTTAGTTTAATAGTAAGATAATCAAGGCTCTAATTTTTTGAATCTAAAGTAATTATGAATTAGATCAGAATCAACACAGCCATCGCCTAAAATCCAGGCGTTAAGATAGCTCTTGCTAACTTTTTCAATGATGCCGCTTGCTTTATAGTTTCTTAGCTTAGATTCAATTTTCTTTATAATTTCAGGGTCAACTTTATCTGGCTTGTAATTGATATAAGCATGGCGGTTTAACGGAGAAAACCGGAAGCTCGAAATATTCTTAATATTGGTGTTAGCGGCCAAATATAGATGGGCTACATTACGATCAATCAATAAGCCATCTACTTCTTGCTTTACTAATAAATCAAATCCTTCCTGTCTTGTTTTAACAAAACGAACTTTATGGCCGTTCTTTTTTAAGTAACCAACCAAGTCCTTGTTGTACTCTCGTTGACCAATAAGACTTATAGTTTTTCCGGTCATATTTAAAAGCACTTGACTGGACAGTGGCTTGTTAGTGTTATAAGCAATATTACCTTCATAGTTAATAAGCGATTCTTTGAGAGTTTTATGATTTTCCATTCTTGACTCAGAGATGGCGGCAAAAAAATCGATTTTCCCATCGTCAAACTGCTGATAAGCCCAATGAAAATGTTCAGTAGTTTCCATGGGTATAACTTCAATATTGGTCTCTAAATCTTTTGCAATACGGCTTAAAGTATGCAGGCCAGTTCCTGTGGGTAGTTGCGTGCAGCGATCAATCCAGATATAGGGGGGGATGTCTATAGTCGCCGAAATTGCGATAGATAAGGCTTCACTTGCAAGCGTCTGTAGTGGAAATAACATTAGCACAAAGACAGTATAATAAAATCGATTTCTTATATGACTAATCATTCTATTGTTCGCGCCTTATGAGCTATGCGGTTCACTTGACTGTAATCTACTCTTTAAGTTTCATCAACTTATCTGTTGCTAGTGGATGGTGATAGGGTGCCCAGCCCTTTGATTCAGGATTTATCTATGGATTGCTTCAATGGGGTCATCAATGGGGTCGTTGATTAGCGGCTGTAGTTGGCACGAAGTTGTCGAATCGTGATATTTAGAAAGACTGTTAGCTGATGGCGATTATTGGATTGTTAGCGGCCACTTAGGTTACATATAAGATAAAAATGGTGGTTTTGACGGGTGTTGACCCGCTACTGACATGGCGGCCCATCGCTAATATCGGACTATCTCATCGCGGCACGATCCGGGGTCGGACCAATAATTTTACGTTGTTTGTAAAATTTTGCTCTGACCCCCGTTAGAAACAGTTGGCACGATGCTGTTTCGAAGTATCTGCCAGAATGGCACGTTGATAAATCGGAGTGACCTGAAAAAGGTTTATTTAGGGAAATCGTGCCAACGGTTTCTGTCAGGGGTCAGAGCCAATTTTGTAAACAGCACAAAAGTGGGTCCGGCCCCGCACTGTGCCATGGCAAGCCTGTCTCTCGTCAGTTTACTTCCGCCCATAAAAAAACCGCCACCCCGAGGGGTAGCGGCTTCATTATGTGGTTGGTCATTTTTCATTAAAGGATGTAAACCGTTTTTCCTTACACTTTACCTCCTCTGGCTAACCGGGATTTTGTGTAACTAAGCGCATTAAACTTTAGTCAGGCATCATCCACTTTATCGATACCCCAGCCGTTCTTGGTGGCGCGTAGGACACTAACACCGACCCAATAACTTCATTAATACCGGATTCGTAAAGCTCGTTGTTTAGATTTTTTCCCCAGACTGTGGCCTGCCATTGGCCATCTGCAGTGATATAGCTGACATTGGCATCAATAACACCAAAGCTTTCCATAACCGTATTAGGGTTATTTTCGTTGTCGTTAAAATAATCATCACTCCAACTATAATTCAGTGTGGCATTAACACTGGCGCCGCTTTGTAAACTCCAATCCCAGTAACTGGCGATATTGTAAGAATGCTCCGGCGCACGACGAAGTTCATTACCTTTTAAGTTAGACGGTACGGGCACACTACAAAAACAATTGGGGTCATATTGCAGATCAGTACTGATTAAGTCACCGGTAATTGCTGCATCCATATAAGCGTAACTGATAGACAGTGTCCACCATTCGGCTAAAGCGGCATTCATATCCAACTCCAGGCCTTCCACTTCAGCTTCACCCGCATTGGCAATGACGTTGTCAGCTGGGAGGCTGGGGTTATAAACAATAAACTGCTGCGTTTGCAGGTCTTCATATTCAGTATGGAATACCGTGGCGTTCAACTGTAAGCGGCGATCAAACAAAGTACTTTTTGCGCCTATTTCAAAGTTGGTTGCAAACTCTTCATCATAACCCTGGGCAGCTTCTTGAGGACTAGTGGCATTTTCACCGTTCCAACCACCGCTTTTAAAACCTTCACTATAGGTAGCGTAAAAAAAGACATCTTCATTAGCTTCCCAGTTAATCGTCAAGCTTGGGTTAACATCGGACCAGCTATCCGAATCAGCGGCTGAAAACTCTTTAGTTGGGTTACCCCCTGCATCTTCAAAATCCGGACCCAGAAAATCGCCGCTATTAAAACGTGCTACGTCAAAATCTTTATCGTCCTTGGTGTAGCGAAGCCCCATAGTAGCACTAACGCTATCGGTAAAATCATAGGTCAACTCTACAAAGGCACCAAAGGTTGTATTCTCTGATTGCGTTGCAGAAGACTCAAAACCCTGTGCATAAAACTGACCAAACAAATAATCCTGCCCCTCCAATCGATTAATTTCTTCAACCATATAAAACACACCTAACATATAGTTAAGTGAGGTTTCTTTTTCGGTGGCATAAGTAAATTCCTGTGAATAGGTTTCTACCTCTTCCATTTTATCGTTAACAAAATAATCGTCGTTAAACGTACTTGGATCATAATCAGGGCTAAAGAAATCAACCCGCCCCGTTGTAAAGTCCGTTGGGATTAAACTAAAATCGATAAAGCTACCACCGTCATTACCCGTTTGTTTAAAATCGCCATGACGAGCAGAAGTAATCGACGTTAACGTCCAGTCATCAGCTGACCAATTCACATGCAAACTACCACCACTAACATCCGCCTCTGAAACGCCATCAATATTATTGGGGCCACGACGGGGGTCATCATTTTTAAACGGTAAATTATTGCTTGAGGGCACTGCCATGTCAGTCCACTTACCCGTACCACGACGACGACTTTCGTCCAGGTTAAGCAAATATCCCAATTCATCATTGGCCTGATAATGCAACTGCAGACGCAGACCATCGGCATTCATATCTTCAATATCTTTACCGGTATAGGTATTTTTTGCGTAGCCATCATGCGATCGCGATGAAGCCGACAAGCGCGCGGTTAACTTGTCAGTAATCGGGCCACTCACAAAACCCTTACTGTTGATCGAGTTGTAACTACCACGCCCTACTTCAAACATCCCGTCTTGCTGCTCGGTTGGTTTGGCAGTAATAAAATTTATTACCCCGCCAACTACGTTCTTACCGTATAGGGTACCTTGAGGTCCGCGCAATACTTCTACCCGCTCCAGATCAAAAATATCCATAGCAAAGGCCATTGATCTAGCCATATAGACATTATCAACAAAGACACCAATCGAGGAGTTAGCCGCCGCACTTTCGATATCGGTACCGATACCGCGGATAAACACATTAGGTTCCATCACGTTTTCAGCATTCATGGTAAAACCAGGTACGCGGTTAACCACCTCCAACATATCTTCGATGCGACCTTTTTCCAATGTGGTGCTATCCAGCAGAGCAACTGAAATCGGTGCGGTTTGGGCCAGGTCTTCTTTCTTTCTGGCACTGACTATCACTTCCTCCAAGACCGGGGCGGCGACAACAGCTGAGTTCATCAAAGGGCTGGTCACTATAGTGGATGCGATAGCTATCGCGAGGAGGGAAGGTTGAGTAAATTCTGGCTTCTTCATCTGTGTATCTCCTAAAGAATACTTTGTCGACATTGCTGACAGCCAAAATAAATACCTTGAGATTCGGCTTAGGTAAACTGTATGCCAAATAATCAAATCAATAAAATTATAGTTTTTATTTCTGATATAACATTAATGTTATAGCTATATCAGTATCAAAAGCTTCATACCCTTCCCAACAAGTTAGATTAAGCTAAGCCAAATAGCTATATACAAGCAGCTTTACTATCACCAAGCGCGCCTAAGCGCTAATACATCAACATCAAACTACCGCGATCCAAAGCGAACCACCTGCTCAAACAACTGTTACTCTCGACCTTTGTACCGACAGTTTTCTTAGCCGTCGCTAGAGGTGGAGCTTTGTTGGGTTTCTGGAGCAGATTAAGTGATAGCGTTAATGTTGTTATTTACTCTTTCAGGAGCAAGGGGCGGCTTTGCTTACCGGCGCATGGTTTATATGCCGCCGCCGCATTAATATTTAAGGTCACTCTAGCGAAACTTTGAGCCCGTGGAGACGTCGCAAGCCTTCTAGCGCGCTAACTTTTTTTATTGATCGCGGTTTGTTATGGTAATCTGCACGAGCGAGCAAACAAGCTAGCTATCATCGAGGCGGACATGAAAAAAATAGGTAAAAAGTATGACAATGCACTTGATGATGCCTTTGACCTGGTTAGTATGAGCAACGAGGCCGACACTCGGGAAAGAAACCGGGAAACAATGCGGGAGATCATTACTAAAGCCTTAGAAAACATTCGGCTCGCTGAGCAAGAAGCACGCTCACAAAAACTCGCCGCAAAATATCAATATGAACTGGCTGCATCACGCTTATCACTATTATCTATTCTTGCCGGCTTCGATGAAGACAGCGAGGACGAGCTCTAAATACTGGCTTAACCCAAACTCCTGCACTCTTACATAACCCATTGAATTACTCTGGGCACGCGCTTTCTGGCTCAGACAGGCCAATGACATACCTCCGCAGCCTATACTGAGTACAGCTTTTAATCGTATGACTCTTCCAGAATGAAAACTGGATGCCAGGAATTTTATTCGAGATTTTTAACCAGGAGAACCATCACAATGCCCTCCTACTTTGCATATTTTCCTCAGCCACATTTTCACTCGTTAGTCTTTGCCACCGAATAACTTGATAGCTCTTCCAATGACATACTGAATAAATCATTTTCTTTTTCTATGGTATATAAACTATTATCGACCAGAAAAATATATCCGGCTAAAGAACATGAAAACATAGTACATAGAGTCAGATTCATATTGCCCTCCAATAAATCAATTTGATATTTTTCTAAAATAGTTCAACCGAATAGCATTCTATTCAGACATGACACGGATTGATAAAGGTCATCTATAGGTCAGAACAAACCTTATGAGCCGCTATCAATTTCAAACAAGTGTAATCAATCAAGCTATAAGTAGATAATAGTGTTTTGCTAGCCAGACACATGCCTTTAGTTATAGTGTTCATTGGCCACAATAGCACCGGAAAATAAAAAGCCCGGTAAGAACCGGGCAATTAAAGAAATTACAACGTTGCTTAACGCTTTGGCCACGGTTCCTCAGGTGCTGAAAATCTGGGCTCACCTAAGACTGGGCTGGATAACAAATAAATACCGTGATTAGTAAACAGCCAGAAAAGATTTCTATCGTATTCAACATACACACTATGCGATAGATTGCCCCGCGCATATTCCGCCACCGTTTCGGTATCAAAGCGTGGCACAAAATAGGCAGCAATTTTTGGGTTCGCCGTATCACTAACATCAAACACCTGCAAACCGGCATTATAAAAGTTGAACGGTAAGATGCCCGCTTTCGGGGTTCCCGGCTGGGTGTAATAACCGGTACGCTTAGGCCCAAAACTACCACGACGCTGACAAAAATCAGTAAACTTGGCGTCCGCCGGTGGCGTTGGTCGCGGCAACACACCTAACACTTTTGGTGTAGCAGGATCATTCACATCTATCATGAACACATCTTTGTATGGCTCCCAACAATCTTCATTTAGTGGATAACCACTAAAATAAACAATGCCCGTTGCTTCAACTTGTGACACATCGACAAAGTCACCTTCAACACCGGCTACATTGGGTTCAAATTCGAGATGACTAACCACTTTCATTTCAGCAGGATTACTAATATCAACCACATAAAAACCCAACCCGCCCATGGCTGCATAACCGTACTTGCCACCTTCTTCTACAGGTGTTGGAATAAACAGCGACATTCGTGCCCCCATCCATGAGGTACGATTACCGGCACGTGGATTAGCTTTGTACGCTACTTCATCATCCGCGTTGCCGCTGATTTGTCCAGGTACATTCAACTGGTCCAGAAATTTTGGATTAGTCGGGTCTGACATATCCCAGGATTGATAACCGGCGGAATAAAGATCATTCGGGTATTCCGTTAGCGAATGTGATGCTTCAGGTGCTGCAGCAACAAACATAGTATCACCACCAAAATAAACCGGAATATCTCGCACTCCGGAACCTTGCTGCTGACCTACCGGCGCATCCGGGTGTTTGTAATCGGTGGTACGCTCCGCCAACAATTCCCAATCCTCTGGCATAGGTCCGTTCATAGCATAGACCTTAAACCCTTTTAGATGATTAGCATTGCGAATTTTCTTAACCTGCTCCGGTTTCTGGTATTTATTTTTCAACAAGCCAAAACGTCTTATTTCAAAAGACTGGACCATGATATTTTTGCCCAGTTTGTCATTCCATTGAATGCTAGCTGCACCAAACATATCGTCTTCAGGATAAGGATTTACTTCTTCATCAGGCCCATTGATGCCCCACGTATTACCTTTAGTCAATAACAGCTTTAGCGATTTTGGGTCAGTAATATCAAATATTTTTAAATCACGACGCACATATTGATAGAGATAACGCCGGCCATCAAAATCGACAATATTCTGCCAAGTATGAAACGGTTCTACCGTAATAGGGTAAAAAGCCTCCAGTGTCATATTTTTTATATATTGATTCGGGTCCCAGTAATCGAGTATGCCCTTAAATGGCTTGGCATCATGGGAATCACGGGTGGCAGCTGGGTGAATAAACACACCCTGCTCATTTAAACCATAACTGGACGGGTCAGGATCAGCCGGGGTTTTATCCTCCGACATCGATACCTGTGCCAGAACAAAAGGGTCGGTAATATTGTACTGCCCGGTATGACTATCATGGCTTTCAGCTTTGATCGTAGATTCATTGGTTTTCAATCCATCACTCGCCGAATCAACCGATGGTTTTTTATCGTCAGCACAGGCTGACAACAATACTGATAATGCAAGCCCACAAATTACACTGGTTTGTTTTTTACTCATTGCATTCCACCTAACAATTTCTATTATTTAGCATGACCGATACAATTGTTAACAATCACGACCGCTATATTTGCAAAAAATTCTGCGCGTTATCACCAAGAATCTTTTGCTTTAATGACACATCAAATAATGTGTGATCCTGAATCAATTGCCCTATCTCCTGCTCACCCAATGGAAATGGATAATCAGATCCCAACATGACCCGATCATCACCCATGACTTTGACCAACATGGCCAGAGCATCAGAATTAAACACCGCGGAATCAACATAAAAACGGTCAACATAACTTGAAGGAATATTCGGACAATCTTCACGAACTATGTCACGGTGTTTCCAGGCGTTATCAACACGACCTAATAAAAATGCAAAACTACCACCGCCATGGGCAAAACAAATGCGTAAACTTTTTGGCAAACGCTCAAAGGAACCTGACATAATTAATGAAAGAATAGATAACTGCGTTTCTGCCGGCATGGAAACCAACCACGGCAACATATACTTAGGCATCCGATCACGGGCCATCATATCCCAGGGATGTACCAGCACCGCCGCGCCCACACTGGCACAGTGCTGCAAAAAAGTCAGCAAGCCTTCATCATCCAGGTTTTTATGGCCAACATGATTGCCAATTTGTACACCTAAATGACCATTTTTAACGGCGCGAGTCACCTCTTCACAGGAAGCATCGATATCCTGTAAAGGCACCTGGCACAAGGCTTTTAAACGTTGCGGGTTATAGGCGCATATTTCCAATGCCGCATCATTAAACAGCTTCGCACAATCTGCCGCTTGTTCAGCTGGTCTTTCATAGGCAAACAGCACTGGAGTAGCACAAATAACCTGCACATCTACATTATGCCGATCCATCTCCTCAATACGCACTGCTGGATTCCAGCAAGCTTCGTAGACAGGACGAAACTCCTGATCGCCGACCATGATCATCGCTTTACCAGGTTCAGTATGGCGCATGGCTGGCCAATCCGGTGTACCAAAACGCGCCGCTAGATCTGGCCATTTTTCCGGTAAAAAGTGCGTATGTATATCAATTTTTTTCATTGCTTATTTTCCCGGGTGCAGTTCGCCACAGTTTTTACACAAACGGTGCTGTTCATTTTCGGCAAAGGCAGAAAATAAGGGCGGCAAATCTTTTACTATCGATTTCAGTACAACATCAACCCGATGAATCCGATGATTACAACTTTGGCAATACCATTCGAACGCATCTTTTTCGCCCTCAGGCCGTTTTGGTTCTATTACCAAACACAAGCTACCTTCTTCAGGACGCTGCGGCGAATGTGGTACCAGAGGTGGCAGTAAAAAAATATCGCCTTCTTTCAAATTGACATCATAAGGACCATCATCGTCCATAATACGAATAAACGAATTTCCCTTGAACTGATAGAAAAACTCTTCAACGGGATCCACATGGTAATCAAACCGACGATTAGGTCCGCCCACTACTGTCACCATTAAATCGGCATCTTCCCAGATCAACTGATTGTTAACCGGTGGCTTAAGTTTGTCTTTGTGCTCTTCAAGCCACGCCTGAAAATTAAATCCTGACAGCTTTGCCATTATCTTCTCCTGTTTTCTTACTGCGGCTTATACGCCACAGCTTTTATTTCAATAAGTAAATGAGGGTGCGGCAATTGATGTACCGCCACCGTAGTTCTGGTCGGCCCGCTTTCGGTAAAAAACTCGGCATAGATTTCGTTGTAGCCGCCAAAGTCATTCATATTGACTAAAAAAGTACTTAGCTCTACCAGATCATCCAAGCTGGCCCCGGCTTCGGTCAGAATGTCACGAATATTTTCTATCACTGCACGGGTTTGTTCTTTTATATCAAGCTTAGTAGTACCCATTTCATCAACGTCTACGCCTACAAAACTATTGTCGGGACGACGTGAGCTGGTACCGGACACATAAATAAAATCACCGGCGCGTTTATAGTGAGGAAATCGACCGCGAGGTTTTGCTTTGCCCGCAATCACCTGGCTAGCTGCTGGTTCTTTCACGTCATCACTCTCCATTCACCGTTATTTCTACACAACCCAACTTTTCTGCCACCATGCGCACATGCACGCCGGGCATCAAAGCTTCGGCAGCTGTAGCGGCACCGGCCATAACAACCCAGCCTTTCTCCAGCACCATACCTGCTTCAGCCGCTAACCTCGCAGCGGCAACCAACGACCGATAGGGATTCCCCATAATCGCCGCCGATGAGCCCACCTGAACCGGCTTACCGTTAAACTCCATGGCAATACCCAGATTGGAAATATCCTCTGGTACTGATTGCCAGGCACCTATGACCAGTCCTGATGAGGAAGAGTTATCGGCTACTACATCTTCCAGTGAAAATTTAAAATTCTCATAACGCGAATCAATGACTTCCATCGCCGGTGCAATCGCATCAACCGCAGCCATCGCTTCCAGCAACGTCACTTCACCAGTTAGCGGTTTTGACAATCGGAAAACAATTTCTGGTTCTATGCGCGGATGCACATAGTTACTCAAATTGAGTTCACCACCATCTTCCAGCAACATAGCATCCGTTAAACGACCCCAGATCAGATCAGCAACACCCATCTGCACCATCTTGGCCTTACTGGTAAAACCCATTTTCACCCCGATGATTTTTTCACCGCGATCCACACGGCGAGCCATAGACCAGGCCTGCACTTCATAGGCTTCCGCTAAAGTTAATGCGTAGCCAGTTTCTGATAACTGGCCTATCGCCTGTGCGGTATGCGCTGCGTCATCGACTATCTGCGCTACTGCTGCTGTATCAATCATAGTGTTTCCATTTTTTACTTAATCGTATTTTTTTAAGCTAAGGATTTACCCGCCAAACGCAGCACGCACCGAACCCAATCCGGAAATTCTTGCTTCAATAACATCACCGGGACTAGCTGCCACCATGGGCCCCAGCGCTCCGGTTAAAATAATATCGCCAGCCTGTAACGGCGAGCCATGACTGATCATAGTTTTTGCTAACCACAACGCGGCATTTAATGGATGCCCTAAACACGCTAATCCCGCACCGGTAGACACTTGCTCGCCGCGACATTCCATCACCATTCCGCACAGCCGCAAATCCAGACCGTCCAGTTTTTTTGGCTCATTACCTAATACAAATAACCCTGAGGATGCGTTATCAGCAATCGTATCAACAATATTAATATTCCAATCCTTAATTCTGCTGCCAACAATTTCGATCGATGGCAACGCATAGGCAATGGATGAAATCAGCTCGGCCATGGTTGGCTGTTCCTGATTAATATCCCTGGACAACACCAAAGCCACTTCCGCCTCCACTTTTGGCTGCAACACGGCATCAACGACAACCTCATCACCGTCAACCACCGCCATATCCGCAAACAACCGACCAAAATCAGGCTGATCAACACCTAACTGTGTTTGCACCGAGCGCGACGTTAAGCCTGTTTTAAATCCCACTAAACGACGCCCTTGTTCCATCCATATTTTGGTATTCACATTCTGTACAGCATAGGCGCTGGCAATATCCAGCGCCGGCAGTAAATCGCGCACCGGGGCACAGGTGATACCACTACTGTATGCCTGCCGAATTGATGCTGCTGCTGTTTCTATTGCGCTGTTATCTGCCACTTTGCTGCCTTTGATAATTTAATTTAACTTGATACAAATATTCATTGGTTCTGAATAAAAACTTAAAGAATGCACGCCACCTTCACGACCGATGCCAGAAAGTTTTACACCACCAAAAGGTGTGCGCAGATCGCGCAAATACCAGGTATTTACCCAGACAATACCGGTTTCCATTTTGGGCGCGACACGATGTGCACGCTGCAGACTTGTAGTCCAAACAGTGGCCGCCAAACCATAGTCACTGTCATTCGCCATAGCGATAGCCTGCTCTTCCGTATCGAAAGGAGCGATATGACACACCGGTCCAAACACTTCTTCTTTAACACTGCGCGCTGTTTCTGCGAGACCGGTGAAAATGGTGGGTTCGACAAATGCACCGTTATCCCGCTCATCACCAAACTGTGGTATACCGCCACCAGTAACGACCTTAGCGCCTTCATCTTTGGCCAATTGATAGTAAGACAATACTTTTTGTTGATGCGCACGCGAAATTAACGGCCCCATATCAGTATCGGGATCCTGAGGCCAACCAATATTCAGCGCTTGCGCTTTTTGCTTTAATGCCTGCACAAACTTTTCAAAAACAGGCCGCTGTACATAAACACGCTCGGTACACAAACAAACTTGCCCGCCATTGGTAAACACCGATTTAGCAGTACCTTCTACGGCGGCATCAAAGTCAGCATCATCAAAAATAATGGCAGCGTTTTTGCCACCCAACTCAAAGGACAGCGCCTTCACATTATCTGCAGCCGCTTTCATAATCGCGCTACCGGTTTTCGATTCACCGGTAAATGTCACCGCATCAATATCTTTATGCTGACTCAAAAACTCACCAGCAGAATCAGGACCAAATCCATGCACTAAATTAAACGCACCAGCCGGCACTCCTGCATCGTGCATCACCTCAGCTAACAAGGTTGCTGTGGCGGGTGTATCTTCTGAGGGTTTGGCGATAACGGCATTACCCACCGCCATAGCAGGAGCTAACTTCCAGGTCAGTAATAGCATCGGTAAATTCCACGGCGCAATCACAGCCACCACTCCCAGCGGTTTGTTGACAGCATAATTCAGCGCCTGCTGACCATCCGCTGTTTCAGTGTGAAAACACTCACTGGAACGGGTTTTGGCCAGATCAGCGAAGACGCGAAAATTGGCAGCCCCTCGAGGAATGTCAATATTGCTGGCCTGCCACAAAGACTTGCCGGTATCGGCCATTTCAGCAGCAACAAATTCGTCAAAACGAGCCTCAATGCCATCCGCCACTTTGTGCATCAAGGCGCTGCGCTGATTGTCCGACAACGCAGCCCACTCACCCGCCAGCGCCGCTTGCGCAGCCATCACCGCCTGATCAACCATCTCGCGACTGGCCTCAGATACCTGGTTAATTAAACTGCCATCGACCGGATTAATATTGTCAAAGCACTTGCCAGACTCGACAAACTGCCCATTGACATAATTACGCAAAACGCCACCGAAATGGGGTGGCTGCTGAAAAGGTTGTGGGGTTGTGCGTGCTGTCATTCTTAAGTCCCGCCCTGCGCGGATGGGATTAATTCACCACCGCTGTATGGAACAAACCATATGCTATCGCTCCATAATCTAAAAATAGTTTTTTTACAGCCTGTTATAGCTATTTCAATATAGCTAATTGAAACCCGTTCTTAGCCATATCCGCATTCGATCAGGCCCTGTAAAAACCTGTTTTTCAGGCATCAAAAAACATATATTAAATTGACTCACTATAATCTTATACATATAGTTAAAAGCAACTGCTTACCTTCAACCGCCCACCAACCAGCACTGACAGGTATTTCATCATGACCCCCGATACCCTCGAACGACACCTAGTCTCACGTCTTAAAATCAAGCATCTGCGACTACTGGTGACGGTGGCAGAGCAAAAAAATATTTTTAAAGCCTCGCAAATTATGAATATGGCGCAGCCTGCTGCCACCAAAACCATTCGTGATATGGAAAACGCGCTGGATATCATATTGTTCGACCGCTCATCCCGTGGGGTTACCCCAACCCCCTATGGAACGGTGTTAATTAAACACGCCAAGTTAATTCTTTCGCAGATAAAACATGTCAGTGAGGAACTGATTTCTATTCAGGATGGTATCTCCGGTAAGGTCAACATCGGTACTTTGTTGGCTGCCAGCCCCACCCTGCTACCAAAAAGTCTCGCCACCCTGAAACGCGAGCGCGCCAATATTTCGGTATCCGTTATTGAGGGCACAAACGATATGTTGTTGCCTGGGCTTTTAATGGGCGATATCGATGTCGTGGTTGGCCGCTTGCCCGAAGTGCAGGAGAACGAAGGCTTAAGTTCAGAAGTACTGTATTACGAGCCGATTGCTTTGGTTGCCCGCAAAGGACATCCGCTTGCCAGCAAACAAAAACTTTCGCTAAAGGATTTGGTGAACGAGCAATGGATACTGCCTTCCTCGGGTACCACCCTACGTAGAGAAATCGATAATGCCTTTCATAAGGCCGGACTGAATGTTCCCCATGACAGCATTGAATGTGTATCTATTCTGACTAATCGTACCCTGTTAATGGAAACAGATATGATCGCCGCCATGCCCTATCAAGTCATTCGCAGCTATGAAGATATGGGGCTTTTAGAGCAATTACCACTGAAAATAAAAGCTGAGTTGGGGCCTGTTGGCTTTACCGTTCGTGCAAACTCGGAACTCACTCCGGCAGCAAATTACTTCCTTAGTATTTTGAAACAAACAGCACTGGAAATGGAAAAGAGCAAGTAATACTGAGATATTCCAATAATGTCTTTATTGGGTGCAGTTCTTAACTACACCTTTTTATTGATTAAATATTTTCACCACGTAAAACACGTTTTATGATTCAATTCATCTATTGTTTTATAAAGACACTGTCACTATAAAAGCCTAGCAACGCAATATGACCGACTTTTAAAGGCACTGACGTAACCCCTAAGGTTTGTGTGCAACTAATCCCTTAACATTAATTTGCAGCCAATAAGATCTGCCCCCCGCTAATGGTCTAACCTATTAATAGGATGAATACACCATCGTGCAGAAAAAACCTCAGTGACTACATCGCTGGGCATTTTAGTTTTTAAGTACTGGCGACGGCATTAACTCGCCAACCTGGCTCATCAAAGTCAATAACTAACAAATATTGACTTAGCATTTCCAGCTTCAGCCTATAGAATACGCGCACATTTATTATCAAGCAGTGAATCCGCTATGCAATTTTTATTCGCGACCGTCCTTATTGACCTTATTGGTTTCGGTATTGTTATCCCTATTCTTCCGTTTTTAGCCCCCAAGCTGGGAGCCTCAAATTTAGAAATCGGTTTAATCATTGCTACCTATTCCATTTTTAATGGCTTATGTGGGCCATTTTGGGGGCGCATGAGTGATCGCTTTGGCCGCAAACCGATCATTTTGATCTGTTTAGCCGGTGCGGTTATCTCCTACATTGGCTTGGCGTTTGCAAGCAGCCTCACGGCAATCTATATCTGGCGTGCTTTTGGTGGCTGGATGGCGGGTAATTTCGGCGTGGCTTCGGCGATGATCGCTGACATGACTACACCCGAAAATCGCGCCAAAGGCATGGGCATGATTGGCGCTGCTTTTGGCCTGGGTATGGTGATTGGGCCCACCCTGGGTGGCTTGCTCAGCGGTAACGGGGAATCATACATGCTGCCGTTTTTAGTGGCTGCCGGCTTGTCAACTACAGCCATTATTGCTGGTTTCTTTTTATTGGAGGAAACCATGACCGCTGACAAACGCGCTGATCATGTGGTTGAACAAAGTAAGCACGAAAAAGCTTCATTATTTAGAATGCTTAAACAAACCAACAATAGAATTCTGGCTTCAATTTTTACCCTACATAATACCTGCGTCAGCATGATTAGCTTTGTCTTCCCTTTGTGGGTAGGCAAGTTGTTAGGTTGGGGGGCGATGGAAGTGGGTTTTGTGTTTGGCATTCAAGGCTTGATGATGGCCTTTGTACAAATAAAATTATTAGGCCCGTTATCAACTCGCATGGGCGAAATTCCATTCTTAATAATGAGCATCGGCATTATGAGCTCGGGGTTTGTAGTAGCTACTTTGGCCTCGACCACTCCCTTTATTTTGATGTCTTTTTTCCTAACGGTAACCGGCTCCACCCTTTGCTTACCCATATTGAATTCGATTACCTCTAAACGGACACCGCTGCGCTTTCGCGGACAAATGCTAGGGACGACATCGTCGATGTCAGCGTGGGGACGGGTTACCGGGCCATTACTGGGAGGCGTCATCTTGCATTACACCGGCTTTAATATTGCTTGGGTGGCCGGTGCGATCTTAGGCTTAATTTACTTAAGCTGGGGCTTTGCCCAACGCGCTGTCCCGGAGTTGTCTCAAGACTCCTCGCCAGCTAGTTAAGCTTTTTATAACTTCAGCACTACAATAAAAAACGGCTCATGGCCGTTTTTTTTGTAGTTAAAGCGTATAAAACTGAATACCCTTTCAAAGTAATCCTATAGGGCAACCTCTGCGTATAATCTATCTTAAACTCGTAAATCGATAGTCAGGGCCAACCATGTTAAAAAATTTCTGGTACCCGGTATTAGTGAATACAGATCTCAGCGAAGGAAGCGTCTGCGAGATCAGACTATTTGATCAATCGATAGCGGTTTATCGAGGTCATAATGGAGTAGTACATGCGCTGGAGGATGCCTGCGCACATCGCAGCGCACCACTGTCCAAAGGCAAAGTCATCGCCAATCAATTGCGCTGCCCCTATCATGGCTGGAGCTACGATGGCCAAGGCCAGTGTCAGCACATCCCCGCGTTAGAGCAAAACAAATCAATCCCGAAAGCCGCTACAGTAAGCTCATACCCGATAATGGAGGCTGTCGGCCTAATTTGGTTATGGCCGGGGTCGCCAGATCAAGCCACTGATTACCCTGAAATGGCCGCTGTTGAAAACACCTACTTCGGCAATAGTCAGTGGGAGGTAACCGATTATCAGCGTGAACTCGATTTTCGTCATTCATTACTCATTGAAAATTTACTCGACCCTGCGCATATACATTTTGTTCATGAAGGCACCATGTCCAGCCCAGCCAATGCCGGACCGTTAAACCCCAAACTTGAAATAAATACTCAGGGCTTTATTTCGGGGGGAGGTAGTAAAGGCATTGGCGTAAATAGCGAATTCGTTGGACCCGCACTGGTAGCGCTGTATTTTAATTTTGGCTATAGCCGAAGTGTGCAGTTGTTTTATTGCCTACCCACCTCAGCAACGACCATGCGCTTAATTGCGCGCCTATATGCAGCCGCTGGTAGCGGTTCCAGAGAGCGGATGATTGCTGGCACCAACCATGTGTTAGGCGAAGATATTGTCGTCCTTGAGCGAGTTGAGCGCCGCTTGCGAGAAGGCTACCCACAACTGAAAACACCGATAAAAGCCGATTGGGCTATTACCGAATTTCAGCGCTGGTGCCGCCAGCACAGCAGTCATCAATCGACATTATCTTCAACGACACCTATCTCAATGATGAAGGACTAAATCTGTAGTTGAAAAAACTGACAAACAACATTAACCAGAAAGACCACTCATGCTAAAAATATTATTGTTAGGATTAATCGTTAGTTTGCAGACCGTTAATAGCATCGCTGATGAGGGTAATTCACTATTCGCCAGCGGTAGCCGCTTTGATATAGAGTGGCGTGGCAAGTACAGCGATGCTGAAAAAACAAAATTAAAACAGTGGTTGGCGCATGCGGCTAAATCTACCGCAATGCTTTACGGCAATTTACCTCGCAATCCTATCCGCATCATTATGAAGCGACGCGATAAAGCTAATAAGCCGGTACCTTTCGCTCAAGTTCTTCGCAGTGAACCACAGGGCATTAGTTTTTTAGTTAATCCCGAATTTGAGCTGCAAGCCTTCATAGATGACTGGACAGCCGTGCATGAATTATCCCATCTCTATATTCCCTACCCCGGAGGAAAAGATATATGGCTCTCTGAAGGGTTGGCAACTTATTATCAAAATGTATTAATGGCTCGTGCTGGCGTACTCAGCGAACGTCAAGCCTGGCAAAAGCTTTACGAGGGATTTATGCGCGGTGAGGCTGATAACCGTTATCCGCAATACAGCTTGCTGGAGCTCTCGCCCAGGATGATTGCAACACGTTCTTTTATGCGCATTTACTGGTCAGGCACAGCTTATTTTTTGCAAGCCGATTTACAATTGCGACAGCAAACCAGTAATAAGCAGTCTTTGGATACGGTCATTGAACAATTTGTAGATTGTTGCTTACTACAAGCTAATGACTACAATGGTGAAGATTTAGTCAGAAAATTTGATCACATCGCGCAAGTGGATTTGTTTTACCCGTTATATAAACACTATCAACAACTAACGGAGCAACCATCGACCGTAGAATTATTTTCACAACTGGGCATCACCGTAAACTCAGGCAAGGTGCAACTACTTGCTTTGCCCCAAAATACGCTCAGCTTACGTCAAGCGATCATGCAAACTAAAAACGCGCTTTCCTCTGTAGCTGATAACTAATATGTGGCGGCTATTACTGACATGTATTTTTCTATTACCTTGCTGCGCTCATGCTCTCAACCAACAGGCGATTAGCAAGCTGGTAGAAGAATTGGATTATTTGCGTAGTCAGCAAGGCGTACCCGCTTATGCCTTGGTTATATCAGATAAACAAAAAACGCTTTTTACAGAAGTCAGAGGGTTTTCAACACTCTCGTCCAATACAGTAGCGCCGCAAGATGCCTGGTTTCGAATTGGATCCATTACCAAAACCTTTGTTGCCTTAGCCGCATTACAGGCAGAAAAGCAGGGACACCTAAACCTTCAGGACGACCTTACAGCACTACTCAGCCATGCTAATAACAACGCTTACTTCCGCAATCCCTGGTCAAAAAAATCGCCCCTCAAACTTATTCATTTATTAGAGCAAACTAGTGGCCTTACCGATATGTCAAAGGCGGAATGGGACCACAACACGCCCATACCGTTAGATCACGCTTTATTGAAATTTTCTGACCAACATAAATTGCAATGGCCACCCGGCAAATATTATAGCTATAGCAACACGAATTATGGACTGGCAGGCCTCGCCATTGAAAAAGCAACAGCTACTCCGTTTGAGCATTATATTGAGGAGCAGGTATTCAAACCGCTGGGTATAGAAAAAATTGCTATTGCGCATAATAATAATGTAGAAGCCAGATTAATTACCGGGTATGACAGTGATGGCCTAACGCCAATCCCCTATTGGCATACTATTTACCGACCGCTGGGTGAAATTTCGGTAGAGCCTGAAGAAATGGCCAAGTTACTGCGCTTATTTTTAAACCGTGGCGATGAAGTGTTTAATAAAAAAATCATTACACGGATGGAAACACCACACAGTTCACTGGCAGCGCAAGCAGGCCTTGAATACGGCTATGGCCCTGGTTTGTACGATTGGTTTCGCAATGGTTATCGATTTTATGGCCATGGTGGTGATGGCGATGGCTACCTGGCTCACTTTGCTTATCAGCGCGAAAGCGGATTAGCGTATTTTCTAGTAATTAACAGTTTTCAAGGCTCCAGCATAGCCAGGATGCGGGCGCGAGTAGAACAGGCGTTTATAGCAGACCTACCTAAAGCCAAGTTCGTCCCGGAATATAACATCATAAACCCACAACACTATACTGGGAGTTATCAACCCGCCAGCTGGCGTTTTGGTGATAAACCAACGAACTCAGAGTTGCGCATTTTTTTAAAGAAAAATCAGCTCTATGCACAATTTACAGATTACCGCGGCGAGCAGGAAAAGGCGTACCCCCTCATAGCGGTCAACGATAATTTGTTTCGCTGGCGCTCAGAGCCTGATGCCAGCATGGCGATAATAAAAACTGATCAAGGTATGTTATTTAGTGGTGATGAAGGTAATTTTTTGAAAGCGATTAACCCTGTTAATCGGTGACTTCAATCTGTTTAGCTATTTATTCCTGGCTCGCAACACACAAACTGCCTGCAATAGTGCAATGATTCTCGTTACAATAATGCTCTACTGATCAACAATAAAATCAGAATTTAATGCACACAACGTAAAAACACTTCAATACCAGGCGAAGATTGCCGTACCAAGAAACCATAAAACCAGAACTTAGTACGGCTACAGCAACGTTAGAAATACCACTTAACACTGCCGCCAATAGTGCGCGGAGTCAGTCGTGTTACCCGGCCTAGCGGCGCGGAATTACCAGGTCTTACTTCATCAATAACTGCATCGTTGTCCAATGCATTTTTAACAAAAGCAGTGACTTCCCAGTCTTGATGTTGCAAGCCAACTTGAAAGTTAAGAATCTCATAGCTATCAATAGAGGGTCTGCTTGGATTGGTATCAGTTTGATAACCACCGGTATAAGTCCAATCTGCACGTGCGTACATGCTCATAGTGTCGAACACTTCCCGACCGTAACGGGCAGACAGATAATAGTTTTCATTTGAAACTAACGGCAATTCGCTGCCTTTATCTTCGCCCTCGGTAATTTCATGATCGATGTAAGTCACGCCTGCACTAACATCAAAGTACTCATTCATTAACCAACGGAACTCACCTTCTACTCCCCTGATTTCCGCTTCGCCAGCGTTTTCAGTGTAATCGAAAGCGGTCAGGTCATCGGTCTGGCTAATTTGAATATCATGCCAATCGACAGCATATAATGCCGCATTAAATTCGACGCGATTATCTGCCCACTTCGACTTCAACCCCAGCTCGTAAGATTCCAGATCATCGGATGCAAACTGATCGTCAACAACACTGCCGTCACGTCTTGGAATCGCCCGGTTGACACCGCCAACACGAAAACCTTCAGAAAAAGTAAAGTACACCATAGCGTCATCAGTCAGGTCGTAGGAAGCCCCAATAAAGACTGAATGCCATCTTCACTTTGCTCACGCTGGGTAGTAGTTAGATAATTATCTGCCGCTGAATCGAGAATAAGCTGAACTAGTTCATCACGTCGGGCGCCAACCGGTGTACTGATTAATTCATCGGCTGCCGCCAGTGCATCAGTACCCGCGATTGATCCACCCAGTACAATATTGTTATCGATTTCAACATCAAACCAACGCAATCCCAAAGTCACATCGAACTTATCAGTCAGCTCATAGATAAAATTGCCATAGAGAGACGTTTGTTCAACCTGCTCTTTACGATCTTCAATATAACCTTGTTCAGAGGGGCATTGGCATACAGCACCGGCTCAAATTGAAAAATATCAACCACGCCATCACTGTCAGTATCCTGTCCAGAATAGCCATCGGCCTCAACGATAAAATCAGCCGTGGTGGCCGCATCCTCATAACTGGTGCCCAGATAAAAATTGGGGTAGGCAAAAGGCACTAAAGTCCCCTTGCTTTCGGTAATGCCCGGATAGGTTTCTGTCTGTTTCCAGCGGTTATTGGCTTTGGAAAAATAAGCACCCGCAACAAAATTCATCGCACCCTCAAAACTACTGCTAAATCTGAATTCGTGAGTTTCCAGATCAAAATCAATCGGCCGATCTCTAACCGCATGACCGGCAAAATCTCCATCGGCATCGGTAAAGGCATCCAGACTGTAATCAAAGGCATCTGAAAAATCGCCGTACCACCATGCTAGACCAATACGTTGGCGAGAAGGATCGGATACGCGCTTATAGTCACGTACCATTTTTGAAGAGTTCCATAAAAAGGTGCCCTCCTCTACATCATAATTCAGTGCCAAATTATAAGTCTCGAGCTTATCCGCGTAGGTTTCTTTAAACCGGCGCTGTTGCTTACCCTCTCCCCAATAGGGATTTTCATTAGACAAACCATCGACTTCAGTATCGTGATTTAAATACATTAAATCGACTGTCAGATCTTCGGTAGCGCTCCAGCGTAATGCCACTCGACCACCCGTAGTCTCTTCACTGTTAATATTTTTTTCTGCTAACGATCCATCAATAATCTCGTTGGAACTCCCTGAGCTGGAACCCGCCCAACCTACACTGTCGATCCAGCCATCCAAATCTTTCATATAGGCACTAGCGCGGATAGCAATAGTGTCTGTAAGCGGAATATTGACCGTTGAATTGACCCGATAACCCATATCACCCGAGCCTGTTTGCTCCACGCCAAATTCCACATCACCAGTAAACTCTTCGGTATCAGGTTTGTTACTGATGTAGCGCAAAGTACCGCCCATAGAACTTGAACCATACAAAGTACCTTGTGGGCCACGCAAAACTTCTACCCGCTCCATATCAATCAAATCGATGTCAGGGTTACGACCGTTTTGAGTCAGGGATAATTCATCGATGTACACCGCCACCGTAGATTGCTGAAAACGGTTACTGGGGAAATTTACTCCGCGGATGATAATAGTTTGTTCACCTGGAGCATTACCTTCGGTAAAATTCACGCCCGGAATAGTACGGGTAAAATCCTTAAAATTATTTACCCCCATTTCATCCATGGTCATTGAATCGATCGATGAAATTGATATTCCGGTATCCGATAGTAAGGTAGACTGGGTGGTTGCCGTAGTGATTACTTCTTCAATATATAACTCTCTGTCAGACTCAGCATTGGCTGAGCCGCTGATCATGGCACTCAGCGTCATCGTACCTAATGCATATTGAATTGCGCTGGCGAGGCTCTTTTTATTAATAACTCTCATTTTTATCCCCATACGTTAATTATAAATTCAAAAAATTGAATCAATGCGCAGCCATAAATATGACTGTATTATTAAGACTTATTGATTATAGGGATATCAAGAAAAATATAATTCGGAACTCAGGCATATTTTAAAAATTATCTTCGGATTTTATTTACATGCCACTACTAAAACTCACTTTTAAGTCAGAAAAATTTTTAGACGGCATTATAATTTCTTAAAAAAATAGAGATTTTTTAAAAAATAAAAAAATCAAAAAGAAAAATTGGGATTTAATGCCCGCAAAGGAAAACCACTAAAGCGTTTGCTTTGACGCATAACAACATGAGTACTGATATTACTGATCGCCGGGCACTCGCGTATTAATTCATCAGTCAATTCAATATAGCGAGTCATACTCGGGCAGGCAAAACGAATGATAAAATCACTTGCTCCGGATACAGTATAGGCCTCTAACACTTCGGGCATGTGGTCCACTCTGGCTTCCAACTGCCGAAAACTATCAGGCGAATGAGTCGCCATTGAAATTGCCGCAATACATTGCATGGGTGAACAAAGTCGATCGACGTTAATATCGCCATGAAAACTATTGATCCAGCCTTTTTCAATCAGGCGCTGAAGCCGCTGGTGACAAGCACTGGGCGATAAACTAACGGTTTCTGCCAATTCACGGTTGGTAATACGCCCATCGCGCTGAACCGTATCAAGAATCCGCAAGTCAGTACGATCTAGATTTTCAGGCGTATTTATCGACATAACATTATCGCTCGGCTGAAACAGAGATAGTAACGGGTTCTACATCCAGCATTACATTAATAATGCTGTACTGATCACGACTACCGCTGCGATAACGCCAATAACCTGCGCTGTCTGGTGTTTGTCGGAATCGAAAAAGAAATCCATCCCCACTCTCAACAAAACTATAACGCCGCAGTTCCCGACTATCTGCATTATCAAGCAAATCATAACCTAGCATTTGCGACAGCGTTTGATTGGGTAGCAGCAAGCCTGCCCCCTGATGTGGCTCGCCACTGGCATATTCACGGCCCACCGTCGACTTGGGATCACCGGCGATCTTGCTACTGTGGCTAACCAAATTATAGCGATCACCACTAGCCAATAATGAAATTTGTAGATTGTTTGCCTTAAAGGGTTTTGCCTGAAACTTTGCAGATTGTCGATTTAACAAAGTGACTGCACCACTACCAACAGCAGTGAGTTCATGACTAGCCAAGTCCACTACCATGGCTGTATCTTCATCGACCGCCACACCCAGGTTTTGCTCAGTCTCAAGTAAAGCACGTGCTAATCTTCCCAAACGGGATTTACGATCAAAGTGCTGGTCAACCAAACCATAAGGGAAAAACCCCAAGCCGTGGTGCAAATACAAACGTCCATACTCCTGACTCTCGGTACCATAATAATTATCACTCGGTGTCGTCGTTAGCGCACTGAAACTATCACCGCCAGCAATCATCGGGTTACTCATCATCGCCGCCCCGGCGCTGGTGCCGCCAATGACCGCTCCTTCTTCCAATTGCTTACGAAGTGCTAACAGCAATCGAGAGGGTTTTTGCGCACGAGGCAACAGCGTTTCGATAATGCGCATTTGGTCTCCGCCAACAAACCAAAAACCTTCATAACGAGTGAGCTCAGTAGCAAGCTGAGCACTTGATGCATTATTGCGCCAGCTGGATTCATCAAACTCCGTGGATAAATCATCCTTCGTCGCCAAGGGAATAATCTCAACCCTGCTGGCATCAACACCATAATGAACCAGGTCCTTGCGAAATTTCTGCGCACTGCTAACTGGGCTACTTGAGGCGACAGGGAAAATTGCAATCTTACTGTTCGCGCTTGGTAGCGCATCAATAAAGGCGCGATACACCGCTTCATTTTCACTACTGAGCGCACCACCTACAATAACCAGTTTACCGGCGGCGTTTGCGGTCAAGCTCAGCATCGACAACAACAATAATAATATCCGCATACTATTCTCCAAACCGGGTAGTCGTTACTCTAGTACCATCCAGCATTAACCATTGCCCTTGGGCCATAACAGCATCTAATTGCAGTGTATCCGGGTCTAGCAATAACAGGTCGGCATCGACCCCGCTATTGATTCGACCTTTATGATGCAGCCCTAATACTCGCGCAGGATTAATCGTGACTGTCTTCAAAGCTTTTTCCAGCGCAATATTTTGCTCGATAACACAACGCCTGAATTCATCTAACAAACTTGATATGCTGCCAATCTGCAAGCTATCTAACTTTCCATTTTGGTCAAAATTGGGCAGCGATCCCTGGGCATCGGATGACAAGGTTAACTGATCTATATTTGCGCCTTCAGATAAGGCCAGTGCCAGTGCACTACTGGCGCGCAATTCACCAAGCTCAATTAATTGATCTGTTGTTGAAGCAGTAAAATCGATACAACCGCCCTGCTGGGTAAACGCCACACCAGCTTTAACCAGAGATTCATTGCGATTCATGTGCGTAGGTAAAAATTGATTAGCGGCAACATCAAAATCGCGCAGCACTTTATTCAGTAGCGATAGTTGTGATTCATGTTCACCAACATGGATGCTAACAACACCTCTTTTTGCTGCCAACATACCACCGACTCTTACATCTGCTGCGATTCTGGCCAATTCGTCAGCACTGGGTTGAGAGCCTCGGTGATCGGCAATAGCAATTTCGCCGACACCAATAATACTGTCTATCAATACCATATCGCCCCTAACACTACCCGTTAGCGTTTTTCACAGGCACTTGATATGACCCCGTATAGTGATAACAACTTAAACCATCTGCCGTCAACGCTCTTGCTTTACCATGTAATTCGTTGAGACTACGTGTAGTGGCATCAGTACCTAAGGCACCGACCAAAGTAGTAACACCACCCAAAACAGCATCGCCAAAATTAAGCTCTGGGGTACGGGTATTAAATCCGCCTTCACCGCCACCGCCAGAAATGTGTACCAGCGAATCAACCAATCCAGGAATAAGAACTTTCCCTTGCGCATCGATTTGTTGCAATGGTAAATCAGCACCTGAAATTTCGATATTGTTATCAATCTGGGCAATCTTATTACTGCAAACTAATAAATCACAAACACCTAAATGGCGAGGCGAATATATCCTCGCGTTTTTTATTAAAGTTAACATCGTTACATCCATCAAAAGCCAATCGCCACAGCGATTAACATCGCAGCCGCGGCCAGCAAAAATAAAAGGCACTGCAGGGAAATAACAAAACGGAACCACAGCGACCAATCGAGTCTGGCAGCGCCAAGACAACCCATTAATGCCGCTGATGTGGGGACTAATATGTTGGTCAGACCATCACCCAACTGAAAAGCCAATACCGCAGTTTGTCTAGTAACACCGACCAAATCTGCCAGCGGTGCCATTAATGGCATGGTTAAAGCCGCTTGTCCCGACCCTGAAGTGACAAAGAAATTAAAAACGCTCTGGAATGCCAGCATGCACAATGCTGCCAGACTTTCCGGCAAGCCATCGACCAACTGCGAAGCATTAAAGAGCAATGTATTAAGCACACTGGGGGTACTCGGATCATCACCACCGAGCAACAACACAATACCTTTGGCAAAAGCAACAACCAGGGCAGCGGGCAATAATTGTGAGGCACCTTCTTTAAAGGATATAGCAGCCTGATTAGCAGTAAAATTATTACGACTCAATACCACGGCAACGATTGCAATCAAAAATCCGATAGCAAAAAACTGACTTGCTATTTCTGGTAAATAATAACCTTGTGTCGTAACCCCCCAAACAATCCAGCTAATACCAGCAAAAAAAATCAATAGTATGACCCGATCATGCCAGGACAAAACATCATGATTAATCCGCTGATAACTCTCAGCACGAAATTGATTATCATTTTCCCATGCAATTGACAGCTGAGGAAAAGCCCTAACTTTTTTTGCATAACGCAAGGTATAGATTAAGCCTAACAGGGTAAAGACAGACCAGCATATCATTCGAAAGCCAGCCCCGGACAATAAGGGAACACCAGCTACACCTTGCGCAATACTCACAGAAAATGGATTCATCCAAGAGGTAGAAAAACCAATCTGTGTCGCCACATAAGTTACCAATAAACCCGTAATACTGTCGTAGCCCAAACTAATTAAAAAGGGAACAACAATTAAAACAAAGGGAATAGCTTCTTCCCCCATGCCAAAAACAGCGCCGCCTAATGAAAAAGTGATAAATATAACAGGGATGAAAAAAACATCGGCTCTACCACTTATACTTATCAACCGCATTAGTCCACGATCAATTGCCCCTGTTGCCATAATCATGCCAAAGGAACCGCCAGCAATAATGATAAAGGCAAAAACACCAATAGATGTGCCATATTTATTGCCTGAAACCATTCCTTCGAACGGCAGGTTAAGCAACCCTATATTTCCACCCTCAGCAAACAGCGGTGCCCCTTCAGCATTTTCTTGCAGTAAACTAAAACTCTCCGGGTTTAATAAAACTTTCTCCGAACCATCACTTTGCAACTGTTTTACAACATCAAAGCTGCCAGCAGGCACCAAATAAGTCAGCAAAAAAGCCAATAACGCAACGCCTAGCAAAATCAGATAGGTATCTGGCATTCTGGGTGCTGCGACTTTGTTAGGTTGATTTAACATTGCATTTAACCTGAAGGGTTAGAGATGGGCGGGTAAACCCCGCCTATAGGATTAAAACTTATAAGTGTAGCCGACTGAGATATAGCGTCCCATAATATCAGTGTTTGAGTAATCAACACCTGCAGCAGAACCCCAAACAAAATTGGGCTGTTTATCAAACAGATTCTCAACGGTTAAACGCGCGTAACTATTATCCGTAAATTCATAACCCATATTAAAATCCCATACGGTAAATGAAGGGATATTTACAGTATCAACTGCCGGATTAAAACCACCCACTTCTTCAGCACGATTATTATCTAAATCGTCTTCATAACCATGGATGTAATTGGCTGCCAAGGATGCTGTCCAACGATTCTGAGTCCAACGAACCTTGGCTTTTGCTCTCCAACGTGGGTAACGCCATTCTCCAGCATACTTATCAGCAGCTACACTCGAATATAATTGCTCTTCATCATTGACTAAGTAAGAACCATCTAGGGTAAATTTAAAGTTGCCCATCTTAGTATCAAAATACTGAGTATAGGCAATATCTATACCCTCAATTTCACGCTCTGACGCATTAATCGGTGTTGAATGCACATCAAATAATTCTGGCAAATCTGAACCGGCACAATCATCAGCCGTACCAGCCGTATATGAAGCAGGATCACAGTTGAGATAGACACCTGCTGTTCCTGTAGGCAGATCATCCGGATCAGTAGCAATGACGCCGCTAATTTCACCTGTTAATAAACCATAAACATAAGCTGCCGTATTGTTATCGATAATCAAATTTTCATACTCGATCTTCCACCAATCAACATTTAACTCAATATTGTCTGTTGGGCGAAGTAAGAATCCAATACCATAAGTTTCTGCAGTTTCTGGCTCTAGATCAGGGTTGTTAACCAATTCAGAGGCAATGGGTAAGGTTGCACTATAACCGCCACAAACATCGTTATCATCAAAGTATTGGTTAAATTCATTATCTCCATTACAACGGCCCGTAAAACCGCTCAATAGAGTATTTAGTCCCGCTTGAGCTAGAGATGGCGCACGAAAAGATTCTGACCAATTAGCGCGTAAAATCAGCTTATTATTCACTTCATAACGCAAACCAATTTTGCCATTAGTATCACTACCAAAATCGTCGTAGTCATCGTATCGAGCGGCAATTTGAGCCTCAAAACCATCGGCTATTGGCACTACCATTTCAGCATAAACCGCAAATTGTTCTCTTTCATAATCTGCTTGAGTAGAGCTAAAACTAACGATAGGATCAGACTGTTCTGCTGTTGCAAGAGCATCTGCTGATGGCTCATCAGATATCTCTTCTTTACGCCAATCCATGCCCACTGCCAACGCAACATTCCCTGCTGGCATCGCGAATAAACTCGTTGTAGAGGCGTTAAAATCAAAACTGTAGAGATCAGACTCACCTTTTCTTGTTGCTGTTGTTTGAATCAGGCGTAATGCGGCAGGATCTTGATTCGTTTGGCCATCGAAAGGGTTATACCAAACCTGGCTTGAACCTATATCTGAACACTGGGTACCACCTGGATTAAGAGAAGATAAATTAGCAACATCGGCACGATCACCGGAATACCAAGAAAAGTCTGCATCAACAATACTGCCATCTGCACATAACTGACCCAATAACGCAGCCTGTAATTCATCACGTTTATACAAGCCACTGCCCGTCTGCTCTGATTCGCTATGGCCAATATTGACAGCTGTTTCCCAATCCCAATCAGCTACCTGACCTTGCAAGCCAGATACCCATCGATAGCTTTCAGTTTCAACCTCTACCGCCTTGCTATCAGGAAAACGCCCCAAGATAGTAAAGAATTCATACTCATCCGGGTAAGGTGAATTGGCTGAATCAATATCATTAGCTAGAGTAGCGGCATCTATGCCAGTGGGTGATCCACCAAATGAATTAACCTCCAACGCATCAATTAAATCCTGCTCATTAGCCCAACCAGGGTGGTTAGGGCTAACAGCTAAAGGCGTACCACCAAAAGAAGCTCCAGAACCCGCCGCAAATGACTCTTTTGATTGATACATAACTTCGTTAAACCATGTCAGACCACCAAACTGAACGTCAAGCGTTGCAGTCAAACCAATAGATTCAAAGTCGCCTTTGATAGCAGCAACTCGATTTTCGTTATAACCACACTGTTCACCATACTGTGTAGTAATTGGCTGAAAGAGTTCACTATTTGCTGCCAAGCAATTGTCTGTTTCGTTAACATCATCGATAGCAAGATCATAATCATTAAACGCAACTATCGGACTATCAGGACTAAAGCGAATGGCATTTTTTGTTGCATCACGATCACGCTCATATAAGTCTGCACGCTTAAAGTAATCAGCCACAATCATTGCACGAACATTATCAGTAGATTTACCCCAAACAGCATTTAAATTATATTCACCATCATCTGAACTCGCTGTAGACTGGCCACCATTAACCGACAATTCAAAGCCATCAAAATCATCACGCAAAATTACATTAACCACACCAGCTACAGCATCGGCACCATAAATTGCTGAAGCGCCCGAGGGTAAAATCTCAATACGTTCAATTGCTGACAAAGGAATGGAATTTATATCTACAAATGACTCTGTCCCAGCCTTACCAAAAGAAGCAACAGAAACACGACGTCCGTTAACTAATGTCAAGGTTGAGCTTGTTCCTAAACCACGAAGAGAAACACCTGCAGAACCTGCTGGCGCAGAACCGGAAGAAGCTGAAGCACCTTCAGTGCTAAAGGTACCGGTGCCGCCACCAGTCACCGTAAGATCTTTAAGGACGCCGACCAAACTATCTGCGCCCGACTCTAAAATATCTTTTCGATTAATTTGAATAGCAGGCATCGAGCCCTCTAAATCAAGCCCTTTAATATTCGAGCCGGTTACTTTTATTTCTTCAATCACTTGGGAGTTTTTGTTATCAGCCGATACTTCCTGTGCCGCTAACTGCTGCACTGAAAACACTGCCCCTAATCCCAGAGCCAACCTTAAAGCTGTGGCCAATTGCTTACGCTGTGTATGCATGGAGTTACCCTCTCAAACCTAGTTCATTTTAGTTATTGGAAAAGCACCCTAAGGATTGCGGCTATTAAAAAATAACTCGACGCACCCGCAGGCTAGATTGGAGCAACAGGAAAATACCCTAGCAAAAAAGTTAAGATAAAAACGCAGTGATGGGAAGTAACGAAAGAGATCGACGTCAAAAGACCAGCACTTCGCTCCTAGAAGCTCCAGGAGAAAAGATGCTACTCGTCGAACCACTCACTCAATTTATAATCGGGGAGCAGTCGGGAAGCGCAAATAAAAGATGATTAAATTGCTGCATAAGTATGTTAAAAACAGAACTCAGTAATTGACTAGCTGGCCCGATAGTACCCACAGTTTTCTTGCTTGTAAATACGGTAATGCAATAACAAAGCAAAATTAACATTATTCCAGTACCTCCAAAGATTTCACAATTGACTCCACCAAATAGTCTATTTGGTCAACGGAAATGATTAGCGGCGGTGATACTGCGAGGGTAGAAACCGAAGGTAAAGGTCTGATTATTAAGCCTAATTCTCTCGCTTGAGCAGCCACTTTCGGCGCCCACTTGGCGGCTGGATCGGGCAACTGCCGGGTCTTTTTATCCACCACTAACTGGATACCTGCCAGCAAGCCACGACCGCGAATTTCACCCACCAAGGGATGGTCAGACAAGCTTTCCCGTAATTTTTGATGAGGTATGCGCCGTTTTTCCGCGCCTTAGCGACCAAATCTTCCCGCTCCATGATCTCGATATTGGCCAGTGCTACTGCAGCCCCTACGGGATGACCACTATAGGTATAGCCATGTGAAAAACCACCTAATTTGGCCGATCCCTGTTTCAAGACTTCCCATATAGGGTCGCTAATAAACGCCGCCGACATCGGAAAATAACCACTGGTCAAGCCTTTGGCGGTACTGATCATATCCGGCTCTATACCCAACTCACTACTACCAAACCAGCTACCTAATCTACCGTAACCGCAGACGACTTCATCAACAATTAGCAAAATATCGTGTTGCCGCAACAACTTGCTCAATTGTGGGTAATAATCAGCAGGCGGCTCGATAATCCCCCCGCAGCATGTATAGGCTCGGCAATAAATGCCGCAATATTTTCAGCGCCTTCCCGCTCTATAAGCTCACTAACGTTATTAATAAGCCGTGAACAAAACGCCTGCTCAGTTTCATTTTCCAAGCCGCGAGTGTAAAAATGCGGGCAATCAGTACGCAGTACAAAATCCATTGGTAGCGGAAACGCTTTGTGAAAACCACCCAAGCCTGTGAGGCTAGCAGTACTGATCGACGTGCCATGATATGCCTGCTCTCTGGCGATCACTTTGACTTTACTAACGTTGCCACGCAAATGATGATAATGCCACGCAATCTTAACCAATGTGTCATTGGCATCACTACCGCCACTACCAAAAAAGACTTTACCCATAGCATCGGGCGCATGCTGGAGTAACTTTTCTGCCAACTCTACCTGCCAAGGATTAGAAGCATTACTGAAGGTGTGGTAATAACCTAATTGCTCCGCACTGGCCGCCATCGCCTGCGCCAACTCGCTGCGGCCATAGCCGGCATTCACACACCATAGCCCGGCAACCCCATCCAGGTAGCTGCGGCCATCAGCACCGACAACGTCACAACCTTTACCAGACACCATCATCTGGGGGCCTTGCTCACACAACGCGGTGATCGAGGATGCCGGATGCAAAATCACCTTTGGGTCCATTGCAATCAATTCATCAACTGACTTTTTCATAAAAAATTTCCTGCTAACTAATCAATACCTGCAATCGATTATAAGGAAAATTCACAAAATCAAATTCGGAACTCACAGTCATCGGAAAAACTTTATCCTGTTCACTCTATAAATACTTAATTTTAATCCGCCAACCTCAACAGCAATACCCACTGCCAAACCACCAACACCGACCCTTCCGAATTTTATTCGACAAACACACCCAAAAAGAAAAGCACATCCGGTTACACCATGAGCATACTTGCTCACCATTACATGGCGTATAAATTTTAAAGGCAAAGCGTGAATTCAACCCAGAAAAAATTAATCCAGCCCATCCATCAATGGCAGCAGTCAATGATGGAGCACACTATGCACGTGGCTAACATAAATTCTGGATCATTTAATCGCCCGGGCATTGAACAGGTCGTTGATTATTTTGATCGATTGTTTTCCGATATTTGTGATCAACAACAACGCATTGAGCTGTCGCCGATAGAACAAATTAATGACCAGGGCGAAATCTTGCAAAAGCCTACTGCTGAAGCAGCCTTGTATCGCATTCGCCCAGAAGCACCGGTGCAAATTTTATGTACCGGCCATACCGACACAGTATTTTCTGCAGAGTCTGACTTTCAAACCTGCTGGCAACAAGGCAATCATTTGCGCGGGCCTGGTGTCGCTGACATGAAGGGCGGCTTAGTGGTGCTTTATCATGCACTGAAGGCGATCCACCACTCTCCCCTTGCTGAAAAAATTGGTTTCACCGTACTGCTTTCACCCGATGAAGAAATCGGTTCGCCACTGTCCGCCCAACACTTAAGCCATTGGGCCAAGCAATCCGCCGTTGGCATGGTTTATGAGCCAGCGCTTGAAGATGGCACCCTGGCAGGTGCTCGCAAGGGCAGCGGCAACTTTGATCTGGTAGTGCATGGCAAAGCAAGTCATGCCGGCCGAGATTTTTTTGCCGGCCGTAACGCTATCGTCACGGCATCGATGTTAACCCAGCAATTAGCGGCACTGAGCAACGAAGCGAAAGGTATCACTGTCAATATTGGTCGTATCGATGGTGGCGGCCCGGTGAACGTGGTTCCCGATCGAGCAGTGATTCGGTTCAACGTCAGAATCGAACAAGCACAACAGCAACAAGCAATACTGAGTGCTATTAAAAACATCATTAGCGCAACCAGCCAGCAATCAGGCTTAGAGATGCAATTGCATGGCAGTTTCGGACGCCCACCAAAACCGATGGACGCCAAACATCAAGCTCTGTTTGAACGACTACAACACTGCGGTGAATTAATCGGGTTCCCATTGCCTGGCGCAGTACCGGCGGCTGTTGTGAAGGTAACAATCTTGCAGCAGCAGGACTGGCAACCATCGACACGCTTGGGGTTAGAGGCGGTGCCATTCATAGCGAAGATGAATTTATGTGCATCGACAGTTTTGTTGAACGCGCGCAACTCAGCGCCTTATTAATGTCAGAAATTTACGATCATGTGCGTGAGGAATCATTGTGTTAATTATTCGACCCGTCGCCAACGGCGATTTGGCAGATCTGTTGCAACTTGCAAACAAAGCAGGCAAAGGTATGACTTCACTTCCGCCTTGTGAGCAAACCCTGCAACAAAGTATCGACAAATCGACGGCGAGTTTTAATTCATCAAAGCCCAGCCCGGAAGACTATTTTCTGCTGGTGTTAGAAGATCTAAGCATTGGCAAAGTGGTTGGAACTACTGCCATTTATGCTCGCACACATTCCAAACAAGCTTTTTATGCTTACCGGTTAATGTCAGCAATTCACTATTCTCATTCACTAGGTAAAGAAGTGCGCTCGGGAGTGCTGCAGTTGGCCAATGACTATACCGACTGCTCTGAGGTCGGCACGTTGTTTGTAGATCCGGATTACCGTGGCAACGGCCACTGGCTGGCCAGTTCACGCTATTTATTTATGGGGATTTTTCGCGAGCGTTTTCACAGTCATGTAGTCGCGGAACTCAGAGGCTGGCTCGACGAGCAAGGCAATAGCCCGTTTTGGGAAGCCATTGGCCAGCATTTTTTTGAAATGAGTTTTGAACAAGCTGATCGACTCTGCTCAGCAGGCTCTAATCAATTCATTACTGAGTTAATGCCTAAGTTTCCCATTTACACACGGATGCTACCCGAGCAGGCGCGCGCGGTGCTGGGCAAACCTCACGATGCTGGCCGCCGAGCACTGGAGCTACTCATTAATGAGGGTTTCGAGTATGAAGACTTCATCGATATTTTTGATGCCGGCCCGATGTTACGTGCAAAAATTGATTCACTACGCAGCGTTAAAGCTATCGAACGGGGAACCGCTATCGCCACCGACAAGCCACTTGATGCTTCTCCTTCCATTGTTGTGAATGGAAAACTTAGCGACTTACGCTTTATAAAAACTCCCATAACACGCGGCGATGAAGGCGAAATTAAAATGTCTGCAGCAGCCATAGCTGCACTCAAGGTAGCCCCTGGCGAACTAATTCATCTCATTGGAAAATCCCGGGAGTCATAACATGAGCGATTTAACTATTCACTGCAGCTGCACTCATAGGCTGAGAAAAACACTCATATCGAAAGATCCGGCAACCAACGAAATTATTTGGCAAGGGCACTGCGCCAACGAAACCCAGGTTACCGAGGCAGTTAACGCTGCCAGAGATGCTCAGCCTGGATGGCAAGCACTGGGGCTAACCGCACGAAAAAAAGTGATCACACGTTTTGCTGAAGAATTAACGCTGGCAAAGGATCAACTGGCAGAAATGATTTGTCGTGAAACCGGCAAACCCCAGTGGGAAGCGCTCGCAGAAGTCGACGCTATGATCGGCAAAATCGCCATAAGTATTGATGCCCAGCAACAACGAGCCGGCAGCAGTAATAACGCTGCTGCGGGTATCGCAACTGAACATCGAGCCCACGGTGTACTGGCTGTCTTCGGCCCCTACAACTTTCCCGGCCATCTGCCCAATGGTCATATCGTACCGGCATTATTGGCAGGTAATGCCGTAGTTTTTAAACCCAGCGAGCAAACCCCGATGACGGCAGTGCTCACTGTTGAGCTATGGTACCGCGCCGGCCTACCCGACAATGTGCTTAATCTTTTACAGGGCGAGCGCGAAACCGGAGCTGCGCTTGCCGCCGCCAATATTGATGGTTTGTTATTTACCGGATCGTCCGCCACGGGAAAACAATTACACCGGCAATTTGCCGGCCGTCCGGAAGTACTACTGGCGCTGGAAATGGGTGGCAATAATCCACTGATCGTCGGACAAATCAAATCCACCGAACTCGCGGCCAGGCATATTATCAGCAGCGCGTTTATTAGCGCAGGACAGCGCTGCACCTGCGCGCGCCGTCTCATTTTGGTAGAAAATGAAACCACCAGTGAATTACTGGAAGCAGTACAGACATTGATTGATAAATTGACTATTGGCCAATGGCAAACCAAACCCGAGCCATTTTATGGACCCGTCATCAACCCCAAAACCGCCACTAACTTGTTGCAAGCACAACAGCAGCTCATCGCCCTTGGCGGTAACGCACTGCGCATGATGAAACCGCTTTCAATAGGAGACTGTTTTCTTAGTCCTGGGTTAATCGATATGAGCAATGTGCAAGAGGTACCAGACGAGGAATGGTTTGGGCCGCTGTTGCAGATTTATCGGGTCGCTACTATTACTGACGCCATTAGCCTGGCCAATCAAACTCAATACGGCCTGGCAGCTGGCTTACTCAGTGATAGCAATAGTGAGCAAGAGCAATTTATCAACAATATTCGTGCTGGCGTCATCAGCATCAACAAACCAACGGCCGGCGCTTCCAGTCGCTTACCTTTTGGCGGTATTGGCGCCAGCGGTAATCACCGCGCCAGTGCCTTTTATGCCGCCGATTACTGTGCATGGCCACAGGCAATGTCCATCGGTGTAGCCACCGACCAACAAGCAATGCCAGCGTTGAAAGGGATAAAAAAATGAGTATTTTAGAAGTAAATTTTGACGGCCTAATTGGGCCCACACACAACTACAGCGGATTGTCATTTGGCAACCTCGCCTCTGAACGCAATGCACAGCTGCGTTCCAACCCCAAGGCAGCAGCTTTGCAAGGTTTAGCGAAAATGCGCCAGTTATTATCGCTAGGCTATCAGCAGGGTTTTATTCCACCGCAACAACGACCACAGTTAGACAGCATGCGCCAGCTCGGATTCACTGGCAGTGACCAGCAAATTATTCAGCAACTGGCTAAACAAAATCCACGATTATTATCGATGGTCTATTCGGCCTCACCAATGTGGGCAGCCAATGCTGCTACCGTGACGCCATCAACCGATAGCGGTGATGGCCGAGTTCACTTTACTCCCGCTAATTTGTTAACCACACCTCACCGGGCAATTGAAGCAGAGGCAACCCAACATACTCTGGCAACTATTTTCAACGACCCGCAGCATTTTAAAATTCACGCGCCGCTGCCAGCCAACAACCTGTTTGCCGATGAAGGCGCAGCTAATCATTCACGCCTTTGCCAACATTATGGTGATCCCGGCGTGGCCATGTTTGTATATGGTCGCGATGGCCTTGACTCAGCCAATCAACCCGCGCGCTTTCCAGCCAGACAAACCCGACTCGCCAGTGAAGCCGTTGCCCGCAGCCATGGCTTAACTGCTCAACAAGCTGTTTTCTGTCGTCAGCACCCCACCGCTATCGACGCTGGCGCTTTTCATAACGATGTTGTTGCGGTAGCGAACGGCCCCGTTCTGTTCTTTCACCAACTCGCTTTTGTCGACAAAGACTTTGAAACCATTAAACAACAACTAGGCAACAAACTGAATTTGCAATTGCTACCCGTAAATCATCAGGAAGTCCCACTGGAAGATGCCATTAAAAGTTATTTATTCAACAGCCAATTACTCGCGGCACCGGATGGCGATATGACCAATATGCGCCTTATTGCTCCTTCGGAGTGTGCACAAAACAAGTCGGTAAGCGCTTATCTTGAGCGGCTGCTACAGGATCACCAGCAACCTATCAGGTCCGTTGATTTTGTTGATGTACGCCAAAGTATGAGCAACGGTGGCGGGCCTGCTTGCCTGCGCCTTAGAGTGGTACTTAACGCCCAGCAACGCGCTGCGGTGAACCCGGCTTTTCTGATCACTGAAGATCGCATTACCGCACTAGAAGACTGGGTCAAGCAACATTATCGCGATCAGCTTGCGCCGGAGGATTTAGCTGATCCTGCTTTTTATACTGAATCGCTAGAAACGCTGGAAGCACTAACACAATTACTCAATTTGAAAAATTTTTATCCCTTCCAATCGCATTAAGTGCACGAATAGCACTATAAAACCAGAGGTGTAACATGACAACTTATCGTGAAGAATCAGACAGCTTGGGCAGCATGCAGCTACCAACTGATTGTTTATACGGTATTCAAACCCAGCGTGCGGTAGAAAATTTTTCTATCACCGACATCCCCATTTCTATTGATCCCGAAATGATCAGGTCACTGGCGATGGTCAAAAAAGCCTGCGCACAGACCAACACTGAGCTGGGTACCTTGGCCGAGAATAAAGCCAAGGCCATCATTGCCGCCTGTGATGAGATCATCAACGACCAATGGCACCAGTATTTTGTCGTCGATGTCATTCAGGGGGGGGCAGGCACATCTGCCAATATGAATGCCAACGAAGTGATTGCCAATCGCGCGTTGCAACTGCTAGGCCATCACGCGGGCGAATATCAACACCTGCACCCCAACAATGACGTCAATTGCTCACAGTCTACCAATGACGTTTACCCTACCGCGTTGCGCTTGGCATTGTATGCCAAAGCTCAGGATTTATTAGCCAATATGGCATTGCTAAAACAAGCTTTTAGCGAAAAAGGCAGCGACTTTTCCCACATTCGTAAAATTGGTAGAACCCAATTGCAGGATGCAGTACCGATGACATTAGGTATGGAGTTTTCTGCATTTGCTACCGCCATTGGTGAGGACATCATCCAACTTTCCCATACCATTGAATTACTGCTCGATTGCAATTTAGGTGCGACCGCCATTGGTACCGGGATCAATACGCCTGTAGGTTATGCACCACGAGTGATTGAACGGCTACAGCAAGTCAGTGGAGTTAAAGTACGGTTAGCGGAAAACCTGGTGGAAGCAACATGGGATACCGGCGATTTTGTTCAACTATCGGGAACGTTGAAACGCTACGCAACAAAAATATCGAAAATTTGTAACGACCTGCGGCTACTATCCTCAGGGCCGCGATGTGGGTTTGGTGAAATAAACCTGCCAAAAATGCAGCCGGGCAGCTCGATTATGCCGGGCAAGGTTAACCCGGTAATCCCCGAAGTCGTTAACCAGATTGCCTATGATGTAATTGGTAAAGATGTCACCGTATCAATAGCGGCAGAATCCGGACAACTGCAATTAAATGCATTTGAGCCAGTCATCGCTAATTGCTTATTTTTATCATTGGGCATGTTAAATCGAGGCAGTCGCATCTTACGAGAACGCTGTGTTGAAGGAATTACTGCTAACGAAGCTGAGTGCCAACGTTCAGTCGATCATTCACTGGGCATAGTAACCCTGCTTAATCCAGTATTAGGCTATGAGATAACTTCGACACTGGTGATGGAAGCTATTCGAGACAACCGCTCCGTGCGTGAACTGGTTTTGGAGAAAAACTTCTTGGTACTGGAAGAGCTCGAAAAAATACTCAGCAATGATGGCACCAATATAGAGTATACATAATCCAAAAAAGATGAAGCTGAAATGATATTTTAACGAATGCAAAGAAAAATTATCGAATCCGGAGCAGTAAATCAAACTCAGCAAAGACTATGGAATAGTGAATAACTGCGAAGCCGCATCAATAACCTTTTTGACGCCTGGGTGTTTAAGTTTGCGCTCAGGTGATATGGCATAAAACTGCTCATGGATTTCTTCGGTGCGCCCAATAACATCGACTTTGTATTGCCTTAGCACATGCGCTTCAATTGAGCTGGGGGTACAGAAAACTCCACATCCAGATTGGCCGAAAAACTTCATTAGCGCGGTATCATCAAATTCTGCCACTATCCTGGGCTGTATATTTAGCCGATCAAACCAGGATGACAGATTGATTTTTTGCGACGAACCCTCACCGGGATATAGGAAGGGCTTTTCATGCATACTTGCTGGAAAACCGGCCTTGAGCTGCTTTGCTTCTGATCGACCGGCATAGAACGTCAAGCCACTTTTACCAAGGATATGGTTATAGGCCTTAACTGCCGACCCAGGTTGCAACCCGCGATCAGAAATAATTAAATCCATTTTTCCAACCGCCAACTCTCCCAACAATGATTCAAAATCGCCCTCTCGGCTAATCAGGCGAATACTTTCCTGACTTTCAAGAATGGGGATAAGTAAATCGTAAGCGAGTATTTTCGGTATTACATCAACAATACCGACCGTGAAAATGAATTGCTGACTGATGTTTTTTGACTGTAAGGTTTGCTGTAACTCGTAACCCAGTGAAAAAATATCCTCCGCATAACCATACACCATCCTGCCTTTATCGTTTAAAAGTAGACCCCGGCCTTTTCGATCAAATAATTCAACACCCAAGTAACTTTCGAAGGTTTTTATCTGGCTACTTAAGGTCTGCGGGGTTAAATGCAGTTTTTCAGCAGCCTTTACAATGCTCCCCTCTCTGGCAATGGTAAAAAAATAGTGCAAGTGATGGAAATTCATCTGGGCCATAAAGATAACCTATCAGGTTGATATAGATATCTACTATACGCATGATCAGATTTTTTCGATCATTAAAACAATAACATTCGAATATTATTGGTATTGCTGTTGCGTTATAAAACACTCTCTCAACTTCAACCGAGTTGTATTAATCAGGAGAACAACCATGAAATGCACAGCTATTTGTTTATGTACCGGCCTGGCAGTTATCGCACTCACGTCATTAACTGCCACAGCCCAAGCTACACAAGAAAACATTGAAAAAAATAGCTTTTTATCGGCCTGCATCCCTCAGCTTAATGAGCAAAACACACTTTCCATTCCTAATGTATGTAGCTATGCCATTAACAACTATCTGGCAACTTACTTACCGGAAGATATTACCAACCCCAGCAATGAAAATACCATGAGCTTTCAACAAAGAGCATATTACACAAGCCTGGAAGAAAAACCGCAAAAGAATGACTGCACCATTAACGAAACAGTCAGGTTGAAACTATCCATGGCTATTACTAACAAGCTGGTAGCTTCTGGACAATCAACTAAAGACGTAGAGCAAATAATTGCCAGCACCATTTCAAATGAATATCCCTGCTAATTTATCCCTCTATTAATGGAGATTATTATGAAAGTTAATATTAATTATGGCAACACAGCAAACGATAAGGACATAAAAAATTACATTCATTATCGACTCGGCTTTGCATTTAGTCGCAACAGCCAATTGATCAGGTCAATTACCATTAACTTAACTGATATAAATGGCCCGAAAGGTGGAATAGACCAACAGTGCAAGGTAATGATCAAATCGAACTTACTACAAGATGTGGTCATCACTGAACGACAAGCAGATATAAAACATGCCATCGATCGCGGTATTAACCGTGCAGGAAAAAACTTTATGCAATGCATTAAGCGGCGAAAAATAATTAGCAAAAAACGGTTTTATATTGAAGATACTGACGCAGTCTCTGAGAGCGCATAACAATAGAATAATTGAGGCTATAATTTTTCAGCCTTTAAAATCTATAGGTTTTAATAGGAGTCATAGTATGTTTTATATATACACACCCACAGGCCGAAGTTTTTCAGGTTCGTTAGAAAAACTTCGGCGCACTGAAAAACCAAGCCCCTACTTTTCGTCACGATCGATCGAGCAAGACCCGCTTGACCAGGCCACGGCCGCAATCAATCTCGAACAGCCAACCAGTGAATATAAAGTGTCCCAGAATGCCCTGGATGCTTATCAATTGTTCTTAAACAAAAAAGAGCACCGGGAACCCATTAAACAAGCTTACCAAATCATGACTGCACCCGTGAGATCGCTCTCATCAACCACGTCTATTCAGCAAGCATGGTTAGTGTTTCAGCAACACAATCATCAGGTAATGCCCATTATTAATGAGTTTAGAACACTGGTAGGCGCGTTTTCGCGCAAGCGACTTTATGAGCACTTACTTAGTAATAACTTATCAGCAAGCCAACAGCCCGGTTCGGTAATGAAGCTTATCAATGAAACCGACAACAAAATCATCTCGGCAGCGCCAGTCACTGACGTACGTCGTATTGCATCTGCATTAGTCGACTATCAATTAGATGCAGTACCAATCGTTGAAGATGACGGCCAAGTGGTTGGCATTGTTTCCAGAACGGACATATTGGCATCTGCCACTATCGATCCGCCATTATCTTTATGGTGCTAATCACGGTAACAGTGTTTTTTCAAACGCATCCATATGCTGGATAAGTTGTGCTCTGGATTTATCAAAAAAATTGACATGTCCTTGCTTTCTTCCCGGTCTAGCCTCTTTGTTATACCAATGCAGTGTTGAATTAGCCCCAAGTGATTTTACTGGCGGCTTGGCAGTACCTAACAAGTTAATCATGCCGGTAACACCAAAATTGTCGGTAGACCCCAAAGCAATACCGGTAATAGCACGTATATGATTTTCGAACTGACACGTCGGGCTACCAAGCTGCGTCCAATGACCACTGTTATGCACTCTGGGAGCCAGCTCATTAACGATTAATCCTGACTCCGTTGCAAAACACTCCATAGCCATCACCCCTACATAATCCAGGTGATTCATTATTTTCTGCAGATAATCTTCAGCAGTCGCAATGAGTGCAGAGGTTAACTTGTCAGCAGGAGCAATAGAGCGATATAAAATACCCTGTGTATGTATATTTTCGGCGAGCGGATAAAATGCTATTTGACCATTACAATCGCGAACACCGACCAAAGAAAGTTCCCGCTCAAAATTAATCCACTGCTCTGCAATCAAAGTTTGCGGATGTAGGGATTGATCCTCAATAAGCCTCTGAAGCTGGTCCTCAGTTTTAACCTGCCACTGATTCTTGCCATCATAGCCTTCATCAATAGACTTAAATACCAGTGGCAATCCTAATTGCTTAACGGCTTCTTCTATTGAATGTCCAAACAAATACGGCGCAACAGGAATATCCAGGCTATCTAACAAACAGCGCTCTTTAAACCGGTCTTTTGTTGTTTCTATTGCTTGAATACTAGGATAAACGGCAGAAAACTTACTCAGATCCCGCAACAACGACAATTCAACTTGCTCTTTTTCTACAGTAATAAGGTCCGGGCTACCCAGCGCTGTATAGAGCGCCTCAACAGACGATTCAGGCTGCCAGTAAGCTATTTCTCCCAAGCCGTTAACGCAGACAGTGTCACTATGCTCACCTGTGTCGCAAATAAAACTGAACTTAATACCTAGCGGAATGCCGGCCAATGCCAACATTCTGGCAAGCTGACCACAACCAATAATCGCAACATGCACTATTCAACCTCCACCGGTACGCTATCAGTTTGGTTTTTTCGCCAACTGATCAAGCGCTGCTGGAGAGATTGATTACTGGTGGCCAAAATCTGGGCAGCCATAAGCCCCGCATTAAATGCACCTGACTCACCGATTGCTTGCGTCGCCACTGCAACACCTTTAGGCATTTGCGCAATCGATAACAAACTATCAATACCATTCAACGCTTTGCTTTGCACCGGAACGCCAATCACCGGCAGCCAGGTATTTGCCGCTGCCATACCCGGTAAATGTGCCGCGCCCCCGCCAGCAATAATGACTTTAATGCCGTTTTTTTCAGCGTCCTGGCAAAACTGTGTAAGTCTATCGGGAGTGCGATGTGCCGATACGACTTGCTTGCTGTAGGATACCCCTAGCGCATCCAATACAACGGTTGCACACTGCATGGTTGGCCAATCACTCTGCGACCCCATAATAATCGCTACTTCAACATGACTCATTACCCTCTCCTATCTAGCTTTGAACTACCATTTTATCAACTTGATTAATGACTGTTAACTAACGAACCATTGAGTGAAAACAACATACACCGGAATCCCTACCAACACATTAAATGGAAACGTGATGGCCAGGGATGCGGTAATTGATAGCCCGTGATTAGCGTCTGGTATAGCCACTCGCATCGCAGCGGGAACAGCTATATAAGACGCACTTGCACCCAGTGATGCTAACAAGATAGCTCCTCCAGTCGATAACCCTATAGCAACACCGAGCAAACAACCCAGTAGCCCCCCAACCAAGGGCATGGCTACGCCAAACGATAATATAAAACTGCTGGTTGATTTAACTTGCTGCAACCGACTAGCGGCAACCATACCCATTTCGAATAAGAATAAAGCCAGCACGCCTTTAAATAAATCAAAAAAGAATGGTGCAATAGTTGCGGTACGCTCACCAGCCCAAAATCCAATAGCTAACCCACCCAGCATAAATACCATACTTTGATTACAAAATATTTCATGTGCCAGAGCTTTGCGATTAAGCACTTTGCCTTTGTTTTTAGCAAGGGCGATACCGACAGCAATGGCGGGAATCTCAAGGAGCACAACAAATAATGGAAAGTACGCCTCATACTCAATTTGTTGTGCTTCAAGAAAAGCTACCGCTACTGCATACGTACCGATACTCACAGACCCATAATGCGCAGCAATTGAAGCCGCATCCTTGCGCTCAAGTTGACCGATTAAAAATAAAACAGGGAAAGCAATCAGCGGAATAACAATACCCAGCATGATAACGAAAATTGATTGCGGAACCAACTGCCAGGAAGCATGCTCCGATAAAGCAACCCCCCCTTTCAAGCCGATCGCTATCATCAAAAATAATGTCAGTGATTGATAAAGTGCTTTCGGAAATTGAATTTCCGAACGTATAAGTGTTGCCAACACCCCGAGCATGAAGAAGGCAATACTGATATCCAGCACCATAATTATTAACTCACCAAGTTGCCGGGATTGGTAACCAGGTGGTGCACACGCTCAGTATCCAGCGACGCTTTACGCTCAACTGTTGTTGGCCTAAACACGATAGCTATAGCGGCGACTGCAAATCCGATGACAATCAAACTCCATCCAGTAGTTGACAGCGCGAGCAAAAAAACGCCAAGCATTACAATTACTGAACCTACCGTTACTCCAAATACTAAATGCGTATCTTGAAACATTATCACAACTCCTTATCCAGTCATAAAAGTATCTTCAGTATTAACGGACTTATTGATAACTAGGGTCCTGCCACTTACCTGCAGTACGAGATCGCACTGGCTGGATATACACAGGCGGCTCAGTACCAGGGAAGTCATCACCCCAATTTACCGGTTTCCCATGCATTTCAACGCTGGCCTCTTCGGTATACCAATCGACTAAATCTCCATCACAGCGCAAGATCCAGGTACACCCTTCTTCTTCACCTGCAGTAAAATCACCGTGACGAATACCAGCAGGGCGGAAAAAGTACTGCCCAGGTTTCATCAAACCATAGTTGTAATCAAATTCCCCCTCTAGACAATAGGCTTCCTCGTACACTGGGTGATGCGCTAATGGGTGCTCGCGCCAACCGGGCTTTGCTTTTATCAGTCGAGTATAGAAACCCGTTTTGGGGTCGCGATAAAGCAGCTTGATAAACAAACCAGGGACGGGAGTACCGCCGCGAGAAAAATCCATCGGACTGCCATTAGCTGGATCCTCGACATCAAACCAATCCATCGATTCAGAGTGCTTGATAACCACTTCTGAATCACTGGAGATTGATTGTGCAGCGTCCTTGGCAGGCTTAAAGCCCCAAGCCGCATATTCTCTGAACAACAGAATTTGGCTACCCTCGGTGACTTTAATAGCCGGAGTTAACGCCCCTTTAGGCGCACACCAATAACCGCCTTTTGTGAGAATCTCGCCACCGATATCTACCTTACCCGAAAGCACGAACCATTCCGTTTGGGCCTCATGAAACCCGGCAGAACGCGACCAATCTGTCACAAACTCTACTCTTAACGAAGCCGAGCCATCTTCTTCGTCATAACTTAAATTCTGCTGCTTGGCACTGCCTTCGGCATGCTCAAACTCGGCGTGATGCCAAAGCAAATCTTGCTGATCAACAAACTCAACATGGGGTCTCATATTTTTCTCCGGATAGGGTTTAACAACATAGGAAGCATAATAGGGAGAATATTTAATAGATAATAGTTGATATTAATTATTATAATCATTCACGATAATGAATGACTTGATGCTACGCGGCGAATGCAGGGATAGCCAACAACTGCAGAGCTGCAGTCGTTTTCCCAACTCGGTGTAATTAGTAAACACTAAATAAAAACGCGAACTCCGGAAGCATCCTCTACCTGCCGGGGTCGATATCCCCAGTGATCACTAATGGTTTCCGTATTCAATATCTGCCGAGGCGCGCCAATTGCGGCAAATTGCCCTGCAGCCAAAATACCCACACGATCACTGTAAAGCATACTTAAATTCAGATCGTGCATAATCACCAGTGCGGTGATATTTTTTTCCTGACAGAGGGTTTTTATTAATGCCAGCAAATGATGTTGCTGAGCAAGATCTTGCGCCGATGTAGGTTCATCCAATAATAGCAGTGGCGCCTTCTCAGCTTGTGATAGCTGCACCAACACTCTGGCCAGATGCACGCGCTGCCGCTCACCACCAGATAAACTTAAATACGAACGTGCTGAAAATTGTTGGGTATCCGTTAACGCCAGCATTTCACTGATACAGCGCTGCCCCTGCCGATGATTCAAACTCAATGGAATTAAACCCAAAGCAACCACCTCCCGCACGGTAAACGGAAACGTTAGCGAGCTACTTTGTGGTAACACTGCCAGATGTCTGGCCAGCAACGTTTTAGGCCAATACTCAATAGAAAGCTGATGCAAATAGCGTCCACCCTGGGCCAGCATATCCCCACAAATTGCTTTAAATAAAGTCGATTTACCCGCACCGTTTTTACCCAGTACGGAAAACATTTCCCCTTCATATAAACTCAGCTGCTCAATCGCCAAGAGTTGGTGCTGCTCAATAGTAACGGTAAGGTTTTCGAGCGTAAGCATTTATACAAAAGCCTTGCGTTGTTTTATCAGTAACAACACAAAAAAAGGTGCACCAATAACAGCCGTCAATAACCCCACCGGCAGCTCTGAAGGCGCCATTACCAAGCGCGCGCCTACATCAGCAAATAACAACAACAGCGCACCGACCATCGCCGATAGCGGTAACAGCGAACGATGATCAGGACCGCTGATCATTCTGATTAAATGCGGAATCACCAGACCAATAAAACCAATAATACCAGCCACAGCCACAGTCACACCCACCCCGATAGTGGTGACCGCAATCAGTTTTATTTTTAGAACTTCAAGATCAATACCCAGATGCCGCGCTTCGGACTCACCCAGCAGTAATGCATTCAATGCTTGAGCATGGCGCTGAAAATAATAAGCAGTAAACAATAGCACCAGTAAGCAAAGCCATAAGCTTTCTTCCTGAGTATGAGCAACAGAACCCATTTGCCACAAACTAATATCGCGCAATGCCTGATCATTGGCGATGACATTAAGAAAGCCCATCATGGCTCCGCTAAACGCAGCCACCGCCACACCCGCTAACAATAACATCACTACCGAGGTGCCGTTGTCACCCTGCGCCAACTTAAATACCAGCAGCGTTGTGAGTAGCGCGCCGACAAAAGCCGCCACAGGAATACCAATACCCTGCCACCCAGCCGGTAAAAAAATAATGGCTACTGCCGCAGCCAACGCCGCGCCGGCAGATGCACCGATGATCCCGGGGTCTGCCAATGGATTTCTAAATAAGCCCTGCATAACAGCGCCAGACTGCGCCAGTATCGCACCCACCAATAAAGCCAGCATGGTTCTGGGCAGTCGCAAATCCAACACTACCAATTGCTGATACTGCATTAAATTACTGTAGCCGGTTCCACACACCCTATCCCAAAGCGTCAGCAAACTTTCGCCCACTGGTATCGACATCGCGCCGCGGGTAAGTGACAACGTCACAGCAACCAGCAAGAGCAATAAACAAAAACCCGATAGCGATGATAATGAGAGGCGCAACATTAGCGAGGCGCAACCTGTTGTAATTGCGTCGCCAAAGCCGCCACTACATCCAGCGCCTGCAAACTAATACCCGCTACCAACAAACTGCTATTCACTGCTACAATCCGCTGCGACTGACCCGCTGGCGTATGTTGTAACAAAGGATTATCAGCTAATAACGAAGTCGCCACCCCTTGCTCCCCGGCAATAATAATTACCTCGGGCTCAAGACTTAATAGTGCTTCAACCGAAACCGAGCGATAGCTATTGTGCTCAGCAACATTATTACCGCCTAATATTTCAATAATGTCGTTGCCGGTTGTACCAAGACCCGCCAACCGTAAACCTCTACCCTCCATGTGCAATAAAAAAGCAACAGAGCTATTCGCGGCAAGCTGTCGCTGATTAATGTGCGCCATCGCCTGGTCAATACTCTGCATTAAAGGTAACGCCTGCGCACTTTTATTGGTGGTGACACTGATACGCTGAATATTGTCACGCAGCGTTTGGGCATTACGGGCAATAGGTAATTGCAGCAAGGTTAGTGGATACGTTTTTAACGCGGCAATAGTTTCCGCAGGCCCCATATGCACACTGCCGATAATCAAGTCAGGATTTAAACTAAGCAAACCCTCAGTCGATAAGGTTCGGTGATAACCCAATCTTGCAACCGGTAATGACTCAGGAACCACACTGGTTACATCTACACCCTTCAGTTGATCACTTAACCCCAACGCTATTAACACATCAGTAACACCGGCATCGGTGCTGATAATTGTGGCGAATGTTTGTTGCTGCTGACTATTGACTACCAGACTTAATAAAACCATTAAACTCGACAAACAGACTCTCGTCGCTACTACTCTTATAAACTTCATTCTTCTGTACTCGCATGTTGCAACACAATATGAGCATGCCCAAAGGCCTGCTGGTTTAATAATGCTAAAAGTTTTAATAGTGGTTCACTGGGCGCAGCTTTATCGGCAGCAATAGTAAGAGACTGATTACTACCCTGTGTTTTTGCCAGCAACGCCTGTTTAAAATCGCGCCAGTGGTGATAGGTTTCCTGATCAATATGCCAATAGGGTTTTTCAGCGGTAATCGACACCGTTAATTCAGTCCCTGATGTTAGCTCAAGGGTTACCTCGGCATCGCTTTCGGGTACCGCCACCGGCAACGATAATAAAGGTGCGTTGGCAGTAATTAATAAAAAGACAATCACAATAAACACAATATCAATCAATGGCGTGATCTCTGCAGTCAGCAGTGGCGACGCTGTAACCGACTGTGACTTAATCATGCCCTGCACCTAACTCAATACCATCAATCAATAAATTCATCATATTCATACTGAGCTCAGTGCGATGAATAATTTTATCAACCCATATTTGGAAACCATGCGCCCCCGCCAGTGCCGGCAAAGCAATAATTAACCCCACAGCAGTGGTGTACATAGCCAAACCCAAACCATCCGCCAACAATGAAGGCTCGATAGGACCATGATGGTCAGCAAGACTTTCAAATACCTGAATCAATCCCAATACGGTACCCAGCAAACCCAGCAGTGGAGTGAGCAACGCAATAACCTGTAACAAGCGAATACCGCTGGATAATTGCTGGCGCTGTGAGCCTAGCCAGATTTCAGCCACATCTTCACGCAAGGATTTTTTTTCAGAGCGGTGTGCTGTTAAAAAATTTAGCCCCCGGGCTACCAACAAGGGCTGATTTTTACCGGCAAACACCGGCGCCTGCTGATCTACTAATTGCTTTCGGTAAGAGGCCAGCGCCAGCACCAGCATTTTTTCCAACAGCAGTGCTAGCGTGATTAACGAACACAAAAGCAAGGGTATAGCTAAATAACCCAATTGCTGTTGCAGTGATAAATAGTAGGTCATAGTTTTTATTCCAATGAAAATTCAACGGGTATCCGCACTTGCGATGCGACCGCAATATGGTTAATGCGGTGTGCCAGAAACTGCCATTGTTCAACCGCTTCCAGTGCAGCCCGGTCCAGCAGCAACACCCCTGAACTTTTAAATATATCGGTTCTTATTTGCTGGCCACGATTATCCAACACCACATCAACCCATACCGTACCCTGCTGCCCACGTTTGCGAGCCAGTCTGGGATAGTGTGGTGGCGCCGGCGCACGGGCAAACAGCGGCTCAGTAACAAGCGCCCGATGCACCCCTTCGACCAATTCCGCCTCTGCCAGATGAGAGGGGGACCCGGCAGCAGTTTCTGTGACGGGCTTAGGCGGTGCCGGCTCAGCCTGTTGCTCAGCATTCGTCGTCGGTGCCGGCTTTAGCATTGCGCTTTGTCGGCCTGTCGAACTCATAGTGGGCACAGGCCGCTCGACCCGCCGCTTCACCACTGAACGCCGTTGCTTCACGACCGGCTCAGTCGGGGGTTCAGCAATAACAACTGGCGTATTTTGCGGACGTTGGTAACTGATCGACAGCGCCACCGGATTCGCCTGCACTGCGCCACTCGCCTGCGGTGCCGACAGCGTGGGCACCATGCTCAGCAATACACCCTGAATGGCTACAGCACCAACCCATCCCACTGCCCTGCTAGCTTCCATCTGTTGTTCCTACCTCGTTTTCCGAACCATTTTGACAATGAGGGCTAGCCCTTCTGTTGCCCCGCTTGGTCGATAGCGCAAATCCTAGCAAGCCCAATTTTTAAATGCAAATGATAACGATTAGTATTTACATTTAAATTCAATATGTTTACGATCCTGTTTTTTAAGCGCCACCCGCCATAGAAAATCAGGAGTCAATAATGAAAAACAAAGCGCCACAACTGGCCATTGGGGGCTTGATCGCTGCCAGCTTTAGCTCATTGCTAGCAGCACAAGCCACCCAAAAACCGCTTACCGTATTCAATACCGTCGAGGTTTCAGCTTCCCGAATCGAACAAACCGCGCAAAAAGATACCCGTAGTATCGACAGCATTAATCGCGATCAGCTGGATGAAATCCAACCCACCTCGGTAGCAGATGCACTCAAATTTGAAGCCAATGTGACCATGGCCGGCGGCCCGATAGCCGGTAATCAGTCAGTCAATATTCGCGGCCTGGAAGGCAACAAAGTGTTACAAGTTATTGATGGCTCACGGGTGAATACCAACTTTAGTCACCGCCCATCGTATTTCCTTGACCCTGCCCTGCTAAAAAGTATTAACGTGGTCAAGGGCCCGGTGAGTTCATTGTGGGGTTCCGGTGCCATTGCTGGCGTGGTCTCACAGCAAACCCTGTCAGCTGATGACCTAATCAAAACCGAAGGCACTCCCGGCGGCCTGATCAAAGCCGGTTTTAATAATAACGGTGACAAACTAACCGCCACGGCGGCAATTGCCGGTAAAAACAACGCCTTTAGCTGGTTGGCCGCAGCCAGTTATCTCGACAGCGATACCATGGAACAAGGCAATGGTGACACCCTGTTTGGCGCAGAAACGGAAAACCTCACCGCACTGGTAAAACTGGATTGGCAGCTTAATGACAGCAGCCGCATTGGCCTCAACTACCGCACTGCCGACACCGATGGCCATCCACCTGTGGTCGGCAGTGCCGAAGAACAACTTAATGACGCGGACAATTTAATTGATCGCGAAACCACTGACGAACATATCAGCCTGAACTATCACTACAATCCCGCCAGCAAATGGCTGCAGTTGGATGCCAATCTCTATCAAAACGACACCCGTATAGAAGAACGCAATCTCAATGACGGCAAAGATATTAGCGATATTGAAACACTGGGATTCTCACTCACTAACCAAGCGGTTTTTGGTCAACTGAATCTGCTAGCGGGTGTGGATGGTTATGAAGACACACTAAATACCGACCGCCCCGACAATGGCGACGGTCGCCCCAACCCGCCGGACAACGCCAAAACCACCACTGTCGGCGCTTTTGTGTATGGCGATTATGCAATAACTTCCTCGGTAGTACTGGAAGCTGGTGTTCGCTACGACAGCTTTGAATCCAAGGCCGCTGGTTTTGATAACAGTGATGAAGCAGCCCTTTCACCCGCTATCGCCGCGCGCTGGCAAGCCAGTGAATGGGCGGCGCTCTCATTGCGTTACGACGAAGCATTCCGCGCACCGGATGTGTATGAATTATTTATGGATGGCATCCACTTTTCTTTTTATCCCGGTGGGCCCAGCAATATATTTGTTGCCAACCCCGAACTTGACCCGGAAACCTCAAACAATATTGAACTGAAAAGTGAATTTAGTTTCAGCGATATTATCGGTCAGGATAAAGTAGTTATTGTCGCCAGTGTGTTTGAAAATAAAGTAGACGATTTTATTCAATTAAGTGTCAACGTTCCCGAAGACATGCCCTTTACGTGTTTTATACCAGGTATGGGCACCGGCTGCGCCGGCACCTCAACATCAGAAAATATCGCCAAAGCCCAGCTGCAAGGATTTGAAGTTGCCGCCAGTTACCAACTGGATGCGCTGACCGCGTCACTTTCCTACGGTCAAACCCGGGGAAAAGATGAAGATACCGACGAATACTTAGCTGGAATACCCGCCGATAAATGGGTAGCAACATTGGACTATGGTTTTTGGTCGATAGACACCAAAGTTGGCGTTAAAGCTATCAAAACCAGCAATCAGGATAAAACCCCCAGCGACGACACTCAGGGACCCTATAAAGGAATTACTACAGTAGATTTTTACGCCAGTTGGGAGCCCAGCCAAAAATCTCTCGAAGGTGTAAAAATTGATTTAAATGTGGCCAATGCCTTCGATCAAAACTATCGCAATGCCTGGGCCTCTGTATACCAGCCAGGTCGCTCGGTAAAAATTTCAGCGCAATATCGCTTTTAACAGCACTGAGATTATCGTATCGGATTTATCCAGCGCATGATGCCAAACAACAGGAGACAAAAGCATGACACAGACAGAAGCCGATAATATTCCGGCAAACTGCCTGGCGGGCAGCGAAGCACAGCAATTATTAGAGACCATCAGTCAGTGGAAAAATACTACTGCCGTTATTTTACACGGCGGTTCGGTTTTCGAATTTAAAGGCGTTTTTCCTCAAGGCGAACTGGCCCAGGGGTTTTACAACTTAAAAGGCGAGAGTGGCTTTGAAGGTCATCTCAACCTAAAAAAAATCACCAGTATTGCGTTTCAAAGCAAACTGCATCGCGGTCAGGAAAGCCATGCGTTTGTTTTTCAGGATGGTAACCACTACTGTATTTTTAAAATTTTTCTGGGTAGAGATTCCGACCATCAGCTCTACCTATCACAAAAACAATTTTATCTGGATTTAAAACAGAAAGTTGAACATGGAGAAAGCCGGTGAAAAACAAATCTATGGAACTACGTCTAGCAGACGAACTGGAAACATTTTTAAAAGAACGAAGAACTCTGCATTTATCATCACTGGATGTTGATGGCCACCCCTACGCCTCTTACGCACCTTTTGCCAAAGGTGATAACTGCCTCTATGTATTACTCAGTGATATTGCAGTGCATGGCATTAATTTAAAAAACAATTCAAAAGCGGCTGTACTTATCATTGAAGACGAAACAGAAGCACAAACGATTTTTGCCCGCATCAGGGTGAATTATCAAGTAACTGCCGAACACATCGCTTTTGACGCAGGTACAACTTACGATGAAGGCATTGAGTATCTCTACCAAAAACAAGGAGAGCGAGTGTTAAATCTTAGCCAGTTAAGTGACTTTCATTTATTTAAGCTAACACCTTTGGGCGGGCGCTTCATCAAAGATTTTGGCCGCGCATACACTATTGCTGGCAAGTCCTTAACAGGGGAAACAATTGAACATCTGCGCGACGGGCACAAACCGCGAGCAAAAGGGTGACAGGCCAAGGAGCGGAAATGATTATTATTGTGAGCCTCACCCTGGGGCCTGTGCGCCGAAATCAGGGGATTGGTAAGACGAAGACTTACCTTTAAGTCCCTGCCTCCACTTTTCCTCTCACAACCCCACCAGCGGAGAACATACTGGACATATAATTGGACGGTAAATGTCGTTAGTGCCCCACAACGGACATCGAGGGCTAAGCATGCCAATTAGCTTCCCATGGCAGCAGCAACCCATTGCCGACATTTACTGGGCTCAGGATTTATGGCATATTCACTGCAAAAAAATAAACCACAATAAAAATAATTAATGTAACGGAGTACTTTCTTATGCTTAAACAAACCATAGCTTTGGTAATGCTTACACTTTCTTTTACCACTCAAGCAGCACTTTATTCAGTCACATTAAGTAATCTCAATTGGGGTGATGCCCATGGTGAAACATCTGGATACATTACTGGAATCGTAAGTGGTGTTTATGACACGACAACAGGCATAGTTAGTATGGATGCGGGTGTGACTAGCTTTGCTTATTACGGCTGGGGAGGGCTCATGTATAGCGATGAGCATACTAACTGGTCAACGGGTAATGACAATTATGCTGCAGATAGCTATGTTTGCTCCAATGCCAGTGCCAGCTTAAATTTTTGTGGTAGCTACTACTACGGGCAAAATAGAATTGATGAATCTACAATGGATTATTCGACTATGCCAGGTATTCGTACCTTAGGTGGCGATGATGTGGCGGATCCAGATCCAGAACATTTAATTATCCAAGGTGACCTCTATGCAGTAAGCATGACTTCTTTTGACGGCGTTGGTGGTAACTTGATAATGCACTCAAATAGCTGGTTAGATCCCGATCCACAAACATCAGGGGACGCTCTCTTTGGGATTGAGATGGTGTTTTCTGTTGATAATGTTGTATCAACGCCTGTTCCAGCAACGGCATGGCTATTTGGCTCTGCGCTGATTGGGCTGGTTGGTATTAAGCGCAAGAAATAATCTTTAGATGCAGTATCGAGGCTACTTCGGTAGCCTAATTGATTCTGGCTTTGCCAGTTAATGGCACGAAGGGAGCTGCCGAGACAGAACATATTAAAACCGTTAGTCGTAATGACAGCTTTTAATTTTCAGCTGCCAATGTTTTGAGTTTAGTTAATAAGTAAATTTAAAATAGCTGTTTCGACAGCTGGCGACCTACTATAGCTATTAGCTAGATTCAGCTCTTGCTTCCTAAGCCGCCATCAGCGGCGGCATCTATATTTGGTAATTCCGCACATATTTAGATTTCTGTCGAAAGGCTTTACAAAGTCGGTTTGACCAATAAGCGTACATCGCGGAAGCTATAACAAAAATTAGATTGAGTCCTATTGAGCATTGCGTCATTCATAATGATATTATTTTCAATAAGCTTATAACAATAACCTTCAGAGAGTTTATCGATAATGAGAGTCATATTATTTTGTGTGTTCTTCATATTTACATTAAGCAGTCAGTCAGCGGTAATGCTAGTCACATTAAACGAAGTCAACTACGGCGATGATCATGGTGAAAGCAGGGGCACTTTAAGTGGAGTTGTTACTGGACGCTATAACACTGTAACTGAAACCCTGACGATGGATGCTGGAACTTTTCAAGTTGATTACATTGCGCCGTTTAATTCGTATTACACTTTCATGATAGAAAGAATATCGAACTTAACAACAGGTTCGATGGCTTATTCTGCATCTGCTTATGAATGCATTGAAACAAACTGGACGGAAGTTAATCAAACCAGCTTTTGTGGCAACTATAATTTCGGCGCCAATGGAATCAAAGAGACGATTTTGGATTACTCAACCATGCCAGGGACAATTACCCTTGGCGGCGATGACGTTGATTTAGACGGAACCAACGAACACTATATTTTACAAGCCTCGTATTATGCGACACAAACTGATTTTTATAATGGCCAATCCTTAATCATGCGCTCAGCATTGTGGAATACTACCTCAGATCCGTGGGGCGGCTCAGGCAACGGAGTAGAATTAGTTCTATCCGTTACAGGTGAAGTTTCACCAGTCCCTGTACCAGCAGCAATATGGCTATTTGGCTCAGCATTAATTGGTTTAGTCGGAGTCAAGCGCAAGCAATAAAGCTAGAAAGTTAACGTTATCAGGGCTCTTTAATTGGGGCCCTTTTATTTCTTCTCAATGTCTCCTGTTGGCACTAAGCCATCCCTTTTCTCTGACTGAAAAGTGAACTAGCATGCGGGTGGCGATTGATTAAGAGCGCTAATCTATGCAAAATGTCCAAATACGAGACAGTAGCTATGAGCTTTTGCTATAATCGCCAATCTTCGCTGAACCGGTCAGCCTTTTTGATCGTATAAATGCTCGCGAACTAAATTTATTAGCAACACTAGTATCTGATTATTTTTATTGATTTATAGGAGAATAACAACCATGTCAGACGTCAAATGTATAGTAGCTGGAGAGGATTGCAGCTCAAGTAACTGTTCCGACCATTGTGCAGCACAAGAAATTAAAGATTTGGGCGATGGCCTAGCCGATGGCATTACGTTTAGCATTGAAGCCGCTAAAGATTTAACTCAAGTTCCAAAATTGTTCCGTAAAATGGCGCTAAAAACTATTTTGAAAGGTGCCAAAAAAGAAGGCTTAGAGACTATTTCTCGTGAGTTTGCTGACAAATACAAGCCTTAAGAGTTAATTCAGATACTGCAAAGCAGCATTTATTCTTAAGATGTAAACAATAAAAAACCCGGCTATTGCCGGGTTTTTTATTGGATGAGGTAATTAGATCCAGCTGCCCAATACCTACCTGGTCAAGGTAAAAGAATGACAAGGGACTTTAGTGTCACCTATTGCTACAGAAAGGTAGAGGAGCGACATAGTCAAACCGTTAGAGGTGATAACAGCTTTTAAATTAAGCACTTTCGATATTTTGAGCTTAGTTTATGCATGTACGTTTAAAATAACTGTATTGAACGCACTTCATTTTCACGCCATTGAACCTGCTGTTCATTGACCAATTAAGCGTTTATATAAAAGACGGGTTAATACTGAATAATCGGTACCTTTCCCGTCCAGGTATCATCTTCCAACATCGCTACCATCGCATGTGCACAATCGGCGAAGTGAATTTTTGACGTACCACTAAAGGCGTTATAACCCAGCCGATAGACTGTTTTTTTAGTTCCTTTGATCATTTGTAATGGCCGAATGCCAACCCAATTAAGGTCAGAATTTTCATCCAATAATGCCAGTTGGTTCTCTTTATCGGTATGTCTAAGCTTGAGAAAAATCTCCGAATACCAGCGTACAAATTTTGCCCCAAAAGTAATTACATCCTCTTTACGAAGATTGCTGCCGCCGCCGCACCATACCAGCTTGGGAATACTGTTTTTGCGCATCGCCTCGAGTACATTGCGGGTGACATCGGTACATAAATTTTGCGGCGATGTTTTTTCATCAACACCTACCGCAAACAGTATTGCGTCAGTCCCTGCTGGCATAGCTGACTGCACATCATCTGCTGAAAGACCGTCCCCCTGGATGACCGTTATTTTCTCTTTAAGGGCAGCAGGAAGTTTTTCCGGGCTGCGCACCAACACTGTAACTGCATGCCCCGCTTCAACAGACTGCTGTAAACATTCTCTACCCAAATCCCCGGTGGCACCCAATATTGTTATTTGCATTGTGTTAACGTCCTATTTTTATAGCCCGGCTCCCACTGGTTACCGACACTGTTGGCGAACTTATTCAAACTATTATACTGATCAACGATAAACATAATTTTTAAGCACTGCGCTTCGCTGTATTCATCCAACAATTGCATCATAATGTCTGTACTCACTTGCGCAATCGCTACCAAATTCTCTGCAGTGCAAATTATTAATAAGTCCTGCGCCATGAAATTAGCAATCAATACAGCCTTCTGCTTAAATAGTCAGTATATCTAACACCCACTAAATGAAATTTTATTATGAGTAACATAGAAATTGCACAAATTTCCCAACAAGAGCTTGAAAGTAAAACCAAACAAGCGTTTAAAAAAATTGGGAAATCCGTTTGTATACTCTCTTGCTATAGTCACGGACAGCGCCACGCCAGTATTTCCAGCGCGGTGTGCAATGTCAGTAATTCGCCGCCATCACTGCTGGTCTGCATCGAAAAAACTGCGTCGCTAGCGACTCTGCTGATAGAAGATACCTGCTTTGGGGTCAACGTGCTAGCCGCCGACCAACAAGCAACGCTTGATCACTGCATGCACCATAAAGGTGAACAGCGTTTTGGGCACGGCGAGTGGTCTAGCAATACCGATCAGCCACCGCTACTCGCAGCTAGCCAAGCTAACTTTTGCTGTCGGGTCGCCCAGATCAACCGTTTTGAAACCCATCTTATTATCGTCGCACTTATCGAACAAAGTTACAGCACTGACGAGACCAACGGCTTAATCTATCTAGGTGGTAAATTTCACTTAATTGATTAGCTATTGCCTAAACCCTGAAAAACGGCTACATCTAAAATCTGGCCAGCCATAAAGCGTAGCAGTTTTTGTATCACTACTTGCACCGCGGTGCTGAATTACCAAAGCTACTAGCTAACGCTAGCCAATCAATGGGCTGCCCACTCTATCAACGTAAATGCTATTTTACCGGGCTATTGTACAACCAATGCTACAGCAGCACTGCAGCCGACAAAAAACGTAACTCTAGTATTTTGTCAAGAATCGCCGCGGGTCATTGGGGTAAACCGGATGAGTTGTATGGCGCTCGAAGAAAGCATGCAACAAGCCTCCGCCGAAAAAAAAGGTTTATTAACAAAGTCTATGTGGTGTTTCGCAGCTATCACTGGATAATAACCCTGACACTACCTGGTACAGAAACCGGAAAAATTGTCTGGCTCAGTCAGCAGTAAGACCGCCAAGAATATCAATGAACTTTTGAGTGCCGTCATGCCTAGCACAATTTACCAGTCAATAATCGATACCCTTGATGGTAGCTTAACGTCGCCTACAGACAATCTAGCTACGGCCAGAGATAAAATGAACGCCGTGCATGGCCACCCTATCGATGCAACGACACAGGCGCAATGGATTGAATACGGCGGCGTTCGCTGCGCGCTGGTGACAGCGGCTGAGGTCACCGATTTTGAACAGTATTTAATATATTTTCACGGCGGAGCGTTTATCGCCGCTGATGGCGACGGCTTTCTATTTTATGCTGAAATGCTGTCACGCAATCTCAATGTACGTGTCGTCATGGTCGATTATCGATTGGCCCCCACCGATCTATTTCCCGCTGCACTAGATGATTGTTGCAATGCCTATTTGGGCATGCTTGCCAATGATATTCCTGCCAGCAGCATAGCAATGATCGGGGATTCCTGTGGCGGCGGCTTGGTACTCAGCAGCCTGCTAAAACTTCGCGATAAGCACGCTACCCTGCCCTGCTGCGCCATCACGCTATGTGGATGGTTTGATGTCGCCACTGACAACAACAATCAAGATCCCCTCTATCATCAGTCTTATTGTCATCAACGTGGGCTGGATTATGCCGGTGATGAAAAACTGGATAATCCTTTAATCTCACCGGTATTTGCCCATTTTCAGCAACTGCCACCATTACTTTTGCAAGCAGGTAGCGTGGACCCCACTGCCGAGCAGGCTAACATTATTTACCAAAAAATATTGGCTACAGGGGGCGTAGTGGAACTGGATATTAGCGAAGACATGCTGCATGGCTTTCATGGGCTCGCCAACTTAGGCGTACCTGAATCACTGGCTGCGCTTGCGCGGGCAAAAATATTTTGTAAGCGATACCAATTGTATTAACCAAGAGGCAAAGACTACTGAAAACCTATAATTAATTGCAATCACTCACGCCACGCCATAATGTTGGGGAAATCGACATTACTAGCAGTACCGAAGCAATGACAACCGTGAAATCAATGATTGACGCAATCGCCTTCACTGCCCGCACTGATAAACTGTTAATTATTAGAGGTTTGCCGTGGCAACACCTGATCATAATGAGCCGAACACACAATTGATTACCGATATTATCGGGATGAATTGTAATAATTGTGCCAACACAATCTCTCGCGCTATCAACCAACTCAACGGTGTACAGCGCGTTGAAACAACCTTCGCCGATGAACGCAGTAAAATAGCATTCAATCCGGATATTATTTCCCCGCGGGAGATAGTCGCAACAATACAACAAGCTGGCTTTGACGTTGCCAGTAAAGAAAGCCATTTCATCATCGGTGGTATGACGTGTAACAACTGCGCACTCGCTATCACAAAAGCACTGAATAAAAACCCGGGAGTTATTGCTGCTACGGTACAATTTGCCGATGAAACGGCCGCAGTGCGATACCTGCCATCTATGATTCAGGCCAATGATTTACGCACGATCATAGAAAACGCCGGCTACTCAATTTTAAGCACCCACGCGGATACATCCTCAGGTAATGATGCTGCCGAAGAAGCACGCCAGCAAGACTTCAGCAACAAGCGCTTAAAACTAATCGTCGGTGCAGCTCTCAGCATAGCCATTATGGTGCTGAGCATGAGTCATATGTTTGGCATTGACGACATACCCGGCTTAACGCTTACCCAGCAACATTGGTTAGCTGCCCTGCTCACCTTACCGGTCCAGTTCTGGGTGGGCAAAGATTATTATACTGGCGCCTGGAAAGCGGCAAGAATGCACAATACCAATATGGACACATTGGTTGCACTGGGTTCATCCGTCGCATTTTTTTATAGTCTAACGGTTTTACTATTAGGTCTCGATATCACCCAGTTCCCGGTTTATTTTGAATCAGCGGCAATGATTATTACGCTGATCATGGCAGGAAAATATATTGAGTCCAAAGCTAAAGCCCAAACCAGTCAGGCGGTTAAAAAACTGATGGGCTTTCAATCCAGTACTGCGATGATTATTCGGGATGGGGAAGAAGTTGAAATAGCGATCAATGATGTCAAACTGAATGATATTGTACTGATCAAACCCGGCGAGAAAGTCCCGGTCGACGGCATCCTGATTGCTGGTTCCAGTAACGTAGATGAATCAATACTCACCGGTGAAAGCATTCCCCAACTCAAACAAACAGGTGATAACGTCATCTGTGGCAGCATTAATCAAACCGGCGCCTTTCGTTTACAAGCCACTGCCGTTGGCAAAGACACAACGTTGTCGCACATTATAAAGCTGGTACAGGATGCGCAATCCAGTCGCGCACCCATTCAGGCACTAGCCGATACCATTGCGTCTATCTTTGTACCCACTGTCATTGGCCTTGCGATTGTTACCGGCATTGCCTGGTATTTATGGCTGGCAACACCTTACTTTCCGCAACTAAACCCGATTGGCACCGCACTGATGTTTATCGCTGCGGTATTATTAATTAGCTGTCCCTGCGCTATGGGACTGGCAACACCTACCGCCATTATGGCCGGTACCGGTGCTGGCGCAGAATTGGGTTTATTAATTAAAGATGCCGAATCTTTAGAGCGAAGCTGTAAGCTTACGACCATACTACTGGATAAAACCGGAACCGTAACTGAAGGCAAACCCACAGTGGGTGAAATTCTCGCCAGTCAAATGACCGTGGAAGAATTGTTATTTCTGGCTGCCTCCGCTGAAAAAAACAGTGAGCACCCTTTAGGCGCAGCCATTGTCGAACATGCCAAAGCTCAAGGTATAACTCTCACTGATGGCAGTAATTTTAACTCCGTCACCGGCAAGGGCCTGAAACTTAGAGTAAATGGAAAGAATATTGCTATTGGTAATCGCCGCTTAATGCAGGATGAGGCATTTGACTTATTCCCCTGGGAAGAACAAGCACAGGCCTTAGAGTCCAAAGGACATACCGTTATTTTCATCGGCGTCGACCAACAACTCGCAGGTATGATTTCTATTGTCGACCCGGTCAAACCCAGCAGCGCTTCCGCTATAAAAAAAATGCAAGACATGGGACTAACAGTAAAAATGCTTACCGGTGATAACCGCCGCACCGCTTTAGCAGTTGCCGATCAAGTCGGTATTGCTCGCCATAATGTCGTCGCCGAAGTATTGCCTGCAATGAAGGCCGATGCAGTAAAAGATCAACAGGGTAGTAATCAGGTCGTGGCTATGGTCGGCGATGGTATAAATGACGCTCCCGCCCTCGCTCAAGCAGATGTTGGTATTGCCATTGGCACCGGCACTGATATTGCTATAGAGACTGCAGATATTGTTATCATGCAAGGAGACTTGCTGAAAATCCCGCAAGCAATTGCCCTCAGCAGAAGAACACTGCAGGCAATAAAACAAAATTTGTTTTGGGCCTTTGCTTATAACATTGCCGCTATCCCCGTTGCGGCAGGTTTGCTAGTGCCATTGCTAGGCCCCACATTTCGGCTAAACCCGGCTATTGCCGCCTTGGCTATGGCTATGAGCAGCCTTTTTGTAGTAACTAATAGCCTTCGCTTAAGGCACTTTGGTAACGTGAATCAATCCTGAAATAATAATTTTTGGAAATGAATACATGGAAAGAATAAATACCATAAAACCATTTGCCAAAGGTGATGTCTTCGTTAGCTGCACCTGGCTCGATAATGAAGAAGATGATCACCGTGGTTTAGGGCGAATTATTCAATACGATGCCGACCTCAATGAAAAAGGCGTGCTGTGGACTAACGACACTGAACACTTTGTGGTTGGTATTAAATTTGACCGCAACAATGTGTTATGGGGTTTCGATATGCATAGCCATAAAGTTATTCATATTGATTCCACTGGTATTCAAAGACCCACCCATCACTTTGCTGACCGCGCCTTCGGTAGCGCTCACTTTGCTACTAATGGTGATATTTATCTGGGCGAATACCTCATTGGCGAAAAAATTCATGGCGGTACCACCTCGAAAAAATTACCGGGCAGCAATATTCTCGGCTATGGCAATCTTCACCACTTTAATAACGACTGGGAATTTATTGAAGAATTAACAATTGATAATTACCCCGAACTCACCGGCTTCAAAGGCTTTACCCATGGCTCCTTACACCCCAGCGAAGAGTTTATTACTTATACCGCTGAAACTAGTAAATGCCTGCACCGCTACAACATTCAACAGAAGTGTCAAATGTCGCCACTAGCACTGATTGAAGGCGGCAGCATTTATGATAAAAACTGGTTTATTGCTATGCACTATCTGCGTAGTGGTAAATTAATTGTCACCCGCGGCTGTCACTACGAAGTACTGGATGAAACGGGCAAGATAATCGACAAAGTCGAGCTGGGGCGTTATGGCTGGGCACAAATAACCGCAACAGCAGACGAACGCTATATTTATTCAGCTAATGTTTGGACGGGCGAAGTATGCAAAGTTGACCCACAAAAAAGTAAAGTCATTCGAATGGTCGAAACCAGCAATACCGAAATGACAATACGGCGACAGCTTGAGCAGGAACAGGGAACATACCAAGGGTCAAGAGCCCCCAAGCGCGGCGCGGCAGGAATTGCCGTGTTTAATGGTTAATTAATACAGACTCAACACCCCAATAGTTAGCATGTAAAAATGTTAGCGCTCGTTATCTTTTTGGTTAGTTTTACTCGCTAAGGTTTAATGCAGCGCTAGCATTTTTTAATTCAGTCCGACGCAACTTAAACGCCCAAACAAACACCAGTAAATTAATCACCCCATAAACACATAGGGACCCGCTTTCATCCAATGGTCATACAGCACACCACCTACTGAGGTGCCTACCATAATACCGAAAGCACCGAACAAGCTGAACAAACCAATAACCCGACCACGTAACATGCTAGGTGCTTCCTGAGTCATCAAAACCTGTCCGGCAACAATCGTACACATCTCAGCCACACCCAACAGCAGTACCGCAAGCAACATATGAGAACCGAGCGGATCAGTAATAAAATACATATGCAAATAACAAACTGTTGCAATCCCCATAGCAATAACAAAGCCTGTCAGCCGATCAATCTTATCTAACAAAGGCCCGATAAATAATGCCGTCACGGTTGCCGCAAGTTGTGACAGTCCAAATAGCATACCTGCTCTAGCCAACGCATCTTTGGTTTCCATTCCCTGTGCGGTACCCGCCTGGGTTACCCATAACATTAAAAAAGCTGCGATAATGGCAAAGTCACCACGGGTTGCAAAAGCACCTACATAACTAACCGCTATGCGAGGGTTACGTTTGGCCTCTGCTATTCCAGTAGTGAGCATATCTTTCCAATTGCTGCGCTCTTGATGCTTTTCAATACCGGGTCCTGCCAAACCAAACGCCATCACCACGGCACTAAAACCGCCAAGCGCAGCAATCACCCAAAACGCGTATTGGCCGGCAGTAATTACATCTATATCGCGAGCAATAAATAACTGCGGTAATTTAGCCAGATAAGGACCCGCAAAAAAAGCGGCGGTGACACCCTGCACCAAAGTAAAGATCATCGTCCACTTACCACGATCCTTGTTATCAGGATAGTCAGCACTAATCGAAAACAGGCCAATAGAATAAGCAGCCGCACCCAGAGCGATAATGAAACGGAATCCATAGAGGTCGGCACTGGAACCAGCAAGCGGGTATAGAATAAAACCCAAACTAAATAACACAAAGCCACTAACAAAAACCGGTCGCCGCCCTATTCGATCAGCAATCCAACCTAATGGCACTACTGCCAATATGACAATTATCTCCTGAAATAATGCCAAACTTCCGGTAATTTTCCCTTGTTGGTCACGGGGAATAGCAAGGTTTTCCTGAAGTAAATAGGGTTGCAACAAATTCACACAAAGCACTAAACAGATACCGACCAATGCGGCCCAAAAATAGGTAGTGGCATTAACACCGGTAACCCCTGCGCTGAGTAGTACCGGGCCATACTTCCTTTGGTCTGCTTGCATTATTATTTGCCTTAATCAAGAAAATGCAGCGCCATTAAAGCACTTCCAAGCGAATTTTTCTAACATCACAGTACCCACCATTAAACTCAATTTAATAAGCCTCCTAAGGGGCTACTATGAATATGACTCAATGCCAGTATACTTACCCGGCATCATTAAAAATAAAAACCTGTAACGACTAAACCCCAATGTATATTTCCAACCGGGTAAATTTTCATCATTGAAGCCACCAACACGATCAATAACTTCTAGCCTGCAAACCGGGAGATAAAAATGAAAGTATTTTTGTTACTCACAACCCTACTGCTAAGCTTTTCCCATGGCTGCTTCGCTGCTGGCGACCATGAAATGCCACTATCGGCAAAACCCATTGTCGAAATACGCGAACTTAGCGCTGATGAAAAAACCATTCAAAATTTACTAAATACTTATGCTCAAGCTATGGAACAACGTTCCATCAAACTGGCTGAGCAAGTAGTTATTCCCGATGATTTTTCTACCATTGAATCCGGCTACCCGAATTGGTCATGGCAAGACTTTCGTGACAATCACCTGAGCAAAGAATTAGATTCATTTACTGATGTCACCTACACCATTCAGTTATTATTGGGCGAATTAAATGGTGAACTGGGCTTTGCGATCTACAAATTTACTGCGGCGGGTGTGCTAAAGGGCAAAGCAGGGGCTGCGGATATCCCTATGTCTATATCAGGATTGGCCACAGCTATACTGGAGCAAACCAGTATTGCAGATAAACCGCAATGGCGTATCCATCACATTCATTCCTCAGCACCCCGACAGGGCAGCGGCGCGCACTAAATAACAAACGGATTAAAAATTGATATGCGAATTTTATTTTTAGTAGCGCTACTTGATGCCGCAGGCTTCGGCATTATTATCCCGATTTTTTTATATTACGCCTTACAGCTAGGCGCCTCGCCCGATCAAGCCACAATGTTTTTTTCAATCTACCCGGTGGCTTTAATGCTAGCCGCCCCGGCATTAGGCTTGATGAGTGATAAGTATGGCCGTAAACCGATCATGCTATTAACTCTTGGCGCATCTGTTATCGGTTACATTACGCTAGGTTTCGCCCAAAACTTGTTAATGCTGGCTTTCGCCCGTCTTATTCAGGGGGCCGCAGCAGGAAATATGTCTGTGGTACAAGCGTATGTGGCCGACATTACCGATAATGAATCCCGCGCCAAAGGCATGGGGACTATCGGCGCAGCAACCGGGCTTGGGTTTGTCATAGGGCCCGCCTTAGGCGCATGGTTAGGCGGAGGCAGTTTTGAAAATACCAGTTTGGAACTCGCCGCATTTTGCTCTGCTGGCGCTAGTTTGGTGGCGTTGTTACTGGTATTTTTTGTACTACCAGAGAGTCTGGATCAAGAACACCGCCTAGAAAACCGCAACAATAAACTGCGCCTTAATCCATTTTCAAGTTTACCGATGGCACTGGCCAAGCCTGCGTTACTGGGTTTTTTTGTTTGCGCCATGCTGTTTAATATTGCCGGTGCCTTTGCTGAAGTTATTTTACCGCTATGGTTAAAAGACAAACTCTTGATTAGCGGCCCCAGCCAGTTAATGTTTCTTTTTCTGTGCGCCGGACTGGTGCTAAGCTTTACCCAAGCCAAACTAATAGGACCGATCAATAAGCGCCTTGGCGAAGCAAAAATGTTTGGCTTGGGCGCTATTGGTTACGCTGTAGCACTCATCCTGATCGCCTTATCCGGTGCAATACAATCCTACCCTGCAGTCATTCTTTCCTGGTGCCTGGCCGGAGTATCTATGGCTTTATTCTTTACTGGTATCCAATCACTGGTATCACAAAATGCCGAGCCCCATGAACGCGGCAGCGTGATGGGAGCATTTTCTGCTGTCGGCACTTTAGGCCGGGTTATTGGCCCCAGCCTCACCGGGTTAATTTATGTGAACATTCACCCGAATGCGCCATTCTATTTAGGCGCAGCATTGTTGATGATTGGCTTACTGATTAATGTTATCTGGCAAAAGCGAGTAGCCTAAAGCAGACCATGAGCAACCCCTGTTGAAAGGCTGACACGACTTAGTCTTGCCACTGACCATATAGCCAGGCTTACAGCACTCGAACACAATGTATAAACATCAGTGCACAATACTCATACGACGCTTCCCGATTTCAACATAGCGCTAGTTTCTCTCCTTCCGGACGCTGTTCATCAGCAATAGATCACACTGACAATTTTGGCATTGAGCTTTTGTCTTGATGTAGTAGAATGCTACTACATCAATACTGGCAACATTATGAGTAAACGCAGCATAAAGCTCGATGGCAAAACGACATCACTATTTCTGGAAGAGGCTTTCTGGCAAGAATTGGAAGTCCGAGCAGAGGCAGCGAATACCAGCTGGAGCAACTATTTACGCACCATGCTCAGCGAGAGCAAACCTGCTACGAATCGTTCAGCGGCCATCAAGGAGGCACTTCTCAATAAAGTTCGCACCGAACGGGATAGTTTATTAAACCCTGAAAATAACAAGCTAGAATCCTTATGGTTGATCGAAATTAAAGGGGTTCGCAGCCGCAGGCAATTTCACCAAAAACTTATTACCATTGGTGCTGCCAGTGACAATGATATCGTCATTGATGAACCAAACGTCGAGGCCCATCATTGCACGCTGGCACTTTGCGGTGGTAAATGGTGGCTATTCGATTTAAATTCGAGCGCAGGTATTTATTTAAACGGTAAACAGGTGCAATCCAAAACTGTACCCAGAAGAAGTGAAATCAACGTAGGACGCTGTCAAATAATCAAAGTTTAAAGGAGTAACCAGTGACTGAGATTCCCGATAAATTAGGATTCTATAAAATCATCAGGAAAGTTGGCTCGGGAGGAATGGCCGATGTCTATGAAGCTACGGACGAGCAATTAGACCGGCAAGTAGCACTGAAAGTATTACCACCGGAATTTGCTCGGGACAAAGAGTTATCCAGCCGATTTGATCAGGAAGTTCTCTCCACTGCTAAATTAAAACACCCCAATATTGTCACTATCTATGGCGTCGGCCATGAGGAAGGCTACACCTTTTACACCATGGAGTTGCTTCATGGCGGGGATTTAAAAGCTAAAATCAATGAAGGCGTTTCAATAAAAGAAGTCATCAGCATCGCACGCCAAATTAGTAAGGCGCTGGCTTATGCTCACAAGCAAGGCCTCGTTCACCGCGATATAAAACCGGAAAACATTCTATTTAATGAATCCGGTGATGCCATTCTCACCGATTTAGGCATTGCCAAAATCATGGGGAAAAACACCACTCAAGTCGGCACCACCATGGGGACACCCTACTATATGAGCCCTGAGCAGGCCATGGCCTCCACCATTGATGGGCGATCCGATTTATACAGCATGGGGGTTATTATTTATCGCATGCTAACGCGTGAATTGCCGTTTGATGCTGAAGATTCACAGGGAATTATTCAGAAACATATTCAACAAGCGCCCCCCGTCCTCCCTGATGAGTTTGAAGAGTTTCAACCGCTATTAGACAAGCTATTAGCAAAATCACCCGATGATCGCTTTCAAAGTGGAGACGCTTTAGTTTCCGCACTTGATGCCCTCGAAAGAAAAATGTCCCGTGGCTTCACCGATAAAAATGAAACCACGCTAATGCGAGATCAAATCGCCAAAAGCCATACCTCTGGCCCCAAATCAAAATCTATTATCACTGCCGCGTCGACTAGTAAAAAAATCCAGACTGGCATGGCTATCACAGTTTTAATAATAATGGCTGTAGCTGCCTATCTATTCAGTACCACAGGCGGCGCGCCACCAGCAGCACACCCTACTACCGCTGAGGTCGAAACCGACGTTAACAAAGAAGATAAAAAAGCCGCTGTAACAGGCCGTGCAATTTTGTATCTAAACGGCCAGCCAGCAGGCGCTGAAGTTTTTTTTAATGAAAAAAGTCTGGGCATCACACCACTGACACTTGAAAATCTACCCGCTGGCGAACAGCAAATCACCATTCAAAAGCAATATTATCAACCGCAACAACTAAGCGTTACCCTGGTAGATGACGAGCTGGTCAAATCGGACTACAAGCTAGCAAAAGGACAGGGAACATTAACCATCATCAGCAGCCCGGAACAGGCGTCAGTATACCTCAATGGAAAATTACACCCATCAACAACCCCCATTTCTATTGAGCTGCTTCAGGCTGGGGAATACACGATCAAAATACAAAAAGAAGACGGCGCTTTTGAAGGACAATTTCAGCTGAATCACGCTGACAAGCTAGTTCTTCGACCGACTTTAACCAAAGGCGACTTAATAGCCTACAACAAACAATGGTTTAGTCAGCAAGAATTATTAGCGCTAGCTGAAAAAGACCTGACTGCAAAGCGCGCGTTTTTACCGGCGGGCGATAACGCCCTATTAAAGTACCGGGCGATTCTATCAGCCTCTAATAATGCTAACAAAGCAGCACAACAAAAGCTGGAAACCGTATTAACCCTCATCAATCAATCTTTCGAGCAACTTTTAGCAAACAAAGCCTTTGATCAAGCAAGCAAACAACTCAGCTATGTGAGCGCTGAGATACCCGAATTTAAAGATATCAGCACGATAGCAAATAGACTAAAGGAAGCTATCGCACAGGAAGAGATCGTCGCCAAACAACAACAGTACAAACAACAGCGCGCTGAGATCAACAAGCTAATTAAGGCGCGAAATTTCAAACAGGCCGAAACTAAACTGAAACAATTGAACAATGACTTCCCGAAAGGCGAGGACAATAATAATTTATCTACTGCTCTCAAGCAGGCGAAACAAGACTATGCCAACCAGGTTACGCGCTATAGCGGCCTATTTGTAGAAGTGCCCAAGAGCTCTATCACCTTAGACACTGGCAAAAAACTATCAGTGAATCCATTTTATATTGGCGAAAAAGAAATCACTTTTTCCCAATGGGATGCCTGCGTTCAGGACAATGCCTGTAGCCATAAACCCGAAGATAATAACTGGGGACGAGGCAATCGCCCGGTTATCAATATCAGCCTTGAAGATATTAATAGTCAATTTATTCCCTGGCTCAATAGAAAGACCGGCCTGAGCTATCGCCTGCCAACAGAAGCAGAATGGGAGCAAGCGGTAAACTCAAGCAGCGATTTTTTTTGGGGTAGCTCAGCTGCACCGGGATTTGCCAACGGCTCACAGAATTTTGGCTGGCCAAATGATGGCTACAAAGATTCAACTGCGCCGGTCGGTTCATTTAAGGCCAACAGCCTGGGAATTTTCGATTTACATGGCAACGTACTGGAATGGACAATAAGCTGCTGGACCGATCAACGCGACGAAAAAATAGTCGTAAATGCGAGTACTACAGATTGCTCTCGCTTTGTTACCAAAGGCGGATCCTGGAAAAGCGGCAGTAAATTTATGCACACTAAAGCTCGAGTTAAAACATCCAAATTCAGTCGATCTAATGAAAATGGATTCAGGCTGGTAAAAAATAACTCCAGGGGAGAAATACGCTAATTCTCCCCTATGTAGTCGTGATAAATCACTCACCGCATTCACGCTGCGCAATCCCATTGAAAGTAACCACTAAATCCACTCAACCGATTGCGAGATAGATGTGGTCGCTTCTTCCGGCAACTCAATTTCTTGCTGGTCAGAATACTCTATCAAAAACTTGCTGTTATCAATCAGGTTTTTGACATGCTCAGGCATCCCCCCGGAGATAACCCTAATAGTATTGGCAGTACCTAAAACTCCCTTCACTTTTCCGAATGCGCTGCTCATTCCCCCGCTTAAAAAGCCGCCGCTACTCACCTCTTTTTTGGTAACTTCGGCATATTTTTTAACATGCTTGAATAACTCGGAGGTTGAAAAACTTCCGGCCAAATAAGTCGTAGCACCAAGCGTGAAGTCTTTTCGCTGCTCTGGTGTCAGCTCTTCAATGCCTAGCGCTGCTTCTTCGATTTTAGCACTGGCGCTAGCGGAGAGCTTACGCTGCTTTTTAATTTCACGCTTACTCATGCTGGTACCGCTACTAATGAGCGCCTGTTCCTTTCTGAGATTATCCGTGATCTCTTTTAATTCAAGGGCCTCGGCCAGACACATCTGGGAGCGCAGTATCAGCGATGTTGATATCGCATAAGACTCCATCATTTCTGACCCGGCTTTATCTTGCTCACTGGAAAAGCCCAGCGTTGGATAAAAATATTTAGTCAGAAAATTAAGGACATCTTTATATTCAAGCGTGCTGCAATCAGCAGAAGCGATAACCGGGTCACTGGCCCATACCGGCGCCTGGTCTTGCGCCCAGCACTCTATGCTGCTAATACTCACAATAATAAATATTATTTTTTTAATAGACTTCACGTAAATCCCCTTTTATCGAATATTTCTAGCACTTAACTTGGCAACAAGCTTTTGTGCCACTAATGTAGCAGCATTTTTAAGCGCATTATTTTTCGCCACCAGCACGGTCGGGCCTTCGCCAAAGGTAACTTGCGGGCCAACCTTGGCGACCGCGGCACCACGGTACTTCATTGACAGAACCTGACCGGTGATGGAGACAGCGATTTTTATATTTCCCGTTTTGGGGTCAATAATCTGTTCATCTATATCCAACGTCCCCAATGCGAGATATTCCACTGGATCAGCAAGCGCGCGCATTCCCTGAATAGCCTCTTTACGGGTGGCAGGTGATATATCGGAGCCATTTTTATAATCATTTATAAAGGCACTAACACTCAACATTTTGCCTGATTCGTCTTCCAAAATGGCAGCATCAATCACTAAATAACCAGCCTCGGTAAATACATCCCCCATTGCCGTGTCGATTTCAGTAGTGGTTGAAACTTCCCAAATCGCCTTGTCATTGTATTGGGTACTGCGCTCTTTCACTCCGACAGTCTGGGTCTGAGATTTTGCTTGTCCCGCATTATCATCGTTACGTATTTTACTAATTTCTTGATTTTGGGATTTCGTTTGCGAGCTTTCCTTATCGGATTGACTTACTTTTCCAACTTGCTCCCGAGCCACAAAAATAAATGATAACAGCGCGTTAGCACCAGCCGTAGCCTGATTTGATGGCTGTAATAATTTTGCTTGTAACTTGGGCTCATTGATATTAGCGCGAATAACTACGGTATATTTTTTGTTTTTCTTCTCCGTATCCAGCACGATATATTCAAGAATATAATCGCCGATATTAGCGTCGATATCATTTTTTACCTTTTCATAATTTTTATACTGGCTAGGCTGTTTTTCGACAATCCATAATTCAATAGCCTTTTGTTGCGCTATTAATTCGGCTTCAGAACGCTGTTCGGCATTGAGAAAAAAACCATAATCCACTGAGGCGCTGGCCTTCTGTTCAACAGCATGTGCCGAAACTGAAAGCAAGCAAATAGAAAAAACAGCTATTAGCTGCCACCAGAAGAGGCCCAAAGAAGGATACATTTTATGATTCATTAAATAATTCCTTTTTGTGTTTGAATTGTGAATAACTGGATGACGATCGTGCATGAGCTTTATGCCAGGATCGATCCGGTTTGGCTAATTGCGCCGTTAACTCTGCAAGTAGTCCTTCCAGTGCATCCTCGTAGGCACTCCAGTCGTCAGTTTTTATCCGACTAGCGGTACCAATTTTGTAAACTGCATAACGATAATCATCATCTATATACGTTTTCTTTCGCTGTGGCTCGAACATCGAAAAAGCCATTTGGGTGCCATAAATCACTTGGTCTTCACTTTCCGACTTAGTAAAATTCTTTACGTCGATCGTAAACTCATAGTCAGGCTTTGGCATCGCCAAACTAAATATTTTTCCATTGGCAAAGCGACCGGGTAGCTGACTCCCTAAGCCGTAGCCTCGATTGTAAGGCAAAACATTCACTTTGTGTTGGGCGCTAAGCTGTGAAGAAAAGAATTGACCAATATATTGTTCGAACAAACCGGCCGGGAGCGCTACTGGTTTTAACGCTATAACCCGTTCCTGAACAGCCAGGTCGGTGAGCTGAAACCTGATCCCGGCACGGGTATTTAAGCGCATGGATTGCACTTCGTTAACCAGTGTTACCAATAGCCCATCAGTTTCTTCGAAAAATAGCATCTTAGCCAATTTCCGTTTTTCCGTCGCCGATAGGGTTTGACCCTCTTCCAGTAGATGATTGACAGCAAAACTAATCGGATAATTATCAATCAGCGTCATACTATCAAAATCATAAAATAATATTTGGGCTGATACTTCCAGTATGACTTTGGTAACCAGCTTACTCGCCTTGAATTGTTCGATACTAATAAGCTCTTTATCTATGGCTATGGCCATTGCGATAGATTGTGAGCGATTTAGATCACCAAGGTCATAACGTAATTCAAAATTGACAGGTGGATTAGCTGCTAATAGCGAAATCAGATATTTATCCAAAGTGACTTCGGGCTGCGCTGGATCATTTAATTGTAACGATAGAGGATAAGCCTGATTGATGTACTGGTAATCGCCAAGGTAGGCAACACCTGCATAAAAGACATCTGGCTTGGCAAGCTCACCAGCATTGCCATAACTGGAAACGCCCGCATTGATAACTGTTGCAAGTAGCAGGCACGAACAACAATACCATTTTCTAAAAAACCATAGCACAGATTTATTCTCCCTAACGATTATATCCGTTCCCACTCACTCTACTTTGCCACTATTTTGAAGGTAGATTTTTACGGCTTGCAAGCGGAGCTTATGGTAGTACAATAGTGCTACCCCATCAAGACCTATGGTACAAATTAAAGGCAATATTTTAGCCAAAGTATTATGTTTAGCTGAGCGTGATAGCAAAAATAAACTTGCCCAGCCCGTATAGTGATAAATTTTAAGCTTAGTTTCAAACACTCTTTTACGAAAAAGCAGTGCGCTAATTAACAAGGACTTTTCGAAGCTGGCAAATGGCTGTTAATCTTAGCCAAGCGCTAGATTTTAACGCCTCACTACGCCAGATAAGAAACAAAGTTCGCCATAAAAAGGATTTAGCAATGACAAAATCGATTCACCTTAGCTCGATCATTCTATTAACCACAGCTGCAATGACTGCCCCCATTCTCTGGGCTGAAACCATCTCCAGGCAATTTACACCACTGCCAACAGTTCCTGAAGATGCGCTAACCAGGAAGGGTGAAATAGTGATGACAGAGCTCTATCAGACGATGGGAATGGAGTTTCCGGCAAACAAAAAGAAGAGTATTGAACCACCCACGCCGCCAACCCCCAAACCATCCCCTGCGCCAACACCCCAACCTGAACCTAAACCCAAACCTAAAAACGATGCTTTTTGGGAGGACGACGATGACTTCTTTGATGAGGATAAAGGCTTTGACGAAATCGCAAAGGGTTTTGATGAAAATTTTGATAGCACCGTTGCAGGATGGAACAAAGAGTACGAGGAAACGCTGCAACGCTGGGGGCTAGCCGAGAAGCAATATATAGAAAATAAAAATCAATACATGCTTGCCACTTATGATTTTGAAAAGTTTGATACGGGTGAAGCCCAAACTGGCAATAACCTCGCTACTGCTGACAGATCTACTCGCCCTACCCAACCAGGGGATTTTCATATTATCCCCTATGCTTTTACTCAAAACGTGCAAGATCAAGCAGGTAGAGGTACATGTGCGGCCTTTGCCGGTGTTAAAGCTATTGAGACGTTAATTAGCCAACGAGAGGTCAATACTATCGCTGACACCATTAACCTTTCTGAACAGCAGTTTTTTTATCTTGCCCGGGTGGATTGTATCGAACAGCCCTGTCGCCCCGAGTTTGATCCAAAAGGAAGAGTCAAAAATGATGGTTCAACCTTCGACTTAGGTTTTAAAGTCAACAAGACCGTCGCCCACAAAGATGCCTCACTAATGTCTGAGCAATATTGTCTTTATCGACCAGTGATTAACGATAACGTGACTTATTCCCCCCTGCAAAACTACTGTCAGGTAAACTCCGGAGGCCAGCGTTATCGAGTTGCCAGTTATTCTACAAAAATTCCCGTCGACAATATTCTCTCGGAATTAAATGCCAATAGACCGGTTGCTGCCGGCTTTAAATTGCCCAATAGTTTTTTTAATGCCAAAGGCTTGGTCAGCCTGGTTGACCCAAACACCGGTCAAGGCACCGGACCCCATACCGGTGGCCATGCAGTAGCCTTGATTGGTTATGTATTACTGCCTGAGACTTATTGGGCAATTGAAGGCAAATACTGCGTAGTCACGTCAAATAGTTGGGGCGAAGGCTGGGGCAAAGGCGGCTATGCCTGTATCACTGAAAAATGGATGAAAAAATTCTATATGTACTCAACGTCCATTTCTCAGGTCAACCAAGTTCAACTTTAAGAAACTGTAAAAAAAACCGGGATCACCAGCAACTAGTCACAACACTCCCTCTCAACAATTAAAACGGCTGGTAATTTATCCTGCTTCATTGTTCAAATTGATAGGCTTGGACACCTGTTGAATGTAAAGAAAATATTCACCTTATATGTATCGAGCTAGACTCGAACTGACACAATTGATTATTAGCCCGTAGAAGATCGTACCGTCCGGTGTCCGCACGAAAGCAGCCCTATTATTTAGGGTGAAACTGAAATTTACGATTGGCGAAACGTGCCAATTAGAGACGTTGGTACGAGGTCGGATAGAAATAATACTTGCCATGGCACAGTGCGGGGTCGGACCCACTTTTGTGCTGTTTACAAAAGTGGCTCTGACCCCTGACAGAAACCGTTGGCACGATTTCCCTAAATAAACCTTTTTCAGGTCACTCCGATTTATCAACTTGCCATTCTGGCAGATACTTCGAAACAACATCGTGCCAACGGTTTCTAAAGGGGGTCAGAGCAAAATTTTACACACTACGTAAAATTATTGGTCCGACCCCACATCGTGCCGCGATAAGATCGACCCTATCCAATTTCCTGCCAGCTGGAATGCGCACGTAATTACTCGGGCCTGCAATGGGTCACAAACGCGCATAGCGTTTGGACCGAGCCGAAGGCGAAGCCCGCAGGGCCTTAACAGCCCTCAGGCTGTTAAGGGTCACGTAGCCACCAAGGGCGCAATCAGGAGCGATGTACGCTTCTGTGCCAACTACGGTCATTAGCAGAAATGAAGAAGGCCCCAAAAGTGGAGCCTTAGTCGTTTAACTTACTTGGTTTATTTCTTACGTTTTATTCCAGCCAGTCCAACCAATGCTGAACCAAACAACCATGCCGCCGCAGGAACAGGTACGTCAGACAAGCTATAGGTCGTTATGTCGTTGTAGTAATATGTGGTCTGATCCTTATATAACAGCTCACGATCATCAAAAGGATTAACGTTGAACTGGAAATAACTGCCATTAAAGCTATACAGCATATCTATTAGCTGTATATCAATATCCCAGCCGCACTCTATACAAGAATGTAACCATTTATCTGATTGCATATTGCCATAATAAACTCCTTCTTCAGGGTCTATTTCTCCAGCACCACCACTATTATATTCGTACCCATAGCCAGCAAGTAATGCTTCAAAGCTTAAATCAAAATTTGTGGTTCTAAAAGGCGTTCCTTGCCAGCTAGGCCCCGAATCAATCAAGCTCACTCTAAACGAAGAATCGGAAGCAAGGTATTGAAATTGCGATCTTAAAAAAACGCTGCCAGATAAAGATGTTCTAACAGGCGGATAGCCATATTCAGTGCCCGGATCATAATGATTAGAGCTGGCACCAAGATTGTATTCAGTATAAACGCTCAAACCATACTGATCATTAGCGGTATAAAAAGTTGCATTGGCAGTCGCCCCCAATACGCTTTGGATATAACAGCCTAATGAAGGGTTGCAAATATCAATGATGCTAAGTGGCGCAGCTTTAGCGTAAAAAGGAAGGATTAGACCAAAAAGGCTCAAAATTAACTTCATCATGAGGGACACTCCATTGCAGCAATTATTTTTATGGTGGTTCATTTTTGTAAAGATAATATGCCATTAATTCTGAGCTCTGTAAATGTCAGATAAGGGTCACAAACGCGCATAGCGTTTGGACCGAGCCGAAGGCGAAGCCCGCAGGGCCTTAACAGCCCTCAGGCTGTTAAGGGTCAAAAGTTAGCAAAAGAGAAAAACTGGTCCATGCTTCTTCCGCCTTGATACCGGACATTGTTGATCTTACATATAACTCAGCTTGTTTTAAGACAATAGCTGCAGCCTGTCAGATCAAGCCTGCGTTACTGCACCTATACGTTAAAAACCATTTCCGTAACATCTTCAGGTATCACCAATTCCCCTGCCGTCAGCCGCTGGATTTCTTCAACACTCACGCCGGGCGCACGCTCACGTAAAATAAATTTCCCATCTTCAATATCAAGCAATGCTAAATCCGTTAACACTCTTTTAATACACGCCTTCCCGGTCAGCGGTAAGGTACATTGCTTTAATAATTTGGACTCACCGTTTTTCGATGAATGCGTCATAGCCACCAGAATATTTTCTGCTCCGGCCACTAAATCCATCGCCCCGCCCATGCCTTTGATAAGTTTGCCTGGAATCATATAAGAGGCGATATTACCGTGACAGTCAACTTCAAAAGCGCCCAGTACCGTTAGGTCAACATGGCCACCGCGAATCATCGCAAATGATTCAGCCGATGAAAAAATTGATGCCCCATCCAACAACGTTACTGTTTGCTTACCCGCATTAATTACATCAGCGTCGACCTCACCTTCCAATGGAAATGGGCCCATACCTAAAATACCGTTCTCTGACTGCAGCATCACAGAGACATTATCCGGCACATAATTAGCCGCCAGCGTAGGAATGCCAATCCCTAAATTGACGTAATAACCGTCTTTGAATTCCTGTGCCAGTCGTTGTGCCAGCTGTTCCCGGGTTAAAGCCATCGCTACTCTCCTCTCTAAGCCTTAAGCCGAACGTACCGTTCTTTGCTCTATGGTTTTCTTGAATGTACCCTGTATCAACCGATCAACATAAATACCCGGTAGATGCACCTGATCGGGATCTATTGCTCCGACCTCGACAATTTCTTCTACTTCAACAACGGCAATCTTACCGGCGGTAATCGCCATGGGATTAAAATTTCTGGCGGTTCTTCTAAACACCAAATTACCATGACGATCCGCTTTCCACGCTTTGGCAATCGAGAAATCCCCCTGCAGGGATTCTTCCAGAATGTAATGTCGACCATTAAACTCGCGAACGTCTTTGCCCTCACCAACCAAAGTGCCATAACCAGTAGCCGTATAAAATGCCGGAATACCCGCACCACCTGCGCGCATTTTCTCAGCCAGTGTTCCCTGCGGCGTCAGCTCAACCTCCAGCTCTCCGCTCATCATTTGCGATTCAAACAAGGCATTTTCCCCAACGTAGGAAGCGATTATTTTTTTGATTTGTTTATTAATCAGCAGCAAGCCCAAACCCTCGCCATCAACACCACAGTTGTTGGAAGCGATGGTGAGACCGGTTGTTCCTTTGCGCTGAATTTCCTTAATCAGGTTTTCAGGAATACCGCACAGGCCAAAACCACCGGCAATCACCGTCATGCCATCCTCAAGCCCTGCCATTGCCTCCTCGTAACTTGTCACCACTTTATCAAAGCCTGCCATCATCGCCTCCGGGATCTTGCGCTCACGCTACGCTCGTAACATCAACGCGAATAAACTATCACTTTACAAAGACTACGGAATAAAATTATATTTAACAAATTTAAATATACTAACTATTGATAAATTTAATAAATGAATATCACCATCAAGCAAATCCAGTCCTTTGTAGCTGTGGCTACAGCCCATAGCTTTGCCGAAGCCTGCGCTGAGCTGCACCTGTCCCAGCCCGCGCTAAGCATTAGTATTAAAAAACTGGAGGAGGCCATCGGCGGTCAACTGATTACCAGAACCACACGATCAGTTGTGCTCAGCCCGGAGGGAGAACAGTTTTATCCTGTCGCTAAACGCCTGCTTGCTGATTGGGAGAACTCCCTGCAAGATGTCAGCAACTTATTCTCGCTTCGACGCGGCAAGCTGGATATTGCTGTCATGCCCACTTTTGCTAGCAGCCTACTCCCCGCTTTACTCAACCGCTATCATCAGCAATTTCCCGATATCAATATTACCGTGCATGATGTAATTTCAGAAAATGTTGTCAATATGGTACGCAGTGGTCACGCGGAAATAGGGATAACCTTTGACCCTGGGGAGCAGCAGGATTTAAATTTCACGCCACTATTTCTCGATAGATTTGTGGCGGTATTACCGCAAGAACACCCGTTACTTGCACTGAAAACACTAAAATGGAGCAACCTGACTGGCCTGCCTTTTATCGCCTTACAAAGACCATCCAGCATTCGGCTGCTTATCGACGAAATACTTGAAAATTATAATATTAGCTTGGCACCGGTATTCGAAGCGCATCAATTAGCGACCATCGGCCGGATGGTTGCACAAGGCCTTGGTGTGAGCGTAGTCCCCTCTCTCAGCGAAGACCAAATGCATGAACTTGGCGCACAATGCAGGCCGGTAAAAGGCCCCATCATTAATCGCAATGTTGGTGTTATCACCCGTAGTCGCCAGCCACTATCTTCCGCAGCTAAATCGATGCTGGACGCTATCGTTACTTGAACACTATTAACCAACTGACGATAAAATGCTGGTTTCTTACACGTATTTTCCTCACCCTGATGCAACAACAGCTTATAGCAGAGTCAGGCTTTGGGTAGAAAATACATCTAGCTCTTAAGGCCTCACCGGCTTGATTGCCTCACTAACTCCGGCATTTGCAGGGAATTTCGATAAGCCGAAGGCGTACTCCCGGTTATCCGCTTGAACATTAAATTAAACGATGACTTGGAATTAAACCCCGCTGCCAGCGCAATATCCAATAGCGAATGTTCTGACCACCCTGCTGCTGTCATTAAACGCTGGGTTTCCTGTACCCGAGCACGATTGATAAATTCGGAAAAACTGATTTTATATTGATCATTAATAGCTTCCGACAACTGTCGGGCCGGGAGCCGTAGCTGCTCGGCAAATTCCTTAAGCGTAATTTGTGGATCAACATAAGGTTTTTTTTCTGCCATAAAAGCATTTATCTTTTGCAATACTTGTTGATGCTGATGATTAGGTAAATGCACCATATTGCTAGACAGATGCTGACTCAAGTCTTCATCCTCCGCTTCTATAGTCGGGATAAACTCTGCTGACCCCAGACCTTTAAAGATTAGCAACGAAAACCAGCTGGAGGCGATAATAAAAAAAGCGAAATCGAGTTGATCGGTTATCTCTTTAGCCAGATAAAAACCTAAGCCCATACGCACAAACATAAAGATATACGTTACCGCAAAAATCTGCACTGCAGTATTTAACCATTGGTAGGCATCAGGCAACACAATGGATTTTGTGTGGGATACTACTAATCTAAATCGTCTAATTTGCAAAAAACTCAGACCAATATAAATACCCTGACTAAAAACCGCGAGAGTGATAACAGTATTATCGCTAAACAACCCCACAGACCATAACAACATTGCAAATCCATAGGGCAACAGGTGCCAAAAGTCGCTACGCGACATTGATAGCTTTTTACTCAAAATCCCTATCACTGACAAATATAAAAAAGGGCCATATAGCAACATCAATGCTGAGGCATGATCAAAGCATTTAACCCCGTAATAATTTTCCAAACCAATAAAACCGGCGTGCAGGCCAATAGTAAAAAATAAGCCTGCCATAGCGGCTGACTTTTTTTGTGCGATGACAAAACTTGCCAACAGGCTACAGAGCACAAATAACGTAAATTGAAATAAGGTCACCAGTGCAATCAAGGCTTCTATCCTTTTTAATCAACAGTAGTGCAACAGTCCATTTTCAACCCAGCCCAAATAAAATTAGCTTCTCAAGAATGAGAGATGGACGAGCAATATAATAAATTATTAATCTTATTTTTTATCCCAGCGATCACCGAGTCTAACCAATCGTAGCAATCGTTAAAACCTATCCAGCCAAACCGCTATGCCATTATTTTCTCTATCCCACCCTATATAAAGCACGCCCAATAAGCGTCCAATATCAGGTGGAAATTTACAAACGTAATCTTGGACGTCACCGCCTCAAAACTTTTAATTTAAAATTTCATTAATAATCAAAAGCTTATGCATCCTTACGTCTAACAACATGTATTTGGGCGACCCCGTATTGCCCAGACTTTATTTTCGGTATTCGTCATTGTGAACGGAAAAACCAGCCTTACCACTCACACGACGAACTTCGGATTCTAATAATAGCTAACCCAAGTAAAAAGGTAATAATCATGATTATTAAAAAACTCTCTCTCGGTGTCGCCGTCGGTACCGCACTTATGGCTGCCGCCATAAATGCCAACGCTGATAGCTGCCTGTATGTACAATCATCTCCTGGCGGTAGTTTTAACGTCTGTGAGGAAACCGTTAATCAAACATACTGCGATGGTGTTGATGGCGATTGGAGCGCTAATGCCTGTGATATCTCCAATATTGTCGGTAGCTGCGTAACGCCAAGCAGCTCCATTCACTACCTGGAAGGCAGTGCCAGTAGCCTGTCTTTCGGCTGTGGTTTCCAAAATGGTGAATGGCAAGACCCTGCGCCAACGCCTGATCCCGATCCTACTCCCGACCCTGATCCAACGCCTGATCCTGATCCAACCCCGGATCCAGACCCGACTCCTGACCCAGATCCTACGCCCGATCCAGACCCCATCCCTGATCCAGATCCTGTACCCGGTATCGCAGGCCCGGATAGCACCGCATTACGCGCACTGGACAGCGATTCACTGTGTACGGTTACCGATCATGGTAATTACTACAGTTTTGTTCGCACCAATGCCGATCGTCGTGATAATCGTGGCGTGGTTCTGTACGCTGGTGGTGGTGTCGCCGCTGAAGCGTATGCAAAAGTTGCCCGCAACTTATGTATCACTCAACAAGATGCGTTCATTATCAAAGGTGATGGTGTGGAGATTATCCAAACCAATCCAATGGCGGCGATTGAACCGATTCTGGCCAATCCCGGCATGGAAAAATGGGCAGTCGGTGGTCACTCTTTAGGTGGCGTTATTGGTAGTTTGTTTATCTCCAGCAACCCAGGACTGGTGCAGGGCTTGATCTTATTAGGCTCAGAACCCGCACTGCCAATGCAAGCTACCGGTATTAAAGCAATTACCATTTACGCAACTAACGACCTGATAGAAACACCAGAGGAAGTTATTACGTCATTGGCGTTATTACCAGCGGATACTGAAGTGGTTGAAATTGAAGGCGGTAACCACGCCCAATTCGGCAACTACGGTGAGCAAGCAGGTGATGGCGAAGCTGAGATTTCCTCCAGCAAGCAAAAGAGTCTGTTCAAATACGAACTACGTGATTTTATGGACTCACTGTAATACCAAGTTAGGGATCAACTAAGTAGATCAAACCGGCTTCGGCCGGTTTTTTTTTGCTACAAACAATCAGCCATTATTCTGATTGCAGATGATTGAACGCCTTACCTAAAAACTTCTCCGACTGTTTCAATCCCTCTGTCAACTCACGTTGATCAGCCAAGTCATTAATCTGCGCCCAGTGTACTAACACATTTTCGGGTGTTTGATCTGCGGGAGCTAAATACACGCCTTCGGTTTCAAATAAACGGGTAGTGGCAAAACCACCGGCGCCCGCGCATAAAATCATCCGGTTAGGCGCATCATCGTGACACAAGGTTAAGGCACCCGCAGTGACGGCTTCAGGGGTTAACATCGCCAATACCTCTGGCGGCATTAAGTCTTCAGTCATACGGGTTCCTGCCGTTGGGGCTAATGCATTAATTCGAATATTGTATTTAGCTCCTTCCAAAACCAACGTATTCATCAAACCCAACACGGCCATTTTCGCAGCACCATAATTCGTCTGGCCAAAATTACCGTACATACCACTCGAAGAAGTGGTCATCACTATACGACCATAAGTCTGGGCTTTCATGATTTCCCATACTGCTTTACAGCAGTTCACTGACCCCATGAGATGCACATCCATCACTAAACGAAAATCATCCAGCGCCATTTTTGAAAAAGATTTATCACGCAAAATACCGGCGTTATTGATTAAAATATCAACCCGCCCCCACTTTGCTAACGCTTGTTTGACCATATCCTCGACTTCATCAAAGCTGGCGACGTTGGCTCCGTGGGCGATGGCTTCACCACCGTTCGCTTCGATTAAGGCAACCACTTCCAGCGCTGCAGCCGAACCGCCACCACTGCCATCACGTGCTCCACCCAAATCGTTAACCACGACTTTGGCACCGCGAGCGGCAAGCTCTAATGCGTGCGAGCGACCCAAACCATTGCCCGCACCGGTTACGATAGCGACCTTTCCTGCAAAATTAATTGTCATAATTTTATTCAACCTGTTTCTTTCAGTAGTTTCTTAATAAACCTTTAGATTAAAGCATCTGCATTGTAATCCACTCGGCAATCAATGCTGGCTTATCTTCCCCTTCAATCTCAACGGTTACTTGTAAACGTAATAAAAATTGACCGGGATTTTTTTCTTCGATAGCTGCAAACGTCGCTCTGCCACGAACTCGACTATTCACTTTCACTGGTGTTAAAAAACGTACTTTATCAAAACCGTAATTGACCAACGTATGGGCACCCTCGATAACCATCGAAAACCCTTTTGCAAAATGCGTCAACATCGACAGGGTCAAAAAACCATGGGCGATGGTATCACCAAATGGTCCTTCTTTTGCTGCCACAGGATCGACATGAATAAATTGTTGATCGAGCGTGCAATCCGCAAACTGATTAATTTGATCCTGAGTAACGGTAAACCACTCTGAGGGTTCACTGCTAAAGCCCACATAATTAGACACCTCATCACGCTTAATAATTTGTGCCATTGCACCACTCCTTTTCCTATTGTTTTTAAGTACTGTTTATTCGCTAATGATTTAGAACCACTGGGGATCCATATCAAAACTGGTGCTATCCATCCCGGTTAGTAAGTTAGCCCAGGCATATATTTCAGGCAGTTCAAATTTGAAGAAATACTTTAATGCCTGTAATTTGCCACGATAGAATTTCTCATCTGCTTGGTGCGGTTTATTCGCCAAGCCCTGATTTGCCACAATACCTTGACGCAACCACATCCAGGCAATGACGATATTGCCAAACAACTCCAGGTATTTAACTGAGTTTGATAATGCCAAATCGATATTTTTAGTCATCATGGCACCGAGCAAGGCCTCAGTAGTTTGTTTTAGTGTTGCAATAGCGGTTGACAGTTCATCGGCATAAGCGCTGAGCTCAACATCACTACGCGCCTGACTACAAGTTTTTTCCATTTCCTCAATGACCGCTAAATAACCTGCCATATTATTCATCGGTACTTTACGTGCGAGCAAATCCAAGGACTGTATACCCGTAGTACCTTCGTGGATCGGGTTAAGGCGATTATCCCGATAAAGCATTTCCACCGGATGCTCGCTAATATAACCGTGTCCACCTAATACCTGAATCGCCAGACTATTCGCTTTAGGTCCATACTCAGACGGCCAGGTTTTAATCATCGGTGTTAAAAAATCCAGCAGTAAATGCGCGCGCTGACGCTCTTGTTCGGTAGCGGCCGTTTTTTCATCATCGGCTAGTTGAGCCCCTAATAAACACAATGAGAATGCACCTTCTGCATAAGCTTTTTGTGCAAGTAACATGCGCCTGACATCAGCGTGTTCAATGATATTAACGGGCTTTGACGCGGGGTCTTTGGAAGAAGCCAAGCGACCCTGAGGGCGTTCTTTGGCGTAATCCAAAGAATATTGATAACCGGTTAATGCCAGTAAGGCCGCGCCGCTACCCACCATCACCCGCGCTTCATTCATCATATGGAACATATAACGTAAACCTTTATGCTCCTCGCCCACCAAATAGCCTACAGCGCCACCCTTCTCACCAAAACTGAGCGAGGTTGAGGTTTGCCCGCGCCCACCCATTTTGTGAAACAGCCCCGCAAGATTGACATCATTGCGCTTACCCATTGAACCATCGGCATTGACTAAAAACTTGGGCACAATAAACAGCGAAATCCCTTTCACCCCTTTGGGCGCACCTTTAATCCGTGCCAATACCAAGTGCACAATATTTTCATTGAGATCGTGATCGCCACCGGAAATAAAGATTTTATTGCCAGTAATGAAATATTCACCACTTTCATTTTTTTCCGCGATGGTCGTTAAATCCGCCAAACCCGAACCCGCATGGGCTTCAGTCATAGCCATGGTGCCAGCAAAGCGACCACAGCGCATAGGTTCAACCCATAGCCGCTTTTGTGCATCACTACCATAGGCATCAATTAAATTCGCATTAGCGTTGGTCAGACTGATGTAACCAATTGTGGTACTGCCCGCAGCGGTTAGATAGCCATTGGCAACTGCACTGACGATAGCCGGCAACTGCATCCCACCGTCATCGTAATCAGCACCGGGAGAGATCAACCCGGCACTGGCAATGGCATCCAAAGCGACTTTAATCTCAGGAATCATCTGCACCCTATCACCGTCAAAAGTAGGCTGGTGTTGATCTACCTTCAATCGATTAGGTAACAAATATTTTTCAGCGATAGTCTGGGCGGTATCCATTGCCGCTTGGAAAGTTTCACGATTATGGTCGGCATACCGGGGCCGCTGGGTGAGGGCTTCAGTATCAAATAGCTCATAGAGCATAAATTCCAGATCGCGGCGATCAAGGATTGGAGCAGCCATGGTAAAACCCTGAAGTTTGGCGAATGATGTCCGCTATTGTCCACCAACGCCCCGGACGTTACCATGACATCTGATGTCTGGCTTATTACAACATCTATGAGAACAATCCGTCGATAGGTTATTAACTGACACTAGAGATTTACTTTTGCAGCAGACTCACCTCCAACTCCCCTTTAGTCGCTTTCTGAAATTCTGGCGAGCAGTGCATAGTGTCAGTCAGCAACAATTAGCCGAGCGGCTGGATAGTTCACCACGTCATATCAGCCGCTTGGAAAATGGCAGCAGCCGTCCCAGTGAAAGCATGGTGATTGAAATTGCCAAAGCCCTCAAACTTGGTGACAGGGATAGTAATCATCTATTAATTTCAGCAGGTTACGCCGCCATAGAAAAACCCGTGGATTTTCACTCCGCAGAATTAAAATGGCTACGTAAAGCCATGACTATGAACCTGCGGGCACTAGACCCCTACCCCACCACTTTACTCGATAGATCCAGTAATATCCTGATGGTTAATCGTGGCTGGGTCAGTTTTTTTAGTAACAGTGTAAACACCAAAGAATTAAATCAGGTGAGTAACTTTTATGATTTTATTTTTAGTCGTGAAGGCGCGGGAAATATTATTAGCAACTGGGAAGATACTTTATCGGTAATCCTCATGTCTCTCACCCAACAAAGTTTATTTAGTGACAAAGAACAAGACAAAGCCTTACCGCTTAAATTAGCCAAGCATCCCAGCGTCCCTCATGACTGGCAGCAACGCGCCAGCAAGCTGGAACCCATGGCCAGTTTTAAAGTACAAATGGAGATTAACGGCAAACTTCAGCGATTTTTTAGTGTGAGTTCAACGGTAGGGGCACTCGGTACCACTGCCTATGCGTCTGAACCCAACTTAACCATCCAGACACTTTATCCTGAAAATGAACAAGCAGTTATCGACTCACTTATCAATGACAACCTAAAACATCCTTTACTTTACTATTGAGCGATAGGAAAAATTATTCCACTACCAACTCATGTTTTAATGCGGGTAATAAGGCTTTGTACTGCTTTGAAAAATACTCCACCCTGTTGTTATCCATGATAACTGGCACTGAATAAAAGGGATTTTTAATATAATCTATTGTGGCTGGTGTTTTACCAAAAGTTAACAACGCCGTTTGAATTCTTTGCGCCAGCTCGATATCAAGAGCATCATTGGCAACAATTCCTATTCCTGCCCAGTACTTATCGCTGGTAGGAATTTCTTCAACCCTGATTAATCTTTGGAACGCAGGTGGCTGACTGCCTAGCGCACTGGAAGTGATAACACCAGCTTCACACTGGCCAGAAATCACACTCATAACCACCGCTGGAAAATTGGGAAGCCGCATCACCTGATAGCTTATTTGTTTTGTAAGCAACCATTCCTCAGCCCACATTGACGCCATCGATATTTTATCAGGCATGGCAATACATTTATCACGCAGTTGAGTGACATCTTCTATGCCCTCATCTCTACGATAAATAATTCTGGGTTGTGAATTTAAATTTATCGCTAGCAGCGGTTTTACAGTATCTCTCTCTACCATTAATGGAACAAAATGGTCTGGAACCAAATACAAATCATACTTACCGTTAGCAGCCTCATCGAATAAAGCCGCATAATCATCCGGTATTGAAATACGGACTGTTAAGCCAGTATTAGTATAAATATGCTGCCGTAACGGCTGCCACCAGCCTTGTGCTAATTTATTATTAAAAAAAGGAAAACTTCTGATGCTGATTTCGCGCTCAACATTCAATGCCGGGCTCTCTGCCATGGAAGCTAACGACAAACTCATCAGCAAGGACCAGCCTATTATCAGGACTAAACACCGATGAACTTCATTTACCAACACATTGACCCATAGCAGCAACTTCATATTGGCGCGCATAGACGTTCATTCCCAATATTTAGCTTATAACTTCACTCTAGTTTATAGATTACTACAACACAGGTTAAACAGACTACGTGAATTTAGTAGTCCTTGTCTATTATCAGAAACAAAAGTAGCTGACTCCACCTACATAACCTTGGGCCATCACCGGAATGACGTCGCTAACAAACTACACACACCATTTAGAGTCATTAACGCTTTAACCCGGCCTTATTATTACTAAATTCTGTTTAGTAAATCACATTTAAAATACACTAACAGTTTTTATTGTCTGACTAAGGTTAATTTTCCCTGTTAAAAATCAGGAGAAATACATCTAACCATCAGCACACTCATTCGCGATGATTAAAAATTGTAGTAAACAGAGCTATTGGTTTTACGATAGAAAAAAGGGGCGGGGGTGACAATGGGCAATCATTTGCATTAACACTGTAATTCATCTGACAAACATACCCAATAATTAACTCACTACTGTCATAGCATTATTGGCAAGCGATGATGTCGAATATTAGAGCCTAATTATCTTTCCTCGATTATTCCACCAGTGAAAATACATAAAAAAGCGGGTGAAACCTCACCCGCTGTAACCAGGTTTAAACTTTAAAAATCGTAGCGAACAGTGACACCTGTAGAGCGTGGGTCATTAAAGAAACCCTGATGAGAACCAGCTCTGGTAACACCACTCATTAAGTTATCCGGTGCATATTGAATCGCATAGGATTGATCGGTGAAGTTCTTACTCCACAGGGATACATCCAGATTCTCTGTGCGCCAGCCTAGCTTGACATTCCCCATCGCATAATCGCTTTGCTTATGACGCGGATCCAATTCCGAGCTGGGGTTATGCTTGCCTACCCAGGCAATATCGACGCGGCTATAAAAATCACCGGCTCCCATTGGCGCTTCATATTGAATACCACTATTAGCTTTCCAGCGTGGTGCAAACGGTAATTCCTCACCGCTCAAATCACACTTGTCTGCTTGGGTAGCACTGTCCGGCGCTCTACCGATATAACAGGAACCGCGTGTGTATTCATCGTATTCAGCAATAACGTAGGACACTGCAAAATTCACGCTGATACTTTCTGATACTAAAAACAAACCGTCGAATTCAACACCGGTGTTATCCACTTGCTCCGCGTTGTTAACCAAAAAGGTCAAACCCTGAAACGCCGCTGATTGAAAGTCGGTGTATTCGGTGTGAAAGACCGAACCATTGACCTGTAAACGGTTATCGTAAAACTGGGTCTTCCAACCAAACTCCAGCGTGTCCACAGTCTCTTCATCAAAGGGGCGCTGCTCATTAGGCAAGGTACCAAAACCCAGATTAAAACCACCGGCTTTAAAACCGTGTGCCAGAGTACCGTAAATCATTACGTCGTCATTGACATGATATTCAAGAGTTACGTTACCGGTAATCGCATCCCATGAATCATCCGGCGCCCAGCTATTATCCGGGGCCAAAAGACCTGCTAGACCGCCAGGGGCCGCTAACGGTAACGCAAAGGCAGGTGCCGCTGCTGTAGCCAAAGGACTATTGGTATAAGAAGTAATCAGTGTGGCGTCTTTCTCTTCGTAGCTGTAGCGCAAGCCCGCTGTCATTGATAAGTCAGCCGTGATACTCCAGGTAAACTGACCAAAAATACCAAAGGTATCGGTATCCTGCTCATTGTAGAAATCACCGGTATCACCCGCCACACCTAAACCGTTAGCAATCGGGTTACCGCTGCCCAGAAGAATCGAGGTAGCTATGGGATCAGCGCCTAACTGGGTGGTGAGATTAGGTGCCAGCAACGCAAAACCCAATTCTTCAATATCAGCCCCCATCACAAACTCAGGCTTGTTATCGGTGCCGCGCTGGAAGTTATTGTGGTAAGCGAAAATACCGGTGATCCATTCCAGCGAATCGCCACTTTCACCGGTCAAACGGAATTCCTGGCTCCAGGAATAACCCGAAGTGTCATCCCGGAACGAGAGGATATCTATAGGGGACTGCGCCGCCGATTGCTGATGCGAAACAACGTCGTATTCGTCATAGCTGCTGATCGATGTAAGCATCACATCGCCAATATAGTAATCCACAGTAGCGATGAATTCATAAGATTCCTGATTAAAGGTACTGGTGTCAGGGTGGTAATCAATTTTGTAATTTCCCAATTTGTTATCAGCCAATGGCGTGGCATTGGAGATGGTTGGAAAGCGCTGCGCCTGCGCAAAAACTGCTTGTGCCGTAGTTGAAAACTCCGGCTCACCGACCAAACCATTAAAGTCGCGCTCTACCGCACCCAGTGTTAATTGAATCGCTAAATCTTCACTTGGTTCCAGTACCAGTTGCCCACGCAGAGATGTGCTATTAAGTTCGTTGGCATCCTCACCAGAGGCATTGTCCATCAACGCATCATGTTCGGAATGGGAAAACGTTAAACGGCCAAACACATTCTCGGCCAATCCGCCAGACACAAAGCCTTTGGCAACGTATAAATCATCCTCACCCACCGAACCTTCCAGCATCGCTTCAAAATCTTCGGTCGGCGCTTTGGTGGTGACACTGATCAAACCGGCGGTAACGTTTTTACCGTACAGGGTACTCTGTGGGCCTTTCAGTACTTCGATACGCTCGATATCCACCAGATCGCCAAGACCTAAGCCGGAGCGTGAACGGAAAGCGCCATCAATAAATAAACCGGTGTCCGGTTCAAAGGTAGGGATGTTGCCCTCGTTACCAATGCGGCGCATACGGAAGCTGGTATTCCAGGGGCTGGAGTTAGTCGATACCGTCAGCGACGGTACATGCATTGAGACATCTTCAATATCAGAGATACCGGCTATTTGCATAAACTCGGTATCAACCGTAGAAACAGAGACAGAAACGTCTTGCAGCGCTTCCAGGCGTTTAGTGGTCGTTACAACGATCTCTTCAATGGTTAAACTACCGGCCGAGGCCACACTGGCTTGACCCGCAATCACTAAACTAATGGCTGCAGCCAGAAGGGTTTTGGATTTTTTGTTATCACTCATTTATATAATCTCCAATTGAAAACTGTTTAGTAAGGTGCATTGATTCAATACTTCTTACTGGCAATTCGTTTCCGTCAGGTCCATAAGCAGCACTACAATTTCACCTGACTGAATACATCTTAAACAACTCGTTAATTGAAACTGGATAACAGGGGACAGTTTATTGACAACTGGGGACAGCGAATAAAAATGTCCCATTAGATAAAGTCCACCATTACGTCAAAATACAATTAACTAATTCTAGTTTCATAAATTCTGTAGGTTACGCTGATCGCATATCCCCAAAGCCAGCGGTTATTCCGCCATCTATCGTGTGTGTTGAACCAGTCACATAAGACGCCTTATCCGATGCCAGCCACAACACTAAATTCGCAACCTCATCGGGTTCAGCCGCACGCCGCTGCGGAATCATAGAGGTCATGATCGCAGCTTCAGTTTCATTAAAGGCCGACTGGGTCAAATGGGTATTCACATAGCCTGGCGCAATCGCCACACAGCGAATATTTTGAGGACCATATTCAATAGCACAGGATTTAGTCAGACCGATAACAGCGTGCTTGGAAGCACAATAATGTGGAATCGTTGCCATCCCGATCTGGCCATCAATCGACGCGGTATTCACAATCACCCCGCTACCCACTTTTAACATTTCCGGTAAGGCGAATTTCGTGCAGTAAAAAACACCATTGAGATTGATATCAATAACCTTGTGCCAGGCCTCGAGAGTTTGATTCGCCGTATAGGCACGCTCGCCAGAAATACCCGCGTTATTAAAAATAATATCCAGGCGACCAAACTTCGCAACCGTGTTTGCTACCATCGCCTGACAGGAATCTGCAGAAGCAACATTAACAGTAAGTGCAAGCGCATTGTCGCCAATCATTGCTGCGGTTTCATTGACCCGCTGCTCATCGATATCTGCTACCGCTACCTTCGCACCTTGCTGCGCAAACTGAATGGCAGTTGCTCTGCCGATACCGCCAGCCGCGCCAGTGACAATGACTACTTTCCCATTAAAATCGCTCATTAATAATTACCTTTTTTGTTGCCACCGGCTACAACCAGCCGCCTAACGTTGCTCTGAAAGTTAATGTGTTTTTTGAAAAATATTAACAAAGCCGGCACTGCCCAAACCGCCATTGTGCTGCAATGCCGTGCGCGCACCTTCAACTTGTCGATCACCGGCGACACCACGTAAGTGCCAAACTAATTCAGTAATTTGCGCTAATCCGGTCGCACCCAATGGATGACCTTTGGCTAACAATCCACCTGAGGGGCCAACCACCACTTGTCCGCCATAGCTGTTTTGACCTTCGACAATAAACTTTTCCATATCACCATCAGCACAGAGGTTCAAAGCGGAATAGGTTAAAATTTCATTACTGGTGAAACAATCGTGCAGCTCAATAACATCTATATCTTCAGGCCCAAGGCCTGCTTGCTGATAAGCCTGATCTGCCGCATCGCGACTCAGTGCCCGGAACATGATGTCTAATGGATCGCCTTTAAAAAACTCTGCTTTATCACTGCAAGCACCCTGCCCAATCACTTGCACGCTGTAATCCAATCCATGCCGCTTGGCAAATGACTCGGTGCAAACAATGACGGCGGCGGCACCACAACTGGGAGGACAAGCGTAAAGCTTACGTAAACCTCGAAACACTGGCTCGCCCGCTAAAATCTGTTCGGTGGTCAGTGGCTCACGAAAAATGGCAAAAGGGTTATGCTGCGCATGGCGTCTGGCTTTTTTACTGATTTCAGCAATGACAACGTCATCAATACCATACGCTTGTTTGGTGAGATCCACCTGACAACCAAATAACTGTACTGCAGGAGGTAGCTGCCGCTCCTGCTCACTCAAACCAACTAAATCTGCCGCGGCTTTGGTGTGTCTATCAACGGGGCCAGGACGATCAGGAAAAACCAGATCAATAGCCCCGGGTTGCATTTGCTCGAAACCAACGGCTAATGCGCACTCTACGATGCCATGCTTAATCGCTTGCGAGGCCAAAGAGAACGCCGTGGAACCACTGGCGCAATTATTGTTGACGTTAACAATCGGGATACCGGTGATACCTACGTGATAAAGCGCTGCTTGCCCGGCACAGCTATCGCCATACACATAACCGGCAAATGCTGATTGAATTTGTGAGTATTCGAGGCCGGCATCTTTTAACGCGCTCTGTACCGCCAGCGAGCCCATCACATCATAGCTATCACTTTGGCCTGGCTTTTTGAAAGGAATCATGCCGACACCCGCAACTACAATTTTTTCTGTCATTTTCTATTCCTATACAAAATTACATGGGCACTTTTATTTTTTTCGGGACATCTGCGCCAAAGACTAACGCCACACTTCGATAAAAACTCGTTTTTTGGTGACAGCTCACTGACATTTGGTGACAAGCCGATCACCCATTTTTGAAGGTAAGACAACGCTGACAGTAAAAAAGGGCCAAATAAAACAACAACTATAAGTATTTGGAATAACAAGTCACTTTGTTCGCTGCGCTCTACATAAAGCGCGGCGATTGAAATGATTAGGGCGTATACCAAATGGGTGAACTGTACGCGCGCTCTTGCGTCACCATCGGCACTTCAGCTGACATCTTTTCTTGATAGAAATTGGCATCGTAAGCAGTCCAGCGCGGTGTAGGAATTTCCAGCACCCGCGCGTAATAAAACGCGCGCTGCCTGGGCTCAAAATCCGGATCTTCCCAAACCGTTAACAACTCTGTAGCACCAATCGTATTGGTCCAGGTTGCGCTCTCTATATCCACGGTATTACCCACTGCCGGTAGCTTGCCGGTCGTATCTGGTTTGCGATTATCCGACCACACCACATCAAACACTTGCTCATGGGTCTGGCCTTGTTTATCCAGCCAGCCTTTGATGATTTGAACACGATCCAAATTACCGCTAAGTGGATCCTTCATCGCTGCCACCAAAAAAGTGGGCGCTTTATTTTTTGGCCCGCGGGTTAAATCTCCTCCCATCGGCACGCCTTTGCGATAGCCTACTCGTTCCGGCATTCGCTCCAGCGTGTCCGCTGCAGTAAATTCCCAGCCGCCAAAAAAGCGTAACGCGATTCTTGATCCGGTAGTGGCATACACTTCCTTGCGCTTCATCGCATCGAAAATTGCTTCGCGCGAATTATCTTCTGCCCATACAGCCGCATAGCCTGACGCCGCCATGGTCCAACCCATAAAGATCACATCACCAAAATGACCAATTTGTTTCTGCCAGCGCTTGGCAGCGGGTTCAACACCAGTATGTTTACCAAAAAAATTATTTTCTTGCGCAGTCGCCAGCCCTGTATGACTGTCCGTAGAACCCACCATGCCAAACTTAAAGGGATTCACACCCAATTTTTGTTCCAGCTTTAAACCCTTTTTCAAGGCTTCGCGGGCGTATTCATATTGCAACATGTCGGGTTTTTTCTTTACCGGCCCCAAATTAGATTGATCCCAGGTTTCATAATTGGCGAATTCGTCATTAGGTGATAAATACGGATGTGTCTCACCATCACCCTTGATTTGAGTTACTTCATAAAGCGGTTCCCAGCGCGCTCGCATTTCGGCGTAATCTTTATCCAGTGCGCGACCACTAGCAGGATTAATTTCAGGAAACATGATGCCATTGCTGATGTTGCCATTGTGCGCTAACGCCAAAATCTGACCACCGGTTATATCTTCATAGCGCTGCAACCATTGCCATAAATCTTCCGGATTATCACTTTCTGCAGCCGTAAACGGCAGTAATTGTTTGGCGTATTCACCACTATCGCGGTAAAGAACATTGCGGTGTAAATTATTTCCGCCGGTTGTCGATGTCCACTCATAACCAATCACTGCGCTAAAGGTACCCGGCTGATTAAAGCTATCCGCAACATTGACGTAATCTTCCCAGATGGTGCCCACAAAATCAGGATCCTTCAGCACCTCTGGTACATCGCCACTGGAAATGGTGGCAATTATATCCATTGTTGCTTTAAACGCTGACTGCCCACCCTCACTAATCAGCTGATGCCAATTATTTACTTTAGGGTCGATCAATAACCCAGGGTTACCAGCGACAATCTCATTCATCGCCCCTAAACCATCCGAGTGATCAGCGACAACTAACCAATCCAGTGGTCGTGACAGTTGAATTTTTTCCCCAAGGCTGGAAGTAATTTGTTCGCCACGGGCAAAACGAAAAGCGTCTGCGGGCGTTAAAGTGGCACCAAAAGCTCTCGCATCCACTGACAAGCCGGTGTGTAAATGCGTATCACCCCACAGTAATTTCGTCGGATATTGACGATCTGCATAGCGGGAAAAAGACTGCCCACTGCTTGATTTAATGGCAGCAGTTTGTTCTGCAGCGACTGCCTGAATAACCAACTGGGTTAGAGCAAATAAACCCAGCAATATCGCAACTGTTATTTTTGAGTGTTTTTTAATATTCATAAGCAGCCTTCAAAGTGTTTCAAAATTATTCATTACTGTAATTGCCACCAGCTATTTTGGGGATTAGTTGCGAAGCGGATTAATGCACAGAAAAACCTATATCGATATGTGCTTGCTCCAATGCTTCCAACCCAAACGCTCGCACCGGACCGACTACGCCACAGGCTTTTATTTCGCCGCGTTGAATTTTACTGACTATCCAGGCCATTATCTCGCCAGTGTAGTAATACATGTTGTGACCCGACAACGTACACTGTTTAATTAGCTTGCCGTTGCTATCAAATGCCTCTGCTACAACCAGTGATCCACCTTCATCTTTAGCAGTAATTTTTTCAACGTTAATTGCAGGAAATTGCACTCTCGCTGCTAGTGCCTGCATCATTTTCAGGTAACCCGGAATTTTTAAAAGCTTTTGCTGCAAACGACTAATGCAACTCACCAGTCCCCCTAAAGGACCAAACCAACCTAAATACACATTCACATTATCAAGGGTAGGATACATTCGTGGTAACTCAAAACACTCTGACCCAGAAACAGAAATGACTTTTATTTTGTTATCGCCCGCCACAATACTGTGAGTTTTTTCTCCCAGAAAATCTTCGCGCCACTGTTTGTTATTATAAAAAGTACCGCGTTCAAACAACCCTTTCACCAAGGAAGATTTTGTTCCGGCACTCAGCCTTACAATACCGCCATTGGGTTGGGCATAAGAAATATTCAAGGTAGCCACTTCAGCACCCAACTCCTGCGCTAACTTAGCACCCACTAATTGACCCGGCACATAATCAAATCCGCAAGCAGTTAGAATAACCGTTGATGTATTCTCTAATCTTTTTTCATACTGATCATAGACCGAGGCAATAAATGCCGGCTCGCCGGTTGAGTCCATATAGTGAGCGCCTTTTTCTACTGCGACTCGCAATGGCACCTCGCCCAGCTCACAGAAAGGCCCTACTGTAGAAATTAGCAAATCACCTTTGTTCAGCAGATTACTTAAAGATGTAAAATCCTGAGCATCAGCAATACCAACATCCAATCCGCCATACTGCTGTGACAGCGATAGCAATTTATCTCGATTGCGTCCTACCAACACTGGCTTGATTCCACGGCTCAGCAACTGTTTAAGTAGCAGTCTACCTGTCAGCCCTGTTGCACCCAGTAATACAATTTTCAAAGCATTGCCTCTAACTAGCCAGCATTCAACTATTAACTTTCTGAATGTTTCAACTGTCCGTTATAACGCAGAAGGTATTCAAAAAATAATAGCGAATAAATCAAATCCACAAACGACAAAGAAGCAAAACCCCAGGGTATTATTTCTCTCAAACCATATACCGTCATCATCAAGAAAAAAAACACCTTGCCCACAATACCCAACAGAGCAAGCGCACTATTGCCGACAGCCGTCGGCTGGCGACCAATCAAGCCATACATAACACCGAACAAAAATACTGCGCCCATCGATAACTGCATAAAAAGTCTGGCAATTGGATCGAGTGAAATATTTTCACCACCCATAAGAAAATAAAGTGACTCAAAGTCCACCACTAAACTTACCGCTACAGAAATATTAAATAGCGCAGCGCTATAGAACATATACTGGTAATACTGTGAATAGGGTATAGACTTTTCTTGATTCATATTCACACCTGACATCTTCACTATCACCTTAATTTACTGCTCTAGCTTGACCCGACCAATACTGCTTGCGTAGCTCAGTTTTTAATACTTTACCTACTGGGCTACGTGGAAGGTCATCAATAACGTCGACACTTTTGGGTGTCTGCACACCACCCAGTTTTTCTTTTACAAAAGCTATTATTTCTGTTTCAGAAATATGCATGCCCGGCTTTAATTGCACAATGGCCTTAATTGCCTCACCCCACTTCTCATCAGGCACACCGATAACGGCGCAATCCTGTATTTCCGGAATCCGGGTAATTACTTGCTCAATTTCGTTGGGGAAAACATTGAAACCACCACTAATAATCATGTCCTTTTTGCGATCAACAATGGTGACAAAACCATCTTCATCCATGACTCCGATATCACCGGTATGATGCCATCCAAACTGGCGAATTTCGGCTGTAGCTTGTGGATTCTGGTAGTAACCCGGCACCACCAAATCACCTTTCACACAAATTTCTCCGCGTTCACCACGCTTCACTTCATTGCCATCGTCATCCAGCATGGCCACTTTATTAAAGGCTGCAGGACGACCAATAGACTGCAAGCGCGCCTCATTAATACTGCCATCAGCATTCATATAATCCCACGGCGCTTTAACCGTTATCGATGCTGGCGCTTCAGTTTGGCCAAACGCTTCAGACATTACCGGCCCAAACACATCAATCGCTTCTTTGAGTTTTTCCAGTGAGGTCGGCGCAGCACCAATAAAAATATGCTTCAAGGTTGAATAATCTCCTTCGCGAATATCAGGCAAAGCCAACATCATATAAAGCACAGTAGGCGGAATAAAAAAATGGGTAATGCCGTAGTCTTCGATAGCATCAACAATAGCCTTGGGATCTGCTTTGGCCATCATTACATTGCTACCACCACGAGCAAAATGCGCACAACCTAGCAAGCCAGCCGAATGCGTCATTGGCGCAACTACTAAATGCCGGGAGTTATCCTTATAATCAAAAGCTGACCAGTAATTAGCAAAAAACGTTTCAACATTTTTATGCGTAATCATCACACCCTTTGGCTTTCCGGTAGTTCCGCCGGTAGGAAACAAGGCCATGATATCGTCAGGGTTTTCTTCATCCATTTCAAAGGGCTCACGAAAATCATTAATCCATTGCGCCAATGACTCACCTTCTTCAGTACCGCTATCAAGACAAACCAGCTCGCGAATAGCAGGCACACTCTGTTTCATCGCTATTGCTTCGTTTTTATAAGCGCTGTGGTAAAACAATAACTCACCACCAAAATTTGATACCAATTCATTGTTGGCATCACTGGCGTTACGTGGGTTGATTGGCAACCAAATAGCTTCAGATCGAAACAAGCCGAGCAGAGCAAGAAATGCCAAATTGCAGTTAGGCGCTAGAATGCCAATTTTTGAACCTTTACCATAACCCTTTCCCCGAATGGTCGAGGCAATAAAGTGTGACTGCTCCGCAGCTTCACGATAGGTAAAATCCGAACCGGGCTCTACAAAAGCCAGATTATTCGGGTAAAGGTCTACCCCTTTATCAAAAAAATCTATTACGCGCACAATCTCACCTCTTACTCGCTACGATGCATCCATGCAACGGCGATTAAATTGACATCCTGTTGAGAATCTAAAAAAGAACAGAAAATTTAATAAACGTCCACTTCAACCGGGAAGAAGTTTTTCAACGCACCTAGCAAGTAGCGATACCCTAAAGCTTGCGCTGGCGAACAGAAACCCGACGTGTCTGGACCGTTGTTAATTAATTTATGCGCGGCGGCGGCTTGCAGCACACCGGTTTGTAAATAACCTGGGCCGGTACGAATAACACAGGTACGACTGCCTGCAGTACCTACACCCATCGCAAAATCAATCGCACGATGCTGCAACATATTTTCGCGCGGCGGCATACCCGGTTGCATTTGCTCACCGATAGCACTCAGCGCTGCAAGTTGTTCTGCTTCTGGTAGTTGCTTAATGTTGGCCTCGTAATGTTTTTGTAATTCAATAATCTGTTCAAACATCGGACGGTTAGTAAACGAGGTTAACTGCCGACAATTTTTCACGCGGCAATCATCCTTAAACCACACCGGCAAACTGCCACCACCCCATGGGTGTGCCAATTGCGTCATCATGCGGCCGGGGACATTAATTTCCCAACCACGGGCTTTTTCCCAGGGCACAAACTGATCATTTTCCAGATAGAGATTATCAGTAATAAACATCCCGAAAATACTCTGGGTAGAACCGTAAGTAGGAACACCGGAAGCCAATAGACCAGTATCCAAACTGTCGATACCATCCTCTTCCAGTACGATCTGGGCAGCAATTTCCTGTGTCGCATACATATAGGCCATGCTGGGTACTAGTACTAAACCGGCATCGGCAAACTGCTTGCCGTATTTCTTCTTCATATCAATCAGAAAACACTGCTCGCCAGTGGTATCAAGATAATGCACACCGGCCTTCAGGGCGGCTTGCACAGCGACTTCACCGTATTTTATAAACGGCCCAACAGTGTTACAGACCACCTGCGCGCCAGCAAAAAGCTCCGCCAAAGCATCGACATCGTGACTAACTTCAGCTACTTCAAATTGCGCCGTTTCAATACCGGGAACATGCGTCATTGCCTCTTCAACTTTAGCTTTATCACGACCAGCAGCTATAAATGGTATTTCGTATTCACGTAAATATTCTGCAATTAAGCGCCCTGTATAGCCGCTAGCGCCATAAATTACGACCGGATTTTTAGTAGCCATGCTGTTAACTCCTCAATCAATTAATTACTATTCTTAATTACAATTTATTTGCCTTGTACCACTTGCTTAACCAGTCAGCACCTTTCAAACTTAAAATATTATTTTCACCGTCTTCAATTAACGCTGCCTGCGCATCACGCACAATTTTTTCTATCGGATACTCTTTAGTCAGTCCATTACCACCAAACAACAGCAAGGCTTCACTTGCCACTTCATAAGCAGCTCTGGTGACAAAGGTTTTACTGGTAACAGACGCTAATAAATGTGGACCATGGCTACTATAGTTATAACTCGCCACTCGATGCGCCATTGCTCTTGCCGCCTCAACTTTTCGCCAAAGATCAAACAGACGCAAACGCACACTTTGATGATTGATTATTTCGGTGCCGCCTTGCTTGCGCTCATGCACATAAGCCAATGCATGCTCAAAGGCAGCGCGGGCCACACCGGTAAAGGTAAACCCCATTTCCATGTTGCCAAACGTTATAGCACCATGAAAACTGCCCACCGCTTTATCGCCTTGAGCCAGTACATTTTTAATAGGCACTTTGACCTCATCAAAAAATACTTCACCTTGCGGCAAAGGACGCTGCCCAAGCTTATCCAGCGGTTTACCCTTGCTAACATCTGGGTCATTCAAATCAATTAATATCGCGATTTGATGCAATCCTCCCTCAGCGTTATAAATACCTTCACCATAATCACAGGGAATATACGCCAGAGCTGTTTCCGCCAAAGGAGCACCGGTAACCCAAGCTGAAGATTGACCGTTAACAATCACTTCATCGCCTTGAATTTTTGCCTGCAAATTGGGTTTACTTTGCCGAGAGCCCGGATAGATTTCCTCACACTCCACATCCACAAGATCACTGCCACGGTCAGGCTGGGTCGCAATCCAGCAGCCCAGCCTTGATCCAAACTGCGCGATCAACTGCTCATCACCACTGGCCATTGCCGCAAAGGCAGGGAAAGAAGTCGCAAGCGCACACACGGCCAAACCGGAATCACCCCAGCCCAGCTCTTCAAAAATCAACGGAATAATACGAGCCTTCTGTTCATAATCCATGGCCATCATGGTTTCCAGATCGAGAATGCCGGAGTCTTTAAGTTGTTGAAAATAGCTCCATAGTGGCGAGTCTGGCGCAATCACTTGCGCTGCTGTCATCGCATCCAACTGCTGCCCGATCGGACGCATTACGTCTTTGGCAAAACGATGGGCAACGTCCTGAATAGCACGCTCTTCTTCTGTTAAATCGGCCTCTAAGCCTCCTAACCCCAAGCTTGGCATTGGCATTTCATCAAAAGAAAACATAGCTGACCTCTCTACTCTAGGACTACCATTAATCAAACCGGTAATTGTTATTGTTTGAGCAACTAACTCTTTTTTAAGCAAAAATACCGATTGAAAAAGAGTACTGCCCTCCCCCATTTAAAACTCGTGTTTTGGTGACATCATGTTGACATTTGGTGACAAGCTAATAACACTTACACATCAGAGGGTTATCACTTTTATACATGGAATATTTGAAATGCATGATGTTCGCCTTGCTGTAATGGCAGGATTTCCAGAACTCGTTAACGAACTCCATAGTGACCTTGGTGCCATACTCAAGGAGGTAGGCTTATCGCCAACTTTTTTTACTGAACACTCTGGTGATGATGTCATTAGTTATGAGCAGATTGAACAACTCCTGCAATCAGCGGCTACTCACAGCGGCTGCCCTCACATTGGCGCACTACTTGGGTCAAAACAGGATATTAATTTACTCGGGGTTATCGGTTATGTAATGCAGCAATCTGATGACGTGGGATCAGCGCTTAATGAATTGTGTCAACATTTTTCCCTGCAAGTAGAAGAAGCCGCGACCGTGGAAGTAGTAGTTGAAGGTGATTTTGCTTTTTTAATCTACACTACCAGAGGAGAAATTAAGTGTGCGCGACAAACCAACGAACTGGCTTTATCTGAAGGAATGATAATCCTTAAGGCTGTTTGTGGAGCTGGCTGGAAGCCTCATTCTGTAAACTTCACTCATAAGGCTCCGGATAACATTCAAATTTATCCGAAAATTTTTAAAGTGCCGGTGTACTTTAATCAGGAAAAAACCCAAATAGTTTTTCCCAAAAACTATCTAAAGCAACCCATTTATCAAGCAGACCCCGTACTCAAGAAAATATTGCAAACTCATATTGGTCAACTAAAACATCATTTGGATACTGACTTATGCTCACAAGTCGAAACCATCATCCGCCGCACTCTTCCTACAGGCAACTGCACCATTGATAATGTCGCCAGCATCATGGCTGTACACCGCCGGACACTTCATCGCATGCTCAAAGAACAGAACTCTTCATTTACAGATTTACTGGAAAAAGTGCGGAAAAGCATTGCTTCGGAGCGGCTGGAAAACTCGGATATTTCTATTATTCAACTGTCAGATTATTTAGGTTACGCTGATAACACCGCCTTTACTCGCGCCTTTAAACGCTGGTATGGCGTCACTCCCATGCAATGGAAAAAAAGTCAGTCGTAGTAAAATTTACTACAACCATTTAAATTCAGTACTATCGAGACGCCAATAAACCCAAAGTGTCACTAGCACTCTTCAGCATGATTTTCATAATGGGCAATAATTGCTGCGTATTCAATTGAGCATGCTGTTTATCTCGCACCAGTAAATTACAATTGCGCGCATTGAATACCAATTGATTACCCATGGCAATAATATCGCCACCTTGTTTTGCCTCTAGTAGTAATTGATATTCTTTAGCAGCATGATTACCGCCAAGCCTGCTAAAGTATTTACTGCCAGTAGGTAAATAGAACATAGCGCTGTTACTCAGACTAAGCTCTTCACAACTATTAATGACTGAGTTCGCCAATTGGTCAGTATCTCTACTAGCAACAATATTTTTTAGATTGGCTGTGAGTACTTCCCAACTCCATTGCTGGCTAATGTTTAAGCGTGCGTTTTGAGAGAGCTTACCGTTTTCTAACTGTCTTTTAGTCTGGCATGTTTTCTGGTGAAGATAGCCTTCTAAACGAAGCAGTAATTGATCAATATCATCATACTTATTAATGTACGCATCCCCTCCCGCCTCATAACCCAAATATTCAGCTTTTAAGCTGATTTTATTGCCGAAGAAGATAATAGGCGAGCTGTGATACTCAGGTGCCTGCCGAATCATTCGGCACACTTCATCGCTTTGCATACAGGGCAAATTCGTTTCAATAAGAAACATATCAGCATTAACACGGCCCAGTAATAACCGTAACTCGTGTCCGGTAGAACAGAGTATCGGGTTATAAACTTCCGCAAAGCGTTGGTATAAAGCTGGGCCGACGGAATAACCGTCAACGATTACCAAGTTTTTTTTCATTACAGCGCGCCTTTTATTAGAAAAATACGCCGCTAAAAAACCTAGATAAATAAAGTAGTCAGGTTCAACTTAGCATAGAAATAAACTAGCCCAGCTAAACATTTTGAATTTATTTGATTGGATAATGAAACTGTGAACTGCGTCAACTTTTTCATAGACTGCCAAGATCAGGAATGAATTGCCGCTTTATCATCGATAATCTAAATTGCGCTAAGCTAGAGACTTTTTTATGCGTCATTCCCGATCATAGTCGGGGATGACTTTAACTTATCAGGGGTGTTGCAGATTTATCCCGGAGATTAGTGCGATCAAGTCGGGAATGACTTCGACCTAATCTGTAATATCATTCAAGCCTGAGCGGTTTCCCTTCTCTGCTCTCTATTCCTGGTTTTTAGCTTTCTATATAGAGTGGAAGCACTCACTTGTAGATGCATAGCTGCTTCTACTACATTACCGTTGCATTCATTGATAGCGACTTCAATGGCATGGTTGATTAAATCATCCAGAGGTACAATCTGATTATAGTTAACCAAAGCTGCCGGCATACCACGGTACTTTTCAGCCTGCTGCTTCAACTCGGCGACCTCAGTTGATTGTGGTGGCACGCTATCACCGGCTTTGCGACGACGCTCACCTTTCTCACGAATGATTGATAGCGGCAGCATTGATGGTATAACCGTTTCTCCATCATGCAGCACCACAATACTGCGCATGACATTTTGTAATTCCCTGACATTACCCGGCCAGGAGTAAGAGCGCAGCAAGGTTTCGGTCTCTTCAGAAATAGCCTTAAACCGCTTACCCTCTTCCTGAGCAAATTTCTCCAGAAAGTTTTGGGCAAACACCGGGATATCGTCGCCACGATTACGTAATGGCGGCAGGTGAATCTGGATAACATTCAAACGATAAAACAAATCTTCTCTAAACAAACCCTCGGCAATTTGTTGATAGGGGTCGCGATTCGTCGCACAGATAAAACGGGTATTAACCTGCTGTAGCTCGCCACTACCGACACGGTTAAAGGTGCCCGTTTGCAAAAATCGTAGCAGTTTGGTTTGCAAATCGAGATCCATTTCGCCGATCTCATCCAAAAACATAGTGCCCTTATCAGCCAAACCAGCGACCCCCAAGCGATCCGCATGGGCTCCGGTAAACGCACCTTTGACGTGGCCGAACACCTCACTTTCTGCCAGATCTTTAGGAATCGCCGCACAATTCAAAGGCACTATTTGATTATCACAGCGTTTACTAAGCTGATGAATCAGTTGGGCGCACACTTCTTTACCGGTACCGTTTTCACCAGTAATAAAAACACTGGCATCACTTTTGGCGGCACTGATAATCAGCTTGGAGACTTCCAGCATGGACTTGCCCGCGCCAATAAAACCGAGGGCAGACTCATCGTAAATAGGATGATCCAGTTTATCGCTTTGGTTTTCAGCCTCTAAGCGCTGAATACTTTGTTCAATACTGATACTTAATCTTTCTGGCGAAGCCGGAAACTTCAAAAAATCAGTGGCTCCGGCCCTGACTGCGGAGGCAGCGACTTCAGAATTGGGATCGGTTGAAACAGCAATGACGGCGATTGGCAACTGGTGCTTACGAATCCAATTGATAATCGCCAACTCAGCCATCTGCTCAGGCTCAATGGAAACAATGACTAATTGCGGATTAATATTCGCCAACCGCTCAATCGCATCATCGACATTGTGAGTGGTATGAATGACATGGTTTTCAGCATTGATTAAATCCATCAATTGGCTGAGCACAGCATAACTATCGTCTACTAAAAGGATCGTATTGGTTTTACTTGGCATTACTGGTCACTTATCAAAGGAAGTTAATTATTATTTTATTGGCGATAGTTTCAGCTATCCCCTCAGTCTTCCATAGACTCTAATGCTTGTTAGTTTCACTTCTTATAAAGAAGCTGGTCCTGCCTAACGATGATTCCTTAATTGAAGCAATCCACTGTATTTTTTGGCAATGTGCGAAAAAACTCCTTAATAATTAGTATATTGCGAATCATTTTGCAAATTATCAGCAATATATATTTATACAACCTATCTTCTTAACTCCTCATTTCTTTGAACCGGCTCACACTACTGACATGCTTTACAGTCGGCAATATTTTTGGCACACCAATAAAAAAACCTTATAAATCATCACTATAGGTATAAACCCTTATATCTCCTGACCCATTTTGACACCGCTGGCACGGGGCGGCAGAGCAAAGCTGGCACGCCGACTGCAATACCCTCCTCGTTATCAAAAAACACTCGCAGCTGGCAACGACAATACGAACACCACTGAGAGACAGGGAGCAAATTGATAAGGGAGAAAGATACTGGTTGTTGGGAGAGCTAAAACAGTATTTTAAAAAAATAGCCGGGAGCTTTGCTGAGCGACTCGATTTAACAATTAAACACGCAGTGAAAACTGCAACACAATTTTCAGGAATTACGATTATGAACATGAATAAAATTATTTTACCTATCGCCGCTGCGTCACTTATCTCTTTAAGCACTGTAGCGACCGCTGCCGACTTTTCTGCCAATGCAAATGTAGAAATTGTTACCGCTGTGTCAATCTCAGAAGACACGCAAATTGATTTTGGTATCCTCACTAACGAAGACGGCACTTGTACTATGGCCTCTGGCGGTGCTTTAACCGGCTCCAATGGCCAAAGCTGTACTGGTACAGAAACACCAGCCGCTTTTACTGTAGACGGTACTGACGGTAAAGTTGTTGACCTGAGCGTAACTGCTGGATCAGCGGTTGATGGTGTTACTTACACCCCTGTTATCGACGGTGCCAGCACTGCAACGTTGACGGGTGGTTCAGCTACAGTTGCTGTTATCGGTAACCTGGTACTAGCAAGTGCAACTGATGGCGACAAGGACATTGCCTACACCTTTACTGCCAACTACCAATAAGAGTTACCGCTAAAAATAGATAACAAAAGTAGTCGTTTGTTATTAGAGGTAAGCACTAAAGCAGCTATTGCTTGGGTGCTTGCCTTTTTTATTATGGTTAATACATCTTCAACAATACCGCTCCCCCACTCCATCTTCACTTAATGTTTTATCTCACACAGCACTGTGTGCATTATGCTATCTTCAATTCTCAATAAATGTTGGCCATTTAGCCGCCCTGGCCAGTTAACAGCATAACTACCAAGATACTTTAACGTCATGAATTTTATAAACTCGACACGCCAGCAGCTTAATATTCTGCTGATGATTGCGCTGATGATACTGTCCCCGCTATTGTCGGCACAGAATAAAGCCGTCTCGATTAGTGCTAACGATGAGTTAAATTTTGGGATGATTTCCAACGAAAACGGCACTTGCCGGATGAATGATCAAGGTATATTAAGTGGTTTAAATGGCCAGACTTGCATGGGTACTGGCACTAGCGCCAGCTTTCAACTATCGGGCACCAAATACTATTCCATTTTTATTCTAGTCGCAGGCGGCTCCAGTAACGGCGTCAGCCTAACACCTGTCATTGTTGGCGCCAGTAGCCGCGTATTGGATAACAAAGGCAAGAGTACTTTGAATATTGTCGGCGACCTGGTTCTTAATAATGTATCAGAAGGTAGTCTTAGCTTGTCTTATAGCGTTTCGGTTAACTATGAATGAACAATAAGCTGTCGCAAGATTCCATGTCTGACACAAAACGCCAATAGTTAGTTCTACCTAGCCCACTAGGGCTTACACTTATTGACCGGACAGTCGGTAAAACTTACCCTCTGGCGCATGAAATCAGTTCTCCTGCCTTTACTGCTGCTGTTAAGCACTGTCGCTCAAGCCATTGAGCTTGCAGCGACTGCCAGAGTATCGATCTATGATGCTTTAGCAGTAGCAGAAATTACTGCCCTGGATTTTGGCAGCCTCAGTAATTTGAATGGCACCTGTACCATGGACACTGCCGGCAAGCTCTCTGCTTCTGCCGGTCAAAATTGTACCGGCAATAGCACCCCCGGTATTTTCAGAATTAGTGGCGTTGCCGGGCAAGAAGTCATCGTCAGTGTTAACTCGACGCAGGCAGTAGACGGTATCGCCTTTACGCCGGTAATTGCTGGCAGTCACACTAAAACACTGACCAGCGGCACAGCCGATATCAAAATCACTGGCAGCTTGTCTCTCACTGAAGCCACGGTTGGCGACAAAAATATTCCCTATACCCTGACTACCCACTATCAATAAACCGGTTGACGGTTTTCTCTCCATCCACCATACCTAAATATGAATTAGCAACTATACTGGTGGCAGTTTGTTTTCCGCTGTCCGTAAATCTGTTAATAGCAATACAGAAGTTTGTAAAACAATAATAATAGTTAGCGTTATCGAGGTAGATATTCCATGTTTCCGTTTAGTAAGCCCCGTTTCTCAAATCACTTGTTCATCAATACAGCAATTATTTTTGCGCTGAATTTTTTTCCCGCACTTAATAACAAGGCTAATGCCGAGTCAGTATTGCAAATATTGCCTACCCGGGTGGTATTGGAAAAACAACGGTCAATGACCGTCACCCTCGTCAATCGCGGAGATGATGAAGGTAACTACCGGCTGTTTATGCGCAATATTCGCGCCGAGGATAACGGCAAATTTCGTGAAATTACTGAACAGGATGAGATTTTGGACGGTGAATTATTCTCCGATAAGATGATTCGCTTTTCGCCGCGACGGGTCACGGTGCCAGCCCGCAGCAAACAACAAGTCAGAATTGTATTAAGAAAACCGAAAGACTTAGCGACGGGAGAGTATCGTAGCCATCTGGTTTTTCGCAAATTGCCAAAACAGGAATCGGTACTGGATGACAACGATAGCGAAATGGACTTTACCTTAAAGCCCATTGTTGAAGTCACCATACCGGTCATCGTCCGTCACGGTGAACTGGAAGCTAAAGCCACTATCGACAATATTGCCTTAATTACTGACGCAGATAATAAACAACACATCGAACTCAACCTTCACCGCCAAGGTAATCGCTCACTCTATGGCGATCTGGATATTTGGTGGACCGCAGCCAACGCCAAAAAACAACGGGTGGCTTATGCCAAAGGGCTGGCAGTCTACGTTCCCAATAACAGCCGCAAGATTACTATTTCGCCGCTGCCTGAATTTACTTTAAGCGAGCAAGGCACCTTGCAAGTCGAATTTACTGAAGATGCCGCTTATGGTGGCAATGAAACCGCGACCGCTAGTAAGTCATGGTAAGCCAGCTACCTTAGCGTTTTCCCAGTGCTGTTACCCGCATTTTTTCGACCGCTGCAATCCTCGTTTGCACTGATTATATTGTCCCGTTGCTCTGGCTTGTGCTGGCATTTGGCAGGGCTAATCTTCTGCTGTTTGATCCTGGCGAGCAACGGCTTTGCTGAAGGTTTTGCCGATGACCTTGAGAGCTATGATAAACAAATAAGCGAATCACTACTCAACGATGATAATTTACTCATTGTTGATATTTATCTCGGCAATTATAAAATTGCTGAAAACATTTTTATCTACTCCTCTCCCGAAGTCACCGTCATTCCACTGCAACCTCTATTTGACAGCATCGAATTTCCTATTGAGGTAGACCCAACCGCAGGCAAAGCTGTTGGCTGGTTTATTAGTGAAGACCAGCGCTTTGATTTAAATACCGCAGAGCATTCTGTCTTTATCAATGATCAACGGCAAACAATTAATCAACAGGCCATTATTGTCAGTGACGATCTGGATTTATATGTTGATGTACGCTTACTAAAAAAATGGCTACCGCTGGCTGTTGAGTTAGACACCGGCCGCTTGCGTTTAATTATCGACAGTGAACAACCGCTACCGTTAGAAGCGCAGTTAGCACGGGAAAAATTACGCGACCGCGCGCTGGGCATTACAAACTCAGAACCACTGCCGCAAATTGCCGATAACTATGACTGGCTGGGTGAACCCCTCGTCTACATCAACATGGGCTACCAAATTCAACATCGCGAACAACCAGCAGACGCACAGCAAACCGACGATGACGAATATTACACCGTACAAGCCAACGGCGATTTATTGGGCATGGAAGGCCGTTTCTCCATGACAAAAGCGCCCAATGACACTAGCCACCGGGAAATATTTACCCTTTACAAGCGCCCGCCAACTCAGGATGAGAGCCTACTAGCCGGGCTGAAATATATCGCCATAGGTGATATTTACGCAGTGTCGGATTCTTTGATTTTTGCTGGCGGCGAAGGTTTGGGCATCGATTTACAATTTGGCGCGGCAACCAGTGGTAGCGGTTTCGGCAAAAAACTCATCGAGGGCGAAGGTCCACCTGGCTGGGAAGTAGAACTTTATCGCAATGGTTCATTGCTGGCATTTCAAACCGTAGGCAGTGATGGCCGCTACCGTTTTACCGATGTGCCTGTGGAATATGGTGAGAATATTTTCGATCTACGTTTATTCGGTCCACAGGGACAAGAGCGATCGTCACGGCAAAGCATTAATGTTGGCAATGAAATGCTGGCAAAAGGCAAAACCACCGGACGCTTGAGTTTTACCAACCTTGGCGAGTCAGTGATTGACAAAGAACAACAAAATAGAGTCGATGAGTACGGCAATGTTATTGAAGTGCGCGCCGGATTGGATGATAAAAAAGTGTATGCTCAAGTAAAGCACGGCGTCAGCGATTGGTTGGCTGTCGCCATCGCCGCCGCCGAACATAAAAATGTGCTAGGTCTCGGCGAGGATAATCAATACACCGAACTGGGGTTTAGCGGCGCACTTCCCGGTGCATCGATTGAATTAAACCGGGTATGGCAAGCCGGCGCAGGACATGCTGATTTAATCAGCGGACAAACCCGAATAGGCGCTACAGCATTGTCTTTTTTGCATCAAAATTACACTGAATTTAGTAGCGATAGAAATCCCGGCGGCCTGATCGACGCGGAAACTGAAGTGCGACTTAGCGGCCAATTTACGCCTTTTACCAACGCTCCCGTCAATTACAACATCACCTTTAACAAAGACCAGTTCGAAAACGGTATCGACACAAATACCTGGGACAGCTTGCTCGGCTTTCAATTATTCAATGGCCGCCTGAGCATCAACTCAACCTACATTGATCTCGATGACAATAATAACAGCGACAATATTTTCGTCGGCCGCACCAGTTACACTCGGGTAGCGACCTCCAATATCAGTATCCGTGCCGACCTTAATTACCGGATCGAACCAGAATCAGAACTCACTTCAGCCGCAACCCGGTTAACCTGGTTTCCCAGCCAGCGTATTCGCGCGCAACTCGGCTTAAATAAAGATCTGACCCGCAACGGCACTGACTCGATGGATATCAGCGCCTCATACTTACTGGAACAAGTCACTTTTTCAGCCTCAGCGTTTTTCAACGAGCACGGCGATAATTCGGTTTTTTTAAGCGCTGAATTTTCCTTTGGCTATGAAGGTAATAGCCGCTGGACGGTGAGCGGGCAATCCCGTGGTCAGCACGGCCGGGTTAAAGCGCGCGTCTTTCATGACCTGGACCGCAACGGGATTTATTCCAGTGGTGATCAACCGCTGGCAGGCGTGGAATTTTTGGGACGCAACCGCTGGCAGGATAAAAAGACCGGCAGCGATGGTATTGTGTATCTGGATGGTTTAAGCACCGATGGCAATAGCGTGTTAGCCGTCAACCAAGATACCTTAGCCGACCCTTACTTAAAACCGCTGCTAAACAAGAGCCAAGTGCATTCTCATGCCGGCGGCGTTAACCCCATTGATGTTGCGGTAATCACTACCGTAGAAGCCGAGGGGAGTCTCTCCATATTACGCCAACAGAAACCGGCACCGCTGGCCGGCATTCCTATTACCCTAAAAAATAGGGAAGGCAAAACCGTCGCCACAACCCTCACTGAATTCGATGGTTTTTATGTGTTTGCCGGTTTAGCACCAGGGCATTATTGGCTCACCATTGACGAAGATGCGTTACAACGCTTTAACGTTCAGTTTCAAAATACCCTGAGCTTTCATGCTAGTGCGAGTGATGGTGTTACCTATATTGATGACATTGTCCTAAATACTGCTGGGCAGAAACCTGAATCACCTTAACCCAATTTAAACAGCGACAAAAAATTATTAATTTCTAATCACTACCTTTGCGATAATGGGTTGGCGTTGCACCAGTCCATTTTTTAAACGCACGACGAAAATTAGAAGAGTCGCTATACCCTAACTGTTCTGCAATTTGGTCCATATTGTAATCACTTTTGGCTAACAGCAAGCAAGCGCGCTGACAGCGCTGTTCGTCGAGCAAGACTTTGAATCCTACACCTTCTTCTTGCAAGCGCCGGTTCAGGGTACGCGGCGAAATGTTTAATCTCGAAGCCACAATATCCAGGCTGGCTTCAGGCAAATTATTCATCAACTTAATAATTCTTCGCGTCTGGTTAGTCACTGTTTGTGTAATGCCCTGTCGCAACAAAGCCGCTTCGCAATGACTAACCGCGCGCTGATGCACCACCGGATTCGAAGTAACAATTGGTAGTGCGACAACTGCTGTATCTACTGTCAGCGTAGATCTGAAACTGTCGAATTGAATATCGCAATTAAAATATTCACGGTATTTATCACCGTGTGCGGGTTCAGGATAATCAAAACATAATTGCTTAACCGGCAATGGCACACCGCACAACAGCTTGGTGCTCAAATTCCAACTAACCAACACCGCTTCAAGTACCATGGTTTTTACTTGCTGGGGGACATCATCATAACCGGTATCCACCGTGACAATAATGTCATCCATCACTCGCTGCCGGTCAATATCCAAATACATACCCGTCAAAGGATAGTAACGGCTCATTAGATCGAAGGCCAAACCCAGGGTCGGGGCAGTACTGACCGCCTGTCCAATTACACCAGCACTGGCCAGGTCCAAATGTTCACCAAATTCAAAGCCGATACTGGACAGCGAGGGCTTCTCTTCCAGCAACTTCAACAACAAAGCGACAAACCAGCGAGGATTTTGCCGTGATTTGAGCCGCTGCATCTGCTCATCATCACACAACTGCTCCACAGAGACACCATGAGCTCCAGCCAAATACAGCAAAATTTCACTGTATAACGGATGCAGGACAAGGCCATCCCAGGGTTGTTTATCGTTTGCAGGCATACCGTTTAAAGATCTCTGTCAGCAAGTCAGAACAGCTATACATTATTAACCAAGGCTGTAACTGACCGAATATTGGCAAGTATAGACCTTCCAAAAGTCATGGTGAAGCGTACATTACGCCATAATAATTATTCACGCGACTTATGGTCAGCGGAAACAAGCGTGTGCAAAAACACCAAAAAATAAAATACCGCTATCAAGGTATTGCTGATAACGCGCCAGCAAAAACTGCATAACACTAATAACAACATTACACCCAAGTCGGGCACAGATACATGAAATATTCTCACGCCAGGTTTTCATTACATGACGAAGTACTGAGCATTTTATATGTCACCATGCTGCAAACGGTGCTCAAAGAAGAAGGCTATTGCTTGCGCGGCTTTAACGGCTCCACGCAAAAACTTTTCAACCATCGCAAGCGCATAAGTCCAGCCGAATACCTAGCCATTCTTGAACAATCACTGCAACCTACAGCAGCCACCGGGCTGGGTTTTCAATATGGAAAACTGCTCAATTTGGCGGGCGCCGGCACCGTCGGCCAGTTATTAATGTCCTGCAACAACATCGAACAAGCGATTGAACATTTTATGGAGTTTTTCCCGTTGCTCTCACTTTCCATGCAGTTCAACCTGTCATGGAATGGCGACATATGCACTATCGAGGTCGATAGAATTTGTAAACAGGAAGTATCCAAACCCACCCAATGGTTATTAACCGAGTCGCTGTTTTATTGCTGGTTGCACCAAACACGGTTTATGACCGGCAAACCCCTACGCTATCATCGAGCCAGCTTTAAATATGCGAAACCACCTCACTGGAAGATGTATGAATCAATGTTTGGCTGCGAGGTAGAATTTGATGCCCCAAGCAATAGCATCAGTATCGACCGGGAGTTCTTTAAAAGTAAAATCACTACTGCCAATGAACCGGTACGCAATATCAAAGAGCGCCACTGCCGTGAGGTATTAGTACACTGGCAGTCGCGATTTTCTATTTGCGAGCAGATCAATACCACCTTGGCGAAAACCCTGCCCGATATTCCTTCATTGGAAGCTATGGCGCAACAATTAAATCTATCGAAAAGCAGTCTGTATAGAAAATTACGCGACAATGGCAACAACTACCAAACCATTGTCGATAAATTTCGTCGTTCTCAAGCCATCATGTACCTCAGTGACACTGAACTCACTATCTGTGAAATTGCAGAACAGCTTGGGTTTAGCGATGCCTCGAATTTTCGTCGCGCCTTCAAAAAATGGACAGGGTATAAACCCTCCGAACTGCGCGAAGGCAGTGTAGCGCTGCCTGTTTCAGCAAACCTGGTAACCGATTCAGCAGAATTCGCTAGATTAAAACCTGCGAAATAAGTTACTCGACACTTAACTCGACGAGCAGGGTAATCACCCATGCACGTCGCTATTTCTTGACTCTGTACTACTAACACAGTGCTTAAATATTTTTTACCGTATCGCCGCCAACCTAAACCAATACCTGATCCTAAACACTCAAACAACCACCTAATTTAGATCAACAATCACTACTAAAGACTATCATTCTACCGAGGTTCGGACAGTCCACAAACATCGGTCCTAAAAATTATATTTAAGCTGCAATGCCCAACTTCTGCCCTGATCATAAAAGGCATAGTAACTGGGCGCTGCAAATTGTGAGGTTGCCAACGGCACGTTATTGGCAAAACCTATAGTGGTTTCATCGGTAGCATTGCGTACTAATAATGCCGCGGTCCACTGCTCATCCAGATCGCTTAGTGCCAGGCGAATATTAAATTTTCCATAAGCAGGCTGTTTCATATTAGGGTCAAGATTTTCATTGGCAAAATACTCATCGGTAAATGAATAATCTATGCTGCCGTTAAATTGTAATACTCCAAATACTTCGCGGTTATAAGCCAACGATAACAAACCGGAATAATCCGCAACATAAATATTAGTCTCGCCTTTCATATCAGACAGGTACGCACGACTGTTGCTATCTATTTGCAAGCGACAGTTGCGCTGCAATGGCAACTGAAGATTATTCTGAATGATTAATTCGTCAGAGCCGATACAAGAGCCATTTTCATAATCCAAAAATTCAAAATCCAGCGTACCCACTGAAGCCATTAGCAGTAAGTTATCCGTTAACGCCACCCGCAACTCGGCCTCAACCCCTTGCGTTCTAGCCCTACCAGCATTGGTAACATTAAAACCGACACTGCCATCAAAGGTGCTGACTTGCAGACTATCAATTTCGGTATAAAAATACGCCATATTCAATTCGACTGAATCACTCAGGCGCATTTTTGCTCCCGCTTCATAGGCGGTGATTTCTTCATCATCAAATTCAAAGGTACCGGGACGTGAGACCGGTATCGAGGCATTATCAGGTTGTTTATTAGAAGAGGTAGGAGAGTTAGCCCGTACATCATAGCCACCCGCCTTAAAGCCTTCAGTCAACGATGTGTACAATAAAATGTCGTCACTCAAATCCCATTCAGCAATAACGTTATAAGACGTTTTGTAACGCTCTCTCTCCCCCTCTTCAGTGTGACGATAGGCACCAAAAACACTACCGAATAGAAAGTCCAGACTTTCCAGGCGCGAACCGCCACCCGGAGCCAGTGCTGAGCCAGCGTTATCATCCGGAAGACTGCCATCGGTATTAACAAAGTCCATTATCCGGGTAGCTTCCTTTTTATAATGCGAGCGACGCGCCCCCACCATCACTCTGAAATTATCCGCCAGATTCCAGGTAAGCTGACCAAAAATGGCCTGCTGCTCATTGTCCTGATCAAAACGTCGCGGCACATTGACACTGGCCAGATCCGGCGCCAATGCGGCCACCGATGCGATGCCAGCCACTACATCCTGAATCGCTGAACCGGTCTCGGGGATACGCAATTGATCGTCATAATCAAGCGTATCTTTTTGCAGATAAATACCGCCTATGAGATCGACAGTTTGTCCTCCAGGCGAGGTAAAACGCAATTCCAGACTTTGCTGCTGATAGTCTTCCATGGTGTTGTAATCGAACAAAAGGAGACCGCTAAAATCACAATCACAGACTTCGTCATATTCATAATCCAGATAACCATAAATCATCGACAGCTCATATTCAGCTGGCAGGGCGAAACGCGTAGTAAGCGTCACATTATTGGTGGTGTTGTCGCTGTAATCACCATTACTGTAGCGGCTACTTCCGTCTGGACTGAATACTAATGAATTGCCATCGGCAGCCAGGTAATCGGTATTGCCGAAAAAATTCTGATTATTATATATCTCTGCCAACGTCATATTGGCGGTCGGGCTTGGCACATTACCACCGGCAAAACTAAAACCAGAGGTACTACTACCAGCGCCAAATGAATTTTTGATACCACCTAACACTGCAATCTGTCGACCCTCAACATCAAAATTCGATCGCTCCAACTTCAGCGTGGAATCGATTGCATCACTAAACTCCACCTTAAAGGAGGCACGCAAGGTTTCAAAATCCCGCTGCGGCTCATCCCGATCTAAACTTTCGTTATATAAATAGCCGTCGAGATCAAATTTACGGTAGGCGACTCGGGCGCTGATATTATCAGTCAGTGCACCGCCGGCAATCAAAGTAAACTCTGTCTCGCCGTATTCCGGAGAATAAAGTGCCGATACACTGGCTTCACTTTCCTGGCTAGGCGCAACGGTATTAAGCGATAACGCGCCGCCAATACTATTATTACCAAATAACGTCACCTGTGGACCACGCAATACTTCAATACGGTCCATATCAAAAAAAGGTGAGCGCGTTAGCTGCGCGCGACCATAGTAAATACCATCAACATAAGTCCCTACCGACTGTTCAAAACCCTGATTAATCCCTGAACCAATACCACGAACAAATAACTGGGTACCAATACCGGTTTCCGATAACGTTAAATTGGGAATGTACACGGATAATTCTTCAACGCGGGAAATACCCTGATCAGACAGTTTTTCGCCGGTGACTACAGATACCGACACCGATACATCCTGCAGGCTTTCGGCGCGCTTTTGCGCGGTCACTATCACTTCTTCTAATTGCGCACTGCTCTGCTGCGCCAGTAATACCAGCATCAACGCTGATACGACCGGAACTATTTTTTGTACTGTCATTTTTTACCCGCCTAAAAATTATTCTGTAGCAGAAATTTCGAATATTTATCGGTGATTAATGTTCTGAATTTCAATGTTATTTTTATGTGATCAACAACGATAGCCAATACTGGCCAGCTGCAATTACTCAGTGATACCAAGCTCAAATTGATCGAAAATAATCTTAACGGCTATCCAGCCAGCCGCATATATCCATTAAATTCAGAGTCATTTAAGCTGACATTTAATGACACCCGTCATTTTAGACGCAGGTTAATAAGTGCCAATTTCGTCGAATATGGCGATGCCTGACCTTTAACCCGCAACTCGCGTTAGGTAAATTAATTAGCAACAAGAATGATAATAAATGACTTGCACAGCGCGTTAGCACGCATGCTGTACGCACAGATATGGTCACCAGTTTCAGCTTGAAACCGATACTTCCCGACTCAACCTATTTTCCAGAGCCTAATTTTTTGAGGTTAGCAGCATGATAAAAAATAAAGATTTAATTCACTCCCGAGCCACTCGCCTCCAAACAACAACAGCATCGCACTGCGCCACCACGCTACTGCTAATGTCTTTATTAGTAGCTGGCTGCAGCAGCGAATCACCATCAGTCGAGGATGGATTTGATCCGCTACCCAACGCCACTCCGAGCGCACCGGAACCCGGCCCAGAACCTGAAACCGATCCTGAAACTGACCCTGAAACCGATCCCGAGCCCGAACCTGATCCAGCACCCACAATCAGCACCGGTGTTTTTATTGACGCGGCGGTAGCTAATATCGCTTTTACGACTGAAACCCAATCAGGCTTCACCACAGCTAGCGGTGAATTCAGTTATATTGAGGGAGAATCGGTAGTCTTTTCAATTGGCGGCATTAACTTTACCAGCACCACAGCCAAAGCCGTGGTCACACCTCTGGATATTGCCGGTGCTACCGCCATCGCCAACAACACCGTACTCAATATTTCCCGGTTACTACTCAGCCTGGATAGTGACGGCGATGCCAGCAACGGCATTCAAATCAGCGACGATGCTCACTTGCAAGCACAATCACTTACACTCGATTTTAGTAGCCTCACATTTGCCACTGACGCCGCCAACCTGGTTGCCAATAGCGGATCGGTGACCACCACCTTGGTTAGCGCAGCTGACGCGGAAGCGCACTTACGAGAATCGTTAGGCATTGCGCCCATGGCTACCATCGGTACCGACATCACCCTCAAACCCACCGCGGTATCAGTGCAACTGGATGGCAGTGCAAGTTCCGACCCGCTTGATAATCCACTGATTTACAGTTGGATCATTGTGTCGCAACCCAGTTGCAGCGTTTTTAATTGTACGCCGGCAACATTACTTAATCCGACAACGGCGCAACCCACTCTGGATAGTATCCGCGAACCCGGTGACTATGTCGTAGAGATGACCGTGAACAATCGCCCGGATGGCACTGGCGATAGCGACACAGCTCAAATAACCGCTACTCTGCCGCCGTTTATTTTAACCGGCACTATCACTGCGGCTACTGGTGCACTGGCTTCACTCACCCCCGTCGGCACCCCCTTCTCCGGTGAATTTGATTTAGCTGAAGGCGATTTATATTCCGCACAAGTACTCCTTAGCGGCTTCTGTTTTGCGACTGACGTCGTTGGACTGCCACCGGCAAGCCCAACCTGTCCGGTCACCAAAACCGCAGTACCGATTTATGCCAATGGCAACAGTAATTACACCGGCGCAGTCAACCCCGCCGGTACTGATTTTACTCAAGCGGGTACCACTTTCGATGGTGATCAAGGGGTACTGGCACTACTGGCTTATTCACCGTCTTTTGGTGTGAATATCATTATCAATATTACGTTTAATGACGATGGTACTGGGTCGTTGACGGCGGATGCCGGGTTTCTTGGTACGGCTACTGGTGATTTGATGTGGTAGGTGGTTGGTGTTTTTAGCTGCTTGTCATTCCCGGCTTTCGCGCATTGCTGTCCGGGATAAAATGTCATTTGTAGCATTTGAGCTTATCAATACAAGGCCAACTCTATGAAATGCAAAGTTGAAACTTGATTTCCAGGTCGTCATCCTACGCGCAGGCGTGGGATCCAGAGCTACGGAGTGATTGTTTCTTTACTAGTATGGGAGTTTAATTTTTAGTGTTGATTACTTGGATAGTTTGCCGGGGGTTGCCCGGCGGCAAGTCACTTCTTTTGTCTAAAAGAAGTGAGCAAGAAAAGTGATTCCCCGGTCAGTCGCCCCCTTCGGGGTACAGTTAATAATAAAATCAAAGGACTTGATATCTACTTTATCGGGGGAGGTTCAGTCACGCCTACCAGGCCTTATATGTTTTTATTAGCATGTAGGGCCTCTACATAGTATTCAATTGGTTTATTAGGAGCCATAAAATCTATGATTGCAAAAGGTAGAAGGAGTATATGGCTATAATGTTTTTCATTAACTGAATAGGTTTGCGAATTATGGAGCTCCCCATTTTTATATAAGTCAAATATGTATATGAAGAGGTCTTTATTTTCTCCCCAGGTTGGGATGAGACCTAAGCTCAGCGCACTAATAAAAGCATCGCCACCTGCTCCTCTGTGCCAATACTTAATACCTATATCAAGGTGATAATTGATCTTAGCTTGGGTTGTGATTTTTGGGATGGAGTCTAGCTTTACGCTATGACCTAGGGATTCTTTAGTTTTTTCAAGGATCTCATTCCTATTCCATACTTTTGTATTTTCACTAATACTAATTGAATAAGAATGTATTTTTTGGGAGATTCCTCGGTGGCTTGTTCCACTACTGGCTCTAGCTGATAGGTAGTGCAGCCAGAGACAGCCAGAATCAATATAAAAAAATAACCTTTAAAACTCATAAAAAGCTTCCATACATATCGCCGTGCTCATTCGCCGGAGGCTGCAGGCGCCTTTTGTGCGGCTTTATTGCACAAAAGGTGACTGTGGCCGGAGGTCGAATGCAGCCCCTTGTTATGAGTTTTACCTTCTATTAGCGGATATAGTCCTACTAACGTAACAATGCAGCCAGCCACAAAACAAAGACCTGCAGCCGCTTTAAATTTTCTATAAAACCACGTTAAACGATCAAATTTCTTGTCTCGGATTTTTTCGAAAATTGACAATTTCGCGCCATTTTTGAAAAAAGACCCTGAAGCAGAAAAGCGTCTTTCGGAGTCTCTAACTGCGTTATATTCACCGATAAATTTCATTGCCACTAGAGAAAGTATACCCATAACGAATATACCTGATCCTATTAGCTGCATAATTGTAGGATTATCAGACGATGTAATATATCCAATTGTAATTGTGGCAGCGCCAGAATTTGTAAGCCAAAGAGACTTATCAAAATCATCAATTGCTTTAGTCTGAAGATCTCTAGCTTTGTTATATTCAGCCCAGAGTAGCTCACTTACTTCTTTAAGTTCTCCGGCTTTGTGTAAATCTTCTGCAGTTCTACTTTCATCGCTCATTGTGCATATTCTCGATACTCACAACGCCAAGCTCACCGGAATATTTTACGGAGAGCGTTTTTGTGAAAAAATGCAGCGCAGCGGAATGCACAAAAACGAGCGTAGTAAAATGTTTCCGTGTGCAGCTTTTTGTTAGGTTTTTTCCCGTTAAAACAGTGAATCTTGAAGACTTGATTTATAGCCATGATTTGTATCGACTGCCTTAGGCCAATTTGACCTGAGTAAATTATCCAAGTCATTTGGGATTTTCTCCCAAATATTGACGTTATCATAGATGTAGACCTTCGCCATTAGAGGTAGTGGGGAGTGCGGCTCGCCCCCCTCAAATGACCACACTCGCTTGTCAAAATTTACCCACAAACCCTTCTTGGAGCATGCCGAAACATATAACATAGATAAGGTTTCCGATTCCCTACTTGAATCAAAGTAATCTAGCTCATTATCTTTTGCCAGCTGCGCAAGAATTCCCTTAAGTTTTGGCCATTGGTCTTTCTGAATATCAATAACGGCGGAATAAGCAGGGCTTTTACCTACTAACTTTTCACTCCATTCGCCACCATAGCAAGAATCTACATAGCCTTTTGGCGGCTCGTTCCCGGAATCGCAACCGACGATGCTGAACATAATTACGATGATAAATAGGGCTCGATTCATGGTAAACCTAACGCTAATTATATAGACCAGTCGGCATAAGTTACTTCAACCCGACCAGTCGGTATATGTTGTCAAAAGGGATAAATTACAGAATGGTCAGTATAAATATCCTAACGTGCTATTGTCATTCTTCCCTAACGCATTGTTTTTGTTATGAAACGGATAATACTCACAATCAGGCATAGATCAAGAGACAATGTGATCTGATGGCCAATAAGGTTTAAATATCCCCTAGTGAATCGCAAAGCGATTCATGCCCTTGACTTTAATTCCCCTAAAAGGAGGCGAGCAACGGAGGAAATTTGCGGCCCTTAGAGCGACCGAATGTTTGAGTCTTTTTTGATTGAGTATCAAAAAAGGCGAGTTCGGATCGCGTGCCGCAAATTTCTGAGTAGCGCAGTGTACCCGCAGGGGCGACTGACCGGGGAATCACTTTTCTTGGTTACTTCTTTTAGACAAAAGAAGTGACTTGCCGCCGGGCAACCCCCGGCAAACTATCCAAGAAATTTAAACTTAACAATTAAACTCAGATATAAACTGAAAATATCCACTCCACGGATCTCAATTACTCGCCTCGCTCAGCGACCCGCCATGCAAAAAAAATGGTCCTCCCGTTTCACCGAAGAGAACCATTTGATCAAACCCCAAGAAAGCTGAGGCTTATGAGTTGAGACCTAAACAACAAAGCCCAACGTTTATGCTACCGTCGAACGACGACGACCAACACCGGCCAAACCAACAACCGCCGAGCCAAACAACCAGGCTGCTGCAGGTACAGGTACTTCAGAAGGGGCATTCCAGGTCAATGAACCAGTAGCGCCACCAAGGAAGCCAGCATTGGTAGTTAAGGTGCCAGTGCCATCTGAGTTAAACAACATATCAATAGCGATATTGACGCCAAATGATGGTGAGTAAGCCAGAATGGCTAACAAACCAGAAGTGCCGTCAAAAGTGGTACCCGCTTGATCAAACACGGTTCCTGGAGGATTTACCGCACCGGTATAAACCGTTTCGCCTTGAGCAAAAATCGGAACAGCGGATTTAGTCACTGGACAGGTTGCACTTGAGGGCGGCTGGCCTGCGGCGTCAGTGTTAAAACAAAAACCTGACAATAGCACCATGGCTGAGTTTAGCTGCGTGTCAAAATCAAAATCACCAGTAAAAGGAGTGCCAGCGGGTGCGAGTGAAGCTAACGCGCCTGAGGCAGAATCAATTTGACCGGAAACGGTAACCGTTGCAGAGTGAGCAACAGCCGCCAAAGAAGAGAATGCCAATGCAGCGACAAATTTGGAAAGGGATTTTTTTATCATTTTTAAAACTCCATTATTATTAACAGGGGAGCAATAATAGTATGATGCAAAAAAAATCCGATAAAGGTCGCTAAGTTTCTAGTTAACGGGTTTTGATAATATTTGACCTGCCCCAAAAATACACATCACAGTTACTTGATAAAAACTGGGAATTGTTTTCAAAAAGTTCAATTTTTCGAAAGATGACACGAAATGACCTTTACAATTTCGAATACCGCCACCGGATTCATACTTATTTGCAATGCCAATAAACGAGATCAATAGTTTACCAGCCTTTAACCGATTAAATCAGGTAAACAATTAAAGACTCGATGAATAAAAATCGATATTTTAAAAGCAAATAACATGGCGCCAACAGATCAGATAACATTTTTCAATCAACCTTTGCCATTAATTTTTCTTTCAACACGTCGACACCGGGCTTATTGCCAAGAATTTCTTGCGCGGTCAATCCCACTAACTCGTGGGGAAACACCAACCAATCATCCGTTTCATGAACAAAATAATCGGGTACCTTACCCACTTTATTATTCGCGGGCTTGTAATAAGGGGTAGCGAGACGCACCATTGGCATACGGTCCTGGCAGGCGATTGTTAAATCCTGCACAATTTGTTGCAGGCTTAAGCCACTGTCGTGCACATCATCAACCAGCAAAATACGGCTAGCGGCATTTACACGGTTTATCACATAGTCCAAACCATACACTTCCACCAAACTGCCGCGCTGTTCTATGCCTTTATATAAAGAGGTCCGCACTGCAATATGGTCACTGGTAATATCAAAGTAGGCTAACAATTCTTGTACTGCGATACCTACTGGCGTGCCACCGCGCCAAACACCGATAATAAAATCGGGGACATAAGCATCCTCAAGTACTTGTAACCCTAAGGCAAAGGAATCGTCCAGCAACTGTTGGGCACTAATGTATTGCTTGTTTGACACGTTTTTATCCCACTGCAATTGAAAGAAAAGTCATCGCCAAGCGTCGCGACAAGGGCAAACATGGTACCGAATTGCTCAGGCTATGTATAATTGCAGCAGCGTTAATGGCAAAGTCACCACCCGGCAAAACCGCAACCGCATAGGACTCCACATGGCAACCGCGCATAGAGCAAGCATTCTGCATTTTCTTGCTGACCCTGATCAAGTTGCAGCGGCAGACGTTTATCAATATTTTGCCGATGGTCTGCTGCTGATTGACGAGGGCAAAGTCAGCGCCTTAGGCCAGGCAACTGATTTACTGCCTACACTGGCTGCCGATATTGAATTAATAGAACACCCTAACAGTCTATTGCTACCCGGTTTTGTCGACACCCA